>JAFZOJ010000095.1 GCA_017550685.1 Treponema sp. | reverse complement strand
GATTAATGTCTTAGCCATCTGAATCTCCTCATTGTCCTGAACATATCAGCACCGCCGTAACGTTTCCTTCGCCAAGAATCTTTTTAAGTTCGGCTTTTGTCACGCCGTCAACTTTTCCAAGTGGGGTAAAGTCCCAGTTGTTTTTATCGTAATAGATTACAAAACGTTTGCCCAAGTATAGAATAAGGTCACCTGCGTCTGTGTTGGTTGGTGTGTCGTTGCGGGGAAGTGTTACTGGTAAATCTCCGACTTTTTCAAAGTTTGAAAAATCGTGCATATCGATTGTTACAGGGGCTTTTTGAATAAGCTCCACCAGTGCGCGTGAGGAAGAATTATCGTAAAGCGTTGCGGTAAGATTATGTTTGCTTGTGCCATTGTCAATCTGAATGTTGAGTTTCATCGGAAGAACTCCTTTTGTGTTATCGGTGGTTGAGCCTGTCGAAACCTCTTTGTTGCCTGCTGCACAGGCTGTCGCTGTAAGAAGTATAGCAGCAATTAAAATTGAAATCAGTTTTTTCATTTTACTTCCTTATAAAATGTGTTGGCTGCCATTCTTCTTTTTGAGGAAGACCAAACTTTTCTTTTCCAAGTGCAATGCTCTTCATTAAAAAACTCATGTTACGGGCAAGAGTACGCATTGTCTGTAAGCCTTCGGCATCAAGTTCGGCTTCTCCCTTTTCACGGCCATGAACACAATTCCAATACTGGCTCGACGCAACCGGCATTCCGCAGATTGTAAAATACTTGTTCAATTCATCAAAGGTAGCAGAGCATCCCCCACGGCGGGCAACAACAACGCTGGCTCCTACCTTCATTGTTTTATCAAAATGAGTGCTGTAAAAAAGTCTATCTAAAGCAGCAATGAGAGTTGCATTTGCCGAAGCATAATAAACAGGACTTGCAACAACAAGACCATCAGCCGCCTCAAACTTAGGAGCAAGTTCATTTACCATATCATCAAAAACACACTTGCCGTTTTTAAAGCACGAACCACAAGCAATACAACCGCGGATATCCTTGTTTCCAAGCTGAACAATTTCGGTTTCAATTTCTTCTTCTGCAAAAATCTTTGCCAGCTCATTTACTGCAATGCTGGTATTTCCATTTGATCTTGGGCTTCCGTTTAGAATTAATACTTTCATAGTGTTTCCTCTCTTAATGCTTTTATTTTACTCCGTTTTTCTTAAGCCATTTTTCTACGTCTTTTGAAAGACTGCTTCCGCCTGAATAGTGAATCGAAAGTCCTAACCCGATTTTCGCTTTTGGCGCGAGCTTTGCAATTGCAGTAAGACTCTGACCGAATCTTCCGCCTCCGTGTGAACAGAACGGGAGAATCGTTTTTCCAGAAAAATCGTAGCTTTCGAGCAGGGTTGCAATCGGCATCGGGATTGAAGCCCACCAGTTTGGGTAGCCTATGATGATTGTGTCGTACTCTGCCCATTTTTTAGGGTCTATTTTGGTTTTGAGAGCCGGGCGTGCCTGTTTGTGCTGGTCGCGCTGGGCTTCGTTCAAAACCGTGTTGTAATCTGTGGAATATGGTTTTACAAGTTCAATTTCTATGCTGTCAAAACCTGTTTGTTTTGCAATTTCGCGGGCAACTCCTCTTGTGTTTCCGCTCCAGGAATAAAAAATGATAAGGGCTTTTTTGACTTTTGTATTTGAAGTTGATTTGATTTCTGTTGTTGTAACGGTTCCTTTGACAGAGTCGTCGGCATTGCAGACAAGGCGGATTCCTACATTGTAAAGCGGGGTGTTCTGTTCGGCTGTGGCTCTGTATGCAGAACGCAGGTTCTTTCCAAAATCATTCCAGCCGCCGCCACGGTTTACGCGTCGAGTTCCAGTTGCAGGTCCTGTCGGGTTTGTCGCACCTGTGATTGCTGAGTCTGCCGAAGCACCATAATCTCCGTAAAAATCAAAGCACCATTCGCCTACGTTTCCGTAGATGTCGTAAAGTCCGTTTGGATTTGCGTTAAAGCTTCCTACAGGAATTGTCTTTCCGCGGTAAACTCCAGGACGGGTTTCAAGAACTTCATCATTAAAATAATTCTGTTCAATCTGATAAGGATAGTGTCCGTAAAAGTTTACATCATCTGCTCCGGGAACTTTGCGGCTATAAAAAGGAGTTGTAGTTCCGGCACGGGCTGCATATTCCCATTCTGCTTCGGTCGGGAGTCTGTAGCCGTTTGCTTCCCGGTTCCAGCTGACTGTTGTGCCGCCGCCTGAAATTGTGTAAACAGGAGTACGTCCGTCACGTTTACTCAACGCATTGCAGAATTCAACTGCCTCAAGCCAGGTAACGCTTTCTACAGGAAGCTTGTCTCCATTAAAGGAACTTGGATTTTTACCGGTAACTTCGCTATAAAGCTTTTGTGTAACTTCATACTTACTCATATAAAATGAAGATACAGTTACACGATGCTGAGTTTCATCATTACTGCGCCAGTCTTCGTTTTCCGGGCTTCCCATTGTAAAAGAACCGCCCATAATCAGAACAAAGTCCGATGACGGTGCGTTGTATTCAACTGCATTTGCCATAGTTAAAACTCCCAGTGCAAGTAAAATTGATGAAATCAGCTTTTTCATATACTCCTCCGTGGGTTATTTCAAAAGTCCTTCAATATATTTCTTGATGTCTTCGCCGCTTCCGCGGGTGAAGTCTTTTCCGCCTTTGAAAACAGCGCCTTTTGCATATTTTGCAAGGTCAGAACCGCTGCGGCCAAGACCGCTTCCACCGCTTGTACAGAGAGCGATGATATTTTTTCCTTCCCACTTCTGGCTTTCTACAAAGGTGTACATTATTTTTGGAGCATAAGCCCACCAGATTGGGTAACACAAAACTACGGTGTCGTAGTCTGAAATGTCGATTTTGTTTGCAATTGCTGGACGGCTTTTCGGGTCGTTGCATTCAATTGTAGTGAGTGATTTTTTGTCGTGCCAGTTTAAGTCTGCATCGGTGTATTTGTGAACCGGCTGGATTTCAAAGATGTCGGCTCCCATTGCGGTAGCGGCATTTTTTGCCATTTTTTCTGTTGTGCCTGTTGCGCTGAAGTAGACAAAAGCTGTCTTTGCAGAAAGTCCTGTCATTACAAATGCTCCTATTAAAAGTGATAAAATAAGTTTTTTCATATGAGTCCTCCTACATACTCTGTTTCAATATTTCTACAATTTCTTCGTGTGTGAGTTTTCGGTAGCCGCCGTCCAGAATGAACGAGCCTTTTGCAATTCCATCAAACATATCCGGGGTAACGCCAAGCTCTGCAATGTGAAGGCACACGCCGATTTCTTTCATCCAGTCTTCCATTGCACTAAGGCCAGCTTCTGCAATTTGTTCATCAGAAAAACCTGCCTCCTGAATATCCCAGACATTCTTTGCAAAGCGTACAAACTTTGGAAGTCCGTCCTTCATGATGAGGCGATAGTATGGGAGAGAAACACCCGAAAGTGTCATTCCGTGTGTTGCGTCTGTAAAGGCACCGATAGACTGACCAATCATATGAACCATCCAGTCCTGAGTCTTTCCCTTACCGATCAGAGTATTGAGTGCCCAGCTTGCAGTCCACATGATGTTACTGCGGGCCTCATAATTCTGAGGCTCCTTTACTGCAATGCGTGAGGCGTGAATCAAAGACTTCATAAGGCCTTCTGCAATGTAGTCGCTTGTGTTGTCGTCGTTGCCGGAAAAATACTGCTCCATGATGTGGCTCATAATATCAAAAATGCCTGCTACCATCTGACGCTGAGGAAGAGTGTAGGTGTACTTAGGATTAAGAATTGCAAACTTCGGGAAAACTTCTTCGCCAAACACATGACCAATCTTAAGCTTCTGCGCGTGATTTGTGATTACAGAACCACCGTTCATTTCACTACCGGTTCCAACCATAGTGAGCACCGAGCCAACCGGAATGATTTTG
>JAFZOJ010000094.1 GCA_017550685.1 Treponema sp. | reverse complement strand
GATAAGATTCAGATTAGGGCTATACGGAGGCAGATATACCAGTTTGATACCAAGCTGCTCGGCCCTCATTTTGACAGCATTGCATACCTGATATTTGGCATTGTCGAGAATGATATACTCACGAGCGAAAAGATCTTCCGCTTTGGGGCGCCCCCGGTTAAGCTGCCTGTGAAGATCTGGGAACCACCCCTTCGTAGGTTCCTGAGCTTATTTTTTGCAAATTGAAGAGCTGAATTTTCTCTCCTATTAAATGGTCTATCTTGGGCTTGTTTTCTTTTGTTGTACTGTCAATTGTCCTATCGATTGCAACCTTAAATTCGTCAAAATTTTCGTAAGTTACAGTGCGAATTTGTGCTTTTACAAATTTCCAGAGTCTCTCAATGAGATTTAAATTGGGGCTATATGGTGGGATATACTCAAGGATAATTCCAAGTTCTGCTGCAAGATTTGTTACAAGTTTACATTTTTGGTATTTGGCATTATCCAGAATGATATGAACTATTTGCCCCTTGTATTCATCGGCTATTTTTTTTAGGAGATCACAAACGGCAACGGCGTTTATGTACTTCTCATTTGTAATTGTAAGAACTTTCTTGGTGACAAAATCCAGTGCGCCAAGAACGTTGTATCGGTTACGCCCTGAGCCAGTTGCAAGAAATCTGCGTACAAGACAATAAACGTAACCAAGAAAGTCACAGCCCATAACAAAATGAGATGCATCCATAAACAAAAGGGCTATTGTTCCATTCTTTGCTTTCTCCATCAATGGATGCAGGGTGTTCTCATAAAATGAAGCCTGCTTTTCAGGGTCAGCCTTCGCTGGAAATGAGCCGGCCTTCAGCTTTTTGAAGCCCCATTTTTTCAGATATTTGCCAACTGCTGATAAACTGATTCGCACTTTAAATTTTTCCCAGATCATGTCGGCTATCTGCTGTCGCGAGAAGTAATTTTTCGTCTTAAGTTCATTTTTGATTTGTTCTTCGCATTTCTCAAGATCGCATGGGCGACCAGACCCTTTTTTAATCGTCAGAAGAGAATACAGAGGCAAAGTTTTCATGTCGTTCCCGATTTTCCGTACGACTTTATCGCTCATCCCTGTAAGAACACAGATACGTTTTGTTGGGAGGTCGGCAAGTATGAAAAATATCACAGCTATTCGTTGACAAAGAGTTAAAGGCAAAAATTTAGTCAAAAAGCCGATGAGAAAGCGTACTATGTTCCCTTGAGGGTCATTTGCCTGTTGTATTTGATTTTTTGTCATCTTCTTTGCCTTGCTCATATTAAAAATCTCCCGAAGTATTGTTTCTTGAGGGGGATAGAACAAAATTGAGTTCTGAAGAAGGTGCTGAAAATAGGCGATAAGATAGTCTAATCAGGTAAAGAGAAAAACGGAAGATCTTTTCGCTCGTGAGTATAGCTCAGTATCATCAGAAGCGTAAGGAACTGCAAGATCGGATTGATACCGCTTTGAGTAGTATTTTGGAGAAGCTTGGGGGGAAACAGTGACAGGCGAAGAATTGTGGGCTTCCATATTGCAAGAAGCTATATCAGGGAGACTTGTGTCTCAGCTTGATTCAGAGCCAGAAGTCGAGCAGATTGGTGAAGCTCCTACGGATGTACCGATTGAGATACCGAAGAAGTGGAAGTGGGTACAAGTACGAAATTTAGAGGACATCCGGGTTGAAAAGGATTATTTCTAAAAATATCAAATAATTAATCTTGACTTATTAT
>JAFZOJ010000093.1 GCA_017550685.1 Treponema sp. | reverse complement strand
TTTCTGGAGCTGGAGCAGAATCTTTCTGATAATAACAGCATTCACGCCAGTACTTCCCGAAATAAATTCAGAAGTCACACGGTTATCTTTTGAAAAATAATAAATGCAGAGCAGGGTATGAACCGCTGCTGTAAATCTTACACTGATTTTCATAACGTCAGTATAGCACTCCTGTAACTTTTATTGAACAAGCTTTAGAGCTTCTCCAATATCCGCATTTACGCAGATTGATTTGTCTGCAAGTTCGCGGGGAACGACTGCTTCGCCAAAGTTTATGCAGGCGTAAGTTGCGTTAGGATTTCGTGCGGTCATTTGCCAGAAGGGATATTTGATGATTCCCGGAGTATTTCCGCCCACGCCTAGTTCTAAAAAGAGCACTTTGCCGTCAGAGTCTAGCTTTCGGGTTCGGATAAAGTTTTCATATCGTTCTGCCGCCTTGTACCATCCTTCGTCCTGAACAAAGGTGTCGTCTGCACGAAGGTTCATGCTCATCGGTTTTCCGCAAACAGGGCAGTGGGGAATGAGGTCTGTGGGGATTGTCATTGCGCCGCCAGAAAGGCCTTCTTTTAATGGTGTTTTCGACAGGCTCAACCACCGACTCCCCTGTGCTTCCACCATTTTTCGAACCATTTCTTTATTATCATACGTTTTCAGGTGACATGGCTCTGAGCACTGGAAAAGACCGTAATCGCCCTGAGTATAGAAAAGGCACTTTTTATCAAATCCTGCTTTCTGGAAACAGTGGTCAACATTTGTGGTGAGGACAAAATAATCTTTGTCGCGGACGAGGTTCAGCAAATCGCTGTAAACAGGTTTTGGTGCATCCATGTAGCGGTTAATCCAGATGTAGCGGCTCCAGAATGCCCAGTTTTCTTCGAGCGTTTTGTATGGATAAAATCCGCCGGAATACATGTCGGTAAAGCCATAGCGAGCGTGGAAATCTGCAAAATGTTTATCGAAACGTTCACCGGTGTAAGTAAAGCCTGCGCTGGTAGAAAGACCTGCTCCCGCACCGATTACGATTGTATCAGCCTGAGCAACTGCTTCTTTGAGCTTAAGAATCTCTTTTTCCATCCTGCACCTCCATCAAAATATTTACAGTGAAAAATCCACCGGCTTTGCAGAATCTGCTTTATCTTCAAGACCTTTTACGTGCCCAAGATTACAGAAGCTTCCCTGAATGTTTTTAAGATAAAACACCTTAAAAATCGGATTGTTCGGGTCGTTTTTGTAAAGCTCATGTACGATCGCACTCTTTTCCATGATGGCGGTCTTAACTTCCTTTACGAGAGCGTGGGTATCTTCATCTGTTTCATCCGGGAAAACAACCTCTGCGCTGAACCTTATCCAGTTAGTTGCAATTTCATCTTCTTCAAGCCGGCTTCCGCAGAGTTCCACAAAGGGCGAGGCCTGCATTTCTGCATACATCGCCTTCTGCGAGTTAGTGCAAAACCACAGCTTACCGTCACGTACAACCATGTACTGTACCGGGCGAACCTTAGGCTTACTGTCCAGACCGATAGTTGCCATATACTGAAGGCCTACGTTGTCTAAGCTTTCCGCAATGTCGTGAATTGTAATCTGTGATTCTGTCATATGTTTCCTCTTTTATGTCGTGTTTATTCTCTTACAAGAGAGATGCGCTTCTGAATGTTGTTTCCCTTTGTGATTTCTTCAACCAAAGCTGCCGCATAGTCTGCATAGCTGATGATGCTTTCGCCTTTTGAATTGAGAGTGAGTTCTTCGCCTCCCCAGAGCCATTTTCCGGTTTTTGGCGCATCTGCCTGGAAGTCACCAGCCGGGCTGATAAATGTCCAGCGAACATCATCACGCTTGCGGAGTTCTGCGAGTGCTTTTCCCTGTGCGCTTGCGAGTGGCTTGAACATATCAGGGAAGTCAGGGCCGTCCATAACCTGAAGAGTGTGTTCCTTGTT
>JAFZOJ010000092.1 GCA_017550685.1 Treponema sp. | reverse complement strand
TTGAAGCGAAAATCCGCTTTCTGTGCGAAGTCTTATTGTTTGCAAAATTTTCTGACAATAGTCTTAACTTTTCTTAGATCTTGTGTCAGAAGAACTACATGAACATTCAACTTCGCAAACAAATCAAACGGACGATATCTCAGCCCGAAAATTTAACAATTGTCCGTTCCATTGTAGCAAGGCCCGAGAACAAAACAGTTACGGCAATAGCTTCTGCCGTTTGTGAAGAATTCTCTTTTTTTGATGCGCTGGGGAAATCTCAGATTTCTACCTGCATTTCTGCTTTGAGGATTCTTGCGAAAAAGAAACTTTTCTCTCTGCCGGTGCAAATTTTCAGACCAAAAGGAAAGATAAAACTTCCCCCTTTACTCTCTCAATCACAGACGGATTCCGTTGAAGGAAAGGTCAATTTGGTATTAGTTGAGACGAATGAGGAGAAAAATCTTTGGTATGCATCAGTGCAATCGAGTTTTCAGCAGCCTCTTTTCATAGTAGGACGAGAAATCAAGTATCTTTTTTACTATGAAGGAGCCCTTGTTGGAGGAGTGTCTTTTTTTACTACTCTCCCAAATTTGAAAGATAGGGATTTATGGTTGGGATGGAGTCAAGAAGAACGTCTGCAAAAGCTGGATTTTATTGTACGCATGGGTAATTTGCATTTTTCCAGTGCTATCAGTGAAGATTTAGCACTAAAATTCCTATTGCTCAGTGTCGAATCGTGCAAAAAGGATTTTGAGGCAAAATATGGTATTGTTCCAGTATTGTTAGAAACAATTATTGACACGCCTTTTTTGCGCAAAATTTGCCACAAAGCAAAGTGGACACGTGTGACTCCTGTGTATGCCTCTCCATTGATTATTGAGGCGGCAAAGAAAATAGTATTTGTTTTGCCGTTAGAAGAAAATTTTCGGCAAATTATGGGACTTTCTAATGATAGTGGCCGTTATGCACTTCCCAAAGAAGATTGGTTAGGGGCAAATGAAACGTTTTGGGAGACTGAACTTGCTGATACAGACTTCGCTGATGCTCGTCTGGTATCAGTATTTGTGGAAATGGTGAAGGAGTATAACAAAAATCCACAAATGTTTTTAACAACTATTTCTAAAGGAGACAAAAACGCAGCAAAAAGATTCTATCGGTGGATAGAAAATAAAAAATCAAATATAAACGAATATTCCATTCTCCATTCGCATTTACTTCAAACAATAAGGCGGATGGCAAATGAAGAAGTGGTCTTGTGTGTCCAAGATACAACTGATTTGGTTTTAACCAGCAAACAGGGTATCGAGGGCTTAGGATATTTGTCTGCAAATCAAACAGGAGCTAAGAGTTACGGGCTTAAGATCCACACAACGCATGCTTTTACTGTGGACGGTTTTCATTTGGGCATTTTAAATGTAAGCATAAGTGCGCCTCAAGAAAGGGAAAAGGAGGAAGGAAAAAAAATAGACTATTCAGCAATACCTTTAGAGGAAAAATCTACGTATAAGTGGGTTAAACATGCAATATTTGTGAACGAATTGGCTGAATGTCTTCCGGGTACACAATTGGTTTGTGTTGGCGACCGTGAAATGATTTTTAATGAATTTATATCAGAAATTCGTGATAATTGTCCTAATATTTACTTTTTAGGAAGAGCAACTGATCGCACAATTGTGAATAAAGACGGAGAGCAACATTCTGAGAAACTCTTTGCTACTGGTTTGAGAGCAGAAAGTAAAGGAAAAAAAGAGTTCACTGTCGAACGTCAGAGTGAGCGCCCAAAACTTAGTAAACAAGTAAAAAAGAAAAGAAGAGCGAGACGTAAAGCTACTCTACGTCTTAGCTCTGTTACTGTATATATTAGTGCACCAGACAGAGCAAAAGATAAATCACCTATGAACGTAAATTTAGTTTACGCTGGTGAAATTGATCAACCAAAAGATGATGAAAAGGTTGAATGGTTTTTGATAACTAATCTACCAATTCATACACTCGATGATATTGAAAATTGTATCAATTTTTACCTCAGACGGTGGAGAATTGAGGAATGGCATCGTCTTATAAAAGATGGATGTCACATTAAAGAAATAGGTTTTAGAACTGCCGATCGTTTACGTCGTGGTCTTGCCATTACAATGCTTGTAGCCTGGCGTATTATGCTTATGACATTAATGGGTCGTGAAGTTCCAAATTTGCCGCCGGATATATTCTTTGATGAATATGAATTGGAAATTTTACGGCGTTATGCAGCAAAAAAGAATCTAAATGCGCCTACCTATCTTGGTATGGCTGTGAGAACTGTTGCACATATGGGAGGTTATCTTGGTCGAAAATGTGACCCAGAACCAGGTTTTTCTGTTTATTGTCGAGGGTATGTGATTCTTCAGAATTACTACGAATGTTTAAAACTTTTTAATTATAAATTAGTAAGAGTTTGTTGATACCATAGTAGATTAGGAAATTTTATCAATAAAACTCAGCAATCAATTTTATTATGCAAAAAGAAATACGCATTTATCTTCCTCGTTCCTTATATGATCTTATGTCTTCAAGAAAGATGTAAGGAATAAGTTCTATAAAGTGTAATACTCAGATAGAAAAATTAGAGGTCAGACAAAAAGAGCATACGGTGACAGGGCCACGCTAAGAGGAACTTGTGGGTAAAGGGCAGTGCTAGGCCCTCCTTTCAGCCTACTCCTCACGGAGCACACCTTGGGATTCACTAACTCTTGCCACCAGCGGCCGAGTTCGGGATTTTCACCCTATAGATACTGCCCATGCTGGGCACACAAAATACGGGCCTGATCAGCCCGGATGGAGATTTTCCTTCCGGCGTGGGTAGAAATTCATGCAAGGGAAGGGGAACCTCGTAGCTGACATTGCTGACTGCAATACTTTTTGTACAATTTCTCGCAATAAAATTTTATCATAATCGATTATAATTCAAAAAATAAATCAAAAAAAACATACATAACAAAGACAAATATTATCTTGCATACAACGGCATAGG
>JAFZOJ010000091.1 GCA_017550685.1 Treponema sp. | reverse complement strand
GAAACAGCTTTTATGCATCCTGTGAACAAATCTACCGCCCGGACTTACGCAATAAGCCGGTAGCAGTTCTTTCCAACAATGACGGTATCATTATCGCCTTAAATAAAGAAGCCAAAGCCTGCGGAATCAAACGAGGCGACCCCTATTTCAAAGTACGTGATATCTGCAACTGGAAAGGCATCACAATCTTTTCCAGTAACTACACCCTCTACGCAGATATTTCAAGGCGAATTACTTCTATATATATGGAATATGCTCCAGATATAGAAGAATATTCAATAGATGAAAGCTTTCTCTTTTTCGATAAATGTAACTGGTCTATAAAAGACTATGAAGAAATCGGCCATGACCTTAAACGACGCATTGCAAAAGAAGTCGGTATTCCTATCTGCGTAGGAGCTGCCCCAACTAAAACTCTGGCCAAGCTCTACAACAAAAAAGCAAAGGAACATGGCGGAGTTTTTGTCTATAATCCGCGCGAAGTAGATGCTCTTCTCGAATCTGTAGACTGCGGAACAATCTGGGGAATAGGTCCAGCACGTGCACAAAAGCTTTTACTCCACGGAATCAAAAACGCCCTTATGCTAAAGCACATGCCATTATGCGATGCAAAAAGACTTCTAACAATTCAAGGTTTTGCAACAGTTCAGGAACTAAACGGCATCCGCTCAGTAGAAAAAATCACTAGAGAAAAGAAAGAAGTAATCACCTCAAGCCGCCAGTTTTCAGTCAAAGTTGAAAGTATAGAAATCCTAGAATGTGCCTTAGTCCAGTACACAGAAATTGCAGTAGAAAGACTCCGCCAGCAGAATTGTGAATGTCAGGCCGTACAAGTCACAATCTCCACCTGCAACTATTATTCAGATGACATAAACAGCCAGTATTCAAACGGCGTAATAGTCCAGCTTCCACGCCTCACTTCCTATACCCCGGATATAGTAAACGCTGCAAGAATGGCACTCCCTCACATTTACCGCAAAGGCTATGGCTACAAGGTAATAATGGTAACTCTCTTAGACATAATGCCCGCCCAATATCAGGGCTGGCTCTGGATAGATCCAAAAGAAGACATCAAAAAAAGACGCCTCATGGATGCCGTAGACCAGATTACAAACTCCTACGGCCGAGGCTCCATCACCCTCGCCAAGTCCTGGATCTGTGATGGCTGGCAGATGAAACGTGAGTTTTTAAGCCCGAATGTTACTACGGATATAAATTGTATTCCTTTAGTTGATTAGTAGTTTATGCTTTTCCGTATAAAATCCTATCTTTTAACCATATTTTATGATAAAATAAGCAAATACGTATTCAATTAAAAGTTTTATACCGACACTTTTTACAGTATAAGACTTTTATCAAGGATACATATAATAATTGTTATGTGGACGCCCGCACTGGGGCGCTTATAGAAGAATAGATAAAATGAAGAATATAATTTATGCTTTAGTTTCGTTTATTGCAATTATACTCATTTTTATTGTTCAGAATTTTATGTTTCTTACATCATCAG
>JAFZOJ010000090.1 GCA_017550685.1 Treponema sp. | reverse complement strand
GGTACAGTAATAGTACCTTCTTCTAGAATCTTTGCATTTACGTATTCAACCGTCGCTAACTCTAAATTAGTTGCAGTTAATATTAATTGCTTCCCATCAGCTCTAATGAGAATATTGCTAAGTATTGGTAGACCAGCTTTAGTGCTAGCTGCTACACGACTAACAATATTTAATGCTTTTGCTAGTCTTTCTTGTAGAACTTCAACTTTCATCCTTTTCCTTCCTTCCTTTATATATTTAGTAGTAATAGTAAGCTATGTGTAAAATGTGTAAAAAACTCCTCTTTTTAAGATGAAAAACCTTTAAAAACCATGTATAAAACTGCTGCGAAAAACTACTAATTATTTGTGAAAAACCACCAACTTTGTGGGTAAAACTAAAAGCGGTGAATTTTTCCACAAATTTTGCGCACAAGTTTTTAACGGACTTTTCTTCATACTTTTGAACAAGTTTTTCACAATTAGTTTGCATAAATCTTTGCCTTCAACTCTGAAATTTGTTCACGGAAAGAGAAATCATTCTTAAGATTATTATTCACCATCTTAATACCATGCATAATAGTGGTGTGATCCTTCTTAAATTCGAGACCAATCTTTACTGTGCTGAGGTTGAGTTCTTCGTTTAAGAGGAACATTGCAACCTGGCGGGCATTTTTAATATCTTTTAGACGACTAGTTCCAAGAAGATCCTTTGCGGTGAGACCGTAATATTTAGCTACACGCTCAATGACTTGTTTTGGCGAAAGGCGCTTCGTGCCGGTTCCGGCAGAAATAGCGGTGAGGTCATTTACGATATCCACGGTTGGAACTCCTCTGAGTTCCGCGAGCGCCAAGACTCTATGTAGTGCACCCTCGAGGTCGCGAATATTAGTATTAACTGCTTCGGCAAGTTTCTCGACGGTTTGGCTATCGAGATCTGCTCCGAGTAGTTCGGCCTTCATCTTAATAATTGCGCAGCGCTCTTCGAATCCGGGCATCTGGATATCTACTGGGAGACCCATGGTTAAACGGGAAGAGAGGCGCGGGTCGACTGTGGCGATCTGGTTTGGTAGCCTATCGCTACTAACAATAATCTGCTTGTTTTCCTTATAAAGGTCATTGAAAGTATGGAAGAATTCCTCTTGGGACTTTTCCTTTCCGACAATACCCTGGAAGTCGTCGACGATCAAAACGTCGACTTTGCGGTATTTTTCCTTAAAGCCGTCAAGTTTTTTCTGGATAGAAACGATAAAGTCGTTATAGAACTCTTCGGTCGTAACGTAACGCACCTTCTTTTCTGGGTATTTCTCGTGGATAGCATTACCGATGGCTTGAATAAGGTGAGTCTTACCGGAACCGGAGCTTCCATATATAAAATATGGATTATAGCGTTTACCGGGATTTTCGATCACGGCCTTTGCGGCGCTCACGGCGAGGTCGTTATTTTTACCGACTACATAATTGTCTAAAGTATATTCTGGTCGAAGTCCAGATTTTGCAGTATTCAGGCTTTTCTTTGTCGGAGCGCTAGTGGTATTAATAATAGGCTGAGTTTTTTCGACCTTCACGCCGCCGCGGATCGGACCCTTAGTTGGTTCCTTGCTTTCGACGATCTCAAGCTTTTTATAATCAATCTTCGCCGCCTTTAAGGCATCAAGGATAGCGGTCTTATATTTTCCTTCGTATTGCTTCTTAATAAAGACGCTCGGAACAATGATTTGTAGGGTGTCATCAATCTTGTCAAACTTGACCTTACTGAAGTAAGTCTTGAAGGCCGTCTCGCTGACGTTCTCTTCAATTTCGTCCAAAACTGATTGCCATTCGTTAGGCATTTGACCTCCTTTTCTCCCCTTTATTATACAGAGTTTTCCACAGTTAAAAAAGAAATTTAAAATATATTCTAATAGTTGAAACGCAGTAACAGATTAGATTTTTCCACATACCTACGAAGAACAGGGAAGAAACTTGTGGAAAAAAACTTGAAAAATGTGGAAAAAATCATTATAATAGACATAATTTGATTAATAAAACAATAATTAGAAAGTCAGGAAAATATTTATGCCAAAGCGTACTTATCAGCCTCACAAGCGCCAGCGCAAAGTTGAGCACGGTTTTCGTAAACGCAACGCTACGGTGAATGGCCGCAAGGTCCTCGCTCGCCGTCGCATTAAGGGTCGCGAACGCCTTACTGCTTAAGCGATGTTATCTAAAAGATACAGATTTCATTCACGTGGTGGGGTAAGACATACCTATCAGCACGGCAAAACCATCAGGGGGTCAAAGATCTCCCTGGTTTTTGCTGTGAACGCGCGTAGCCACCAGCGCTTCGCGGTAGTAGTTAGCAAAAAAGTATTAAAGTCCGCCGTCGGCCGCAACCGCATTCGCCGTCGTATCTATGAGGCTATCCGCCTCGAGCATCCAAACTTCAAGGAAAGCCTTGATTATATATTTGTCATTTATTCAAAAGAAATCCTCACCATGGACTTTGAGGAGCTCCGCTCTCTAGTTCACGATTTACTTATTGAGACAAAAAAGATATAATTAACCCTATTAGGGAGTGTGTAAAAAATGTTTGATTTAATTGATATGCTCATCGTTCGCCCAATCGTGAATATCTTTTTTGCGATCTATTCTCTCGTTGGCGACTTTGGTATCGCTATTATCCTATTTGTTATTATCGTAAAGATCTTTATGTGGCCACTCATGAAGCGCCAGCTTCATCAGACCCGCATTATGAAGGAAATCCAGCCAGAACTTGCTGAGATTAAGAAGAACTGTAAGGGTAATCGCCAGCTCGAATCTCTCCAGATGATGGATCTTTATAAGCGCAAGAATGTGAAGCCTTTCCGCTCCTTCCTTACTATTCTCATTCAGCTTCCACTCTTTATTAGCCTCTTTACTGCAATTAACGTTGTTGCTCGCCCACGC
>JAFZOJ010000089.1 GCA_017550685.1 Treponema sp. | reverse complement strand
TTCTTGACTGGCTCAGCTGGGATGACGGAATGTGGGGACAAAAATCCTTTGATAAAAAACGCTTTCCTTCTCCAGATAAAATGATTGAAGAGCTTCATAAACACGACGTTCATTTTATGATTTCCATCTGGCCAACGATGGATGAAAAATCAGAAAACTATAAAGAAATGAAAGAACATGATGCTCTGTTGCCAGGTGTAAATATTTGCAATGCTTTTAAAAAAGAAGCACGCGAGCTTTACTGGAAACAGGCAAAAGAAGGCCTTGCAAATTATGGAGTAGAAAGCTGGTGGTGCGATTCCAGTGAACCTGTTACACCGGAATGGAATCACCTTGAACAGCCGGTTCCTCAAGTTCAATTCAACGAATATGTAAATGCTACAAGCGACATAATGCCTGTAGAAAAATCAAATGCATACGGCTACTATCACGCACTTGGAATGTACGAAGGCCAGAAAAAAGATTTTCCTGACAGGCGCATACTTATTCTTACAAGAAGTGGCTGGAACGGAAGTCAAAAGCTTGGAGTAACTCTCTGGTCCGGAGATACAAGTGCTTCATGGAAGACTCTCCAAAATCAGCTGGTCGCAGCAATTCAGTTTAGTCTTTCCGGGATTCCGTACTGGACTTTTGATATTGGTGCTTTCTTTGTAAAAAAAGGAATAAACTGGTATTGGAACGGTGAATATGACGACACAACTTCAGATCCTGCTTACCGTGAGCTTTATACAAGGTGGCTTCAGCTTGGCGCGTTTTTACCGATGTTCCGTGCCCATGGTACAGACTGCCGCCGCGAGCCGTGGGCTTTTGAAGATGAAACAAATGTTTTTTACAACGCAATTACAGATTTTATAAAGCTGCGTTATAACCTTATGCCATATATTTATTCTGTTGCTGCAAAGGTCTGGAAAAATGATGAAATGTTTATCCGCCCGCTTTTTGTAGAGTTTAAAGATAAAGTCGCTTTGGATATTTCTTCACAGTTTATGTTTGGTCCTGCTATTATGGTGTGCCCGGTCACAAAACCAATTGAAATTGAAAAATCGACAAAAGTATATCTTCCGTCTGATTGCGGCTGGTATGACTGGTGGACAGGAAATTATTATGAAGGCGGACAGTGGATTAGTATTCCTTCAGAAATTTCTAAGATTCCACTTTTTGTTAGAGAAGGCAGCACCATTCCAACAAAAAAAGAAATCCTTCGTTTCGCAGACAAAGAAGGAAACTGCCAGCCATTTGAGCTTTATGAAGATGACGGAATTACAAACGATTACCAGAAGGGAAAGTTTAAAATCACCTTAGTTTGATTGATTTTTCTCTTTAGATTTTTTTCTGGAACCACTTGATATCGTACCAGCGTTCAAATTTTTTGCCCACGCTTTTCATGTGAGCAACCTCGCTATAGCCCATCTTCAAATGAAACTTCTGGCTGTCATTAGTAAGATATTCGTCTTCATTTTCACAAAAAGCAACACCGGCCAAAAGGTTTACAATTCCCTTTTCCTTCAATTGCTTTTCTAATTCTTTATAAAGCAAAGCCCCTGCCCCGTTTCGGCGACAATCTTTATCGATATAAATTGAAGTTTCGGCAGTCCAGTTATAAGCCGCACGAGGACTATACGCACCGGCGTAAACATAACCGATTATCTTTCCGTCTTTTTCGCAAACAAGATACGGATATTTTGTTTTTATATTTTTGATGCGGTCGGTAAATTCTTCCACGCTTGGGACAGTACATTCAAAAGAAACGGCTGTATCTAAAACATAGTAACTGTAAATTTCAACAAGCTTTGCTGCGTCTTCAAGCTGTGCATCTCTGATTTTTAATTCACTCATTATAATTCCCCTAATCGTTTAAAGGCATTCTGGCACCAGACAAAAAGTTCTTCAAGGGCGGCGTCAAAATCAAAGGAGTCCGGAAGAGCTGCAAACTCAAGAACGCGGCGATCTGCTTCGGAAACGGCATTTTTCAAATCCGCTTTCTTTAGGATAAAATTACCGGTTTCAAGATAATGAAGGTTTTGAATCAGGAAGAAGAAAAACTTACAGGTACCGCGGAATTTTTCAATATTTTTTTCGCGGGAAGCATGAACAAAGCGGTGGCAAAGCTCGTGATAAAGATTTCCAAGACAGAACTTTACATAGTTAATTTCATCTTCGCGGGTAAAAGGAGAAAGCAGCGGCTCAAGCTTTCCATAAACATCCTTTGTTGTATTTATAAGCTGACATACTTCAAGAGGCGACCAGCCTTTCATTTCATCTTTACCGCAGATAAATCCGCAGGATTTATCAAAATATCCAAGCCCTTTAATAATGTCGCGGTAAGTGTTCATGTCAGAAATTGTGATGTTATCAATTACAACCATCACATCAATATCGCTGTTTTCGTTAGCCTCTCCACGAAGGTAACTTCCCATATACCCAACATAAAGCAATCGCTCGTCAAAAGCATCCTTGCATTGAGAAATCAATTTTTGTACATAATCATTTATATCAAACATTTTCGTCCCTAAAGAATTTTAAAAGCCATCTCATACATATCTTTTGCATCAACTGTGTTTCGAATGTAAGTCGGATTATCAGGTTCGTACCTCACATATTTTTCAACTTCTTCAATAAGCGCAAGATAACAAACTGCAAGAGCATATCTGATTTCAGTTTCTTCGCTCAAAAGAATTTTTTCCTGGGCCAGTTCATTGTATGCATCAAGCACTTTTGGTTTTGCTGAAAGAGGTGATTTTTGTCCCGGCGCGAATGTTATAAAATCGGCAACAGGGTCTCCCCAAAATCCGCGTTCAGGATCTATCCAACAGATTTTTTTAGACTCGGTATCATAAAGAATATTGCTGTCCCAAAAATCAAAGTTTACCATTCTGCAAGGCACTACGCGAAGGAGCTTTTCATGTTTATCAATTAAGCTCAAAAACTTTTCTCCATCAGGAGTTTGGTGACCAAGGTTTTTGCAATCAGTGACAAGGTTCTGGGCCATATTTTTCAAAGCCTCATACCAGGTAGGTACAAGCCCTGTTTGAATATAACCGAATCCGTCATTTTTAATACTGTGGATTTTTGCAAGCATTGAAATTTTCTGCAGTTGAATGTCTTCGTAATCCGCGTCAGTAATTCCAGCTTCCCAGATTGGCACGCCTTTCATCATCTCCATAATGAAACAGTTGCTTTTAATAATTTCTTTTGAAAAATCAGAAACAAAAACTTTAGGACAGAGGATGTCTGTTTTTTCATGCATCTGCGAATACCAGAAGACCTCAGATTTCATCAGGTTATTTTCATAAGTAAGAACCTTTGCATTTTGTGGAGGAGCAATCTTTAATGCGTAGCTATTACCGTTGTCGCAGGTGACCTTGTAAACAGAATTAAATTCACCACACCCCAAAGCGGTAATTTCCGTTACATTCCCCATCTTGTGAAAAGAAAACAATTCTTTTATTTCTGCTTCCGAAGCTTCGTATTTTGTTTTACTGATGATTGTCATATTATTTTGAATTCTGCTTGCTGTATTGTGCCATATGAGACTTGATTGCTTTAAATGTCTTATCACTTATATAGTGCTCAATGCGGCAGGCATCTTCGGTGGCAGTTTTTTCGTCTACACCAAGATTCATGAATAATGTTGAAAGAATATTGTGGCGCTCGTAGATTGTTTTGGCAACTTTTTCGCCGGCTTTTGTGAGTTTTATGGCTCCGGCGTCTGATTTTTCTATATATCCTTTTTCTTTAAGGACTCCAAGCGCGCGGCTAACAGATGGTTTTGAATAGCCCAGATGATTTCCAATATCTATAGCGAGTACTGTGCTTGATTTTTGTGAAAGCACATAAATTGTTTCAAGATACATTTCGCCTGATTCCAGCAATGACATAAACGGGGTCTCCTTTTATATAATTTCAGTTACCTTTAACTTACCATAGTTTGGGGAATAATTCAACTTTTATGTGGTTTGCCACGTCGCTCCGCTCCTCACAATGACGTAAGCATCTCCCGTCATTGCGAGCCGAAACGTGACAATCCACATGCTTGACAAGTTAGCACACACTAACTATACTTATTCATGATTAGCCATTGCTAACTTATTTTTTTTACCATATAGTTAGCAATAACTAACCCAAAATAGTACTGTCAGGAGAAATATATGATACCTCTAATTTATGCACAAAAGGATGAACCGCAGATTATCCGAAAAATTGGTGGAAGCCCGGAGGTAAAAAAGCACCTGGAAGATCTTGGGTTTAATGTCGGCGGACAGGTTAGTATTGTTAGTTCGCTCGGTCAGAATCTAATCATAAAGGTTAAAGAAAGCCGTATAGCGGTAAGTGATGAACTCGCAAAAAAAATAATGATATAGAGATATAGGAGAAAACCGTGAAAACATTAAGAGATTCAAAAATCGGAGAGACTGTAACTGTCGTTAAGCTTCATGGCGAAGGCGCAGTTAAAAGAAGAATCATGGACATGGGAATTACCAAGGGTACATCTGTATTTGTACGTAAGGTTGCCCCACTTGGAGACCCTGTAGAAGTAACTGTAAGAAATTACGAATTGTCACTCCGCAAGGCCGATGCCGAAATGATTGAAGTTGAGGAGGTGTAAAATGGGAATTCGAATTGCACTTGCAGGAAACCCTAACAGCGGTAAGACAACCTTGTTCAACGCTCTTACCGGTTCAAATCAGTTTGTAGGTAACTGGCCTGGAGTTACAGTAGAAAAAAAGGAAGGTAAGCTTAAAAAACACGACGATGTAATTATCACAGACTTGCCTGGTATTTATTCACTTTCACCTTATACACTCGAAGAAGTTGTTGCACGTAATTATCTTATCGGCGAACGTCCAGATGCAATCTTAAACATCATTGACGGAACAAACCTTGAAAGAAACTTGTATCTTACAACTCAGCTTACAGAGCTTGGAATCCCTGTTGTTGTTGCCGTAAACATGATGGACCTTGTAAAGAAAAACGGCGACCAGATAAACATTCAGGAGCTTTCTAACCAGCTTGGCTGTAAAGTTATGGAAATATCTGCCCTTAAAGGAACTGGAATTATGGAAGCCGCTGACGAGGCTATAAACGCAGCTCAGAACGGAAAGACAGTTCCACTTCACACCTTCTCTGGTCCTGTTGAACATGCAATTGCTCACATCGAAGAAGCAGTAATTCACGACATGCCGGAGGAACAGCAGCGCTGGTATGCTATCAAGATTTTTGAACGCGATGACAAGGTACTGGCTCAAATGCAGATTCCTGCCGACAAGCTTGCTCACATAGAAAGCGACATTACCGCTGCCGAAAAAGAACTCGATGACGACGCAGAAAGCATCATCACAAATGAACGCTACGTTTACATTGCACAGGTAATCAAAGCCTGCTACAAAAAGAAGAACGCCGGCTCTCTTACAATTTCAGACAAGATTGATAAGATTGTAACAAACCGCTGGCTTGGTCTTCCTATTTTTGCTGCAGTAATGTTCCTTGTTTACTGGATTGCCATGGTTGGAGTTGGTGCTCCTGCTACAGACTGGGCAAACGACGGACTTTTTGGAGACGGATATCACTTGTTTGGAATTGACGGTGGTTATGGCGAAATTGCAGAAAATTACGCAGGTGCTGCAGCAATTGTAGACGGCTATGATTTATATGTAGAAGAAAATGGATCTGCCCCAACAGGCGACTTTATCTACACTCTTGAAGATGAAGAAACTCTGGAAATCAGCGAAGAAACTGCAAGTCTTGCTGACTATGAAGAAGCTGTAAAAACTCTTGAAGAAATTGGCGACGAACCGGATCCGGCCGAATATGGTGTTTGGGTTCCTGGTATTCCTGCCCTTGTTGAAGCAGGCCTAGATGCAGCAGGTGCCGCAGAATGGCTAAAGAGTCTTATCCTTAAAGGTATTGTAGCCGGCGTTGGTGCAGTACTTGGCTTTGTTCCACAGATGCTCGTTCTTTTTATCATGCTCGCCTTCCTTGAAGCCTGTGGTTATATGGCACGAATCGCTTTCGTCCTTGACCGAATCTTCAGAAAGTTTGGTCTTTCAGGAAAATCATTTATTCCAATGCTTATTGGTGTTGGTTGTGGTGTTCCTGGAATTATGGCAAGCCGTACAATCGAAAACGAACGTGACCGCCGCATGACAATCATGACAACAACCTTTATTCCTTGTGGTGCAAAGGTTCCTTTCATTGCAATGATTGCAGGTGCTATTTTTGGTGGAGCTGCATGGATTTCTACTTCTGCCTACTTTATTGGTATGGCCGCAATCATCATTTCGGGAATCATGCTCAAAAAGACAAAGATGTTTGCAGGCGACCCTGCTCCGTTTGTAATGGAGCTCCCTGCTTACCACTGGCCAACTGTTGGAAACGTACTGCGCTCAATGTGGGAACGCGGCTGGTCATTTATCAAAAAAGCAGGAACAATCATTCTTCTTTCAACAATCGTTGTATGGTTCACTTCATACTTTGGTTTTGCTCAAGACGGATTCCGTATGCTTGGCGAAGATGAACTTGAATTCTCAATTCTTGCAAAAATCGGAAACTGCATTGCATGGCTCTTTATTCCTCTTGGTTGGGGTAACTGGCAGGCTGCTGTTGCAAGTATTACAGGACTTGTTGCAAAAGAAAACATCGTTGGAACAATGGGAATCCTTTACGGAGGCGGAGAACTCACAGCATGGCAGTCACTCAGTCAGGCTTTCACAGGAGTAACAGGCTTCTCATTCTTAGTATTCAACCTTTTGTGTGCTCCATGTTTTGCCGCAATCGGTGCTATCAAGCGCGAAATGAATAATCCTAAGTGGACATGGTTCGCAATAGGATACCAGTGCGGTTTTGCTTATGTAATTTCGTTGATTATAAATCAGCTTGGCGGAGCTTTCACAGGCCACCTGAACATTGTTGGTTTGATTGTTGCAGTTGCAGCAATTGCCGCAATGGTTTACATGCTCTTCTTCAAAAAATACACCGAAGCTAACAAGCTCGAAATTAAAGCATAAAAAAAGGAGTCACAGGATGATGTGGATTGCAACTAACCTTGGAACAATTCTAATTTCCCTTTTTCTGGTTCTGATCGTGTCAGGAATTATTACCTCACTCGTAAAGGATAAGAAAAAAGGAAAATCATCCTGTGGCGGAAGCTGCGCACATTGCAAAATGTGTTCAGCTTGTAAAAATATGACATCACCGTGTCATATTAAAAAATAAGGACTTTATATGGGAACCGTGATTATTGTTTTAATACTGGCTGTAATTATTGCCTTTGCTGTAAAAAGTGTGATTCACAGAATTCGTCACGGTTCCTCTTGCTGCGGTGAACGTGATGCCCCTCAGAAAAAAGTAAAGGTCAAAGATAAAAACAAAGCCCACTACCCTTTTCAGTATATTCTCACAGTAGACGGAATGCATTGTTCTAATTGTACGCGTAATGTAGAAAACGCACTTAATTCCCTGGATGGAATCTGGGCTACAGCAAATCTTCAGGACAAAGAAGTCATCGTGCTTTCAAAAACAATCAGAGAAAATTTGGAACTTGAAAAGATTGTGGCCCAAGCCGGATACACAGTATTAAAAATATCAATTTTGTAAATCTTTAAATAAGGATATAAAAAATGAAAACACTACTCGAATTACAATAAAAAAAGAGCCATCCGAATGAGCAATCCGGATGGCTCTTTAAATATATATATTTATATAGGAGCCTGTTCTGGTTAGCAACGGCTAACTAAAAATATATAGTACCTTCGTTTTTTTGTCAATCTTTTTGGTTAGCTATTGCTAACTTTTAAACAAAATGTTATATTCCTTACAGTTAGCATATGCTAACTTCATAAAAAAGGAGGAATCTCATGGAAGATTCAAAAAAGTTAAAAGGCAAAGACCTTATCAACATTGGTATTTTTGCTGCAATTTATTTTGTAGTAATTATGGCTTTGGCAATGCTTGGATTTACTCCAATTTTCATGCCAACTTATTCTGTACTCATGCCTCTTCTTGGCGGTATTGTTTTCATGCTTTTCCTGACAAAAGTAAAAAAGTTCGGAATGGTCTGGATTATGACAATCATCATGGGAATACTCATGTGGCTTACAGGTATGTCTTATTACGCTCTTGCAATTGGAATTGTTACAGGACTTATAGCCGAACTCATTCTGAAAAAAGGCGAATATAAAAGTGCAAAATGTGCTGTATTAACTCATGCAGTTTTCTGTTTCTGGATTGTAAGCAACTACATTCCGCTTTTCTTCTTTGCAGACAAATACTGGTCAACAAGACAAAACTTTGGCCAGGAATATATTGATGCTCTTACAAGAATGTTCCCTAAGTGGATGTTCCCTGTTCACATTGTTTTGTGTTTTGTTTTTGGAATTCTTGGCGGACTTCTGGGTCGTAAGATTTTGAAGAAGCATTTTGAAAAAGCAGGCATTGCATAATGGAAATATTAAGTGCCTGTTCAAAAAAATCATTTCTTGATCCGCGCACAAAGCTTCTCCTGCTTGTCTTTGTTTCTGTTTTTGTACTTGGCAATGCAGGAGGCGACTGGGCAGCAGAATTTCGTGTAGCACTTAATTATCTGCCTTTGTTTCTTTTGCTTGTTGCACGACGATGGAAGCCTTTTTTGTTCGGAGTATTTTTTTATACCTTTGCATACGTCTTTGCATTGTTTGTAATGCCGCATTGTTCTGGAATCTTAAACTTTTTGATTCTTGCAATGACAGGAATTGTTTTAAGATTTATGCCCGCTGTTTTTACCGGTATGTATGTAGTTTCTACAACAACAGTAAGCGAATTTGTTTGTGCAATGGAACGAATGCATGTACCACAGCAGATTACAATTCCGCTTTCTGTAATGTTCCGATTTTTTCCAACAGTTATTGAAGAAGCCGGAAGCATAAACAAAGCCATGACTATGCGTGATATTAAATTTGGCGGAACAAAAGCATTTAAGATGATTGAATACCGTCTTATTCCAATGATGACCTGTTCTGTAAAAATTGGACAGGAGCTTTCGGCTGCAAGTCTTACCAGAGGTCTTGGCGGACCTGTAAAACGTACAAACATCTGCAAAATAGGTTTTGGCGTTTGGGATGTACTGACCTTCCTGGCACTGGGTAGTGGTGTGATAATTACAATTTTGCGAGCCTGCAGGGTACTGTAAATGATTGAACTTAACAACATAAGCTTTACATATAAAACCGGAGAAGGAACAGAAAGAGGAGCGGCAGGTGGTATAGGCGAAAAATCCTCTAACGGAAGCCTTACAAATATCAATCTTAAAATAAAGGATGGCGAGTTTCTTCTGTTGACCGGTGGTTCCGGCTGCGGAAAAACGACAGTCCTTCGTCTTATAAACGGACTCATTCCAAACTTTTTTGAAGGCAATTTACAGGGAGAAATTCTTGTTGATGGGAAGAGTATTTCCAACTCCGAACTAAATGACACCGCCAAAACAGTGAGCACCGTTTTTCAAAATCCACGTTCACAATTTTTTAATGTAGATACAACAAGCGAGCTTGCCTTTGCCTGCGAAAATCAGGGAATGGATCAGAAAGAAATCTTGCAGCGGATAAATCAGACTGTTACCGAAATGCAGCTTGAACCTCTTATGAACAGAAGCCTCTTTGAGCTTTCTGGCGGTCAAAAACAAAAGATTGCCTGCGCCTCTGTTGCAGTTACGGGAAACAAAATAATTTTATTAGATGAACCTTCTGCAAATCTTGATAATAAAAGTGTAGAAGGCCTTCGCCAGCTTCTGAAAAAATGGAAAAGCGAAGGGAAAACAATAATTGTTGCAGAACACAGGCTTTCATATTTGTGGGATCTTGCCGACCGTACTGTCGTCCTAAAAGACGGAATAATTCTTTGGGAGTTTGACCGTAAAAAAATGGATTCACTCTCGGAAGAAGAATTGCATGAGATGGGACTGAGGACAAATAAAGATTGTCACGAGGCCTCCGGGGTCCCTGAGCATGTCGAAGGGCCCCACAATACCAACACCTTCCTCCTCCAGAACTTCCGCTACAAATATCGTAACGGCTATCAGGCTCTGAACATCCCTCAAATGGAAATTCCAATAGGACAAATAACTGCAATTACAGGAAACAACGGAGAGGGAAAAACAACCTTCCTCAACTGCCTGTGCGGACTTGGAAGCCGTTCAAAAGGAACTCTCACCCTCCGTGGAAAAACCTGCAAACGCCGGGCAAGACAAAAACAAATCTTTCTTGTAATGCAGGATGTGAATCATCAGCTTTTTGCAGAAACAGTTATAGATGAAATTCTAATCAGTCAGAAAGAAGAAAACGAAGACGAGGCCTTAATGATTTTAAAAAGTCTTGATCTTTTAGAGTTTGCTTATAGACATCCTCAATCTCTTTCAGGTGGGCAGAAACAAAGAGTTGCGGTTGCATGTGCCATTGCAAGCTGCCGTGAAATCCTTCTTTTTGACGAACCAACAAGCGGACTTGATTACACTCACATGCTGCAGATCGGTCAGATTCTAAAAGATTTAAAAGCAATAGGTAGAACAATAATTGTCGTAACGCATGACCGAGAGCTTATCAAAGAATGCTGCGACACAGAAATAGAACTTAAACAATATAACAAAATATAAAAAGGAGTTTTGAAATGTCAAAAAAATCAAAGAACCCTGCAAAAAAAGGCCTGCTTGGATGGGTAATAGAATTTGCAGGAGAAAAAAAGGGCTGGTTTATATTCAGCATATTATTTGCAATCCTTAGTGTGGCCTGCTGTATTGCCCCATATTTTATGATTGCACAAATTGTCCGACAGCTGCTTGCCGGGGAACGCAACTGGACAATTTTCTTAAAGGAAAGCGGAATAGTTGCTCTCTTCTGGGTTGGAAATGTTTTACTGCATTCATTTTCAACTTCCATGAGTCACGTTGCAACCTTCAACCTGCTTGGGAATATTCGTAAAAGAATGTGTGACAAGCTGGCCCGACTTCCTCTTGGTACTGTACTTGATATGCCATCCGGCTCACTCAAGAATATCATGATTGAGCGAGTAGACAGTATGGAAACAACTCTTGCTCATATTGTTCCGGAGTATACTTCAAACATCGTGCTTTCTCTTGTGCTCGTAATTTATCTTTTTGCAGTAGACTGGCGTCTGGCTCTTGCCTGCACTGCGACACTTCCTGTAGGAATTATTGCAATGCTTTCTATGTTCAAGGATGCAGCTGTTCGTTTTAAGTTTGCGCTCGATAAAACAAAAACCCTGAACGACACCGCTGTTGAATATATAAACGGCATTGAAGTTATTAAAGCATTTGGAAAATCAAAATCCTCTTATGAACGTTTTGTTGTTGCCGCAAAAGAAGGTGCAGACTGTTATGTAGAATGGATGCGCGACTGCATCTGGCCTCATTCAATAGCAATGGTTATAACACCATCTTTGCTTTTGACTCTGCTCCCAATCGGCGGCTTCATGTTCCTCAAAGGAATTGTTGATGCCTCGGTTTTTATAACAGTAATTATTCTCGCGGTAAGCGCTATTCAGCCTTTCCTGATTGCCTACAGCTATCACGACGATATTGCAAAAGCCGGTGCAATTTTTGGAGAAGTTGGTTCCATCATAAATCTTCCGGA
>JAFZOJ010000088.1 GCA_017550685.1 Treponema sp. | reverse complement strand
TGCAACGCATAAGAAGCTGAAGCCAGGGCAAATAAGATTATCGTTGTAAGTTTTTTCATCTGCTTTCTTCCACGCGAATATTTGAACAATCCTTTAGTTTTATTTCGACGCCGCCAATACCGCGGCCAACATTTCTCAAATAAAGTTTCGCCTTCCGGACGCGTTCCGCAAAGCCAAGAACGAACATGTCGGCGGCGCCTATTTCGAACGTCTGCATCTTGTTCGTCACCACGACATGCAAGGTATCGTCCCCTCTTGTCAAGAAGGCGTCTTCGAACGACAGGCCAGAACGGGGGAACGCCCCCAGGACGACTCTCATCCCGGAATCCAGGGGACTGCCCCATTTCACTTTTTCATAATCAGGAGACAACGGGATCGCGCGGAAATGTATCCCGGAACGGACGACCTCCGTTCCGCACTCTTTCTCATAATAGGCCACATACTCGTCTTCGGGTATTTCCACCTCGCATCCGGCAAGGAGGAACAAGACCATAAGCAACGAAAGCCCCGCAAGCGCCCCTGTTCTCATCCCTATCCCGCAAACTACTTAAAGCGCATGTTCAAAAAAAGAACGAAATCTTCCGTCAAATCAGCCTTTGTCCCATCACCATAAACAATGCTCCCATTACTAGAAGCAAAAACAATATCTATTCCCCGGCTCAATGCAAAATCAGCCATTGCGGCATTGATTTTCTGATAGACACTCTGCAATTTTTCCACTCTCATATTCTGGATATTTACAGAACGCGCCTGATTAAACCTTCCCAGTTCCTCAATCCGGTTCACCTGTTCTTCTTTCATTTTCTTCTTTTCACTTACAGATAAGGACGCATACGTCTCTTTCATACGTTCTTCAAAGGCCCTAAGGGAATCTTCTATAATAGTCCGTTCAGCAGTCCATTTTTCTTCCTCGGCACGAATTTCATCTAAAGCCTTTTGCGATTCGACAAAGGAATTCAGCAGTTTTTCCGTATTCACAAACCCGTAAGTGACATTATTCGCCTTATAGTGTACAACCATGGCTATCGAGCACAAAGACATAACAACAGCTGCAATGGCAAAAATTCGCATTATTCTATTCATTTTTTACTCCCATAAAAATTGATATATTCATTCGTCAGGTCCGCTTTTTCCCCAGTTCCATAAACAACCGTGTTGTTATTGGACGCAAAAAGAACCGGGATTCCCCTTTTTTCACAAAAAACCTTTATTTTCCCGTTAAACAGGTCCAACGCCACAGCGAGTTCGGCTTGGGTGACTCTGCTTATCGAATCAACCTTTTTGTGCCGATAAACGTTACTTTCCAGGTTCATCAGATCAACCAGGGCCTCCTCCTCGCCACGGCGAACCGACAACGAATCAAAAAGTTTCGCGATAGAATCGTTGTAAATTTGTTCATTCTTCTTCAATTCCTCGTCCTGCAAGGCAATTCTTTGATTTACCGACAGCATGTCCGGATCCACAGACAAAGCAGCCTTGGAATCAATAAAGAAGGGACCTTGATGCTGATTTTGCAGCAAACTTATTGACAGGCAAAGACTTACAGCAGCAACGAATAAAGAAATTACGGACAACAGCTTCATCATAGTCCCAACACGTTACAATCTACGCGTTCAACACAACAACAAATTACATTTACATTTATTTTAGACAACGTTGTACCACCCAAATTAAGTTTGTTCTTAAAGTTCATAAATTAATTTGTAAGGTTAAAATTTGAAATAGATGATTTATTATTTTAATCTGTTATTTTTATTACGCAACCTCATTCATTTTTAACTAAAGTAAACTTTTTGTTAACAAGGTTGCGTTTTTAGTTTATTTTGTACATTTTTTGACAAAATCACTTTATTTAGTCTTTATCATATAAAT
>JAFZOJ010000087.1 GCA_017550685.1 Treponema sp. | reverse complement strand
CAGATTTGTGGAATTGCGCTGGTTATTTTATGGGTGGTGCATATTGTTTTGAACCGCAGATGGTATGGTGCGCTTTTTAAGGGTCAATATAAGCCGTATCGCATAATGCAGCTTATTATAAACTGCGGTGTTCTGATTTGCGCTCTGTTCCTTATGATCAGCGGGCTTTTAATGGCATGGTTCATTCCGTCTGAATGGGTTGGCGGTGCACTTGGATTTGCAAGAACTACTCACCTGCTCGCCTCTCACTGGTATTACATTTTCATGGCGTTCCATATCGGACTTCATGGAACAATGCTTGCGGGCAAAATGAAAATCCACGGTCTTGTTCCACGAATCATCTGTATCATAATCAGCCTTTACGGAATCTATGGCTTCATAATCCGAGGCATTTGGAAATACATATTCGGCCTGCAGCAATTTTTCTTCTTTGATTTTGAACGAGGATATGTACTGTTCGCATTGGATTATGTTTCAATAATTATTTTGTTTGGAACTTTGGCATATTATTTAAGCAGGCTTATCGGAGGCAAAAAATGATAACCGTAAATCTTCGTTACACCGGTAAAGGAAACGCCGCACTAGACTTTGCAAAAGAAATGACAGAAAGCGGAACTGTAGCAAAAATCCGTGCAGAAAATGGAAACCTGCGGTACGAATATTACCAGCCCCTTTTTGATGACAGCGCAGACAAAACTGTCCTCTTAATAGACCAGTGGGAAAATCAGGAAGCAATTAACGCACACCATGCATCTCCAATGATGGCAACAATCGCAGCCCTGCGCGAAAAATACGATCTTCACATGACAGTAGAAAGATTTCTGTCTGATGAAAGCGGAGTTCCAGATAGCGACAAGAAGTTTATCAGAAACTAAAAACTGATATCAGAATCCTATATCATCAAAAAAGTGCCAACTCCAATGAGCACGCAGCCAATCAAAGATTTGATTGTAAACTGCTCGTGAAGAAAAACAAAAGCAAGAATCAGTGTGAGGATAACGCTGAGTTTATCAACCGGCACAACCTTACTCGCCTCGCCCATCTGCAGCGCCTTATAATAACAAAGCCAAGAAGCACCAGTCGCAAGCCCTGAAAGAATCAGAAATAACCAGCTCTTTTTGCTGATTTCAGTAAGCCCGCTCTGAGCATGAGTCAAAAACACCATTCCCCAAGCCATAACAACAACTACAACAGTACGTATAGCCGTAGCAAGATTTGAGTTCACATTTTCAATGCCGATTTTTGCAAGAATCGAAGTAAGAGCCGCAAACACAGCCGAACCAATCGCAAATAAAAGCCACATACTTCTAAAATAATGAAATCTCCAATAACTGACAATAACTCCAATTTTCATTATAATTCCCTTATCTGCCACCGGGTAGGAATGTGCGGGAATCATCCCTACAAAGCAGGCTGGAAATTGAACACATGACCGGCAAGCTGGTGAATGAATCATAACGAAAAAAATATTTATTCCTCAAAATCAAACACGGTCATATCATCAGGAAGGAAAATCAAAAACTTCTGATACTTTTCTATCCAGTCTCCACTTTCTACCCACATAGGTGCAGTAAGAAGAACATAAAGCCATCTTCCTGATTTTTTATTCTGTGTATCCTTTTTTAAAATTTCAAGAACAGTTACTTTCATTCCGCCTTCATGATT
>JAFZOJ010000086.1 GCA_017550685.1 Treponema sp. | reverse complement strand
TGATGGTTTAAGAATAAAGGCTGGCGGAGAAAATGTACAATATAAGTTTTGCAAGGAGCTATAACTAAAATGCATAGCAAAATTTGAAGAGTCATGTTAAAATCAAAATATGGAACTCTACCAGATCACACAATTTTTAGCCTTCGCAGAAACAGGAAACATTTCTAAGGCAGCACAGAATGTAAACACCTCGCAGCCTGCCCTAAGCCGTGCAATGAAGCACTTAGAAGAAGAGCTTGGTGTGCCGCTTTTTGTACGCACAAAAAATACTATTGCTCTGAGCGAATACGGAAAACTTGCAGTGCATTATGCAAAGGACATTGCTTCTAGTGTAGAGACATTTCAGCGGGTTCTTCAGGAAACATATAAACTCGAGCACTGCATTCAGATTGCAACTGTTGCGCCAGCACCTCTCTGGGATATTGAACCTCAGTTAAAGACGCTGTATCCGGAAAAAGCTGTGACATCATTCCTGGGAAATTCCGCTGAAATCCGTGCAAAGCTTACAAACGGAGATGCCCAGCTTGTGATTTTAGGCGAACCTGTAGAAGATAAAAATTATGTATGTAAGAAGTGGGGAATAGAACAGCTTTATTTTTCTGCTCCAAAAGGCCACCGCTTTGAAAACCGTAAATCCGTAACTTTTAAGGAAATCGACGGAGAGACAATGCTTCTTTTAAGTGACATAGGCTTCTGGCATGAAGTCCATCAAAAGACCATGCCGAATAGTCACTTTCTTTTACAGAACAGTAACGATGATTTTTCTACACTCGTTAATTCTTCCAGGCTTCCGTCGTTTTCTTCCGATATCGTTCAGTCAAAACGGGGAACCCCTGCCGGCCGCACCGATATCCCGATTTCAGACAAAGAAGCACACGCCACTTATTATACCGTGTGCTCAAAAAAGAATTACGGGGAACTGCGGGAGTTTTTTGCCTTTATTTCTTAAGCCACTCATCCACCTGTTTTTCAGCTTCCTTGCGGTTGTTTTGGGCGGTTCGTCCGGTCATTACGAGAGCTTTTTTCATCGTTACATTTTTGTAGAGTTTTTTGATGCTGCTGTCGGTGCCGCTTAAGCCGCTTCCTTCGTGGGTACAGAACGGTATGATTGTTTTGCCGTCGAGCTTGTGCTTTTCGAGGAAGGTGTAGCATACCATTGGAAGGTCGCCCCACCAGATTGGGTAGCCGATATAGATTGTGTCGTAGCCGTTTGTATCAATGTCACCTTTGTAGGCCGGGCGTGCGTTTTTGCGCTGTTCGTCTTTTGCAACGTTAGTACATTCGCGGTAATCTTTTGGATAAGCCTTTTCCGGTACGATTTCAAAAATGTCAGATCCGGTCTTCTGTGCGATCATCTTTGCAAGAATTGCGGTGTTTCCTTCGGTGATGTTTCCAACGCCGTAGTTTTCATCTGCGCGTGAAAAATATACCACGAGTGATTTTGATTTTGATTGTGCAAACAAAGCGGTGGTTGAGCTTGTCGAAACCAAAAGTGCGACAACTGCCGCTACGATAAGTGATTTGATTTTCAT
>JAFZOJ010000085.1 GCA_017550685.1 Treponema sp. | reverse complement strand
CCTCGTGGCAGGTCTTTGCAGAATCTTTAAACAGGACGGATATCGCGTGGCTCCCTTTAAGTCACAGAATATGGCGCTTAATTCGTACATCACGGATGAAGGGCTTGAGATGGGTCGCGCTCAGGTTATGCAGGCAGAGGCTGCAGGCATTAAGCCCAAAGTTTGCATGAATCCTATCCTTTTAAAGCCCACGGATTCAATCGGTTCGCAGGTAATCGTAAACGGCGAAGTTTTAGGACAGATGAGTGCGAGAGAATATTTTGCGTATAAAAAACAACTCGTTCCGTGCATAAAAGAAGCATTTAAAGAACTTGAAAAAATCGCAGACATTATCGTAATCGAAGGCGCAGGAAGTCCTGCGGAAATAAATCTTAAAGAAAACGACATCGTAAACATGGGCATGGCGGAGATAGTTGATGCGCCCGTGCTTTTAGTCGGTGATATCGACAGAGGCGGTGTCTTTGCGCAGCTACTCGGAACGATAATGCTGTTGGAAGACAAAGAAAAAGACCGCATAAAAGGTCTTATCATAAATAAGTTTCGCGGGGATAAAACCATACTTGATCCGGGCATCGATATGCTCGAAGAAAAGGGCAAAATTCCCGTTGCAGGCGTGCTTCCTTACATGAATGTAAGGCTCGAGGACGAAGACAGTTTATCCGACAGATTTGACAATAAAAAGCACGGCGTGATTGATATTGCAATTGTTCGTTTCCCGAGGATTTCTAATTTCACGGATTTCAATGTATTCGAGCAGAATTCATCGGTTTCATTAAGATATGTCACATCACCTGAAGAACTTGAAAGCGCGGATATGATTATTCTGCCCGGCAGCAAAAATACCATCGGCGATCTTAAATGGATGCGTCAGAACGGTATTGAAGCAATGGTTAAAAAGTGTTCGGAAAAAGTGCCTGTATTCGGTATCTGCGGCGGTTTCCAAATGCTTGGTAAATCAATTGACGATCCCGACAAGATTGAAGAAGGCGGCAGTATAAACGGCCTGGGACTTCTTGATATCGAAACTGTATTAAAGAGCGAAAAAACCAGAACACAGAAGACAGGCCGCTTAAATGAAATTGGTGGTATTTTATCAGGTCTTTCAGGGCTTGAATTTGAAGGCTATGAAATACATGTGGGTGAGACAAGCGGAAATTCTTCGGACATTATCTGCAACGGAAATATCTACGGCACATACATTCACGGTATCTTTGACAAAAAAGAAATTGCGGAGACGGTTATCAAAGTTTTGGCGGATAAAAAGGGTGTCGAAATCAGTGACGATAACCTGATGGATTATGCGTCTTTTAAGGAAAAAGAGTATGATCGCATGGCGGATATTTTAAGAGAACATCTCGACATGGAGAAGATTTATGGAATGCTTAACGAAGCAAGACTTAACTGAATATAAGATTGCTGCTATCGATGAAAGCATTCGCGCAAAAGTAAAGGCGCACTGGGACGATGTCGCAAAGCCTTTGGACGGAATGGGCGATTTTGAGGATTTAATCTGTAAGATCGGAGCCATTAAAAAAAGCGAAGTTGTTAAGCTTGATAAAAAGGCACTGCTTGTTATGTGTTCCGACAACGGCATCGTAAAAGAAGGTGTGAGCCAGAGCGATTCATCTGTAACGTTGTCGGTTGCAAAAAATATGCTAAAAGGCAAATCTTCGGTTGCTGTAATGGCAGAAAAGAACGGCATTGATGTATTTGTTTATGACGTCGGAATTGATACAGACGAAGAGCCTGAAGGCATTATTAATGCAAAGATAAGAAAAGGCACAAATGACTTTTATTTAGAGCCTGCAATGAGCGGGGATGAAACGCTTAAGGCAATTAATCTCGGAATTAATCTTGTTAAAGAATATCGCGATAAAAACTACGACATTATCCTTACAGGAGAAATGGGCATAGGTAATACGACGACCAGTGCAGCGGTTTGTTCTGCGATTTTTGGCGTTGAGACAACGAACAAACTCACAGGCCGCGGTGCAGGACTTGATGATGAAAAATTCTTAAACAAGAAGCGAATCATCAGAGAATCGATTGAGAAATATTCACTTAAAACCGCAGATGCTTTTACGATTCTTTCAACCGTAGGAGGCTTTGATATTGCTGCTTTGACAGGAGTTTGCTTAGGTGGTGCGATTTACGGAGTTCCTGTGGTTCTGGACGGT
>JAFZOJ010000084.1 GCA_017550685.1 Treponema sp. | reverse complement strand
TCTTCTTCTTCTTCTTATATAGAAGTATTTTAGAGTTTTCCTGTTTATTTGTAAATTCGCCCTTTTGGAAAACTATTTCATATCCCATGTAAGTTGAAATAAATCCCATTCTATCCATGACACCAAGAATATCATAAATCTTATTAAGGCGATTACGAATAGTTCCTTCTGCTCTGTATAAATCGATAGCAATTTCTTTATATTGTTTTTTGTCTAAAACTTCTTGTAATAGAAGAACATCATTTTTCACAAGTCCTGGATAATTTGCAAGGTTTAGAATTTTGGAATTATTAATTTTAGGAGTTCTATGATATTCTAAAGTTATTATAAAGAGAAAATTAATTATCCCAAGAACGAGGGAATAACCGAGTTTTGTGGATAATTCCTTAAATCCATGATTAAAGCCCGATAGTAATATTACAAGGTATAGTAAAGAAAGTTCTATAATTCTTTGTTTTGTTTTTACAAACAATTCTCCTCTGACATATAAAACACAAATGCCAAGAAAATACATACAGATTCCCATTGGATTATCTGAATCAAAAAAACTGCAAGTAAAAGCATAATAAAAACTGCATATTGCTAAGATTCCAAGTTTTTGTGGTTGTAATGAAAGGTTTATGAAGAGAATTATAATGAATGTGTTTCCCATTAGCCTTCTTAAAGAATAGAAATCAATTAAAGAGTCCGAAAAAAAAGGTCTCGTTAATTGATTAAAAACTTCTATACCTGTTAAAAAAAGAGCACAAAGAATGGATAATATTTTTATTGCAAATAGAAATTTTTTTTGTAATAAAAAATTTTTCATATATTATTTTAATTCCAATCACGAATATTTAAGGATTGAAATTCAGAATGAACATCTTGCTTAATGGATTGGATTATTCTTTGTTTAATTATTTGATAATTCCACGTTCCTGAAACAAAAGGATTATATGTTCCATTTTGTTTATCTTTCTCTTCACTTCTATGATAACCTTCAATCATAATGAGTGCAAGCAGATTCATTCCGTATTCAATGATTTCACTATTTCCACCTTCAAAAGTCGAAATAAAACCAAGGCGTTTAAACAAATCACAATCATCACTTGGTAAGTGAGCATAGTATTTCTGGAAACCTCTTATCTCTGCCAAGTATATACAAAGATGCGCAATCGCGGTTCGTTCTGGTTCATCACATTCTGCGGCAAATGGAATCGTAGCAATTAGTTTTGCAGTTTTACAATTTCTGAACCATTTAGTTTCTTTTCGAGTAAAACGAAAAACATTTTTCATTTCTTGGACAAAATACTCCCATGTAACATCTGGAATTTCTTGAAGTTTTTTCATAGAGGTGTCTGTTTCAACGTCATAATTTTGGTAAGCAAGATTTGTTCTGTTCATATAAATACTCCTGTGATTTAGTAGTACTTATATTATAATGTAATAATTGTAATAATAAAGACTTTTTCATTGTGATGGATGTAATATTCGTTTTTTGACATATTGTATTCTGAATAAATAGGATTTAACCTTGTGTTGAGATGTACATCAAAAAAAATATTTTTTTCTTAGGAGTAAGAAAATGAAGAAAATTAAATTAATTGTTCTGATGTTGGTTACAACTATTGGTATTATTAGTTGTAATAATGAATTGGAAAAGGATACAAAGTTGGAAAAGACGGTCGAGGTTTCAGAGCGTTTTTCTGATATTGGAAGAGCACATAATGAAATGTTAAATGATTTTTATTATGGTGATAATAGCACAAGAAATGCAAGTAAATCTTATCGAGATTTGTCAATTGAAGAATACTTTGGCGTCATTGATAAAAAATATGTTGTCAAAGATATTGGTGTACAAACTGCCCGTACAGCAGATGAAGGAACACTAACAGCTTCTGACATATTGTTTGAGGAGCTTTCAGTCAGCGAAATATCTTGTAGTTATATTTCACAGGTAGAAGAAATTCTTGAAACACCTTTTGAAAGTATGGAAGAAACCAAAAAGGCAATTACAGAAATAGAAGCAGAAGCCTTGGTTAAAAATAGCGAAGATGATATTTTTGAATTCTTGAGTTATGCCGAGACGGCCAAAGCTTCATTAGAATTCTGGAATGAAAATCTTGATGTTCTCGAAGAGAATAGGGAAAAAGATAATGCCTCAAGGGGTGCAATACAGAATTTATGGAACAAATATAAGCATAAATTAGCAATGATGGCCGCCTCTGATGCCGCGGGAGCAGCTGCTGGGGCTGCAGTAGGTGCTATCTATGGATCGCAGATTCCTGCAGTAGGAACAGCGCTCGGAGCTGCGATTGGTGCAACAGTTGCAGGAACAGCTTCTTCTGCAGAGGGATTCAAGAATGATTGTGTCTGTATAATAATTCCATTGACAGATATAAAGAAGAAGATTGAAAACCAATAATAAATGTTATAATAGTATCTGGGAAAAATAAATATCGTTTTTTCCAGATATATTGTTTTTTTTTGGAGGATAAAATGAAAAAAATCATTATTGTTTGTTTATTAATACTTTCAACAGTATTTTGCATTTCTGCTCAAGAGGCTTTGACAGAAGAAGCAACTCCATCAGCTGACCTGGATTTTTCATATCTTGATAAAAATCTTTTAATGACTGTTCCGAATTATTTTTCACAATACGAATATCAAAATCGTGCGGGTGATTTTTTTACCAATAAGCAGGTAATAGAAATGCTCCTTTGTGTTCCTGAAAATGAAATGCTTATGAAACAGTATAAAGGTCTTATGGCAGCGACATATTCATTACTTGGAATTTTTGTTGTCTGCGTTACAGTTGATATGGTATATACATTTAATGAAAGGCTTCCTTATCGAAAAGAGGTTAATAATACTATCAATTATGTTTCGCTTATGTCGTTCTGTGGAGGTGTAATTACAAGTTCTGCAGGAAAACTCAAACTTAAGCGAGCAATTGATAATTACAATTATTCTATCTTGTCTGGAAGATAAAATGATTATTATAATCTCCATGTCTTTAATACTAAAAATGGCATGGAGGTTTTTGTGTTATAATACAGATTCTTATTGAAGAAAACTCTTTTTATGGCAAATCAATTATTAGAATGCTCTGTGTTTGACCCATTTGATGAAATTCGGCAGGGAACAATAATTAAATTTGATGCAGCCGAAGATAATGAAAAATTAGGAATAATTGTTACTGCTGTTTGTGATATTGCTCAGAACATATAGATTTTTTTAATTGCATCGACAAGCTATTCTACATACCATTAGGGATTTGTAATTAAAAGGGTGGCGGAGTGTGATGCATGTAATATTCACTATTTTGGATATTGCTTTTGAAAAAAGATGGTTTATTCTAAATTTATATAAATTCGTAAACAATTAATAAAGGGGAATTGAAATGAATGCTGTAATAATCGGTTTCGATGTTAAAAAAGTTTTTCTTCTGTCGTGGATAATCGAGAAAAAAAGGAAATAAGGCAATATTTATTCAATCTTATAACAACTGCACCATGCTATCAAATTAATAATTTAGTAGAAGACTTAGTAGATACTGGAGATGGTTTTTATTTAGTATTAAATGAGACAGATTATTCAAAAATTTTGAATTTGTTTGTTTATTTATCATCTAAAGCAAAAGAAACAAGTAAATGGCAAATAAGAGCGGTTATTCATATTGGTTCTGTAGAGAATGATGACAGTTATGGTGGAAAACCAGGTAAAATCGGAACAGGATTGGATTCGTGTTCCAGATATTTAGATAATGAATATTTAAAAGCTGCTTTGATTAAAAACACTGATGAAAAACTGATTTTTGGATTAAGCGATAAGATTGTTGCAATGTCAAAAAACGAGACATGGTTTAATATTTCAGATTATGAAAAATACGATTTTACTGTGAAAACATATTCTGGTTCTTTTTATCTGTATAAGAATAATATTCAGTCATTGCCTGTTTGTAAAACCGAGGTTCCTTCATCTTCAATTAAGTCAATTTTAAAACCAGATTTTGAAGAAATACTTCTGCAGAGTGATTTTAAGTATAAAAACAAAAAAGGTGAAATGTCAAATCTAAATACTTTCTTTGTATTTCCAGAATTAACAGTTTTCTCAGAGGAAGACGAGAAAGAAGCTAAAATAAAGTCGAATGAATTATTAGAAACTTTTCTAGAGTCTCCGTTTAATTTCAGTCTTTTTGGAGATGAGCAATGTGGAAAAACTTCCTTATGCAAAGAAATGTTTTTAATTTTGCTTGATACTAATCAGTTTTTGCCAATATATATAAGATTTAAGGTAAAGGAAAAAGGATTTCTTTCAAATAAGATTCAAGATCACTTAAAACAAGAATACAAATCTTATAATGATGAAATCCCAAAAGTTTTAATATTGGATGATTTTTATTTGCTTGAAGATTACATTCAAGTCAAAATTATAAATGAAGTAAGAAAGATGAATAATACTTATTCCATTATTATTACTGATAAGGTCTACAGAGAATCTGTTGAACATATAAACTTATTAAAAGGTTATAAGACATATGCAATCCGATTATTAGGACATTTGAAAAGAAATGAGTTAATTGATAAATGGCTTGAATTTAATTCAATTCCAGCAGAGAATTATCAGGCAATAGATGAGTTGTCTGAATATATAAGTCAAACATTAATACATGGAGTTATTCCATTTACCCCTTTTTATATTTTAACTATTTTAGCTGCAAAGGATACTGCAACACCGTTAGACACAGAAATTACTTCTAAAGGGTATTGTTATCAAACATTGGTTAATATTGGTTTATTACAGATGCAAATAACAGATACTTCTACCATAAGTTCAATAACGAACTTTTTTGGATATATAGCATTCGATATGTACCAGACTCGCAAGACAGATTATAGCGAAGAGGAATTAGAGAATCTTTTTATCAAATTCGAAGAACAGTTTAATTGTAACTATCAATTCACTGATTTATTGAAAATGCTTGTCAATTCTACTATATTTTCAAAAAATTCATTGAATCTGTATTCTTTTAATGGGTATTATTTTTATTATTATTTTGCAGCACGCTTTATAGCAGCACGCTTAACAGAAAAGTTTTATTATGATTTAACACGAAAAATGATAGATGAATTATATGAAAAAGAAAATGGTTATATTGTTATTTTCATAATTCATCATACTAGAAACATTGTTTTATTTGATGAAATTCAATTGAATGCGATGATTGCATACGAAGAATATCAAGAGGTTATTATTGATAAATCTGAAACAAAAGCTATAGATGAGTCATTGAAAGATATTAAACAGTTAGTTGTTGAGGGGACAGATAATTCCAAAGAAAACAGAATAAAAAGAGCTAAGAAATCTGATCAGATTCAGGAATATTCTGAAGATAAGGATGAGAAGGTTAGAGAGGATTCTAATCAAAAGATTAATAAAGAAGTCCAGAGAATGAGGAAAGCTTTAAAGACAATTGAAGTTCTTGGTCAGATTCTTAAGAATCATAATGGTGAAATTGAAAAAAGTAAGCTTCTTGAATGTTATACAAATGGAATAAACTCATTACGCAGAGTCTGTAAATATCTTCTTTCTCATATGACTGAACATGAAAATGATTTGGTAGAAATAATCATAAGAAAGCTAGAAGAAAACAATAAAGACAAAAAGATAACAAAAGCAGAGAAAGAAGAATTTGCTCACAAAATTATTAGCAGTATAAATTTATCTTTTATAATGGATATTATTCAAGTTGCAGGAAACTTACTTGGATCTAAAGACTTGAATAAAATTATCAAACAAATGTATCAAAATGAGCCTTGTCCAATTAATTTCTGCATTTATTTATATTGCTCTCTTTGGTATAACAAGCAACCTCCAATAAATGAATTAAGAGATACATTCCCTACCTTTCCATTAGCAATTAAAACTATCATTCGGATTATGATAAAAAACTATTTTGATATGCATAAAATAGATATAAAAAACAAACAAAAGATAGCTGAGATTGTTGGAATAAAGGTTAATAGGCTCAAAATAGATTATTCAAAATAATCTGATAATAAAAGGAGGATTTTAACATGAATGTTGGAGATGTAGTATTTTTGAACAGTAATCCGGAAATACTTATGACGGTTGAATTTGTTCTGGGGAGCGAAACTTCGGGGTTACAAGAAAGAATGCTCGATCAGCAGATGAAAATGAGAGGGTATGCAGATGGGGATGTTTATTGTACTTGGTTTGAAAATAAAGAATTGAAACATGAATTCTTTAAGAAACAAATGTTGACCAAAAAATAACAATTTTTTTAAACTTATAGAACTTATTCAAAGGAGGAAATGATATGCCTGATGATTTGACCAAGAAGCATCCACAAGATGCCAATAAAATAAATCTTTCACAGCAATATGAAATTGATTATTGGACAGAGGCTTTACATACAACAGAATCTAAACTTCGAGCTGCTGTTTCTAAAGTTGGTTCATCCGTTTCGGCTGTAAAAGAATATTTGAGAAAACATTAAATAAGTGATGCTGCCTATGGGAAAGGGCAGCATTTTTTATTCTAATCAAAAACTAAATAATTGTTCTCAATAAATGATAAAATAGTTTATCGTAAGATTGAAATCATAAATTCGGGCTGAAGAACAATTGAAGAAGACACTTTTTGCACTAATAATTATATAGAATACATAATAGCAATATGCTAGACAAACAATTATTTTCGGTGAATATGGTTGATATTATTTTGAAGATTTTAAGAATGCAAGGAATACTTTTATATGACAATTGCTTTCTAAAACTTACTATGTTATATTGTCTTTAGTGGATAATCTTACTGTTAAGTGAAATCAATAAAAATGTATGGGTTGGGGTAAGTTCTTTTGTAAATAAAAGTAAAAAGAAAAGATTAATAAAAATACTATCTGTCCATTATTTAATATGGCATAAAAAATAAGGAAAACAAAAATAATGATAAAACCTAATTGGAATATATTTGAATCAAAGTTTCCGGATTATGAAAGAACTTTCGAATGGTTTGTTACTTTACTTTTTTGTAGGGAGTTTAATGTTAAGACTTCTTTAGAAGGATATTTTAATCAGGCTGCAATTGAAAAGAATCCTATTCCAAATCCAAAAGGAAATGGATCTATAGGTTTTCAGGCAAAATATTATAAAGACAGTTTGTCGAAGCATACGTCAAAAATCTTGGAATCTATAGATAATACAAAAAAATATTATCCTTCTGTAAACAAATATTATTTTTATACAAATGCAGAATGGGGGCAAAGCAGAGGTAAAACTCCAAAAGGAAAAGTTGTTATAGAAACATATGCAAAACAACTCGGTATTGATATTGAATGGAGAACTACAGAAAGTTTTTTTAAGCAGGAGTTTGTTTGTATAAAAAATGAAGATATTTCCGAATATTTTTTTACATTAGATAATTCATTTTTAGGAAATTTAAAATGCTTTTATGAACACACTAAACAATTGTTTATTAATATTGATTATAAGATACAAAAAGATGATAAAGTAATCCAAATCGATCATTCGAAAGAGCTGAACGAATTGAATGAAATCTCTAAAGATGCTGTAGTTATTCATGGAGAAGGTGGTTGTGGAAAATCTGCATTAATTAAGCACTTTATGGATGAGAAACCAAAATTTGTTTTTTTAGGAATAAAAGCAATTGAATTAAGTAACTGTACAGATATTGTAGAAGTATTTCATAACTGTTTGCCAGAAAAGTTATCAAGTTTTCTCGGATTATATGAAAATAAATATTTTATCATAGATTCAGCAGAAAAAATTCTAGATTTAACGGAGGACAATGTCTTTTTTCAGTTAATTACCTATTTAAAAACAAACAACTGGAAAATTATATTTACAACTAGAGATAATTACTTTGAAGCATTGCTAAATGAACTGATTTATACACTCTGCTTGTCAGTACATACAATAAATATTGCCGTTGAGGGTGAAAAAGAATTACGTCAATTGTTAATATCAAATAGTATTAGAATGCCTACAGATTCTAAATTTATAAAATTAATCTGTAATCCTTTTTATTTAAAGTATTATATACAGTTTTATTCTGATGAATTACAGTCTAGTGATTATAATAGTTTTAAAACTAGTTTATGGAATTCTCTTACATCTGTATCAAGGGATTTCATAGAAATTTCTGAACAGAGAGCCAGAACAGGAGTTTTTTATATTGACGTAAAAAATGTTTCATCAACTATTATTGAGAAGCTTTTAGACAAGAAACTTATTACGAAAGATGGTGATAAATATTTTATTTCACATGATATCTTTGAAGAATGGGCATTGGAAAAATATATGGACTCATTATTTTCTGAAATTTCATCTTTTTATGATTTTCTAAAAAAAATGGGAACATCATTTCCTATAAGACGCAGTTACAGGCTATGGCTCGCTAATAAATTAGGAGATAATAATTCAATTGTTATTAATCAAACAATTGATTACATAAAGGAAAATCTAAATGATTTATATAAAATACAGGATACAATAATAGCTATACTTCTTGCTGATACTGCAAATATTTTTTTTGAGAATCTTGATACTAAGCTGTTGGAGAATAATTGTTCTTTATTAAAGGACATTCAAAAAATCTTAAGGTTGACTTGTAAAGCTCTTGATGAGGAATTAATTAATCTTTTTAATCTTGATCATTCATTATATACATTAGCATCATTTTTTACATGTCCAAAAGGTTCTGGTTGGAATTGTTTTATAGATTATGTCTATAAGAAAAAGAATGTAATAGGAATTGATAAACTTCCTATTTTCTTTCCTTTGTTTAAGGACTGGATTAATAAAAATAAACAAGGAGTTACGACGAGGCAAGCGGCTTTAATGGTTCTGGAGTTTTATAATTGGGAACAAGAACAAGAGGAACATTGGAGATATTCAAAAATAGAAAAAGATATATTTATAATACTTTCAAATAGTGCAAAGGAAATCAAATTAGAATTATCAAATCTGTTTGATGAGGTCTTAAAAAATAAATGGAAAGAGCATGGAGATAAGTATTCTAGTTTTATTTGGGAAATATTAAAGGATATAAAGTATTCTACAATTTTGGGTGTGCTTCCTAATAAAGTTTTGGAATTAGCAGATTTTTATTGGACTAAACAGATTCAGCCAAATATTAATTCATTTGTTACTTTTCGAACACATCTTGAAATAGAAGAAGAGTATAGCGTTGAGGGGCATTTTAAAACAGATTCATTTCCAGCGAGCGCATTACATACGCCAATTTCTATGTTGCTTTTAATTGATTACAATAAAACAATAGATTTTATAATTTCTTTTTTTAATAAATGTACTGAGAATTATATTAATATCAATCAGAATGGCATAAAAGAAGTTTTTTTAAGTATTGAAGGAAAACAGATTAAACAATATTCAAGTAATCCCTTTTGGACTATGTTTAGAGGAACTGTTGGAACAACACCATATTTACTACAGTGCATATTGATGGCTTTGGAGGATTATTTCATTAATAATCTAAAAAAAGAAAGTATTACGGAAATAAAAGAAAAACTTATTTATATTCTTAAAAATAGCAAAACAGTTGCTTTATCTGCTGTTGTTTGTAGCGTAGTTTTATTTAGATATAAAGAGTTATATTCAATTGGGAAAATTCTTATTTCTGTTAGAGATTTTATTGAAATGGATTTCATAAGAGCATTTCATGAATATGAAGCAAAATCGTTATATGAAATTGGAGCATATGGACATTCATTAAAATATGCAAAAGAACGGATTGAAACATGCAAGCAAGAATTCAGAAAGAATTCATTACAAGAAATAGCATATATGTATCAGTTTAAGCTTTTCGAATCTGAACAAGAAATACAGGTAAAACAACGACAGACTGAAATATATGCTTTATTAGACAAATATTATTCAGAATTACCTCCGGAAGAGGAACAATCTGATGATGACAAAAATTGGAGATTTAGACTTGCATCAATGGATGGAAGAAAGCGAGATATAAAATCTATTTCAATCGACGGAAAAGATTATGTAGCTTTTTATCCGGTTATTGATGAAAAATTACAAAAATACAAACAGATTAAAGATAAACAGATATATGAAGATATGCCTCATTTATCTTTAAGTAATTGGATAAATTATGAATGGAAGAAAGATAAACGAGCAGAACAGAGTGAATATTCAAGCAATCCATCTTTAGTAATAGAAGAAATAAAAGAGTTAGAAAAGAAATTAAAATTACATAGACCTATAAAGAAAGAAGTGTTTTCACCACTTGATGAAAATACATTCTGGATTTTAAATCATAATATATTCCCGAAAGCGACTGCTTGTTTAATTCGAGATTACAAAGATTCTCTTTCAATTGAAGATTTAAATTATTGTAAGGAAATAATACTTTCATTTGCGAGTTTACCATTTAATAAAAATTATTCGTATCAACTTGGGGATGGAACAATAGAATGTATTTCTGTTGTTCCAAATTTGTTATCTTTAGATTGTTTATCTCAAGATTTTAATTTGATTAACCAAATACTAATGATGAATTTATTGATAGTATCTTCTGGCGACAAAGAGTATAAGGAATTTTTATTGTCAAGTATTAAAGAAAACTTTTCGATAGAAGAAATACTTCTTTTTATGGAAACATATTTATATTTAATTTCTGACTGGAATGATTATTGTTTTCAAATTAGAGACTTATTGTACAGAGAGCCAGAAAATGATAACTATATTGATGTCTTTATAAAAAATCATTCTGAAGTTTTCAATAATTACCTTTCGGAAACATTTAAAGGGTTTTCTGAAATTGATTTTGGGAAATTAAGTATGGATGCTATTGCAAATATTCTCTTCCTTATTAGAGAAGATGTTTTTTCAAATAAGAGTTTTATAAAAAAAATAACAGAAAGAAGTTTTTATTTGCTACAAGAAAATGAAGTATCTCATGATAAAGATTTCAGAAATTCATATTTCCTTATTGAAAATTTGACAAAAATACTACTCTTAGTGCCTGAATCTGATATAAAAGAATACTTAGAGGTTTTTATTAATAATTTATCTAATCAAAATTTTTATGAAGATTTGCTAAAATATTTTATTTATGCAGAAGATGAATTGAAAAAACTCGATTCCTTTTGGATTATTTGGAATCAATTTTATCCAAGAATTGTTGAAATATTTAATTCACCTAGTAGTAAGAAAAATTCAAAGATTCTTCAAGCATATCTTTTTAATTCAGTACAATGGAATGAAAAAGCGAAAGATTGGCATTCTTTTAATTCAGATGGAAAAGCATTTTTCAAAAAAATTGGGGAATCATTGAAATCATATGAAAGTGTAATTGAATATTTTTCATACATTTTTTACGGAGCAGGAAGTAAATATTTAAATGATGGAATAACATGGTTAGCGATTATTGCTAAGAATTGTACAAATAATACAAATGAGAATAGTAACACTTATTATCTCGAACAGATTACAAAAAAGTATATTTATGAAAATTTATCTGTAATACGAACAAATGGCATAAGAAAAAGGGAAATAATCAACATTTTAGACTATTTAATAAAAAAGCAATCAGTTTTAGGATATATGTTGAAAGATAATATTCTTTAAATCAAAATGGGAGTGAGAAGAGAAAATGCCAAAAAAAGACTCGAACAATATCAAAAGTTCTATAATCTTAGATAATAAGAATAACGATTATGATTTACTCATAAATTCAATTGGGAAACTTTTAGAATCTGCACGTTCCAAAATTGCCAAAACTGTAAATAATGTTATGGTACAAGTTTATTGGCAAATTGGGAAATATATTGTCGAATATGAGCAAAATGGTAAAGAACGTGCTGAGTATGGAAAAAAACTGCTTCAAACTCTATCTCAGGATTTGACTGTTAGATATGGGAAAGGTTTTAGTCATAGCAATATCAACTCAATGCGTAAATTGTATCTCACTTTCCCAATTTTACAGACAATGTCTGTAAAATTGACATGGAGTCATTATCAGGAAATCTTAAAACTTGATGATAAACTTGAAATCGGTTTTTATATCAAAGAATGCGAAAATGAAGGATGGAATGTACGAGAGCTTCGTCGACAAATGAAAAGCATGTTGTTTCATCGACTTGCAATTAGTAAAGATAAAAATCAGGTACTTTTGCTAGCAAAGAAAGGACAACAAATTCAAACTCCCGAGGATATCTTAAAAGATCCGTATGTTCTTGAGTTTACTGGTATAGAAAAGAAAGACACTTATTTAGAAGGTGATTTAGAAAACGCCCTTGTTTCACATCTTCAGAAATTTCTACTTGAACTAGGAAAGGGTTTTGCATTTGTAGGAAAACAATATAAAATGCAAATAGGAAGTCGTATTTTCAAAGTAGACCTTGTTTTTTATCATCATATTTTGAAGTGTTTTGTTTTGATAGATTTAAAACGTGGGGAAATAGAACATTATGATATTGGTCAAATGAATTTGTACCTAAATTATTTTAAGACTGAAAAAAATACAGATGGAGATAATCCTCCAATTGGGATTGTTCTTGGTGCATATAAAGATCAATTACTTATGGAATATGCTACACAAGGGTTGGAGAATAATCTTTTTGTAAGCAAATATCAATTATATTTACCTAATAGGGAACAATTGCAAAAAGAATTAGAAGATTTACTAGAGGAAGATTAATAGAATCTAATCCATTTGATAGGGTGATGTCTTTTTGAAAGTAATAGCAAATTGAGATAGCAATTTACTTTTCGGGTTTTAGGGCGGAGCCCTAGGCGAAAGGGGTGCGGTGAAGACCGCAACAGGTGATGATGAACTGAACCCAGGGGAAAGGCTTTTCCCCTCATTATTTCAGACTTCTACAACGCAAACAACATCAAGTGTGAAGTTGTAAACAAGATTGGTGCCGGCCGCCCGGACGTTGTAGACCTGATTATGAACAAGGAAGTTTGCCTTGTAATCAATACACCAAAAGCTAAGAGAAACTACGCAGAAGACCGTAAGACAATCCGTAAGGCTTGTTTGAAGTATAAGGTAAGTTACATCACAACTCTGGCAGGGGCTCTTGCTGCTGTTAAGGGTATTGAGTCAGTTAAGAACGGTAACGGTGGTGAAGGTGGAGTTAAGTCTCTGCAGGAATATCACAGTTTGATTAAATAAAAAACAACTAATGTCATCCTCGGGCTTGACCCGGGGATCTTTAGAACGCCAGTTCCAATTGGGCTGGCGTTTTTTATTTACATTTTAAATTTCAAAATCCAGACACGCCCTGCTTGCAGTAAACGGTCTTACTTTTGCATCTGCAACGGCAACGTGCTCCGGGTGTTTTGAATAACTTTTAAGCGCTTCTTCAGATTCAAAGGTTGAGTCGAGCATTAAGTCGGCGGTGGAAGAAGGGAGGCGGCCGGTTGCATTCACTTTAATATCTACTAAGCCGGGGATTTTTCCTTTAAGACCTTCGAGACCTTCTTTGATGCCCTGTTTGACGGAGGCTTTTTCGGAGTCGGACATTTCTTTTAGTGCCCATAAAATAATGTGTTTTACCATTTTTGTTTCCTTTGAAATTATTTTAGCATGAATTCAAAAAATTAATCAGTGCTTTGCGCGGTTTGTATGGTATAATGTGGGCATGAACATTTACGTTGATTTTGATGATTGCCTTTGCGAGACGGCGAGGTATTTTTCTAAGCTGATTGTTGATCTTTTTGGATTGGATATTCCTTATGAAAAAATCAAATATTTCAATTTGCAAAAGTCGTTTTCGTTGTCTGATGAAGATTATGAAAAAATGATGATTATTGCTCACAAGCCGGAGGCGCTTCTTTCTTTTGAAGAAACTCCCGGTGCGATTAAAACTGTTAATGAATGGATTGACGCAGGGCATAATGTAAAGATTATAACTGGCCGGGCATTCAGTACCTTTGATACTTCACGTACCTGGCTTAATGAGCATGGGCTTGATCGGGTAGACTTGTACTGTCTAAATAAATATGGACGCGATAACTTTTTAAAAGGCAGCACCTTTAGCTTAGAGCTTGAAGACTACTACAAAATGCACTTTGATTATGCAATTGAAGATTCGCCGAATGCGTTTAAGTTTTTTGATCATCTGCCGGACCTTAAAGTTATGGTTGTTGACCGTCCATGGAACCAGGAGTGTGAATTCCCTACAGCTAATTACAAACGCTGTTTCGACTGGAAAACTATAAAGGAGAGTGTGAAATAAAATGGAATACGAAATTACAGATTATATTACGCCGGAAGAATATATGGAAATGCGAAGGCTTGTGGAATGGTCGGAGTTTCCGCTGGAACAGGCTGTTGAGGGGATTAAGCATTCTGCATACCTTTCTGTGTTTAGAAAAGATGGAAAGGTGATTGCGCTGGCACGCGTGATAACTGACTTTGGTTATGTTGTTTATATTGCCGATGTTATAGTTCACCCTGATTATCAGGGGCAGGGACTTGGGCGCAAGCTTATGGAAGATATCATGGCTTATATCAAAGGGCAGCTCAAGCCCGGCTACAAAAAGATGGTTAGCCTGATGGCTGCTCAAGGCAAGGAAGAATTTTATAAAAAGTTTGGATTTGTTACCCGCCCGAATGATATGTATGGCTGCGGAATGTGTCAGTGGGTTATGGCTGAAGAATAAAGGTAAGGGCCTGAGGCCCTCTGGATCAGAGCTTAAAAAACTAATCCTTCCTGAACAATCCGTGATGATTACAGTAAACAAGTATAAACCTGACCCGGCTTATTTTAAAGCGAGCTTCTGCTGAGCTTTCGGGATACAGCTTTACGAACTGAACATTGTTGTCACCAACAGCGGCGATGAACGAAATGTAATGGTCTTTGGTCATAGGGTGATTCACTGTTACATAATATTCATCTTCAACTTTTTCAAGGTTGATTTTGTGATCGTCGTCTTCTGAATTTTCTGCTTCTTGTGGGGGCAGTACAATTCCACAGCAGCTTATGACAGCCTCGCCTGTTGCCTGAATTACGTTGCCGCAGATTGGGCAGGTGTAGTACAGAATTTTTTTCATATTGAAGCTGCGGTTTTTATTACGAACTTCGTTTCCCGAAAACAATTCTATTACAGAAATATCCAGGGCTTTTGCCAGTGGTTCCAGTAACGAAATGTCCGGAAGTCCGTGACCATTTTCCCATTTACTTATTGTTTTGTTGCTTACAAAAATTTTATTTGCAAGTTCGTCCTGAGTCATTTTTTTATTTTCGCGCAGACGTTTGATTGTTGCGCCGGTAATATAATTATCCATTTGTGTCTCCTTGTGCGCATTATTGCGCTTTTATTTTTTAGAGCTCTAATTGATGATAAGATTATCACCAGTCGTTGTCTGATACAACCTACGCGTCGTAGACATAGTATTTTACTGTTGGTCCCGCTCCATTTTCCGCGCTTTTTCGCCGCAGGCTTTTTTGTTGAACATTCATAATAAACAAGGTATAATTATAGATGTTGAAAAACGTAAATTAACTAAAAGGATGGACAAAATGAAAAAACTGTTTTTGGGAATCGTGCTTGTAAGCATGTTTATTCCTAGTCTTGTCTTTGCTCAGGTTAAATCGTATGTAGGTGTTGTACGCCAGCAGTATTACCAGGAATACATCGATTTGTTTAAGTCTATGAGTAAACAGCTCAAGGACGAAGGCTATAATACCTATTCAAAGGCCATTGATGGATATCTGGAAGGCGGATTCGGTTCCGGCTTTATCTGGATTGCTCCAGACGGTACTAACTACATAATCACAAACAGACATGTTGTTTCTCAGGCAGAATCTGCTTCAGTTGAATTTGAAGATGAAGATTCAGGCGAGATTACAAAATATGAAGGATTAAAAGTAGTTGCTACTGATGATGATATTGATATAGCAATCCTTGCATTCAAAGATGGAGAAAAGCCATTCAAGAAGGGTCTTAAACTTTCTGAAACAGCTCTTAAGGATGGACAGGAAGTATGGTCTGCAGGTTATCCTGGTCTTGGAAGCGAACCTGTATGGCAGTTTGGAAAAGGAACTGTAACTAATGCCCGTGCAAGAATTAAGGATTTGCTTGATCCGGAGATTTCTACAATCATTCAGCACTCAGCACAGGTAGATTCAGGAAATTCCGGTGGTCCACTCCTCGTAATGAATAAAAATGATTATCAGGTAGTAGGTATTAACACCTGGAAGGCTGTATACCGCGATTCTACAAACTTTGCTATTCCGGCTGCAATCATCAAAAAGATGATAGACGGCATTTCTTCTCCGGAATCAGCTTCTGCCGAAGACCGTGCTCAGAAGCTCGCAAAGGTTTTGAGTGATAAAACACAGAGTTATTCAGCACTTGTTAATTTTATTTCTTATCACAAGGCTGCAGTAGACGGACAGAAGGATTTTGAATCTGTTCTCCGCTTTGCCCCAACATCAGTTCGTTCACAGATTTCTGATGCCTTTGGTTATGACCCTGCAGAAGGTCTCCGCTATGCCTGTGCATACCAGCTTTTCAAAAAGTATGGTGCTACAGATGACAAGCCACGTGCCTATAAAACAGAAATTGTTGAATCAACAGATGAAAAAGTAACCATCCGCTTTAAGTCTGGCGAAGAACCACAGGAAGGCGAAGAAGCCGATGACAAGAATCTTGTAGAGTTCAGCATTTCCTGGATCAAGGAACACGGTCTTTGGAGAGTAGATGCTGGTATTCAGGAACCGGAAAAGGAAGAAATTAAAGACGGCAAGAAAAAGAATAAGAAAGACAAGAAATCAAGCTCTGGCGGAATTAGCTTTGGAGGAATTGATGCTCTTGATATGGCCTGGTTCAAAGGTGGTATCGAACTCCCTATGGACAAGTCTCAGGAAAAAGGCTTTGACGCAGAACTTGTTGTATTTGCATTTGATAACATTGCCGGTATAAGCATTGGTGTTGCTAAATATGATGTTCGGGGTGTAAGCAAGTTTGGAATGCAGACACAGGGTATTGTAAGACTTCCTCTGTATTTTGATGTCTTCTCTATCAGCCCATTTGCTCAGGGCGGTGTTGGTTTTGCAGGATTTGGAACCTTTGAACCTGCATTGAGCATTAATTATGAATTCGGACTTCAGATTGCATTTGATCCAAATATTTCATGCTATCCTGGATTGGGCGTTGCTTACAAAGTAAGGCAGTTTAAACCATTCATGAGATCAACTTACGAAGGAAAAGATTCTTCAATCTATATATTCGTAACAATCGGATTTTAGTTTTTTAAGGAGGTAATATGAAAACTAGAAATCTTTCAATAATAGCAGTTTGTGTAGCCTTGCTTATGACACTTACAAGCTGTCTTTCTACTTCTGGTAGTAGTTCAATAAATTACAAAAAACGTGCAGAAACCGGAACACCGGAAAATTCTGTAATCCTTGTATTCTTTTATTCAAATAATTCACAAATGACTTTCTCTCAGTGTGATTCAGAATATCCGCCTGATAACCAGGAACTTATAGGTCCATATTTTGTTTCTGCACCGGTTGCTCCTGGTTCAAGATACAGATTGCAGTATGTAAACGGTTCTTTTCAGTCAGGACAGACTGTATGGTACTGGACAAACACTTATTCAATGCAGGTAAACGGCTTTGATATTAAAGTTCCTGATGAACCTGGAATCTATTATGTTGGTTATTTTAGTGGACAGGATTCTTATCGTCAGGGTTCACCTTCTGCAATTACAAAAACAGGCGGACTTCTTATTCAGCGAGATGCAGATCCTAAAGAACAGGAAAAAGAATGTCTGGAAGAAGCATTAAATGTTTATAGAGGTACCGCATGGTTCGATGTAATTAAGCAGAGAATAGGAGAATTGAAAAAATGAGACAGAGTATTAAAAGAATAGCAGCACTCCTGGTAGTGTTTGCAACAGTTTGTGGTGTTTTTGCAGCTCCAAAGAAAAGCACAATTAAAGAAGATGACAACAAGATTATTGTTGTAGGAAGAGTTAAAGTTGTTTTTGACGAAAACCGTGAGTTTATTAAACAAACACGCGGTATTTCTGATAAAGACGCAGAAGGCAAGGAAGATACATATATAGTTCCTTATTGTGTAGATACTGCAGATAAGCTTGGCGCTAACCAGTCAAAATTCCTTAAGGACAATCAGACAGAATATCCTATCGGAGATTTCTTTATTGTACAGTTCAAAAAGCTTAAGAACAGCAACAAGCTTGTTTATACAAACTATATGAGCATGTACTTTTATGGAAGCTACAAGGCCAAAATCTATCTTCCATTTGATTTTTATGTTGAAGTTCCGGATGATGTAAATGCAGTTTATCTTGGAACCTTTACATACTATGTAACCGGTGATAATTTTACTATCCATGACTGGGTTGTTTCTGATGAATATGACCTTGCCGAAGAAGAGCTCAACCGCCTTGTTGGTGAACATGTTGACCTTTACAGAGCACAGTTAAAGGAAAGAGAAACAGAAAGCTTGTTTAAGACTAAGGATGAAAAGTAAGATTATCCAGAGCTTTAATTAGCTTTAAGGGCGTCAGACTATAAGAGCTGGCGCCTTTTTTTTGTGCCGCAGCAGCATGACTGTAGCAGCCGGTTATAGCGGCATCCTTTGCGGTGTAGCCCTGGGCCAGCAGTGCGGCAATCATTCCGGCAAGAACGTCTCCGCTGCCACCCTTTGCAAGGCTAGGACAACCGTTGTTTATAATGTAGATTTGTCCACCACTTACAATAAAGGTATTTGCGCTTTTTATTACAAGAGTTGCATTTGGAAAGAGGCTGTTTATTTTCTGCCCCAAAAGGATTTTAATTTGTGGGTCTTCTGTCAAAGTTTCTACAGAAATCTGGGCCATTTGTTTTGGGAAAATCTTAAGACTTTTGCAAAAACGGTAAAATTCTAAAATGTGAGGGGTTAAAACTATGCGGGCATTTGCTTTTGCCTGGAATTTTTGCAAAAAGTTGATAAAGTTTTCATTTCCAAAGACTCCGGCATCAAAAACAACGGCTGGATTTTTGTTAGCAGAAGATTTAATCCAGGTGGAAATCTGTTCTAATGCACCGGTAAGGCTCTTGTCCAGACCAGGGCCACACACAATACAGCTTGTTTTTGCCGGAATAGTAGTACTTATCATAAGTTCCGGAGAAATTTTAAACTGCTTAAGGTTTGAATGTTCAAGTTCTATAAGACTTGTAAGTCCGCTTCCAAAATTCATTGCTGCGGTGGCGCTGATTATAGCAGCCCCGGATTTTTCGCCTGCAAAGACTGCTGTATGACCAAAAGTTCCTTTATGTGCGGCTTTATTTGTGCGTAGTGGCAGCTTAAGGTCTTGTGGCTCAACAAGATGGATATGTGGTGCTGCAGGCATAACGTTTTCAAAAAGAGAACGTTCTAGACCAAGGTTAGCAACAATTATATTACCAGACATGGCTTTGGCCTTGTCGCTATAAAGGGCAAGTTTTTGTTCTCCCATTGTAAGAGTGTAGTTGGCATTAAAAGCAAGAGCGGAAGAAATATCGCAGGCAATTCTAAGCGCCTGGGCCTTGTTTGCAGCTTCTATAATTTTAAGTACCTGTGGAGCAAGCTGACCTTTAAAACCTGTTCCATAAAGGCAGTCTACAATGATAAGTCCGCAAGGCTGTGGTTTTTCGTATTCATTTAAAAGTTCCAGAAGGGCCTTTTTTGTAATAAAAGGAATGCCCATTTTCTTACACATTGTGTGCTGTGCTTTGGCTTCTGCTGCAACCGGGGCTTCAAGAGTAAAAATCAGGGGCCCGAGTTCGCCCTTAATCAGTCTTGCAAGAGCATAACCGTCACCGCCATTGTTGCCTTTACCGCAAAGAATAAGGCATTTGGTCTGGTTGGCAGATTTTTTTTCAAGTATAAGATTTTTTAAGGCAAGTGCGGCATTTTCCATCATTATAAAATCAGGAAAGCCGAACTTTTGTTTTGCGAGTGCTTCTAATTGCGAAGGATTGTCAAAGACTTTCTGCATAGCGGGGTCCCTGAGCCTGTCGAAGGGTCCAAAAATGAATTAATTTTCCTTCAAAGTTTTTCCAAAATGAATCAAATAATCTGTAAATGAAACGTAGCTCAAAATAAGTGAAAGAACAAAAAGGCAGATTGCTATGATTCTAAGTGTTCCAAAGCATTCTGGTACGCAATCAAGGCGAACAAGCGCTTCCAGGAAAAGTGCATAGAAGCCTGAAAAAATATAAACTACAGTTTTGATTTTACCGCCTTTGCGTGCTGCAATTGCAATTCCTTTTTTGGCTGCAACCATGCGCAGGAAGGTCTGTCCCATTTCGCGGTACATAATCAGAATAAAAACAAGAACAGGAGTATAACCTCCAAGGCTGCCTGTAGAGAACATAAGACTTGCAAATGTTGTCATATGAAGGATTACATCGGCAAAAGGATCAAAAATCTTGCCAAAATCGCTTACTTCGTTGTGCTTGCGTGCGTAGTGTCCGTCCAGATAGTCTGTAAATTCTGCAAAACACAAAAGTGGAATTGCTATCAAAAGAGAAAGCTTGGTAAAAGCTCCTGTCCAGATAGGAATAAAATATAAAATAAAAAATATAGGTGCAAATATAATTCTAGTTATAGTAAACTTATTTGAGGTTTTCATAATTAAATTATCGCTTTTATAGGTATAAAAGTCAACAAGACTATGTCATTGTCGGGCTTGACCCGGCAATCCGTTTTACTGATACTGCTTAAAGTCGTGCACAATGCTTACTGCAGAACGTGCCTCATATTGCGGCAGCTCCCTGCGTACAATTTCCAGAGCCTGTTCTATAAGGCCCGGGGCATCGGTAACACCATAAAGCACAAAAACTCCGTCTTCGATAGAAGCATGCAGGAAATCAATCTTAATGTTATATTCAAAAATAAGCTTGTTTACGGTTTCCTGAGCCTTTACCATTTCTTCTATGAGCTTGGTACCTTCGGTTTCTTTGGTCGGTGTAATATGCGCACGTGTAAAATCTGCAATTATATTGGCACAGTCATTAATGGCAACAGTACCTGTATTTAAAAGCATATGGAAATTTGACGGGTCTTCTATATCAATATTGTAAAAATTCTTATGAAAACCGTTGCGGTTGGCGTCACTTTCCTGAATATGCTGGCGTGCCTGCTTTTCAGTCCAGTCAAATTCCTGCATAAGGCGGGCAACCCTTACTTTTTCGCTTGCAATCAGGCGTACAGATATATGGTTTGGAATTTCACGGAACAAGGCAAAGGCTCCGCGGCCTATGATGATGATATTTCCTTTGGAGGCTGCTTCGAGCATGGCATATTGCGAAAGATTCTGGTAGGCGTCACGGTCTTTGGCCATGGAAGCAAAAAAACCAGGCTTGCGTTCGTCATATTTAGGCATTTTTGACTGCGGGAACCCAAGTTCAATAATTCTTTCTTCTATCTGCTTGCGGGTAATGAATTTATAGTTGAGTTTAGCAGCCAGATCCTGAGCTACTTCATCGCCTTTTGCGGCTACCTGTCGTGCGAGTGTAATTATTGCCATATGTGCCTCCTTTTATTATGATAAGGCTAGATTCTAAATAAGTCAATTTTTATTATAGGACCCTTCGACAGGCTCAGGGACCATGGGAAAAGAATATGTCAAATTATTTTACAGATGAAGACGAAAAACTTAAGTGGACCTGCGGGCCCAAAAAATCTTTACTTAAAACCATTGTTTTTGATGTTACAAGCAGTTTAAATACCTGCTGTGATGGCGAACGCACGGTAAGCGGTGAATATATTGTTCTGGACGCACCCGACTGGGTTATCGTAATTCCCGAAATTGATGGTAAACCTAAGGAATTTTACATGGTTAAGCAGTGGAGGCATGGTTCAAAATGCCTGAGTGTAGAGTTTCCCGGTGGTGTAATAGATAAAGGCGAAGAACCCGAAGCAGCCGCAAGAAGAGAACTTCTTGAAGAAACAGGCTGTACCGCCGGCCGCCTTACAAAGCTTGGTCAGGTAAACCCAAATCCCGCCCTTTTTTCCAACCATGTACATATTTTTCTGGCCCAGGACCTGGAATGTACCCAAAAGCAGTCTCTTGATAATGATGAATTTGTAAATGTGATTAAGGTTCCGGTGAGTCAAATAAAAAAAGACATGGGGACTGAACAATTTCCCCATGCCTTAATGTCTACGGCAATGATGTTTTATTTAAATTATTTACCGTAAGTATCGTATTCCTTCTTAGGATCGTATGTACCGCTGCGGTATTCACCTGTAAGGCTTGGAATTGTCATTCTCATACCAGGGTGAATAAGGTTTGGATCTTCCGGCTTAGGCATCTTTGATTTGTTTGCCTGATACAGGTTTTCCCAGAGCAACGGGTTGTTGTAAACATAAGGACGACCAGAAATATTCCAGTAACAGTCTTTTGTTTCTGCCCAAGGGCGAACAATGTATTCTGCAGGAAGAGGAGTTACTTCGGCAACACCTTCTAGAGCTGCAAGTGAAAGCTTTGCAAATTCATTAGCCTTTACCCAGTCTTCTGCTTCGAAAGAGCTTTCTGCATAACCAAGGTTTTCCTTAGCGGCAGTATAAGCCATTGGGAAAGTGTTTGGAGCATCAATTTTTTCTGCCCATGCAATTCTGTTCTTTGCAAGCTTGATATTATCTTCTGCTTCGCCCATAGCGAGCATTCTTGCTATAAATGCCTTTGAAAGTTCAGCATTTTTCTGTGCTTCCTGTGAATAGGCAATTGCATCGTCATATTCACCGGCATCCATTGCTTTTTCAGCTTTCTTTGTGTATTCATCTGCGAGCTTCTGATATGTATTGTTCTTGTAGCTTGCAGCAAAAACACTGGCGGCCAGAATTACGGCCATCAATACTGTAATTAACTTTTTCATTTGTCATCACCTCCGATAGAGATGTCTTCGTCAAGATAAACCTCGGCGTCTTCCGGATCTGCATAATTGTCTTCATCAAGAAGAACTGCATCTTCGTCTTCGATACCATCTACGTTGCCGGAAAGTGGAGCTTCGCGGTCTGCTTCTTCTGCAACCGAAGCACTTTCTTCTACACTCTTCTTTGCAGCTTCAATAGCGGCAAGGGCAGCAGCACGTTTTTCAGAAATATCTGCGTACAGTGCACTGAAAATATCTTCTGCCTGATCATAGTAATCAAATGCGGCTTCAAAACCAGACATTGAGTAGCTTGAGTCACCCTTCTTGAAAAGTTCTGCAGCGCGGTTATATTCTCTTTTCTGAGAAACTGCGGCTTTTACAGAGTCTGCATCTTTCTTGGCAGCAAGTGCGTCGTTGCGGGCGTCCTTGGCAAGTTCTTTTGCAAGTGCGGCAAATACAGACTTAAAGCTTGCATAAGCACCGGTTGCCTTTGCGAGCATGTCATCTGCCTTTGAATCTGGATTTGCAGCCAGTTCTTCGTAAGCAGCAAGGTCATCTGAACCCTGGTTATAAACGGCTTTTGCAAGTGGCGGAACATCGTATCCGTCAATTCTAGCTTTGAGCTCATAAGCTTTTACATAAGCAGCAAGAGCCTCATATTTCTTGGCAAGCTCTGCACATTCATCGGCTACATCTTCACCGTTTGCAGCGCGTTCCTGCAGACGTGCATACTCATCTTCAAGAGCATCAAAACCAGAATAATTCTGTGCTCCAGAATCTATGGCAGCTTGACGTGCAGCATTCATACTGGCCAAAGCAAGTTCATTGTTTGTTCCGGAAGCTGTGTCTTCAATTGTCTCCTCTACTGTCTCTTCTACAGGAGGTGTTGGCTCTGTAGTATCTTCTGCTGGTTTTTTAGAACCACAGGAAATCAAAGACAGGATTAAGAAAACAGAAAGAGCAAAAAATGCTAATTTTTTCATAATAATCCTCACATTTTAAAGAATTAATTTATTTTAACCCATAAAATACTTTCTTACAACTTTATTATCGGTAAAAAGGGTAAATTTCTGCAAAAAAATCCCATTATATAGAAAAACATGGTAAAATATAGACAGGAGGCTTTTATGGCTGATGATTTTTCATTTGAAATTGTAGAAAGCGTTGGAACTGTTGCCGAAGGAAAAGGCGGCTGGAATCTTGAACTGAACCTCGTTTCCTGGGGTGGAAGGCCTGCAAAATATGATCTGCGCAGCTGGTCTCCGGATCATCAGAAAATGGGAAAGGGAATTACTTTGACCAAAGAAGAACTGATTGCACTTAAAGGGGTATTGGAAAAAATTTAGTACTCTGCTGTTGCCGTTGTGGCGCCCTTTTTTACGATAATTTCATAAAGCATTTTCTGCAAAAGGATATCTTCCATGGCTGTGCCTGTTGAACGCAGCTGTATGTCTGTGGAAGAAAGAATGGCAAGGATTGCTGTTGCCTGTCCTTTTGTCCACACCTTTGCGGCTTTTCTATACTGATTTTGAATGAGGCTGCTTGCAAAACCGTTTGATTTGAGGGTAGATTCTGTTGCGCCGTAACCACCGTTGCTTTCGTCCTGCAGTCTGTGCCACAAAACAAGTCTTCTAAAGCAGGAAGCAAGTCCTGCAATCATAGGAACATAAGAGCTGTCTTTGGAAAGCCTTATACCCTGCAATACATCAAGAGAATCTTCCAGACCTTTGTCAGAATTTCCAGCCGAAGCAATCATCTGCTTAAAAAGAGAGAAAGCATTTTCTTCGCGGTTATGTGTAAGGAATGAATCTACGTCTTCTTCTGTTACAAGCTTGCCTTTTTCCAGGCACATAAAAAATCTGGAGCATTCATTCTTAAGGGCAAGCGTATTGTTGTCTACCATGTCCAGAATCATCTGAGCCGCATCAGGGCTCAATCCATAGCCGTTTTTGCGGAAGTAATCGGTAAGCCATGGAATCTTCTGGTTATCAAACATTTCGTAAAATTTCTTTTTGTTAGAAGCCGGCACCAGCTTGTCCAGTTTGGAATCTACAGAAATTTCATCAGAAACAAAAATGAGTACAGAAGAATCTTCTCCTGAATCTGCGGCAGAGTTGCACCAGTCTTCTACAAGCTGAATTTCATCTTTCTTTTTAAGGAGCTCGGCATTCTTGCAGATAACACAGTTTGCAGAAGCAAAAAGGTTTCCGTTATCCAGTACAGAAAGGGCCTGTCCTATGGAAGTTTCGTTGAGATAGTATACATGTTCATCATATTCGCCGAATTTTTTTGCAAGGGCTTTTTTTACCGCATCAACTGCTTCGTCACGCTGTCCAAATTCGGGTCCTGTATATAAATAAACCGGTGCCATTTTTTAATTTATTCTAAAATATTGGAAATCTTATTATTCTTCTTCGAATTTTGAATCAAACAGAGCTTCTATTGTGGCAGCTGCTTCTGATTCATCGGGTCCTTCTACGTTCATAGTCATCTGAGTATTGTAACCGGCTCCCATAGCAATAACACCCATAATTGATTTTGCATTTACTGTTGTATCGTCGCGTGAAAGTGTGATTTCTGCTTCAAATTTGTTGGCGGTCTGGGCAATAATAGCTGCCGGTCTGGCATGAATACCCGCACGGTTCTGCACAGTAAGAATTTTTTCAATCATAATAACATTTCCTTGACAGTTTTCTGCCTTATATTTTTAGTATGAATTATCATGACCATAATATGCATTCTTTGCATCTCCGGTCTCAATCCATTTAAGTACATTCTGATTAAAGTCTTTGGCAGCATTATATCCCATATCCTTAAGACGTTCATTCATAGCGGCTGCCTCTATGATGATAGGGAGGTTTCGACCAGGGCGTACAGGAATTTCAATTACAGGGATTTTTACACCCAAAAGCTCCTGATATGCCTGCTCGGTTCCAAGACGGTCGTATGCCTTGCTTGAATCCCAGTCTTCCAGCTGAACGATGAGCTGAACTTCCTTCTGGTTACGGATGGCACCAACACCATAAAGCTGGGAAATATTGATGATACCAAGACCACGGATTTCCATATGGTGGCTTATTGTTGTATTGGCTCCACGACCAAGAATAGTATTTCCGTTTACACAGCGTATTTCGATAATGTCATCGGCAACAAGACGATGGCCGCGTTCTACAAGTTCAAGGGCTGTTTCACTTTTACCTACACCCGAATGTCCCGAAAGAAGAATACCAATACCGTAAACTTCTACAAGTACACCATGAAAGGTTTTGTGGGGTGCAAATATATTTGAAAAAACACGGGTAAGACGTGTGCTGAATTCTGTGGAAGCAAGGTCTGTCTGAAGTACCGGACAGCAGTATTCTTCGGCAAGCTGGCGGAATTCTTCGGTAGGTTCGCTGTTATAGGTAAAAACGCAGCATGGTACGCCAGGTTCAAAGAATTTTTTAAGTGTTTCGGTATTTTTTTCTTTATGAAGTTTGTAAAGGTAGGCAGTTTCGCCGCGACCAAAAAGCTGAACACGGTCACAGGCAAAGTTTTCAAAAAAACCCGAGAGCGCAAGTCCCGGGCGGTTTATTTCAGGGTTTGTAATTGCCCGTGGAAGACCCCTTCGGCCGGCAATGCATTTGAGCTGCAATGCATCGTGGCCCGAAAGCTCCAGGTCGAGCAAATCCAAAACTGTGAATTTTTTATCAGCCATAAATATATGCTATAGATATAACTAACAAATGTCAATCAGTTTACTTTTCCTGTCTTTTTTCCTTTTCCTTGTTGATTTTCTGGTCCAGCATGTCCATATTTTTGTTCAAAGCGGCACCAAAATCAAAATCGTCGTTGGAAACGTGGGCCTGTGCACCCCAGCGGAAATTAACAGTTGTTTCTACTGAATAAGCCTTGTCATGTTTAATTCTCATTGTAAGATTTACAATAAGATCTTCTGCATAAGCAATTCTCTTAAGCTTGTTATCTATCATATCAGACTGTTTCTGTTCCAGTGTGAAGCCTACTGCATTTATTGATTTTTCCATAATTTTCTCCTTGCGGGCGTAAGTCGAGCCCTTGTTGTAGTTTTTCTCTCCCTCCTATAAAGATAACACGAGAAGGGTGAAAAAACAAATGAAAAATAATGATTTGTGAAATCTGGGCGTTCCCCTCGCTTCGCTCGGGTCGCTATGTTCCGGGTTCCGCTATCGCTCCAGCCTCCTCAGTCGCTTTTGCTTCTTGCGGTGGCCTCCTTCGTCGTCCTTCACAGCGCTAACGCAAGAATTTTACGTGAGAATATGCCAATTTGGAACAAAACTCACGTAAAAATTGATTTCTTTTGCCATGATATTGCTCTAAGGTTATAGAATTTACGTGAGTCTGACAATGATATCCTAAAAATTCACGTAAATTCTATCAAATTATACTTTAGGAAACTCATTTTTTACGTGAGTTTTCATATTAAATGCTCATGATTCACGTAAATGTGATTATAGTAAAATAAACATAAATTGATTTTTTATTTTTCTATTCCACCTGAACCCTTCGCCATAAAATAATTCCGGAAACAATGTAAATCAGGCTGTAGGCAAGACAGATGCCGGAAAAAATTAAATAGGATAAACCATATTTTGGCAGGCTTGCAGAATTATACAGATATAAAAAGAAAAGGAATGCACCAAGGCTTGCAGCTGTCAAAATGGTTGTTTCTATAATTCCACGTTTTGGGACAGAGGGGGCTTCTCTTATAAAGTTTTCCTTGAGCCAGCGAAGCAGGTGCAAATCCTCGTCTTTGGCAGAAAAAACAATGTGTTTACTGTTTTTCAAAAACAGGGTGATGTTTGTAGAAGAATCACACCATTTGGAAAATTCCGGGAACGGGTTATTAAGATGATAGCCTGAAATATCTTCGGGTTTTATCGGTATGTCTTTAAGAGGACTGGGTTCTTCACGCCTTTGCTTAAGATACAGATAAGAATTATTAAGGTAAACTTTTTGCTGAAAAATAATATCAAAGGCTCCTGTCAGTATTCCTGGTAAAAATGACATGCAAGACGGGATATCCAGCTCTTTGTGATAGAAATATGATGCAATGCATATAATAATCCAGGTGACAATAGAAAAATTTACTTTTGCAAGAAAAATCCGTAAATCAGTTTTTACATTCAATTTCATAATTCAAATCCTTAATTATAATATACGGTGGAATACATAGGCGTGCAATGGTGACATTAGTTACTTTCAGGTGACTTTTGTTACCGGGTTGATTTCTGGTTGTACGAATTGTTTGCGCCAAGCTGATTGCGGTATTTGTTCACGGTGCGGCGTGATATTTTTATTCCTTGTGCGTTGAGTTGGTTGGTGAGTGCCTGGTCGGAGAGGGGTCTGGCCGAGGAGGTAATCATGTCACTGATGACAGCTTTGATTTTTTCTGCGGAGGCGTTGGTGCCGGCTGTAGTTTTTACGCCCGAAACAAAAAAGTATTCCGCAGGGAAAAGGCCCCATTCTGTCTGGATATAGCGGTTTGATTTTTTACCTGAAACTCGTGAAACAGTGGACTCGTGTATACCGAGCTGCTTTGCAATCTGACGGCGTGTGAGAGGTACAAGGTTTCCAGGACCGTGAAGGAAAAACTCTTTTTGTGCGGCAACAATTGCGCATCCCTGAAGTGCCAGGGTAGATTCCCTGTACTGGAGCTGCTGTAAAAAGGCTTGAGCTTGTTGTACCAGTATTTTGTCAAAGTTGATATTTTGAGCCAGACGTACCTGCGGAATATCTCCGCTTGAATATGTAATCTGAAAGTGGCAGGAGCTGTCACCGCTGACTATTCCGTTTGCAAAATTGTCTGAGGGAACGGCGCCGGGCACACGCTCAACTGTAAGCACAACATCCGGACGGAAAAAGTCTGCTTTTGAAGTATCGGAAACATATTCTCCTGCCGGGCGCGGGTTTAATGTAAGAATATATTTTATTGCTTCTTCTGCGGCATCTTCATCAAGAGAAATTTTATCAATGGGCAATTCCCTGGCAAAGGTTTTTGAGTGCCAGTTTTTCTGATATTCAAGAACCTTTTTAAGAACGCGGTCTGGTTGTGGAGGAGACAAAAGCTCCAGATGGCCGTCCAGAATAAAAAGTGCAAGCTGTGGTGCGTCCCCTGCAATACGTGCCTGGATTAAAAGGCTTTCTTCCAGGGTGCGGCAGCAGGTGCCAACAGGATCCATTCGCTGAATACGGTCCAGACATCGCTCAAGCATTTTTTTGTTTTGCGTCGGATGTGATTTATCAAGCAGAGTTTCGGGTGCAAGGCTTGAACCATAGCAGCCGTTTTCATCAAGATTATAAATGAGTTTCTGGCAAAGCTCGTATTCATCCCGCGGAATTTTCATAAGCTCAAGCTGGGCCATAAGATGCTGCTGTAATGTTTCGCCACGGTCTGCCTGGGCCTCCAGTACACGCTGATTTGCATCTGCTGCTTCGGCTCCGGAGGAAGTGGTTCTGTTTGAATATTCGTTTTGAAGGCGGGCAGATTTTTTTTCACTCTCGTTTACTATTTCAAGTGCAGGGTTTTCTTCAACAGCCCTGTAAATTTCCTGGCGCAGATCCCGGCTGTTCATGGCAAGAATTTTTAATGCCTGAATTTGTACCTGAGACATTTTTTGAATCTGTTTCTGGCTTTGTGTCTGCCGCTGCGCTAAATCACTCATTGTTATGTATTATAACATATTTGAGCAAAGTACTACTATTCCCAGAATCACCAGCAGTACAACGTTATACAGTGTGAATACGCCAAAATATTTTTTGCCTTGCGGGGTTTGTGCTTCTTCACTGCTGTTGTAAATCTTAAACGAAATTACACTTGCCATGGATGCAATAAGGGTTCCAAGACCTCCCACGTTTACTCCAAGCAAAAGTATGCCGCCGTTTTGTGTAAAGCCGCTCAAAAGCAGGGCAGCCGGAACATTGCTTATAACCTGGCTTGTAAGTATTCCCGTGATATAGGTTTTGATTGGGGAAGAAAGCATGGAGTTTATAAAATTACAGAATGCCGGAACAGTGGAAAGAGTTTTTGTAAAAATAAAAAATCCCACAAAGGTCAAAAGCAGACTGTAATCAACTTTTTTGAAAAGCCGGAAATTGCAGATAAGCATGACAACTACGGTTACGCCAAGCATAATAAGATAATTTACAAAATGAAAAACCGTGAGCAGACATAGGATAAAATCTGCGATATAAAGAATGGTGCGGAAATCAAAGGTAATAAAAGAAACCTGAGTCTGCAGGATATTGTGATCAAGAGTTCCTTTTCCGGTGTCGCTTTCGCCGTGGGGCCTGCGCGTAATAAACAAAATCATCACGCAAAGAATAAAAAGCGATGGAACTGCAATGCGCGCGGTAAGTGCAAAAAATTCGCCGGCAGAAAATCCGTAATAAGAAAAAAGATACAGGTTCTGCGGGTTTCCCATTGGCGTAATGCACGAGCCAAGATTTGCAGCAAGAGTTTCAAGAACTACAAGCTTAAGGCAGGGCAGGCCGATTCTCGTAAAAATCAAAATTGTAATCGGAACAAAGGTAAGCAGGGCAACGTCATTTGTAACAAACATTGAGCTGAAAAATACAAGCAGAGTCATCAAAAAATAAAGCGAACGCTGTGTCTTACAAAGTCGCAAAAGACGGGCTGCAATCACGTTCAAAAAGTTCTGGCTCTGAAAAGCCTTTATAACAATCATAAGCGAAAACAAAATTGCCAGGGTACGGAAATCAATTGCCTGAACACAAAGGGATGGCGCCGGTCTTATAATCACAACCGAAACAACTGCCAGTAAAACAGCCGCAAAAAGCACCGGCTCGCGTTTGATAAAAGAAATAAGCTTGTTCATTTGAAAACAGATTATAGCACTTTGAGCAGGCTTCGGGAAGAAAACATAGTAGTAAAAAAATGTAGAACCATATATACTAGCCCTATGAAAACATTAAAAGAACTTGGACTTAGAGTACCGGAGATTTTGCTTCCGGCTAAAACTGATTTGAATAAATGGTCTGTGATTGCGTGCGATCAGTACACACAGGATAAGGAATACTGGAAAAGAGCAGAGGCTGCAACATGCGGTGAGCCTTCTACACTCAACCTGATTTTGCCGGAGGTGTACCTTGGTTCGCCGGACAAACCGGAACGCATTGCCAAAATCCGCCGGACAATGAAAGAATATCTTGGAGATGCTGGGGTCCCTGAGGCTCTCGAAGGGCCCTCTGGAGTTTTTGCTCCCCCTTTCAACGGCTTTATCTATATAGAAAGAAAAACTGCTTTTGGCCGTATGCGCCGTGGTCTTGTTGCCCAGATTGATTTGGAAACCTATGAATGGAAGCCTTTCAGTAAGGCAAATATCCGTGCTACAGAAGCTACAATTGTAGATCGCATTCCTCCTCGTAAGGAAATCCGTAAGGGTGCGCCGCTTGAGCTTCCTCATATCATGCTGCTTGTAAACGACAAGGATGATTTACTGGTTGGCGGTGCTCAGAAAATTACTGCCGGCCGCGAGCCTTTGTACAAGGGTGACCTTATGTGTAACGGCGGTTCTATCACCGGCTGGGGACTTTCTTCAGATGGCGACCTTGCCTGCGTAACAGAAGCTCTTAATAAAATTGCCGATGCCAATACAGCTGCCGACGGTTCAACCTTCCTTTTTGCCGTAGGCGACGGAAACCATTCTCTTGCAACTGCCAAGGCTGTCTGGGATGAATACAAACAGAAGCTTATTGCAGGTGGAGCAGAAGATGCAGAGCTTGCAGAAAATCCTGTTCGTTTTGCGCTTATTGAAGTTGTAAATATTTATGATAAGGGGCTGACCTTTGAACCTATTCACCGCGTAATTTTTAATACTGATGTTGCGGGGCTCATTAAGACACTCGCTCAAAAGCTTGATGGAACTGTAAGTGAAGTTGCAAGTGCTGCAGAGCTTGATGCCGCAGTAAAAGCCAGCTGGGCCGATTTTGGATTTGCCTACCGCGAAAACGGAAACGGCGCTCAGAAATACGTTCTCTTAAAAACAGGAATCAAAGAGCTTGCAGTTTCAAGACTTCAGCCGGAAATTGATGACTTCTTAAAAGGTTCTGCCGCAGAAATTGACTATATCCACGGAAGTGAAGAAACCTTAAAGCTTGGTGAACGTGAAAACGCTGTTGGAATATTGCTGCCGCCGATTGCAAAGGATTCGTTCTTTGAAACAATCAACGGTAGAGGCCCACTTCCAAGAAAGAGCTTTTCTATGGGCGAAGCCGACGAAAAACGCTTTTATCTTGAATGCAGAAGGCTTTTCGGCTAAAAAGCTTCAAAAATTCTACTCAAAATTCTACTCAGGTAAACTATCTGTCGGGTTACAAGTGCAAAATCCTGTGATATAGTTATCATAGATGCTGGCCGGCATAAAAACTATATCAAGGAGAACACTATGAATGCAGAAAAGACAGGACTTCTGATTTATGAACTCAGGAGCCGTAAGGGACTTACCCAAAAGGAACTGGCAGAAAAATGTAATGTCAGCGATAAGGCTGTTTCTAAATGGGAACGCGGTGATGGCTGTCCCGATGTATCTGTGCTTCCAAAGCTGGCCGAAGTTTTTGGTGTAGAAGTTGAATCTATAATGAACGGTGAAATTCCATTTACTCAGGATGTTAGCGGAAAGAAAATAAAAAATTATGATTTCCGCCAGCCTAACCGTTACCCTCGTTATATGATGCGAGAGCTTTGGATGCTTGGCGAAGATATCTGTCAGGCAATGAATAATGAATTTACTTCTATTCTTGGTGACCGCACAGAATTTGTTGATGACAATGTTGATGAGCTTACTAATATAGAATTCCTTCGTTCAATTCCAAAAAAATGCTTTTTCTATGATTTTGATTTTCTGAACAACGGCTTTACGATTGAAATTGACCCGCAGCTTGCAAAGGCTCTTTTAAAACAGGATTCATCAAAATACGATATCATAACTGACTTTGATCTTAATGTTTTTAAGAATTACTTTCTGAAAACTATTTATAACCTTCTTGCACAAAATATTTCAAAGCAGACAGAAGAAAAAATTAATATTGAAAAAATGTTTGCTTTTGAAAAGTCTGTAGCTGCTGCAACTGCAAATAATTCACGCCAGGAAGAAAACCGCATGATGCTTCTGCTTGGACTTAAAGGAAAGGTTGCCGGAGCCGAAGGCTGGATAAATATTCAGTTCAGCGACGGAATAATCGAAACCCTTTTGGCGAATGGTTATTTTGGCTTTAACTACAACAACAATACAAGCGGTGGAAAAATCAAATACCAGAATCTTTCAAATATTAAAAGCCGTGAACTGCCAGACAATGTTTTTATTGAATTCGGCCGCTTCCGCCCGGAGAATGTTGAACTTGAGCCGGGTACCATCCTCATTCTTGATAAAAAAGAAACAGAGGGCCTGAACGTAGTTTTTGAAAACCGTGTAATTCACACAGGAAAAACTGTTGCAATTGATGACCGGTTCGGAATTGAAATTGCCGAAACCACCCAGCTCAACGAAATTGTCTACGACGAAAGCGACTATATTTCCGTCCAGCTCGGCAGCACCGCCCTCACAAAACAAGAGATGGCCGCCTTGCATCAGGGCTCATACATCATCCTCAAACAGCGTGCCGGCGAGTTTACCCAGATTATCAGGTCCGGTAAGCTTGTCGCAGTTGGAGAAATCTGCATTGCGGATGATACTTTTGCCATTCGCGTTGTTGAGGTTAGGGAATAAAGATAGTGTTTCTTTGTCCTTCTGAACTTGACATCACAAATTGTGATGTCAAGTTTTCATTTTTTTATGGCAGGTAGGAAATGCCTATTGCGTTAAGAGTTTGTGATTTCTCTTTGAGTGAATCTAAATAACCTTCATAATTACCTGACAAATTGTTATAAGAAGTTGTTACACATGCGTACCAGGCTTTTTGATTATTTGTCTCATTTTCTGTTGAAGTCCAGTAATAATTCCATCCAGAATCAGTTCCACTTCCATTTCCAAAAACAGCAGTTTGTCTACTGTTAGATGAATTCCAAAGGTTTTCTACTATTGCATTCATTTCTTCTTTACATGGAAGATACACTCCGTTGGAGAATCCGGAATTTGCCTCGTCCCAGGTTTTACCTGTCAGTCTGTTTGTACCATATTTAGAAACAATAAGATATCTCCAGTTGGCAGAAGGTTTTGATGAAGCTGCTTTAACAGAATCATTTTCACCACAGATATAGGCTACATAGCCTGTCTGGGTTTTGCCATCAACATCAGTAATGTTAGTAACTAAATCTCCAAGCTTGTATTTTGACCATACCATATATAGGTTGATAATACCGGCATTAACCATATCTTGAGTTACAGTAATTTGGGCCCCAAAATCATATTCCGGGGTTTCTGAAGTTTTGGATGTGGAATAACCGAGATGACGATACAGAGGACCTTTTGTCTCTGTAGAAGGAATTGTAATTATATCTCCTGCTTTATACACAGTGTCGAAAGTTCCCTGCTGCCATTGTGGACTTGAACTGACGTAAGATGTTGTATTAGAGCTTACAAACAACATTGCTCCATAGTTGATTGTAACGGTATAAGTATCGGCATTAGGATTCCCGTCTCTTTTTACAACAACAGTATTAAAATTGTTTACAGAAAAATTTTCGATAAAAATACAGGTACCAAGGCTTACACCGCTTTCGTAATTGATTGTATCGCAGCTGTCTTTTGGTATATAACTGGTGCCAGTACCATTTATCTGCATTGAGGTTGTACTTGATGAAAGACTAAACTGTGCAGTTATATTACCCCAGGATGAAATATTTGAAGGCAAGGTGAGTGTAATTGTTTTGTCAGAGTCATTTATTTTAGCTTTAAAAGTTCGGGTGGTGTCGTTATATTTTGATGTAAGCTTAAGTCCGCTTAATCGTTCCACACGTTCGTATGTGTTTTCCTCTGGTACTCCGGTATCCTTGCTTCCGCATGAAATACAAGCTGTAAGAATAATTAAAGAAGCAACCAATGAAACTAATAAATGTAACGTTTTTTTCATAAAATCCTCCTAAGATTTTATTCATTTTTTGCGGCAAAACAAACAAAGTGAAGTTTTGCCGCAAAGGAATCATTCAATTCCTTTGTCTAGTGTACACTAGACAAAGGAATCATTCAATTCCTTTGTCTAGTGTACACTAGACAAATTTTCTTAGGATTGTGTGTGAGTTAAAGTAGATGGGGAGAATTCGTCTACAAAATCAATACAGGATTCTTTTGTAAATCTCCAATGATTCTTTGATACAGTTTTGTGTCTGTTACCTGCGAAATAGACATTGTCTTTTTACCGGCATCTTTTGAAGAGCCTCCGCAATGATAAATCTTTTCATCGGTTGTTTTGAAATCTGTAAAAATGTACCGGTCGTGGTAGATTCCGTTTGTGGTTTTAATTGTGATATTAATGTTCGGATATTCTTTACAAAAATCAGTGAGTTCTGTTTTGTGAAGTTGCTTTCCTATATTGTCACTGTAAAGAGTTATTTGAACTTTTGGGTTTACGGTTTTTAAAAGCACCAGCGTTTTGAGGCTTATGTAGTTATCAACAATAGTTATGGATTTTTTTGCAGACGAATAAATTGATGAATACGCGATGTTGGCTTCTACTGTTTCACCATTTAAAAACAAATAATCTTTTCTTATATTGGGGTCGGTAAAATCTTTAATAACTTTTGAAAGCTCGTTTTTGGTGACCATGTTTTGTTTAAGGTTCTGTATGTCTTTTGTATTTTCTGTGGTTTGTATGGAAAGCTTAAGAAGATCAGTCGTTGAAAGAACGTTCTGACTTTGAATGATGAAGTCTTTCATTTGTTTAAAGATTCTGACCAGAGCCTTACTTTGTTTGATAGCGAGTTCACCCCGCAAGACTGTCATGAGCATATAGATGCCTTGTTCAGTGAAGGCATAAGGAAGGTATCGTTTCCCTCCCCAATTATTTTTTTCTGTTTCAGAAGAACTTGAGGTGAAAATTTTGCACCTCAAGTTTAATAATTCGTATTCTTGTTCAGATAATTGAAACATAAAATCTTTGTCAAAACGTTCAAGGTTGTTTTTTATTTGTCGATTGAAATATTTTGTCTCATATCCATAAATCTCCGCCAGATCTGAATCCAGCATCACCTGAACACCACGAATTGTATAAATTTTTGACCTTAATTCACTTTCATTATTAATCATTTTCACTTTCCTTTATAATATCTTCTTTGAAACAAACTGTAGTTATTATACATTCGCCAGTAAATGTGGGATTAATGCTTTGTCAAGAATTTCAAAAGCAAAACATTTCTTCCCTAAGTCTTTTAGCGATGCACCAATGTGATATAAAATCTTCTTGTCAATTATCAAAAAACGATCATGCATTTTTGTAGTGTGGTTTACAGTGAGAGTTGGGTATTGTGTGTTGAATTGTTGAATGTCTTGAGAAGTCAGTGGCGTTTTTGGTGCGGTCCAGATTTTGATGTTAACGGTTGGTTTCTTTTTGGTGAATCGCTCAAGAATGCTTAAATCAATATAATTGTCTATCAGAATTATTTCCTTTTGGGCTTGTGAGAGAAAAGATTCAAACTTTGCGTAGGCATCAAAGATTTGACCTTGAAAGAAAATGCCTTGGGTGTCGTTGATTTTGTATTTGTCCATTTTATCAAAGAGTTCATTGATTCGAGAATCTGTTATAATCTGACGTTTTTCAATATTGTCGAGGCGCTGAAAAACCTGTGCATTTATAAGCATGAATTTTCGCATAGAGACAAAAGCTTTCATAATTTGGATACTCATTGATACCGCAGTTTCACTTTTCAGAACAGTAGAAAGCATTGCAACCCCTTGTTCTGTGAAAGCGTATGGTAATTTTTTAATATTCGATCCACGGAGATTCCCACTCATGTTCAAAGTCGCATTTTGCGACTTTGAACAAATAATTTCTATTTCTTCTTTTGTTAATTGAAAACAAAATTCTTCAGGGAATCTTTCGGCATTACGTTTAACTTGTTCGTTAAGACGTTTTGTTTCTACGCCATATAATTCAGCTATATCCCTGTCAATCATAACTTGCTGATTTCTAATTGTGAGAATACATGATTCTATTTTTTTTGCGGTCGAATTTTTCGGCTGCAAATTATTTTCATCATTAATCATTATTCTCTTCCTTCATCACATCTTCAATAACCGCGATGATTGATTTGCCAAATTGTTCTGCTTTGGCTTCGCCGATTCCGTAAACACCCAACAGGGAAGCACGGTCGCCAGGTTTCTTGGCAGCAATGTCGTACATTGTTTTGTCACCAAAGATTACGTATGGAGGAACATTCATGTCGTCTGCTTTGCGGCGACGCCAGGCTTTTAATGCTGCTATAATTTTTTCGGCAGTCTCGTCATCGGCACCTGGTTTTTCTGCAATTATCTTACGGCCGTCTGCTTTTTTGTGAATGATGTAAGCAGGTTTTTCAGCTCCTGGTTTTGGGAACATCATACCGCCACTGCCAGCTCCTTCAATGTCCCGCGCGTCTGCTCCGCCTACCGATGTAATTCTTAGCGGCATCATAATTTTTTCACGTGTTGCCAGAACAGAATAACCGTCTTCTGTAATCTGCAGAATATTATATTCACCGTATTTAGTAATCAGTCCTGCTGCAATGCACAAATCAATAAGCGTAAACCAGTCTTCTTTGCAAAGCTCGCGGCCAATGCCCCAGGTAGAAATCATGTTGTGACCGTTGTCTACAATTCGTTTCTGGCGTGAACCTAAAAGAACGTCAATTATGTATGTTGAGCCAAAGCGTTCCTGGGTTCGTATAATACAGCACAAAAGCTTTTGCACCATAACAGTTACGTCAATTTCGGGGATTTCACCACCGGCACAAATGTCGCAGCAGCAGTCCTTTTTTGATTTTTTAGGATCGTAAGCTTCACCAAAATATCCAAGCAGAATACGTCGCCTGCACGAAACCGCTGTCGCAAAATTAATCATGCCCTGTAGTCTTGCTTCAGCCTTGCGCGGGTCTGAGGAACTTTCGAAAAAGAATCGTACCTTGTTTATGTCACCGGCTGAATAAAGCAGCAGGGCTGTGGCTGGTAGTCCGTCGCGGCCGGCACGACCAATTTCCTGATAGTATTCTTCCAGCGATTTTGGCAGGTCGTAATTTATTACAAAGCGGACATCTGGCTTGTTAATTCCCATACCAAAGGCAATTGTTGCAACAACAATCAAAACCTTGCCCTTTACAAAATCATCCTGATTTTTTGTGCGTACATCGTCGTTGAGGCCCGCATGATAATTGATTGCAGAAAATCCAAGATCAATAAGTGCCTGAGCAAGCTGGTCTACGGCACGTCGTGAATTACAATAAATGATTCCGCTTTCGCCGTCGTAGTCTTTTATGCACTGAACAATCTGGTCGAGCGCATTCTTTTTTGGAGCAACCTGAAGAAAGATGTTTTCGCGGTTAAAGCTGGAAATAAAAATCTCTGGTTTTTTGAGCCGCAGGTTTTTGATAATGTCCTGGCGAACGTTTTCTGTTGCAGTTGCGGTAAGGGCAATCATAACCGCATCAGGGAACAGCGCGCGGAAAGAACCTATTTCCATATAGTCCGGGCGGAAGTCGTGACCCCATTGTGAAACGCAGTGTGCTTCGTCAATTGTTATGCAGTTTACCTTTATTTCGGGAGAACTAAGCAGAGTGCGGATTTTTTCCGTGGACAAGCCCTCTGGCGAAACGTAAATCATTTTTACCTGACCGTTACGGATTTCGTCCATGGATTTTTTGTAGTCGTCCCAGTTGAGTGAACTGTTCAAAAATACTGAATGAATGCCTGCAGTTTCCAGCGAAGAAACCTGATCCTGCATGAGAGAAATGAGCGGCGAAACAATTACCGTTACACCTTCAAAAATGAGTGCCGGAATCTGGTAACAGATTGATTTTCCTCCACCGGTTGGCATTATGGCAAGCGTGTCTTTGCCGCTGAGTACACTTTGAATTATTTTCTTTTGATTCTGGCGGAAGGAGTCGTAACCAAAAACAGTTTTGAGAACAAACTCCGGTTCCGTGCCTTCAAACGTGTGCACATTGATTTTCACGTAATTATTATAACAAGCATCAAACACTTGAAAAACCCCCGTTTTTTTGTTATATTTTGTCTACTCACGCCGGAGTGGTGGAATGGTAGACACGACAGACTCAAAATCTGTTGCGAGCAATCGTGTAAGAGTTCAAGTCTCTTCTCCGGTATCAAAGCGCTCTCTCCGTTGGGGAGGGCGTTCTTATTTAACCACGCTCGCCGTACGGGACCGACTTGAACTCTGTCGCTCGATAAATCTCGCTCCGTGCCGAATATCGATGAACCTAAAATGACCCTTACGGCTCATTTTTTAACGGTTCTTCGATTGTCGGCAAGTTCAAGTCTCTACTCCGGTAAATGCATTAGCATGGGGTCCCTGAGGCACTCGAAGGGCCTCTTGAAGATGACGCTCTTTCTGATAATTCTTTCAAAGATTTTATATCTCCTTTCATCAGCGCTTCTTTCTTCTTCCGGTTCCAACCTTTTACCTGTTGTTCATGAATGAATGCGTCTTTGATGTTAAAACATTCCTCATAATAAACAAGTTGTAATGGTAGTCGTTCTCTTGTATATTCACATCCTTCTCCTCTGTTGTGTTCTTCAATTCTAAGAGTCAAATTATCAGTGCTTCCGACATAATATGAATTGTCTTTGCATTTTAGGATGTACATATAGCCTTTCATTAAGATGTCTCCTTGTGGGACCCTTCGAGAGCCTCAGGGACCCCGAAATATTTTTCAGTTCTTACTTTTATTGGGGTCCCTGAGGCTCTCGAAGGGACCCCAATAAAGTTTTTATTTCCTACAACTCCAGCACCATGTTTGCGCATAGTTTGTGGAAGTCGATGGATTCGGACATGTGGGCGGGGAGGATGACTTGTTCACCGGCGATGTCGGCTATGGTGCGGGCTACTTTTATGCAGCTGCTGCCGGCGCGGGGAGAAAAGCCGAACCTCATGATTGCTTTGTCCAGGACCTCCTGAACCTCACGGCTTACGGTACAGTGTTCCAGAATTTCCTGAGGCGCAAGCTTTGCGTTTTTGACTCCCTGCCTTTTGCGTTGTGTGGTAATTGCGCGGGCCACACCTTCCCGTATTTCTGCCGTCGTGCGCAGGCTTGTTCTGTCCTGGGTTTCGCCGTTTTCATCAGTGTTGTTTTCTACAAAGACACGCAGGTCTATGCGGTCCAGCAACGGAGCAGAAAACTTTTTCCAGTACTGATCTATAGACTTGCTTGAGCAAAGACAGATTTTTGTCTTGCTGCCATAGTTACCGCAAGGGCACGGATTGCATGCCATCAAAAGCTGAAAATTCGCCGGATAGTTTGTAGCACGGCCGGCACGGCTCAAGGTAACGCTGCCATTCTCCAGAGGAACACGCAGCATCTGCAAAACAGACGACCTGAACTCCGCCGCTTCATCTAAAAACAAAACACCGTTATGTGCCAAAGAAATTTCTCCCGGCCTGCAGTTCTGGCCGCCACCACAAATACCTTCGATACTTGCTGTCTGATGCGGAACTCGGAAAGGAGGTATTCGAATTAAAGGTTGGGAAGGTTTTATGAGTCCCGCAAGAGACCAGATTCTTGTGACAGACTGTGCCTCTTCTACCGTAAGCACAGGATTGATAGCCGGAAACTTCTGGATTGCCATAGTCTTACCGCAACCGGGAGCTCCAACCGCCATTAAATTATGTCCGCCGGCCGCTGCAATCTGCAGACCACGGATCAACTGCTGCTGACCCCTTAATTCTGCATATTCATAACCGGGAGAAATTACAGGAAAATAAACGCCGTCAGTTTCTTCACAACCCGCAGGAACAGGATTTGACCTGGAAGTCTGACCCCGCGATTCAAAAAAGCTTATATCACTCAAGGCCCGGAAAGCATCTTCAAGGTTTTCTGCACCGCAGACAATGGAACCGTTAACCTCACGTGCTTCGTCCGCATTCTGAACCGGTACAATGCAACGCAAAATTCCACACGACACCGCCGTGGCTACAGCCGCATGAACACCCTTTACCGCCCGCAAATGTCCCGAAAGCTCAAGCTCCCCCATGACAAGAATCGGTTCTGTAATAAAGCTGTTTACACCGGCATTCTGTGCCCCCGCCGCAAGCACCCCAAGAGCAATGGGCAGATCAAAACCAGCTCCTTCCTTGCGCAGGTCTGCAGGAGACAGGCTGATAAGCACCCGCTCCAAAGGAAACTGAAACCCCGAATTCCTTATAGCCGCCTGCATCCTTTCGCGCGATTCTTTGACCGCACTGTCTGCCAGCCCGACTATATCAATTGCCGGAATTCCCCGCCGCAAATCGACCTCTACGGTCACCAAAGCCCCTTCGTACCCGAAAGGTGAAAACGAATAAATCTTCATATAAGTCCTCTTTGAGTTTTGAAAATTCTCTATAGTTAGTATTCAAAAAAAAGAGGTACTTCTTACAAAAATTTGAGAAAAAAAATAAAAAAAAGTGAAAAATTTATGAAAAAAAGGCGGATTCAGCGTCTAAAGGATTATATCTTTAATCTTTTCCCACACATCATCTTCAATTTTACGGCCGCCGCAGGTATGCCCAAGCTTTCTGTCTGCCCTGATTTTTTCCCCATGAAAGTCGCTGCCTGCAGTTACAAAATAGCCAATTTTGTGAGCAACTTCTTCGAGTCTCAGGCATTCTGTAACTCTGGCCCCCGGATGAAAAGCCTCCAGCCCCATAACTCCGCGGTCATAAAAATCCTGAAGTGCATCAGGAAGCTTGCCCCACGAAAGATAAAGCGACATAGGATGAGCAATTACCGGAATACCGCCGCTTTCTTTGATTGCAACAATGGCTTCGTCAAGATTTGACCCCACACGCTGAACATACCAGGGGCGCCCCTTTGCAAGAAAACGGTCAAATGCCTGCTGCCGTGTCTTTACAACCTTTTTTTTCACAAGTTCTGCGGCAAAATGAGGGCGTCCAATCACTGTATCAGGAAAATCAGATTGAATTTCTTCCAGAGTAATGTCTACGCCCTCCGAACGCATTTTTTCTATTATCTGAGCATTTCTTGTCTCTCGGTTTTTTACAAGAGTATCCAGCAGAAGGGTCAGGGAAGGGGAAATCTGCTTAAATCCCAGCCCAAGAAGGTGAAATTCTCCCGTTGGAAAATTGATATTGAGTTCTGTTCCTGCAACAAAGGTAATTCCGGCTTTTTTTGCGGCAGCTTCACCCTCAGAAATTCCTGCAACAGTATCGTGGTCTGTAATGGCAATTACGCCGATATTCTTACTAGAGGCCATTTCTATTATCTGTGAAGGGGTATACTGCCCGTCGGATGCGGTTGTATGAACATGTAAATCAATCATAAAAATAGAATAGCATATTTTTTAAACTTGTGATATAATATAAGATAATCTGCATAGTAGGAGAATAAAAAGATTATGCCTAAAGCGATGCAATATACAAAAGGTTCTGTAATCTATTTTGAAGGCGATCATGATGACCGTGTTTTCATCATGCAGGCTGGTGCCGTTGTCCTTCAGAGTACTGATATTGAAACCGGTGAAGCTGTTATTGAACAGGTAAAAAGCGGTGAATTCTTTGGTGTAAAATCTGCATTTGGTCATTTTGGAAGAGAAGAAACGGCCACTGCTTTAGTTCCTACGGTTGCAGTTGCTCTTACTGTTCAGGAGTTTGAAGTTCTGTTCAGTAATAACAAACAGTTGATTATGAAGATGCTCCGCGTTTTCTCAAATCAGCTTCGTCAGATCCACAAGAAAACAGAATCAATTTTGAATAATGTTGCGGCAGACCAGCAGTCTGGAATGCTTTCAGTTGCAAAGAGTTTTTATGATGATGAAAAATATCGTTCTGCTGCAGATGTTTATTTGAAATTCTTAACACGATATCCACAGTATGCACGCAAGGAAGAAATTGCAAAGCTTTATCAGGATTGTAAGGTACGCTATGAACGTATGGAAGCTCAGAGCCGCCGCAGCATCCTGGATACACCTGCTGCCGAGGATGAAGGTTCCCTTAAGATATTCTCACTTCCTGCATTTGAAAGATTTGCAAAGGAATATGAAGCAGGTCAGGTAATTATTGCAGAATATGAACCTGGTGATTCTTTCTACCTTATTCAGAGTGGACGCGTTCAGCTGGTTAAGTGTGTAAACGGAACTTCTAAAAACCTTGATATTCTTAAACCTGGTGAATTCTTTGGCGAAATGGCCATCCTTGATAAGTCACCTCGTTCTGCAACCTGTATGGCTGCCGGTCACGTAAAGTGTCTGGAATTCAACAAGGAAAACTTTGAACTTTTGATTACCGGAAACCCACAGACAGCTCTGGTTCTTCTTAAGCTCTTCTGTAAGCGTATTTACGATCAGAAACGCCGCTTCCGCATTCTTTGTATTAAGGATCTTCAGGCTCGTCTTGCTGATGTATTCCTTATGCTTGACGAAATGAACCCGGTTAGTAATCCTATGGAAAAGACCCGCCGCTTTAATGTTACACTTTCTGATATTGCACACTGGTCTGGACTTTCACAGGACGTTACACGCGATGAAGTTAACAAGCTTGTAGAAAAACGCAAGATTGAAATTTTCGATACCTACATTGTTGTAAGCAACATAGTAGATATGCGCCGCATGTACGAAACAAGATCCGGCAACTCAAACCGCTAAAACAATTTAATAAAAAAATAAATTTTTTTTCGCCGATTTAGCTCACCTGGTAGAGCAGCACCCTCGTAACGTGCAGGTACTCGGTTCAAGTCCGGGAATCGGCTTACAGCCGCTTCCCGGACTTGAACCGAGTAACGGAGAGAGCGCCGACCGAATAGGGAGGAAGAGGCGGCAAGGATGCCGCCGGAAGCGAACGAAGGCGCCCGGAAGGAGCAAACAGGAGGTTTGTGACTGGAGGGGTCGGTTCAAGTCTAACAAGAACCAATATAACTCATAGAAACAAAAAGACATGATAACTTTAACTTGGAATGATGTTCCAGAAACTTATGATGATATTTCTCAAGTTAATTCTTTAAAGTTTACGCCAGAGCTTTCATCCACATCAGACAATCACATTTTCATTTCTGCCGACAACTATCCCGCACTCCAAAAATTGCTGCCAATATATGAAAACAAAATCAATCTGATTTACATAGACCCGCCGTACAACACCGGCAACAACTTTGCCTATGACGACAACCAGAATCACGACTCATGGCTAAGCTTTATGTCTCGAAGGCTTGGACTTGCACAAAAGCTGCTTGCTCCCACAGGCTGCATATTCATAGCAATAGACCAGACAGAGCTCTACCACTTAAAGCTTTTGTGCGACAAAATCTTTGGCGAAAAAAACTTTGTAAACGATTTTATGTGGCTTCATGGAAAAGGAAAAAAAGACACCTGGTCGCGTACCCTGCAGCAGCACACACTCTGCTATGCCAAGGATAAAACACAACTCCCGCCATTCCGCGAAACACAATCAACCAACTGGGCAACAAAAAACGCAGATAACGATCCTCGCGGCAACTGGTTCAGCGGCAGCGTATCCTTCAGTGAAAAACGCAGCAACCCTAATCATAAAAACTATTTTACAATAAAGTCGCCGTCGGGAGTGGAGTGGACCCGCCAGTGGCAGCGGACCAAAGAAGAAATGGATGCACTTCTTGCCGACAACAGAATATATTTTGGACCGGCACCGGGCTACAACGCAGTTCCACGCATAAAAATCTTTAACCAGGATACACAGGAAATTATTCCGCGCAACATAATAGACGAAGTAGAAAGCACCCGCCATGCACAGGGTCATCTGGACGAGCTTTTGGGAGAAAAAAACAGCTTTGATAATCCTAAGCCCGTAGATCTTATAGAGCACCTTATAACCATTGCCTGCCCAAAAAAAGACGCCCTTGTAATGGACTTTTTTGCAGGCAGCGGCACCACCTTTGAAGCAGTCTGCCGGTTAAATAAAAAAGATGGCGGCACAAGGCACACCATCCTTATTCAAAAACCCGAACCCAACAAAAACCAGAGTAGTTATAAAACCATTTCTGATCTTTGCTGGGCCCGTGTACAAAAAAACTCAGAACAATACAATCAGGCATGTATAAAATTAGACGTCATCGCGGGTAGATGACAGGCATTTAGCCCGCAATGACGACCGTTTTTAAGATGCCATAATCTGGATCTTTTTAGGCGCAATAACAGCCTTTTTCTTCATGTTGATGGAAAGAATTCCATTCTTGAAGTTAGCGCTGATGCTTTCCTCGTCAACATCCGAAGGAAGAGCAAAACGTCTGCTAAACTCGCTGTAGCGGCGTTCCTTAAGAATGTACTTTGTCTTCTTCTTGTCCTTCTTATCTTCTTTAGACTCTTTCTCTTCGGTAACCTTAGAAGAAATAGTCAAATTGTCATGGTCAAGCTCGATGTTTACGTCGTTTTCAGTTCTACCAGGCAATTCCATTTCCAATGTGTAAGCTCCTTCGTCCTCAGTAACATCAACACGTGGTGTACTTACACCCGCACGATACATAACACTTGGAGTGCTATCCAACACATCATTAAAAAGTGAATCAATTAAACTAAGTTCGTTCATAATTTTGCCTCCTGAACTTTCTTTTGTTTCACTATATGTATAGCAAGTTCTGTGCCAACTTGTAAAAATTGTTCTGGTTTCTAAAAGAAATTGAAAAAAAGACTGGAACGGAGTGAGTGCAAGTCTTTTTTTTCTGTTTGTTGGCATTATGATGGACTAAAGGGCTCCAACCCCGGCTCTCAGGGGGATAAACTGCGTAAAAATGACACACTAAATTGTGTTAAAATGAAACAAACTGAGACTAAATGTCTACTCCAAGCCCAAAGAGTGCAAAGTCCCCCCGGCAAGGGTCACCGGGAAAGATCTGATCAAGGGTTTTTGTAAGTTCAACGGCGGCTTTTTTATCAGGGCGGGTGGTTTCCGGCAAAAGACCAAGCTTTTTTGCTTCTTCAAGAACATGAACATCAAGCGGAATTATAAGATCTGCAGGGTCAATCCAGTCCCACAGGCCCAGATCAACAGGAGAATTCCTTCTTACCATCCAGCGCAAAAACATATGGACCCTTTTACAGGCACTGTTTTTACCTTTTGGAACAATTCTGGAGCGCGGAAAAAGGCTGCATAGGATATCAGACGGCGCGGACAGGTTTTCATCCTGCTTCATCAGGCTTTTGACGGCATTTCCAAGGGTTTTATAACGTTCAAAAACATCGCAGAGCTCTTCAAAAAGGCAGTGCATATCATCATAAGAATAAAACCTGTAGAATTTACTGCTGCCATGAGGAAAATCATCCTTAAAGCGTGCGTTTTTTATCCACGAATATGCCGTAAGCCCCTGTTTTTCTGCCGTTTCAAGAATAAGTTCAATTTTGGGAATAAACTGGTGGCGGTTTCCAAAGGCAAGCATGGCGGCAATAAAAGCGGCAGTTTCAGTTTCTGGGGTAGATTTATAGCGTTTGAGCACAAAAGAAGGATCTCCGTCTGTAAAAGAGGAGATTTCGTACTTATCTGCGAGCTTTTGCAAATGTTTTATAAGTTCTTTATCCACAAATATCTAGTCCCGAAACAGGGTTTTTATCATTTCTTTTATGGTTGTACATTCAATGCTGTTTTCTTCGGCTTCGGGACAGACGATTGTAGAAAATCCAAGGCTTTGGGCGGCTTTTATACGCTGCTTTGCCTTGTTTACAGGTCGTATTTCTCCGGCAAGACTCAATTCACCAAAAACTGCGGTCTGAGCCTTAAGCGTAATGTCCGTCCTTGCAGAATAAAGGGCGCAGGCAAGTGCGGCATCAATGGAGCTTTCGTTAAGCCTTACTCCGCCGCCAACATTTACATAAATATCCTGGTCGCTGAACTTAAGTCCGCATCGTTTCTCAATTACGGCTGCAACCCTGGCAACACGGCCGTTGTCAATTTTTTCACTGTAAACACGGCTTATGCTTGCTTTGGCAGGTACTGTAAGCGCCTGAATTTCTACCAGGAATACGCGGGTGCCTTCAAAAACCGGAGTGCAGGCAACTCCTGCCGGCTGACTGTCCTTTCGTTTGATTAGGAACAGGGAAGCAGGGTCAACTACAGGAACAAGACCTTTTTCTGTCATGGTAAAAATGCCAAGTTCATCAACAGAACCAAAACGGTTTTTCTGTGCGTGCAAAAATCTTATTTCATCATTATTGCGTTCAAAAGAAATTACCGTATCAACCATGTGCTCAAGAGCCTTAGGACCTGCAATGGTACCCTCTTTTGTAACATGGGCGGTCATAATAAGAACAGAATCGCGTTCCTTTACCCACGAAACAAGCTCGTTGGCACAATATTTAAGCTGATTTACAGTTCCGGGGATAATTCCGGCCTCTGCAGAATATATGGTTTGAATAGAATCAATAATCACAAGAAGAGGATTTATGGCATCCAGGGCATCCAGAGTATCTTCCAGACGAGAGGTACACAAAATCTGAATACCAGTGCAGTCAAGCTCAAGTCGGTCGGCACGGTCTTTTATCTGGGCGGCAGATTCTTCTCCGCTTACATAAAGGACTTTTGAGCCTGGTGTTCCTGCTTTGGCAAAAAGCTTTGCGGCGCTGGCTGCTGCCTGCAGCAAAAGTGTAGACTTACCGATTCCCGGTTCACCACCCAAAAGCACGGCAGAACGTTTGGTTGCACCGCCTCCGAGCACCCGGTCAAATTCCTGAATGCCTGTAGAAAAACGGACTGCTTCCATTGCCTTAACTGCTGCAAGGTCCACGGGTTTTTGCTTAACTGCTTCTTCCGTTCCGCGGCCGGCTGGTGAAAGGCTGTTTCTGTCAATTATTATTTCTTCCAGAGAATTCCATTCGCCGCACTCAGGACACCTTCCCAACCATTTAGGCTGCGAATATCCGCAGTTTGAGCATTTATACATTATGGAGCCGTTCTTTTTTGCCATATAAATAATGTAATATAAAAACCTTTAAAATAAAAGAAAAAAATTAAAAATTTACTTGCATTATTTTTTTTTGTATGTTATATTTTAGTTAGCTTGTAAATAAGCTGATAAACTCTCTCCGATGTCCTGTTTACAGGACGACAGGATTCTCTTGGTTTTCCTTGGGAATCCTGTTTTTTTTAACCTGGAGCTTTTTACGCCCTTCGACAAGCTCAGGGACCGCAAGTTTGGGTTCAGGGACCGCAAGTTTTTAGATTGTAATTACCGAGCCGGCAGGAACGGATTTTGTAATCCAGGTGTTGCCGCCGATTGTACAGCCTTTTCCTATAACAGTATCGCCGCCAAGAATTGTTGCACCTGCGTAGATTGTTACATCATCTTCGATTGTAGGGTGGCGTTTTTTATCTTTGAGAGATTTTTTTACGCTAAGGGCGCCAAGAGTTACGCCCTGATATATTTTTACGTTATTTCCAATTATTGTGGTTTCGCCTATTACAACACCGGTTGCATGGTCAATAAAGAATGATTCGCCGATTGTTGCACCCGGATGAATGTCTACGCCTGTCTTGCCGTGAATATGCTCACTCATAATTCGCGGAATGATTGGTACACCGTTCTGGTAAAGAAAGTGTGCAATTCTGTGAACGGCAATGGCTTCGAGCCCAGGGTAGGAAAGAATTACTTCTTCATTACTTTTGGCAGCAGGGTCACCGTTAAATGCGGCAAGAGTATCCAGCTGAACCTTGCGTCTTATTTCAGGAATTTCTTCGATCAAGGCAAGTGCTGTTTTTTCAGCCAGTGCAAAGCAATGTGACTGCTGAATATTATCTGCAGAGCCTTTGGTGTTTGTCATTGTATAGATAAGCGCTTTTTGAATTTCTTTGGTAAGCTTGGCAATTATGCTGTTAACCTTTTGTCCGGTTATGTAGCGGATATTTACAGGATCAATGTCTTCTTCAGTTCTAAAACCTGGAAAAATGAGAGACTGAACATCACTTAAAATAGAAACTACAGTCTGACGGTTAGGAAAGTTTTCTGCATCGCTGCGATTTATGAGTCCGTATTTATCGTAAGAGTCTATAATTCCATCTACAAGCTTATCGATATTTGACATAACACCACCATTAATTGTTTATATTTTGATTTTATAGGATAATATTAAAAAAATAAAGGGTATGATTATGACGCGAATTTTATTTGTATGCCACGGAAATATATGCCGTTCCCCAATGGCCGAATTTGTAATGAAGGAACTGGTACGTCGTGCAGGAAGGGAAGGAGATTTTTTAATTGAATCTGCCGCAACCAGCCGAGAAGAACTTGGAAACGACATGCATTACGGAACCAGAACAAAGCTCCGCGAAATGGGCATTCCGTTCAGCCGCCGTGCCGCCCGCCAGATTACCCGTGCCGACTACGATAAATACGACTACCTTGTAGCCATGGACGACGAAAACGTTTATTACATGAACCGCTGCTGGAGTCCCGACCCACAGCATAAAATAGTTCATCTACTTTCTTTTGCAGGCAAAGACCGCGACATTGCCGACCCCTGGTACACCGGAAATTTTGACCAGACTTACGAGGATGTACTGGAGGGGTGTACGGCCTTTTTAAAATTTCTCGGGTAGGGGCTTTCCTTCCTTTTTCCAGGCGTAGTATTCTGCGGTGGCGGTGAACAAAACATCGCTTGAAGAATTGAGGGCGGTTTCCATACTGTCCTGAACAACTCCGATAATAAATCCTACTCCTACAACCTGCATGGCAAGATCATTTGGAATGCCAAAAAGTGAACAAGCTAGAGGGATAAGAAGAAGTGAACCACCTGCAACTCCCGAAGCACCACAAGCGCCAAGGGTTGCAAGTACACACAAAATTACTGCGGTTGGAATATCTACAGAAATACCAAGAGTGTTGGCAGCGGCCAGGGTCATTACCGAAATTGTAATGGCAGCTCCGTCCATATTGATTGTTGCACCAAGCGGGATAGAAACAGAGTACATGTCTTCGTCAAGCCCAAGCTTTTCGCAAAGCTCCATGTTTACCGGAATGTTTGCGGCAGAACTACGGGTAAAGAAGGCTGTGATTCCACTTTCGCGAAGGCAGCGCAAAACTAGAGGGTATGGGTTTCTTTTGAGAACGATTGCAACAATTATTGGTGACACAACAAAGGTCATAAAAAGCATTGAGCCCACAAGAACCAGCAGGAGCTTTCCGTAATTTGTAAAAATGCCAAGGCCGTTTGTAGAAACTGTTGTAAACACAAGACCTAAGATTCCAAAAGGAGCCAGGTTTATAATCCAGCGTACAATCTGAGAGATTCCCTGGGCTATTTCTGTAAACATTTCTTTTGTCTGGTCGCTTGCAAAACGTTTGATTGAAAGTCCAAAAATCAGAGCCCAGGTAAGAATACCGATATAGTTTGCTCGGGCAAGGGCGTCGATTGGGTTAGAAACTGCATTTACAAGAAGGTTTTTGAGAACCTGGCCAATGCCGGCCGGTGCTGCAGAAACATCAGCACCCTGTGCAAGGACAATTGTCTGTGGAAAAATAAAACTTGCTGTAACTGCAACTAAAGCGGCCAGCAGGGTAGTAGAAAGATATAAAAGAATTACCATGCCAAAGCGTTTGTCCAGTTTTGCGGCTCCCTTTGCCAGTGAGCTTGAAACCAGTGCAAAAACCAGAACAGGAGCAATTGCCTTAAGGGCACCTACAAAAAGGTCTCCAAGGATTCCAAGCCAGGCAGTCTGAGGTAAGAAGATTCCCAGCAGGGCGCCCAATACAATGCCAATTACAATTCGTAAAATAAGACTTATAGAATTATAAGCATTGATGATGCGTTTAAAAATGTTAGTATTTTCCATAAAAAAAATTATAACATAAAAGCCCTCTTTTTGCCACGAAACATTCTGCAGTCCCTGAGCCCTTCGCAGCATAGCTGCTCGGAGACTCGCTAAAAACAGTCCACCGGACTGTTTTTGCCCTGCTTCGTAGGGCCGCTCCCTATGTCGAAGGGGAGGACCATAAAACTTTCATTGACAGGTCTTGTCGGCATTTTTCTCTTAAGTTCCTGCCAGAGTTTTTCTCTGGTCTTTTTTTTTACAATTTCCAACACTTTTTTTACTATGTGATTGGGGATTTATAAAGTATAATTATACTTGTCATGCCGAACTTGTTTCGGCATCTGTGTATTTTAATGAGAGATCCCGAAACAAGTTCGGGATGACATAATTGTCACATTCGGGATGACAAAAGTGGGGTAAAAATGAAAAAACTTGGTTTTGGTTTGATGAGACTTCCTTATACAGAGGACAAGACCTGGGGAAACATTGATTTGGAAAAGACCCGCGAGATGATTGACGCTTACATGGAACAAGGTTTTTCTTATTTTGATACTGCGTGGGTTTATCACGGCGGATTTTCGGAACGCGTTTTTGGTGAACTGGTTGCAAAACGATATCCGCGCGAAAAGTTTCAGGTAACAAGCAAGATGCCGCTTTGGGGAAGAACAGACCCTGCCGACCTGCAGAAAATTTTTGATGAACAGCTCCAGAAGTGTGGAGTAGAATATTTTGACTATTACTTTTTGCATGCGTTGAACCGCGAGGTTTTTGCGACTGCCGAAAAGCTTGGCGCCTTTGAATGGATGCAGAAGATGAAGAAGGAAGGAAAAATCAAGCATCCGGGTTTCAGCTTCCATGACGACGCAGACGCTCTGGAAATGATGCTCTCTAAGCACCCGGAGGTTGAACTTGTTCAGCTGCAGATAAATTACATTGACTGGGAAAGCGACAATATTCAGAGCCGCAAGTGCTACGAAATCTGCTGCAAGTACAATATCCCGGTTTCTATTATGGAGCCTATTAAGGGTGGCAGCCTTGCAAATATTATGCCTGACGCAAAAAAGATTTTTACAGATTATAATCCGAACGCAAGTGTTGCAAGCTGGGCTGTGCGCTATTGTGCAAGCATGGACAATATTCTTGTGGTTCTAAGCGGTATGAGCAATATGGAACAGCTGCAGGACAATATGTCTTACATGAAGGATTTTGTTCCGCTTAATGCCCAGGAGCAGGCCTGTGTTCAAAAGGCAACAGACCTTATTAAATCAACAATTGCAATTCCTTGTACTGCCTGCCGCTACTGTGTGGACGAAACAAACGGCGGCTGTCCTATGAAGATTAATATTCCGCGCTTCTTTGAACTTTACAATGAAACAAAACGATACGGAGTTGCTCCATACAAATGGCATTACGACAACGCTGTAAAAGAAAGCGGAGATCCTGCCGGCTGTATCGGCTGCGGCAACTGCCAGGGACACTGTCCTCAAAAGCTTGAGATTATTGATTTGTTAAAGGAAGTTGCAAAGACGTTTACGTAAGGCCTTCAGGAACAGGTATACGGCATATCGCTGATTTTTAACGATACAATTCTCCCATAAAATACTGTTCCTGAAAACTGATTTTTTCAAGGATTTCTTCGGCTGTGTGGGGTGTATCATCAAGAGAAACAATCCATTTGTCTTCGCAGTCATTCAGACGATGATAAACGGCAATTACTTTTCCTTCGTACTCGCTGATAGGCTGGTCTGTTCCAAAAACATAAACATCCTGTTCTGCGCCGTCGCCTGCAAACACGTCAGAAACATAACCGTAATTAATTGGATAAATCATATCCGGATGCCGGGGGTGTGCAGTTCCTAACGGGCGGTCGATTTTGCCTTTTACAGTTTTGCCTATGATATTTGAATAATCTTTATTTTCGATTGGAAGTTTATATACAAGTTCATCTTCACCATTCCGGTCCTTTAACGTGCAGTTATAAGTAAAACCAAAGTTTTCGTAAAGTCCCTTTTGGTCTGTGGAAATATAAAGATTCTGGTGCCTGTCTTTTTTTGCCAGACGATAAATGTGTTCAATAAGCTTTCCGATTCTGCGTTTGCCTCGAAATTGGGGGAATGTATATACAAAGCCGATCCATGGCGTAAGGTCGGTGTCGGGAATATCATCCTTTTGGGCATATGTACAAAAAGAAATCAAATCCTGATTTTCAATGAGAAGAAAAACTTTTGAAGTGCTGCCACAGAGCGTGTAGAATTGTTTTGTTTCCACAAGCTCCGCAAGATATTTTGCGGCAGCCCAGTCAGCGGATTTAATTTTTGAAAGCCAGTAATTCTGGTCGGATAATTCAGATAGTTGTTTTATTTCCATGTTTTTTTCCCCTTCTGCTTTTATAAAATTACACAGGTAATCCGAAAACTATAAATCTGATTAAATCAACAAGGGTGTGACTTATCATGGCCGAAGCTAAATCTCTTTTGCGCTGTAAAAAAGTAAATGGAAGGCTGAAAAGCACAAGAAGAATCAGGCTTTGAAAAAGTGGATATCCATGCGAAAGGCAGTGTGGAGCAGACATCATAAACCACATCGTGAAAAGCTGAAATTTTGAAGGTGCTTCTTCTTTGAGGGAAAAGAGATAGATAAACAGAGCCATGAAAATTGCTCTGTATGTAATTTCTTCGTGGATGCCGGGATTCAAACTGACGAGAATTCTGGAAAAAGAAATTCCAAAATCTGCTGTCATGGAGTTTTTCCCAAGCAAGAGATTGATTAATCCAAGCACAGTACCGGTGCCAATTCCTATCAATACAGAAAAGAGTGGCGAGAGTTTTTTATCAGTTTTAATCAGCTGATACCCGCTGCATTTTTCCATAACAGAAAAAACTGCAAGAGATGCAAGAAGACATGGAATACCAGTAATAATCATCTGAAGATTAAAGCTGTGGAAGTAACCAAAAAATGAAATGCCGGCAATGAAGGCAAGAATCACAGAAATGATTATATATTTGAGCGACGGCAGTTTGTTCTTTATCAAAAGGAAAATCGAAAGTCCTGTTGCCCATACAGATAAAACCAGCCACAAAGGAAAGATTTTTAACGCATAAACTACAAAAAATAAAGCAAACAAAATCCACATTACAATCATAATTATTCTCCATAAAGTCTTGTTATTTTGGAAATGATGATATCTTCAAAGTCACGGCGACCATCAATTATGGCATGAACATTTACTGTATCATTACTTATTTCGTAAATTATTCTGTAATAACCTTGTATCAATTCACGGAAGTTTTCTATTCCCTGTTTTGCTAATTCAGGAACAATTCGTCCGCTCTTTGGGAAATCTTTTAAGGACAAAACATTTTTTTCAAATTCAGAAATTGTTTTTTCTACATAGGCAGGACTTAGAGACTGATAATAAGAAATGATTTCCCGCAAATCTTCCTTTGCATATTTAGAAACAATAACCTGATTTATAGTCATTTAGATAGAAATTCCTTTCGCAAATCTGCGAATACTTTTTCTGCAGGTTCGGCGCGACCAGCCTTTATGTCATTTTGTGAAAGCTGAATTATTTTTAAGAGATTAAAAGCGTCTTTCATTTCCTGATATGATTGAACATCAATAAGAACAGCGCGGCTTTCTCCATTCTGAGTAATAATCATCGGAGCTCTTTTTTCATTTACAAAGTTCATCATATCAGCAGCATTTGTTTTGATATATGATATTGGTTTTATGCATTCTTTTACATTTGTAATCATATAGAATCTCCTAGTCTTTATATTGTACTATATTTAGCTCGAGAAGGCAATGTTTGTTTTTTAATGTGAATTGTGGCAAGGATAAAACAAATATGTTATCTTTTAATAACAATTAGTGATGTTGGCGGAACATGAAGCCATGAAAAAATTTTTATTTGCCGGAATCAATTTTTGAAAAGGAAAAATTAATATGATAAAAGAAATAGATAAAAGCGAAATCGCAGAATGTGTAAACGTTATTAGAAAAAGCTTTTTGACTGTTGCAAATGAGTTTGGTTTTACAATTGAAAATGCGCCTCGTTTTACATCTTTTGCGACAACAGAAGAAAGGCTTTTTTATCAGCTTGAATATGAACACAGGCTTATGATGGCTTATTTTTCTGCTGAAGGAAAAATTCTGGGTTATTATTCGCTGATGTTTCTGGAGAACTCTGAATGCGAACTTAGCAATCTTTGTGTACTGCCGGAGGCTAGGCATAAAAAGATTGGTGAAGCTTTGATGGAAGATGCTGTCGCCCGAGCTAAAAGCAACAACTGTAGAGAATTGAAAATCGGCATTGTGGAAGAAAATAAGGTATTGCGCCGCTGGTATGAAGCTCACGGCTTTGTTCACACTCATACTGAAAAATATGATTTCTTCCCATTCACCTGCGGGTATATGGAGAGGAAATTATAATCCTTTTCTACAGCAGAACATGCCGTATTCCTTTGGAACTCGCAGGACACCGTTTTCCATGTGTTTTGCGAGAACTTCGCGGATTTCTTCCTTTGGAACGGAACTCAGTGTTGTCATACTGGAAAGAGAATAAATATATTCAATCAGATCATCAATTTCTGTTACTGCAAGAGAATCTTCGTAGTTGAGTCTTTGAACATCAGAAAAGAATGGCTCAAGAATTTCTTTTCCGTTTTGAAGTGTGAAGTTTTTGTTCACATTATCTTCAACACCATAAGCATTCAGAACTTTAGAAAGAAATTCCATAATTCCGTGTTCGCCAAAGGTTGCGCAATAAAAGGCGCCCCCATTTTTCAAAACTCTCTGAACTTCTGAAAGACCACGCTCCATATCAGGCACATGATAAAGCATCATATTTGCAATCATAACATCAAAGCTTTCTGCCTCAAAAGGAATATCCTGAATATCAATTACTCGATATTCAACATTGGAATTGTCCCCGAGGTTGGTCTTTGCGTTTTCAAGCATTCCTTCAGAAAAATCAGAAAGCACAAGTTTAGAACAGGCCTTCATCAAATCCTCATGGCCCTTCCACATATCGCCGGTACCACAGCCAAGCTCCAGCACCTTCATTCCTTTTATGATTTTATAATTCGAAAAAATCCAGTTGCCGAATCCCATTTTATTTGTTGAATATTTTTGATGAATCGAAATGCGCGTGTTTAAGTTTCCTGCACTGGCATACTGTTCTTTTACATTTTTTTGATTATTGATTGAACTCATTTTTAATTCCTTATTTTGTTCCCGGCCGGAGTCCCCAGCAGCGGATATCATCAAGCTGTTCTGCTGTGAGAGTACCGGCATCATATAAGCGCAGATATTCTTCATCAACAGAGCTGTCAAAAACAAGAAGGTCGTCAGTGTTTATTGTAACAGGCACTCCGTTTTCTACAAGGATTTTGATCGGATGTTCGGCATAGCTTTTTGCGTAGCCTAATTTGATGTTGCTTGTAGGGCAGACGTTCAAAGTGATTTTTCTGTCAGCGAGCAATTTCATTACTTTTGAGGAGTGGACTGCGTTTATTCCGTGATGGATTTCGTCCAGGCCAAGAGTTTCAATTGCAGCTTCCATGTCTTCTGCAGAGCCGGTTTCTCCAACATGCATGCGTTTTAGAACGCCGTATTTTTCTGCGATTTTGTAAAGGGGTATGTAGGCTGAAAATGGTTTATAACCTTCACCACAGCAGACATCAATTGATTTGAAATATCCGGAACTAAAATATTCTTCTGCCTGCGCAAGTTTTGATTCTATATCTGCATAAGATTGATAAGCAAGTTCCGGCTCATAGGCTGCATCCGGACAATATTTTTTGTGAAGCATGTCATAGTATTCGCAAAAGTTTTTGAGGCTGCCGTAATCTTCAATATCGGTTTCAGAAAAGCTGGGAGCAAAACGTGCTAGATGATTTCTTCCTGCTTCGACAAAACAACCTTCCCGGCGAAAATCAGTCTGATTGCTGTCGTGGGCGCGGCAATAGTCTCTGATATTATTTACGTACCAGTCCTGCATTCCCAAAAGTCCGTCAAAAACAGCAGGCGGTTTTGCAAAGGTGTGATTCATTTTTTCAGAAAGCCACTCAACCCGGCATCCACGCCCAAGATGATTATGCACATCGCTTTTTGGAATTGTAAGCAGAGTTTTTGTGTCGTGATTTTTTAGTGCGGTTATAAAAGCTTTTGAAAACTTATCCGGCATGACGGCTCCTTAAAATTGTAAATTACTTTTTATTTTGTCTTCCATATGGTGGATGTATTTAATTCTGTTGATTGTGTTTTTTACTTCGGTGAGTCCCAGCTCTTGTTCGGATTTATCCTGGTAGGAACCCAGCGCCCTTTGGATATTATACTCCAGCCATTCAATCCAGGTATAGGTGAGACCAAAGACATTTTTGTAATCTCTAAAGCCATTGTCGTAAGCTTGGAAGTAACCCTCGAAAAATGCCTTCTGTTTTTCCGCATCAAAATCACAAAGCGTAATTCTCGACCACTGAAGCGAAAGTTGAATTGCACTCGAAACAGGATTCCCGTAATCAAGACATTCAAGGTCAATTACAACGGGTTCGCCGTTTTTCCACATCACATTTTTCGGGTCCATATCTTCGTCGATGATTGTTGTGATGTTCGGAAGGGACTGTCGGGCTTTGTTTAATTCTGTCTGGGCGTAATCGAGGAGGGGGAGATTTTCTTTCAGGAGAGATTCGACTTCTTTTGCCGGCGCGTCAGTATTTGAACCAGCAGCCTTCTTGATATATTCGTTCCAGTCGATTGTGCTGAGCTCGGGAGCAGTCGGCTCTGATGGTTCAGACTGCCTTGCCTCAATCGCATGAATTCTTCCCTGAATATTTCCCGCCTTCCAGCACTGTTCTGCTGTAATATTATTCCAATCGGTTATCGTTCCGTCATGCCAGTCAAAAATGTAAAAGTAATTGCCCTGAAACTCCTGCATCTTTTTTTCATCAAAGGAAAGGGCAGGTACAATAGGAATTCCAGCATTCTCTAAAATGGCTTCAAGCCGTTCAGCCTTTTTGTAATTATCCATTGCAGCCGGCCGCTTCATAATTTCAGAATTAAGATGCTTTACGGCATAAGTGTGATTCGCCGTACAAACCTTATACATTCTGTGCATAAAGCCACCGGAAACAGGTGTAATTGGAGAAATTATGTTACCTAATCCTAGTTCTTCAAAAAGCGATTCAATCATTTTCGAATATTAAAATTTCCAAAATTGTAGACCTAAAAATTGCTTTCGCAATTTGTTTAACGGTCTGCTATTTAACACCGGCCGCCAGCGGCCTTACACACATATATCAGGATAAAATTCAAGATTTCATCTAACCCCTTACTCAAAAACTCCTTGTCGCGGATGCCGTATTCATGCCCGGAATCAAACCACTCTTTCCAGGCAATATCAAAACAGTCTGCTTCTTTTACAGATATTTCACATTCACTGCCGCATTCTTTTCTCAGAAGATTTTCCCACCAGTCGACAGTTTTGAACAACTGTGAATCATCACCTTCAGCCCAGGTTTCAAAAATAGTTTTGAGTTCGCCCTCAGGCTCAGTTTTAAGTCCAGGAATTGCAATCATCACACAGCCGCCTTTTTTGACAAAGGGCAAAATCTTTTCGCCAAACACACCTTCCTTGCAACCAAAGTAATGATATGAATCAACGCTCACGATAGCATCAAAATAGTCGTGCGCAAAAGGCATGTCCATAGCATCGCCATGAATAGGAATGATTTTATCTTCAAGTTTGTTTTCCTTTATGCGCTTATAGTTTTCTGTTGCAGCAATCCAAAGGTCTAAAGCATAAACAGTCTTTGCATTTGTTTCATTTGCAAGAAACATCGAAGTTAAAGCGTAGCCGCAGCCCAGATCCAGTGTCCTGTCAAAAACTGCATCGGCAGGTTTTCGCTGAATAAGCTCATCCAGCAACCTGAACGAGTTTGGTCCCATAAGATAATCTTTTGTGAAATATTTTCTGTAGTTCTCGATGTTACTCATATTCTTATTATCCCTTAAAAAAAGCACTCCGTCAAACTTACAGATATCTTATTGCAATTTTAAGCTCTAAAAAACAAAAATGAATCTAAAAATACATCTTTTACACCCTTGTTTTTTTATTTTTTTGGGCTGATACTTAAACCATAGGTTAATGACGGGCCGGCTGCTAAAAACCTTTTTCAGGAGGTATTTTATGATTATTCAATTTTTGCTTTCGTTTGTTGTTGTAACAGTTGTTGATGTTTTTTGTATGCTTTTAAGCGGAGGTACAATTCAGGGGCTTGTGAACGGCTTTGAGCTTCCGGGAATTATTATTATCCTTGCGCTTGTTTTGTTCTTGTCTGGATACGGAAAATCTTTCTGTATTATTTTCAGTTCGCGTTCAAAGTTGAAAAAGCTTAGCCTTGACCAGCTCCGTCAGTCAGAAAAATCTCTGGACTTTGCAATAAGGGCGCTCTTGTACATCTGCCTGTTTTTTATGCTTGTTGCCGCTTCTATGTTTTATATTAATTTTGATTACCGCATAGCGCTTGGTCCTAATCTTGCAACAGTTATTGGCTCGGTATACTACATGCTTTTTCTGGATACAATTCTTGTTACATTGAAGGGACGTCTTAAAAAACAGATAATCAATTTTATGGCTGAAGAAGGGGAAGTTGTACAGACACAGAAAACTCCTGGCAAAAAAATTGTTCTGAGTGTAGTGAAAACAGTCTGCGTTCTTGTTCTGATTATTGCAGTTGCCTGGGGAATTCTATTTTATCATGTTACGAATCTTCAGGAGTACTGGAAGCCTTCACTGTTGTCATTTGTTGATTTACCCTCTGCATTGTATCTGATTTTGGGTGGAGTGCCGTTGATGTTAGTTTCTTCTAACTTCACTATTTTCGGAAAGGCTTTGGCTGCTGTTTTTAAGAATAAAAAAATTACAGTTACCGAAAAAAATCTTTATGAAAATGCAGTTTCAACATTACGCCAGATTCTAATTTTCATTGGTGTTCAGGGAACGCTTATTGGATTTATAGGAATTTTATTTAATCTTGAAAACCGCGAAATTCTTGGTATAAATATGATGGTTGCCGCAATTGTCAGCTATTATGCTATAATTATATGTGCTTTGCTGCTTGTCGTAGAGAGTCGTATTCATAAGCTTTGTGAAGAATAAAAATGATTGCAGATATTATTCTTCTGCTTACGGGAATTGTTGTCGCTGTAGTGGCAACAATTCTTGTAACCAGAAACAAAAATAAGAAACTTTCTCCTGTAAAAATTCTTTCGCAAAGCGCGTTGATTTGGGGTGGCTTCATAACAGTAATCAAACTGCTTTTGCTTACATATTTAGTTGAGAAGGCTGACCAGGCTTTTCTCGTAAAAATATTTGTGAGCTTCCGTCCTTTGCTTTTAGGCGTGCTTATAAAAATAGTTTGTATACCTTTTGAAAAACACGGAACAAAAGAGGATAAGGAAGTTTCAACAAACGCTGCTTCTCCTTCATCAGCCAGTGAACTTCTTTCCCGCCGTGAAAAAGAAGTTGCCATTCTTGCTGCCCGAGGCTATACAAATACACAGATTGCAGATGAACTATATATTTCTGTTGCTACAGTAAAACGACATCTAGCCACAATTTTCGAAAAACTGAAAATTAACTCAAGACGAGAATTGAAAAATATTTTATAACAGGCAACCATTAAAAGATCTTCAAAAGTTCAGTCAGATTAGTCACTTCATAATCCGGAGGATTTGCGTCGGCCAGTTCTGTCTGAAGTTTTCCAAAGCCCTGTTTTATCCATACGGCTTTCATGCCAAGTAATTGCGCGGGTGCTGTGTCGTTATCAATTCGGTCTCCAATCATAACGGCTTCTTGTGGCTGGCAGCCGGCAGCCTTTAGTGCATATTCAAAAATGCGGATATCAGGCTTCATCACTTTGACATCCCACGATGAAATTACATATTTAAAATATTTGAGAATCCCAAAACTTTCAAGTCTCTCCTTCAAGCCATCTAGCTGATTCGCAATTATGCCGAGCTCATATTTTTTAGAAAGGGCCTCCAGAACCTGCGGGACTTCTTCATACATAGTTTCAAGTTCAGAATGATACGGTACCATCTGGGAAAACTTAAACCGGTCAATTGCCGTACGGAACTGCGGAAGCCCTTCAATCGTTACCTTTTCAATTTCATGATAAATATCTTCAGCGGACACGCCGAGCCTTTTTGCTTCTTCGGTTTCAGCCTGTTCCTTACAGCGCCGCTTCCAGACGGCATCTTCATTTACAAGAGTATATCCCACATCAAAGAAAAGAGTTTTAATCATTTTTTTATTCCAATATACATCGCATGCCCGCACATTTCTATAATTGATTTGTCCTCTGCAGTTGAATCAATCAGGTCGAGGATTTTTGAGAAGACGTTTTTGTTTTTGAACTTATAAATTACATCTTCTTTTTCGTAACCAAAACCGCGGATAGAACGGAGCAGTTGTTTTTCAAATCCGTTCACCGTAAAGAGATTTTCAATTTCTTCTGAAGCAGGGTAGTAGCCTTCCTGAAAACCGTTGTTAGAAAGATTTTTGAAT
>JAFZOJ010000083.1 GCA_017550685.1 Treponema sp. | reverse complement strand
CTGCCAGAAAATTTGGGACCAAAAGAAAACACGTCCTTTCCTAAAACGCATACCGCCCGTTCAGTCTGACGTTTTTGTACTTAGATTTGCTGTGTCACTGAGAAAGATGCACGAATGTGCGGAGTCGGCCCCCGAGGATTCTGACAGGGTGTGGAATTATATTACTATATATTATTTATATTTTCAATAGTTTTTTGTATATATTTACTAATAAATGTAAGTGTATCACACTTTTATTTGTGCATTATGTTGCACTGTACGGCTCATAAAAGAAATAAAAAAGGGACTGACGTTAATCAGTCCTTTGATTTTTTATGATTGTTTTAGAGATCCTTGTTTGCGTTTGCAAGAAGGAGTTTGATTCTGTTCTGCTGGTTAATTTCACTCGCAGATGCATCGTAATCGATTGCGATGATGTTTACGCCGGGATTCTTTTCCTTGACGATTTTCATAACGCCCTTACCTACAATGTGGTTAGGCAGGCATCCGAAAGGCTGCGTACAGATAATGTTGTTGGTGCCTTTGTCTATATGCTCTATCATTTCGGCCACAAGCAACCATCCTTCACCCATTTTTACGCCGAGGCTTATGTAAGGTTTTACGAGTTCCACGGTGTGCTCGAAAGGCGTGGGTGCTTCGAAGTCGCTTTCTTCTTTTATGATGTTGATGATGTCCTTCTGCTTTTTAAGGAAGAGCTTGTATGCGAGTTTTAAAAGCACAATGCTCTTTTTATGAGTTCTGTACATATCATGCTCGATGATACGGCCGTACACATAAAAGAGAAGGAAATCGAGAAGCCCTGCCATAACGGGAGCCGCGCCCTCGGAGATAAGATAATTCTCGAGGTTTCTGTTGGCAAGCGGTGAGAATTTTACATATATCTCGCCGACGATTCCGACCTTTATTCTTGAATCCTTTGTCATCGAAATCGATGCAAAGTCTTTTACCATTTCTCTGTAATTCTTTTTGATGGTGCTGTAGGGAAGCGGTCCGGGTTTGCCAAGCTGATCGACTAACTTTTTGGTCCAGTAATCGGCTTTGGCCTCAGCGTCTCCGCGGTGTACTTCCATGGCTTTGGCCTGGTTGCAGAGTGTCATGATGACATCGCCGTAAAGCACGGAGTAAAGCATTCTTCGAACCATTAAAGGTGTCAGTTTAAAGCCCGAGTTCTTTTCCATTCCAACGAAGTTTAAGGAAATAACGGGCATATATCCGTAGCCGGCTTTTTTAAGTGCTTTTCTTATAAGGGAAATGTAGTTTGATGCTCTGCAGCCGCCGCCTGTCTGCGTGAAGAAAAGCGCGGTTTTGTGAACATCATATTTTCCGCTCTGCAATGCGTTGATAAACTGTCCTACGACCAGTGTCGCGGGATAGCATGTATCGTTATGCACGTACTTAAGTCCGGTTTCAATTACTTCTCTGCCGCTGTTTTCCAAAAGTTCGGCATCGTAGCCGTAAACTCTCATAAGGGAAGCCAGCATTTTTAAGTGACGCGGAAGCATCGTCGGTATGAGGATTTTATAATCCTTTTTCATTTCCGCGGTAAATTCCACTCTTTCTGCGTCGTTCATTTATTCCCTGCCCTCTCTCATCTCAAGCGCGCCAAGTAAAGAACGAAGTCTTATATTGACTGCCGAGAGATTGTTGATTTCGTCTATTTTTATCTGTGTGTAAATTCTGCCTGCGTTTTCCACGATGGATCTGACTTCGTCCGTCGTGATTGCGTCGATACCGCATCCGAAGGATACGAGCTGAACGAGTTCCATGTCTTTCTGAGTAACCGCATAGTTGGCTGCTCTGTAAAGTCTCTGATGGAAGGTCCACTGGTTGAGTACGTTGGTGGGTACCTTTCCTACTCTGGGTGCGATGGATTCTTCGGTAATTACCGCAAATCCTAAACTGCATGCAAGCAAATCTATTCCGTGACCGATTTCGGGATCGATGTGATAAGGTCTGCCCGCAAGAACCATGATTTTCTTGTTTAATTCTCTGGCTCTTGTGATGATTCTTTCGGTCTCGGCATAGAGATCTTCTTTGTATTTATTGTATTTTGCAAAACCTGCTTTT
>JAFZOJ010000082.1 GCA_017550685.1 Treponema sp. | reverse complement strand
TTTGCAAGCCTTATAAAGGTAGAAAGCCCCGAAAACGTGCGCCAGGTTGCAGAAGCAATGGTAAAGCTGCGCATTTTTGCCCATGTACCGGAAAGCTCTATCTTCCTTTTTGTTGAATGGGAGTATACAACGCGTCAGGCCGGTAAGACTTTACGCAACCGTTTTAACACTGCGTGCGAGCTTTGGAAGGCGCGACAGGAAGAAGCGTCCTTTTTTAATCCAAAGTCTACAAATGTAGACACAGTGAGAAACGATATTAAGGCACTTCAAAACAAGCGTTTTAACACTATACAACGCGAAGTTAACGAGTGTTCCGACACTATACAGCCCGCGCCGGACGAAAATCCGCAGAATAGAAGAGAGAGAGAAGATAAGAGAGAGACAGAGCAGATTATACCAGAAGTAGAAAAGAACACACACACAAGAGTAGAGGGTGTGGGAGGAGAGGAATTGCCTGCGGCTTCCGAACCTTTACAGGGTTCTCCAGCCGCAGGCATTGAGAGTAGTTCAGAAAATGAGCAGAGTTTCAAAGATTCAGAAAGATTGATTACTGTTCCAAACTGGACTATTGCTCCTGAAAGTGAGGCTTCTGAAAAACCTTTGCCTTCTGACATTGACAAAGAAAAAGTAGATGCAAGTTCCATGCCAGAAGAAAACGAAAAAATTAAGGGGGAAGTTGTTGGGGTGTTCAATGCCTTCTTCCAGAAGGTAAACATTGCGTATAACACGGCAAAGGGAATGAAGATTGTCGAAGCAGCCGCTACAGAGCTTGTTGGTTCCGTGAAGAAGCTTGAAGATGCTCCGGCCCTTGCTAGGAGTATGTGTGCAGAGTTTCAGAAGATGCATGATGCACCGGAGCCAAACAAATGGCATGGAATTCCGCTTTATCCGGCGTATATGACCAAAGAGACGGTATGGCAGGCGCTTTTATCACGGGCAAAGCTTCCTGATAACAACTCTGTTACATACGCTCACCCATTGACCGAGGAAGAGCGCGAAGAAACAAACAGATGGCTTAATCAGCAGTTTGAGGATTACGGAATAGATCCAGATGGACCAAATGCAATGATGAAGCTGGTGCTTGCAAGACAGGCATCTGTACAGGCAGAGAGGCAATAGTGTGGGAGCAGCAGTCGTTATTTGACATAGATTACTACGTCAAGCTGAACGTAAAACAGGTTAAGCCGGTAAAATCAGAGCCGGAAATAAGGCCTTGCAAAAGACCCGATTCTGCTCTGCCCTACTACGACAACCCTGAAAACGACAACGAACTGCTTATGAATTATCAGCACGACTGGATAGTTCATGCTGATTTTAGCTCAAGACAGAAGATGTTTGAACTGGGCTATAAAGTCATGAAGCGTCTTTTATGGCGCAAGATGAAAAAAGGCGGCGTCGGGTATCTGGACGAAGAACAGCAGAGCGACATTGTGAGCAATGCTTTTGTCTATGTTTTCCGGCGGTTTGATTACGGTTATGTGGTGAAAAAAAACTTTCTGACCGTACTCAATGATGGACTGCGCCATGCACTGTTTTACAGGACTATGGCGAATTCAGAAACAAGCCTTGATGCCATAAAAGGCGATTATACAAACAAGATTGAGCATATCTTTTAGGAGGTGGAAATGCTTAAGGTTTTGGAAGTGTCAAAAATCATGTCTGTAAAGAATATCAGAAATGAGCATGACAAAGATATTGCAGAACTTGCAGATTCAATCAACAG
>JAFZOJ010000081.1 GCA_017550685.1 Treponema sp. | reverse complement strand
TGTTTCATTCATGCGTATAGAATTTTGCGCCGTGCAGACAACAACAGTTTTCGCCGTGCCTTCCTTGTAAGTATAAAGCGCAAGCATATCATAGCCCGGCTGTACAATTTCCTGAATAAAGGCACCGGTAAGGTCCAGCTCGTCGAGAATCAAATTTATTTCGTTGCAGTTAAGAGACATCTTTATAATAATCCTTCAATTTTTTTTATCATTTCTGGGTCACCGCTAAGTTTTGCCGCTTCAAGACATGATTTATCAAGTTTGGCACCGTATTGTAAGAGCAGATCTACCTGGCTTTCCCAGAGCATTCCTTTTTTTATGGCTTCATAAAGCGGGGTAGTTGCCTTTTTAGATTTAAACTTCCTGCGGGCCTTTTTTACTGTCATTGAAATATAATAAAAATAATTATCTTCATCAAATGGGGCAGGGTGGCCTCTGTAATTAGGGTCAGCGCCATTATCAAGCAGGGCTTTTATAACTCTGTTTGAATCTTCTATAAGGCACAATGTTTTTTCGGCAGCAATTTCTTCCGGAAAGTGTTCCGTATACCACGTTAAATACTCATTGTCGAAAAAATAAACTCTTTTCCAGATATAGGGCAGGAGGTTTACATCTGCGCCATATTCCACCAGAAGGTTTATCAGTTCCACATCATCATAAGTTTCTATATCTTTTCTGGTGTTAGTATTTACGTCCCAGCACGAAAAGTTGTTTGAAACAGCAATCAAAAGAGGATTTTTTTCTTCCCAGATGCCACCTATAAGAACGCATTTGTCTGGATCGTAGTCTGCATCAAGAAATTTTTTAACTTCATCAATCTTATAAAGTGAAATGGCATAATAGTAATCATCTTTGGTCATTCTTGAAACAGGATGATTAATATCAAGTGCATCATATTTTTCTTTTTCTTCATTAAATTTTTCATCAACTTTATTCATCGTTTCTTCATATTTTTCCTGACTTTTTTCTGTTATGCAGGAAGTAAACAAAACGAGGAAAATCAAACTTGCAATAAAAAAGCACTTTTTCATATTCTTTATTTTAACATCAATTCTGTATTGAATCCACAATAAAAAGCAAGGAAGAAGTGTTGGAAAAGTGTATATTTTTCTTGTGTTATTATATAGAAAAGTGTATAATTTAATCAGGAAAATATATAGAAAAGTGTCAAAAATAACCGGAGTTGCAATATGTTCAGAAAAATAAAGGCCTATATCTCAGATTTTCTTAAATCCGACACACAAAAGGTTTTAATAATAGATGGTGCACGTCAGGTTGGAAAATCTTATATCATTCGAGAAGCAGGAACCGAGCTTTTTGAAAATTATGTAGAAATTAATTTGCTGGAAGATTCTCTGAATAACCGTTATTTTGCAAACACAAAAAGTACTTCCGATTTTTATCTACAGCTTAGCATGATTGCAGGAGACAGGCTTAAGGAAAAAGAAAACACTCTGATTTTCCTGGATGAAATACAGGCTTATCCTCATCTTCTAACTTTGCTCAAGTTTTTAAATCAGGATAACCGTTTTACATATATTGCAAGCGGTTCGCTTCTGGGAATTACTCTCTCTCAGACTTCTTCTATTCCAATGGGAAGTATCGAAGTAAAGCAAATGTATCCAATGGATTTTGAAGAATTTCTTATTGCAAATAATTTTGGTGAACTGGCAATTTCTGCACTTAAAGAAAAATTTAAAAAAAGAGAAACACTGGAAGAAAATATTCACAATAATCTGCTTGGATTATTTAAGAAATACCTTCTTTCTGGTGGTTTGCCTGATGCTGTTAAAACTTTTGTAGAAACTAATAATATTGTGAGTGTCAGGACAATCCAAAATCAAATCCATGAATATTATGGCATGGATGCGTCTAAATATGATTTAGAACACAAACTCAAAATCAAACGAATATATGATATGATTCCATCAACACTTGAAAATAAGAAAAAAAGAATTGTTGTTCAAGATATCGAAAATAAAAAAGGAAAACGCTTTTCAAGTTATCAGGATGAGTTTGATTATTTAATAAACGCTGGGGTTGCTCTTGAAGTAAAGGCCATCTCAACTCCTGTGTTTCCTCTTAACGAACATTCGGGCAAGAACCTTTTAAAACTTTATCTGAATGATGTTGGCATCCTTTCCGGTATTTTGTATCAGAACAATATCAGGGCAATTCTTGATAGCGAAAACAGCATTAATCTTGGGACATTGTACGAAGCAGTAGTTGCACAGGAATTAAAGGCTCACGGCAAGCAGCTGTTTTATTATGACAACAAATCAAAAGGTGAAGTTGATTTTCTTATAAATGATTACGACTCTCTTTCAATTCTGCCAATAGAAGTAAAATCCGGTAAGGATTATTCTGTTCATTCTGCTCTTAACAGCTTTCTGCAAAACAAAGATTACAACGTTTCAAATGCCATAGTATTTTCCAACGAACGAATAGTTACCACTACACCAGCCGGTATAACATATCTGCCGATTTATTATGTGATGGGATTGTAGAGGTAGGGAGGCTTTATTTATGATATATCTCCGTTTATTTTCACAGGATCCGGTTACAATTTCTATGGCGGTGCTGCTGCTGATATTTGCGGTGGGGCTTTGTTTTGAAAGAAAGGCTCTTGGGAAAACGCGCCGTGGTAAAATTATCTGGCGTGCTCTTTGTTTTGTGCCTCTTGCAGCATGCGTAATTCATTTTGCCTGCTGCAGGTTTGTTGGAAGCAGCTGGTATACAAAACACATTTACGGGGCCTTTTATCTTGCAGCACTTGTAACTGCATTTTTCCCACTTTTTGATTTATGGAAAATCCCGGCAAAAGTTTTTTCAATCATTCTGCCGGTTGGCGCGGCTGCAGCTTTTCTTTATACAATTGTTTATCCAATGCCATTTAATTCCGGGCTCAGAAATTATACAAAGCAGTCGTATACTCAAGGGTTTGTGTCGCTCACAAAGGATCTGGAAAAGTATTATTCACTCAAGGACTGGAAAAAGACCGACATTCAGGCAATTGCAAAAAAGATTATGCCTGCGGTAGAAGAAGCAGAACGCAAAAATGACGCAGGACTTTTTTATGCTGCCATAACAGCCTTTGGTTATTATTTTTATGATGGACATGTTGGCACCTGGCCGGAAGGGGACAGGGATGCCTGGGAGCGTGGACTTATACTTCTTGGTGGAAACGATTACGGCTTTTCCATGTTACGTATTGATGATGGGCGGGTAGTGGCAATTCTTAGCGAGAGTACTTTACCGGCGTATCAGGCAGGCATTCACAACGGAACTCAGATTATTGAATGGAACGAGAAACCAATTGAACAGGCGCTCGCAGAAACAGAATGTATTTACCAGGGAGATAAATATCCTGTAAAAGAAAACGAGGATTTTTTCCGCCCGGTTTTTCTTGCAACCCGCGGAATGGGAGAAAGCACAGATATTGCCCAATATCTTATAAGCCGTGCCGCCATGGATGGTACATATGACGCGCCAAAAGCCAGAGTAACTTTTCTTACAGAAGAGGACGAGCCTTGCACAGTAGAACTTGATTGTGTAGAAGACGGTCTTAATACAATAGAATATGTAATGCAATTTCTTATTTCCTTTGGCGTATATCCAAACCGCTACGGCGTAGATAAAAACTTTGATGCCAAAATGATAAATGACGATAC
>JAFZOJ010000080.1 GCA_017550685.1 Treponema sp. | reverse complement strand
TGGGGAAGCATAATTTTTCCTATCTTAAAGAAAACCAGGAAGTACAAGGATGTTCCTTACACCAAATGCTTTATTGAATACTGGGCAAGCTGGCTTGGAGAAAAAGTAACCGGAGAAAAGGCAGTCTGGTAATTATTCCGGTCTGTTAAACCTGAACCACTTAAAATCAAAGTTGCTGCCCGGAAGGAATACAAAGCTTATTTTTTTTTGGCCGGTGACGGGTTCAATCGTAAAAGTTTTTTCTTCGTAGTCATTGGTGTGGGCAAATTCAATTACCTGAGTTGTGCTTGAACCGTCCGGTGCAAAAAACTTGATGTTGATTGTATTGTTTTCGGTATTTGATTTTCCACAGATTGTAAGACTGGCAGCGCTTTCTTGACCAAAATCCATGTCGGCAAAATCCAGGTTTACGTTGTTGCCAATACCCTCCACCGCTTGTGCCGATTTTATAAAGGAATCTCCTGTTATGAGGTTTGCGTCCAGAGCACAAAGCTTTGCGTAGGCCTTTGAAGTTTTTTCAAAATAAAAACCGTGAAGGTAAAGGTCTGTTTCAAAGCTAATCGTTATTGTATGAACTCCAAACAAACGGCGGGAGAGCGTAAATACATTTTCGGAATAGGTATTGTAAATTGACTCATGGCGGTAGGTAAACTCACCAAGGCAGACACTGTCAGAGCCGGTTCCTTTTCCATCCCAGATTTGCAGCGGGAACTCTGTAGAAAAACTGAAAACAGGCAGATGGATTATATCTGCACCCTGGGTGCCAAAATCTACCTTGTCAAAGCTTACCCAGGTTTTACCGCACTTACGGTTGGAAATGCCGCTTTCCAAAGACATTTCGGGAGCAGGCTTGCCGTCGGTTTTGTCATAATCATTAAAACGGCAGGCTTCTATAAGCTGATAAGGATTTAGCGTACACTTGCCTATTCCGCTTACAGTAAATGGCAGGTCGCTTATAACCTCGTCGTATTGTGTATTATTTTTTGCAGTACAGCGAAGGATACATTCACCGTCAGAAAGAGCGCGGATAATTCGCAATCCCTGAGCAACAGTCTGCGGTCCCTGAGCACCAGTCTGCGGTCCCTGAGGCTCTCGAAGGGCCACTTCTATATTATCACTCTTTACACATTCTTTAAGAACGGGATTCCATTCTATTTCTTTTATTGTTGCATTTTCCGGAAAGACTTTTGCAAAAACCTGTACTTCCCTGTTAGAAGCATCTAATTTTGTTGAACCTTCGGCAATAAGTTCAATTTTGCGAATTGGAACAAAAGTATTTTGAGGGATAATCGAATTATCTGGTATGGAAGTAATCCAGTTTTTGCCGTCGTACTTTAATGTTGTATTTTGTAGCCCCTGACTAGAGGCAGTAACAACAAACTGAGCACCTTTTTCCTTACTGCGCACAACAGCAATCAGACGGTTTGCAAAAAGCTTTCTTGTGTGAATTTTTCCGTCGCTGCTTCTATATTCATCGTAATCTGTGGAGTCACCGTTATCCATGCCGACAAGCTCTGCTTCTCCGCTTACTGAAATCGTAATATAGTTACGGGCATTTTCGACAAGGGTATCGTTTTGGTCCGCAAGCATTATCTGAATAAAGTGAATTGTCGCGTCGCTGTTGTTCTGCTCCGGCTCCAGAATAATTTTGGCAGGATCTTCAAAGGATTTTTTTACATCGCTTGCAATTACGTTTCCTTTTTCATCATAAGCCTTGGCCTCAATCTGGCCCTTATGATATTCAAGCTGCCACTTTCCAAATGGAGCGGCTCCATTTTTATGATTTATATTCTGTCTGCCAAGAGAAGCGCCGTTATAAAAAAGCTCCACGCTGTCTGCATTTGTATAAGCCTTTACATCAATCAGCTGGCCTTGGTTCCAGTCCCAGTACGGCAAGAGGTGAACAAATGGCGCAGCATTTTTTCCTGCCCATTCTGATTTAAAAAGATAATAGGTATCCTTTGGAAAACCTGCCGTATCAATCTGCCCGAAAAATGATGATTTTGTATGATACGGAGTCGGCTCTCCTATATAATCCCATCCGGTCCAGATAAATTGTCCTGCACTAAACGGACAGTCGCGGTCGTTGGCAATTACAGTCTGGGTGTTTGCACAGCCCCATGGAGTTGTACAGTTGCCCAAGGTAGAACACTGGCCGTCGCTGAAAGTAACCAGCTGCAAAGACTCAGGAAAATGATAGATTCCGCGGCTCTGAACTGTAGAACCGGTTTCACTTCCATATATTTTCCAGTGCGGATATTTTTTGTGATGTTCGTCGTAAAGGCGTTCAAGGTAATTATAGCCCACAACATCCGTAAGCTCTGCACAATCCTGCGCTCCGTCTGTCATCATATAATTAGAAGCAATTGTTACAGGCGCATTCCGTTCCGGATCATTTTTGACAACTGCAGCATAAAGCCGTTTTGTAATTTCAAGGCCGTTTCCAACATGGGTGTCATAAATTTCATTTCCGATTGACCACATTATAAGGCTCGGATGATTTCTTCCGCTGCGCACCCACGAAGCAACATCGCGTTCACACCATTGATTAAAATAGTTACCGTAATCAAACTGAGTTTTTGGCTTTTCCCACATATCAAAGGCTTCGCTGTCTACCATTAAACCCATCTGGTCGCACAAATCCATCCAGTCCTGTGGCGGCGGATTATGAGAACAACGTACGGCATTTACTCCCATATCCTTGAGCTTTGTAAACTGTCGGCGCAGGGCCTCTTTATTAAAGGCTGCTCCAAGCAACCCCTGGTCGTGATGATGACAAGCCCCGTATATTTTTATGTGCCGGCCGTTAAGATACAGCCCCTGGTCCGGAATAAACTTTGCGTGTTTAAAGCCAACGTTCTCAAAAGTTTCATCAAGCAAAGATCCATCTGCTGCGAACAATTGAGTTTTCAGAATGTAAAAATATGGATCAAAAAGGTTCCACAAGTGAGGTGATAAAACCGTAAACTCAACAGTCTGAACGCGTTGTGAACTCTGAGCAAATTGTGAACTCTGAGCGAATTGTGCACTCTGAGCGAATTGGGGTCCCTGAGGCTCTCGAAGGGCAAATTGATGTCCTGTCTGATCTATAATAGTATGAATTACTTTTAAAGATTGCCCTTCGACAGGCTCAGGGACCACACTCAAGCCAGGGAGCACACATTCTGTCGAAATCTTTACCTTCCACTCACCGTCCAGCTTTGCTTCATCAACCGGCTTTGCAGAAAAATAAACTCCGTTTGTCGGAATATGAATTGCAGGGCTTTGTATAAGATTTACATCGCGGAAAATGCCTGCCCCGGAATACCATCTTGTATTACAGTTCTGGTAAACGACAATCACAAGTACTTCGTTTGGGCCGGCCTGCACCAGGTTAGTTATATCAAATTCAAACTGAGTATAGCCGTACTTCCACTCCCCGGCCTTTTTGCCGTTTACCCATACGGCACTGTTCATGTAAACACCTTCAAAATTCAATGCAATGTAACGGCCGGCCGGATCTTCTTCCAGTGTAAAAGTCTTTTTATAAAAGCCCACACTGTTACGGTACAAATCCTTTACATGGTAAATCTGCCAGTCATGAGGAAGCTGCACTGCCTTATAATCCTGTTTTTCAGCCAGCTCCAGAAACTGATCGGGCGTAAAAGGCACCTTCATCTCGCCTTCCAGCGCCATTTCTGCAAACTTCCATCCGTCATTGAAAAGTGTTTTCATAAATCAAAGTATAATATACTTCTACAAAAAGAGAAATATTATTATACTTGCACTTATGAAATTTTCATTCAAACAATTTTTAGTACCTAATTTTGCAAAGCGACTGGCCTTTATGCTGCCGGCTGTCATCCTTATGGGTGTTTTTGTTTCCATTCTTGTAGAAATTGGCTGGGGAACAGACCCCGCAAGCTTTATGAATCTGAACATTGCCTCCACACTTGGCTGGGGCCTTGGCAACACCGAAGTTCTTGTTTACGGCCTCATGCTCATCTTCACTTTTATTTTTGGGGCACAGATGATCGGTTTTGGTACCCTTGCAAATATGATTTTAATAGGCTATGTAGTTGATTTATGCCGCTGGATCTGGAAAAACATTGGTTTTGCTTCGTTTATTGCACAAAGCAGTATGCCTGTCCGCATTGTAATTTTTGCGCTCACACTGCTCTTTTTTGTTTTTGTTGCTTCGATTTATATAAATGCGCAGATGGGAGTTGCTCCTTATGATGCAATGCCGCAGATTATAAGCGGATGGATTCCTAAAATCCCGTTTTTTATCATAAGAATAGCGTTTGACCTTACGGCCGTTTTGATTGGAGTTATTGCAGGAAAATTTAATCCGCAGGGAATACAGGGCTCCGCAATAGGTTCAATTATCATGTCGCTTTTGCTCGGCCCCGTAATCAGTCTGGTAGGAAAACCTCTTAAGAAAATTCTTGATGTTCCTAGAACTGAACAACCTTTGGAGGAGCCGCAAAACTGCTGATTGTTGCAGTTGCGTTCTTAAAGTAAAGCACCTCTGTATTATCGTCATCTGCAGAATACATATTCTTAAGGTCCGGATAATGCTCAAGCATGTCTACCTTAGGTTCGCGGCGGTCATCGCGTACAAGCTCTCCGGCAAGACGAAGCCATGCACCTGTACCCCCGTCAAAGCAGCACAGTTCTACCTTAGGGTTTTTCTGAATCTGCTTTGAAACACTCTTTGATTTTCCGGTCTGAATGTAAAGCTTTCCTTCAAAGATATTGATTGTACCAAACGGCCTGTTTCTAGGCTGTCCATCTTCTACTGTTGCAAGATAATAAGTCCCGCATTTTTTGATAAATTCGTAAATCTCGTTCATAATAATATATTATACCACAACACTATTGTCATTGCGAGTAAAATAAACGTATAATATGTTAGTCGAGGTTAACAAATGAAGCAGTTTGATGTTACAGGCATGATGTGTGCCGCCTGCAGTGCACGGGTCGAAAAAGCAGTCAACGAAGTTCCAGGGGTTACCTCCTGCTCTGTAAATCTCCTTACCAATTCAATGGGTGTAGAAGGTACTGCTACAGATGAACAGATTATTCAAGCGGTAACAGACGCAGGCTACGGTGCAAGTCCTAAACAAAGTGAATCTAAGTCTTTGGCATCGCCGGCTGATGATGAACCTCTAAAAGACAGGGAAACTCCCGTTCTTGTAAAACGCCTTATTGCTTCCATAATTTTTCTTTTACCTCTCATGATTATTGCTATGGCTTCTACCGGCTTGAGCTGGGAGATAAGCGCATTTATACAGCTTGGGCTTGCGGCTTTTGTACTTATTATCAATAGAAAATTCTTTATAAATGGCTTTAAAGGTTTTATTCATCTGGCTCCAAACATGGATTCACTTGTTGCCATGGGTTCTGGAGTTTCGTTTATTTACAGTACGTGGATTGTTATTTCAGGAGACCCGCAGCATCTGTACTTTGAAAGTGCCGCAATGATTTTAACCCTTATAACAGTAGGAAAAATGCTGGAAGCACGTTCTAAAGGAAAAACTACGAATGCATTAAAAGGACTTATGAAGCTGGCGCCAAAAACTGCAGTTATAATTGCCGAGGACAAAGAAAAAACAGTTCCAATTGAACAGGTTAGGCCTGATGATATATTTGTTGTTCGTCCCGGAGAAAATATTCCTGTTGATGGAATTATTATAGAAGGAAATGCCACCATAAACGAAGCGGCCCTTACAGGAGAAAGCATTCCGATTGATAAAAAAGAAGGAGACACTGTTTCTGCCGCAACAACAAACACAAGCAGTTTTATAAAATGCCGTGCAACCCGCGTTGGTCAGGACACTACCCTTTCTCAAATAATCCGTATGGTAAGTGACGCAAGTGCCTCCAAAGCACCAATCGCAAAAATAGCAGACAAGGTTTCGGGAGTTTTTGTTCCTACAGTTATTGCAATTTCGCTTGTCACACTTGGAATCTGGCTTGCAGTTGGAGCAGCGGCAGAAACCGCAATCATGCATGCGGTTGCCGTGCTTGTAATAAGCTGCCCTTGTGCACTTGGTCTTGCAACACCGGTAGCAATCATGGTAGGTAACGGAGTTGGAGCCCGTAACGGAATACTTTTTAAAACAGCAGAGTCTCTGGAACAGGCGGGAAAAACAACAATTGCAGTTTTGGACAAAACAGGAACCATTACAACAGGTACCCCTGCAGTTACAGATATAATCCCTTTTGACGAGTCCGATCTTCTGTCTCTTGCCTACTCAGTTGAAATAAAAAGCGAACACCCGCTGGCAAAGGCAATAATTCACGCTGCAGAGGAAAAAGGTCTTGAAGCTTCCCCTACATCTGATTTTAAAATTCTTGCAGGCAACGGAGTACAGGCAAAACTTGAACAAGCCACACTCTATGGTGGCAGTCTTAACTTTATAAAAACAAAGTGTACAATAACACCACAGGCTCAGCTCAAATACGATGAACTTAGTGCCCAGGGAAAAACTCCGCTCTTTTTTGCAAAAGATGGAACTCTTATTGGAATCATAGCTGTTGCCGACCAGCTCAAAGCCGATAGCGCACAGGCAGTAAAGGAGCTTGAAAAACTTGGTATAAAAACCGTAATGCTTACCGGCGACAATGAACGTACCGCAAAAGCAATAGCCGCCCAGGCCGGAATAAAACAAGTAATTGCAGGAGTTTTACCGGATCAAAAAGCACAAACAATCAGCCGTCTCAAAGAACAAGGCAAAGTCTGTATGGTTGGAGACGGCATAAACGACGCACCTTCACTTACCATTGCAGATACAGGTATTGCAATTGGAGCAGGTTCAGACATTGCCATAGACAGCGCCGACATAGTTTTAATGAAAAACTCTCTTCTTCAGCTCCCTGCCCTCATCCGCTTAAGCAGAGCCACCGTACGCAATATAAAACAAAACCTTTTCTGGGCTTTTTTCTACAATGTATTATGCATTCCTCTGGCCGCCGGAGCCTTTGTCCCACTCCTTGGCTGGCACTTAAATCCAATGTTCGGTGCAGCAGCCATGAGTCTTTCCAGCTTTTGTGTTGTTATGAATGCATTGAGGCTGAATGCATTCAAGAATTAGCAGTATTAACAGCCCCGCTTTATTTTCTATACACTCCGCCTTGCATAATATTTCCATCGGCAAAATAGGCAATTACAGTATAATAATCTCCCTTATTTATACCAGACTCATCAGAGGTATCTATTTTATAGTTCTTGCTTTCATTCATACATTCATACTGTGTCTGCATTCCACGGCGTTCCCATTGGTCAATATCAGTACCGTAGTCGTAGTATGAACAGAGAGTGTGAACAAAGCACGGCATATTTGTAATGATAGAAACACGCCCGTTGTTATCTACAAGATTTGAAAGAGTCCATCCATCATCACTATTTCCAAAATATACATAAACTGGTACAGAAAAAGCTTCGTCTTTGCAGGCCTGATCACCTATCTTATTATTACTTCTATATTCTCCTGTCCAGGTTGCAGCTGCAGGTATAGCAGTCATGAAATTACAGGCATAGATATAAACCTTATTAAATCCTTGTATACCCCATATTTGTATTGAATCTGATAATTTTGTAATTACTTTTGACGCAGGAATTACATAGTAAGCAGAATTAACATCCTGATAAAATAATTCCATATAATCATAATCAAAATTTCCAGAAATATTATATTCAAGAGAATATAATCCGTTATCCTGTACTTTTTCTACTTTTGGAACCTTTAATTTTTTATCCAGAGTTGCCACGTGCATAGTACCCAGAGTTAAAAGGGAATTCGGGCTTGTTGCATCCAGCGGGTCATCTTCATTGTCAGCGACCTGTGCATATATGATATAGTTCCCATCCTCAAGACCACAAACAGGAATTCTTGGAGCATATGTTGAGTCTAACTTTTGAATTCTGCTTGGAAATGATGATTTTACGTTATCTTTTGTATATATATCCACATCCTGTGAAAATGCACGTGTCCAAAAATATTGAATTGTATGTTCATGATCACTATCAAAATAAGGAATCTGTAGTCTGTCATAAAAAGATACATAATTCAGAAAATTACAGCTAATTGAGTATCTACAGGAAGAATGTTCCTCAATATATGGGAGTGTATTATCGGTTTCGCATTTTACTTCGCCATAATCATCTGAATCTAATTTTATTCCTCTATAACTTGCTTTAATTTTTATTTTATAAGATGGATAATCAGCTGTATAATAGTGGTAAGGAAGATGTATGGTAGTTTTTCCCAAGGCAACATCTTCTGGTGGAATACTTATATCACCAAAATAGCCGGTACCAACATAATAAGAGATTTGATTATTTGTATTGTTTGGATCAAATTCTACAGTTGCCCAATAGGTTCCAGAATCCATTGCATCCATTCCATATTCAACATCAATAAAAACAGGTTTATTGAAAGACGCTTCTTCTTTTTCAGTAAAAGTAAAGAAAGTCATTGGGCCCGAGATTATATCAGCAACAGAAGAGGCATAATTAATATTCATATCTTTTTGATAGTAAACGCGGGAAAGAGCTAGAGTTGAACCAAGTGTATATTCAGAATCAACAAGCATATAATCATAGCTGCCTGTTTGAGACAGACTTTCATTACCGGCTGCATCTTTTACAACTTTAAAAGGAAAATCTCTTAAATCGTTAAATCCAGTTCCTTTATCAGCATAAGTATATATATATTGAATTCTAGTTGGTTCATCCTCGTTAAAAGTGTAATTTAAAATTCTTGGCTTTCCAGGAATTCTTCTTACCGTGCTTGCTTTTGCCCCTGTTTCATCATAAGCTGTAACACGGACATAACTTAGTTTTTCGCTGGTAAAATCAATTCTATTTGCCATACATTTTTTTATTCCGTTCTGAACATCTGTAACAGTTTCTGTTACTTCATATTTTGTGGCTGTTGCTTCATTATTCAAATCTGTAATATATTCAAACTCATATGAATACTTTTCTGGCAGTGAAGAAAAAGCTTTATCGCCAATAGTATACCAGATATCACTCTGTTCATATTCCCAATAAAAGTTTTTCCAAAAATCCATTGGTGCATTATTTATTCTGGTTTCCCCACCCTTAATATCTTTTGGTATGTTACTTATGGCCAGATCCTGCAAAGTAAAAAAGGTATCTTTAATAGCATAAAAAGTCTTAACCTCGCTAAAATTTCCACACATATCTGTAAGTTGAATTTCAAGCTTTACAAGACCATCTTTGTATTCTTCATTTACAAGAGTAAACTGATAGTCAAAATCAAGAATGGCGTTTCCGTCTGCATCAGATTCAAGATAAATTGGATTTGAAACAATTGACGGTTCGTCTACAATATCATTTTTAGTATCTCTAAGACGGGTTTCTTTTACTGTTAAATAATCTATTCCACTTCCACCGTCAAAAGCAATTCCAGAAAAATGAATTTTATTTGCGTGGTTTGTATAAAAGTCAGAATCTTCCCAGGCTATTTTTCCCTTGTCATCAAAAAAAGCTTTTTCGGTAAAATTATTTTTGCCTGTACCATTATTCAAGCTTATACTTGCAAAAAATGGAGAAACATCATCTGTAGAATTATTTACACGGAATGTCCACGAAAGCAGTGATGTTTTTAAAATAGACCCATTTTGAGATCTTAACTTATCCGAAAGCTTTACAGTAACATCTTTTGAAGAATGGCCTTCAAGATTTATAAGGTCATCGGAGTTTGCACGAATTCGTACAATTTTTCCGTCTTCCGAAAAATTCGGTTCAAGATAATTAATGGAAGAAACATCCTGCCCGCCAACTAGGATTTGATAAGAAAATGTACTTTGATTTACAGGTGCACTAAACTGAATCTCAATAGCAGAATCGCGGTATACACCCGAAGAAGAATACTCCGGCGATTTTGAAATGATTGTAAAATCTTCGCCGGAATTTGCAGCTGCAATTATTTCATCAAGCTGTTTTTTGATATCGGCGCCCTGCATAAAATTGCTGCAACTAGCAAGCAATATAACTATAAAGAATAGCCACCCCCCCCATAAAGAGTCGGCTGATGCGGAATGATTTTTGATTATTCATAACCCGTTCCCCTTATATTATAAATGTATAATTTATTTATTTTTATTTTATCATTATTTTTATAAAAATTCTATTATAAATCTTATCTCTCAAAAACTTTACGACCTGCAAGGAAAAGACCTTTAACCTTTCCGGTCAATTCTTTTCCTTCAAACGGGGTAGCCTTGCCCTTAGAGCAGAAGAGGCGGGAATCTACAACCCATTCTTCTTCGGGATCAACGAGTGTAAGGTCAGCTGTATAGCCCGACTTGAGCAGCCCCTTTGTAAGGCCCAGAATACGTGCAGGATTTGCAGACATAAGCTGGCTCAATTTCTGTGGTGCAAAATCATTGTTTTTCACAAGTACGGTATTGCAAACGGCAAAAGCAGTTTCAAGCCCCGTAAAGCCGGGACTACCTGCAGCCTTGTCTTCCATAGTATGTGGTGCGTGGTCGGTTGCAATTACGTCTATAGTTCCATCGCGCAGGGCTTCTATGAGCATGTCGCAGTCTTCATCAGCACGCAGCGGTGGATTTACCAGAGCGCGAATCAACGGCTCCTCGGTTCCTGCCAGCGCAATATGATGTGGCGTTGCTTCTGCGGTTATGCTAAAGCCTTGTGGTAAAGTATCGTCATTAGCCTTGTCATACTTGGCATTATAAATCTGTTCAAAAACATCGCGGGTACTTGCATGTGCAATATGAATGTGACAGCCCGCCTGCTTTGCAAGCATAATGTTTCTGGCTGTGGCAGTATCCTCTGCAAGACGCAAAAGGTCGTTTGCCTTTGTAAGGTTCATATCAATCTGCTCAACTGCAGCCTTTTCTACATCATCAGGATTAAAGCCTTCTTCGCTTGTACCCCAGGCGCTAAGACCAATTGCCTTCATAATTTCAAGCGCATTCTTACGGTAAGGCCTTGCTTTATCGGTCAGAGTCGGGTCTTCACAATGGCAGCTTACAATCAACCCGTTTTCTGCAGCCTTTTTCATTCCTTCCAGCATTACTGCTGTAGAAAGAACATCGTGGCCATCCTCTGTAATTACAGGAATATAGTGGCGGTCAATTTCTTCCAGATGGCTTGTATCCTTGCCTTCAAAATCCTTAGTAATGCTCACTGTCTGAAAAAGGTTTGTAAGCCCTATAGCAGCCGCCTCAGATTCAATCTGCAAAGCCATTTCCAT
>JAFZOJ010000006.1 GCA_017550685.1 Treponema sp. | reverse complement strand
TGCTGCCGGAAGATTCCCGGGTTTTCCCAGAAGTAAAGCAACTGTTGATATCCCAAGATAATGGAATACATATAGCCCGAAATTATTTTTGCTCATCCATGCCGTAAAAGCATTTTGCTTATCAGCATACTTTGATGCACCGCTTAGGATCGCCATGCTCATAAGCCATCCAAATCCTGCAAATAGCACTGATTTGTTAATAGGCGCATCCGCATAGTTTTTACCAAAGTACACGGCACAGAATGAAATTCCCACACCTGCGGCAAGTACAAACAGCAATACGAAATACTTCTTCAGCGTCTCGATGACTTCATCATGTGAGAACACAAAATATCCAAGCAGGAACGCAACACCGTAATATCCGAATCTATATACTACAACAACCGGAGTATTAAAAATCTGCGCCGCTCCCCATAATACTACAGTCATCAAAAGTATTGCTATGATGTTAGCCTTTCCTCCCAGTTCCCACAGTCTGTCCTTCTCGATTTTTCTGACGAGCAAAAGCACCATCGAAAACAGCCATAACAGCTGTATGTACCAAAGAACTCCGGTTCCGCTTAACGCCATGATGAAATACTTGATTACACCAGGTACTTCCTGCATAGAATCGAAAGCGTCGCTGATTGACATACTGACATATCCCTGGATGAACTGAAATACAAATAATCCTATAGTAGAAGGGATCAGCAGTTTTCTTGTCCTGCTTTTTGCAAATTCCTTTGCGGTATGATTATCCAAATAATATCTGGAGCAAATTCCCGATATAAGGAACAGCAGAAGCATAAACCATGGATAGACCGCATACAGGAAAATGTCATAATACTGCACATCAAGAGTAGTAATCTTTCCTAAGCCTCCAAGAATACCTTCGCCATTATACATGTAAAGCACATGATAAATGACAACCAGAACTACAGTTACCCATCTGATATTGTCTAAGTAGTATTTTCTCATAAATACCTCACCTTTGCAATTATTCTTAACATTATCGTAATAGTAAGGCAAAGAAATGTCCATCAACAAAACCGAACATTTACATAGGTGAAATGTTAAATTTGGTTGCGAATCTAATTAATGACTTTGAATATAATTTGGGTGGCAAGATATTACATAGAACCGGCAACTTACGCAAAAGGTGATTTTCAACTCGGCCTGATGGGGTTATAGTCTTCTTAACTTTTAAGGAGGCTAAACCCGCTATGACTAACAAAAACAAAACTTTACCTTTTATTCTTTATGTGACTTTTGCACATTGTATTACTTATTTTATCTGCGGTGTATTTTTTTCGCAGCTGATGGGCTACAGCGAGTGGTGGAAGCAGCCGGTTGTCTGTGATTATTTCAGAACCTTTGATGGTGGTGCCAGTGCTGCCGGTCCTTTTGTTCAGATTATCAGAGGACTTTTGTATGGATTTGTTTTACTCATGCTTCGCGATTTTATTAAATCAAAAAACGGATGGCTTAAGCTCTGGGTAATTTTTTTAGGAATCGGAATTATTGGTGCTCCTGCTGCAGCTCCAAGTTCTATCGAAGGCCTTGTTTATTCAAAACTTCCGTTTGCTTTTCATTTTGTCGGCCTTCCGGAAATTACCAGTCAGACACTTTTATTTAGCATTCTCGTTTACAGACATCTTAATCCTGCAGAACAGAAATCAGAAAAAGCTCAGTTTATAATTCATGCCTTGCTCGGAGCTATAATTGTCTTTATGGCTTACGCAGCAATTTCGATTGTTTTTGCCCTCGTACAGAATGTGCCTATTGATGAAGGAAGTGCAGATATCAAAAATATGGGACAGTTCATTGTACCGGTGGTTTTTGTATTCATCTGTTCGATGATTAAGAGATTCAATCTGTTTGTAAAGCTTGGTGTTTTGTATGTTCTTTCTGCTCTTTCATTCTTCCTTTATCAGAGTTTGATTTTGAATCAGTCAGGTTTAACTTATGCCCTGATTGCGCCAGTCTTCACAACCTTCGTTTACTTTTTGTTCATCAAAATCAGCGAAAAACGTGCTATAATAAAAGAATGAAAATTGTAATTCAGACAGACAGTTCGGTTCAGGAGACTACTCTTTCAATTACCTGCAAAGATATTACTCCTGAACTGGAGCGCCTTATCAGTGTGTTCCGTCTTGCAGACAAAAAACTTTCAGCAAAGAAAAACGGGGAAGTTCATCTTATTGAATTGAAGTCTGTTTTGTATGTTGAAAGTCTGGAGCGGAATACTTTCATTTATACCGATGATGATGTTTACGAAAGTACTTACCGGCTTTACGAGCTTGAGTCTATGCTCGGCGAATGTAATTTTGTCCGCGTAAATAAATCAACCCTTCTTAATCTGAATAAAATCAAAAGCATTAAATCTGATATTGACCGCCGAATCCGCGTTACTCTGGAAAACGGATATCAGCTTATAATTTCGCGCTCTTATGCAGAAGAGTTCAAGTCAAAAATCTATGCGCATGGAGTTTCAAATGAAAAATAAATTGGTTAGTTTTATAAAAGATTTTCTTGAAATCTCAGCTTTCATCATTCTTGTTTTTACAATTCTTACGGTCGCTC
>JAFZOJ010000079.1 GCA_017550685.1 Treponema sp. | reverse complement strand
GCTGCTGACATGGCTAAAGAGCTGGGTGCCGGAAACAAAAAGCCTGAAGTTCTTGAAAAACTCGCACAGTACGAACTTACTCTCCTTGACTGGGTTGAAGCTCACAAAGGCTACCGCGAGTTCGTTGCAATTGCAGGTAAGTGTTGGCCAGCATTCCAGACACAGTTCGGATTCGTTCCTTGCTATGTAAACAGCCGCCTTACAGGAAAAGGAATTCCAGTTTCTTGTGAAGTAGATATTTACGGATGTCTTTCTGAATTCATCGGTACAGTTGTTTCTGATGATATCGTAACACTCCTCGACATCAACAACACTGTTCCACAGGATATCTACGACGAAGACATCAAGGGAAAACACGGAAAGTATACAATTCAGGATACATTCATGGGCTTCCACTGTGGAAACACATGTTCAAAGAAGCTTTCATTCTGCGAAATGAAATACCAGCTTATCATGGCTCGCGCTCTTCCAATCGAAGTTACAAACGGAACTTTGGAAGGAGACATCATGCCAGGAGATATCACATTCTTCCGTCTCCAGTCAACTGCAGATGCTCAGCTCCGCGCTTACATTGCACAGGGTGAAGTATTGCCAGTTGCTACACGTTCATTCGGTGGTATCGGTATTTTCGCTATTCCAGAAATGGGCCGCTTCTACCGCCACGTACTCATCGAAAAGAACTTCCCACACCACGGTGCCGTTGCATTCGGTCACTTTGGAAAGCAGCTCTACGAAGTATTCAAGTACATCGGAGTTCCAGTAGACGAAATCGGCTACAACCAGCCTAAGGGAGTTAGATACCCTACTGAAAATCCATGGGCTTAGTAGAAGGTATCGTCCAACGCGAGTTTGCCATAGGCAAACTCGGTAGTGAGCGAAGCGAACGTAAGAACCCATGGCGCTAAGCCTGAGATTGTCGGGTCAAGCCCGACAATGACACATTGTGTTTTCCTAGGGCTTGTTCCGGGGATAAAAAAAACCGTCCTTCATACGAGGGACGGTTTTTTTATGTTTAAATGTATTGATTATTGATTTTTTGGTGTAATGAAGATTCCGCCGTCGCAGAAATTCCATTTTTCTAATGTTCCGTCACTAAAATCACTGCGTGGTGCTTCTCTTCCCCGGGCTGGATCAAGTGTGTAAAGAACATTATCTTTCCAGTAGGTAAGAACATAGTGAAGGGAATTTTTTCTATAAAAATCGTCATAACACAAAGTTACAGTTTCGTCAGCATCAACAATTTCTATTACATATTCATTTTTGCCAAGAGCAGAAGCAAAATCCTTTGCGGTTATTGTTACTATATCTGACTCATTATAATCCAAGAAAGCTGCAAGTTCTGAAAGAAGTACTTTAGCTTTTACAGGATTTTCATAGTTAGAGGTACTATCGGGATCTCTTGTTTCTTTTACTATATTAGCATCTACCTTAAACATTCTTAACTCTGATTTGCTTGAATATTTAGCCATTACATCGCGGATTTTTATAGGTTCGCTGTAAGGGTATAATTCTGAAGTTTTTGGAAAGATTACCTTTTTATAAAGCTTTTTTGCCTGTGAAGAAACCTGATTTCCGGGAATATATCCCTGTTCTGCAAGGTAATAGGCCATAGAAAATGCACCGCAGGCATATTCTGACCAGGTATCTTCCTGCTGTACGGCATAAGGCTGCTCATTGGTATAAGCACCCGGTACATCATAAGCACAGCCCGAAAAACCAAAGGCTATTGCAACCAACATTAAAATAAACAATCTCTGAATTTTTTTCAATTTCTTGCTCCATTTGTATAAAGATAATTAATTATAAAATTATTCCGTAAAAATGTACACATTCAGCTTGCACTTTAGAATTGCTGAATTTCGATTTTGCCTGAAACGCTTGTGATTGTGATTTGTGGAGCATCCGGATTGGACGGGGTTGTGACGTTATTATTAATGCTGCCTGAAATTGAAAAGAGGGCAAGGTTTAGAGCGGCACCCTTTGGAACATAAAGCTGAGATTTGCCGGAAATGTTTGTAATGCCGGAAGAGGCGAGCGGGCCAGCAGACAATTCTGCAAAAATGTTACCTGACGTAGAGCTGAAATTAAAATATTCGGAATTGATTTTTTGAAGTGTTGTGTTACCGGAAACAGAAGTTACGTTATAAAACTCGGTAGTGCAGGAAGCAATGTCTGTACGGCCGCTTACGTTACCAATGGCCACACTGTTTTGGGCGCGCAGTGTATCAGCCTGAATGTTGCCGCTTGCATTGTTTATCTTGATAGTTTGAGGATTAAAATCCTGTGGAATGTATAGATAGACTGTGCAGAGAGTTCCTCGTGTAAACTTCTGGGGCTTGGATTTGATACGAAAAACTCCGCCGTCTGCAGAAACATCAGGTATTCTTTTAAGATTATTGCAGCCTATTTCGACCGAAATTTCTTCCCCGTAAATCTGCGAAATTACAAGGTTTTCCCAGTTTAATGAAATGTCTATGCTGTCCAGCTGCGAAAAATCAAAGGCCTGTGAATAAACAATATTTTTGCTGTCTGCAAAAAAAGGTGAGGCTATAATAATAAACAAAAGTCCGACCATAAGCCGGGTCAAATTTTTAGAAATCGTTTTCATCAAATATTACAACCGGAATCTCTGTTTCCGGATCGTCTTCATAAATTACTATCGGCGAGGTAATGAATGTGTTTGAATCAAGAGTAATGGTTCCGGAAGTAGAAGACAGTTTTAAAAGCGGACCACCGCCGTTTATAGCTTTGCTGTAATTTACAAGGGAATTAAATGTGTCTCTTGTAAACGAGTTGGTAAAGCCTCCGCTAGAAGTTGTGGCTCTTACAGAAATTTGAGAATTTTCCGGCATGGAAATAAAGATTAAACCGGATGTTGTTGATATTGAAGAATTTTTTGCCAGAGATCTTTGTAACTCTAGGCCAACGGTACCGGAAAGAGTGCTTACATTTAAGCTTTTGCAGCTAAGTTCGCTAACTGTAATGGAACCGCTTGTCGAAGAAGAATCAAAAAAATCTGTTATACAAGTTTCAAATTTTATGCTGCCGGAGGTTGTCTGTGCAGTTACCTTTTCGGAGTATGGAAGGTCACCCATTACTTTTCCGGAGGTAGAGCTTATATGAATCTTTTTGAATTTCTGGTTTGCCGGAATATAAACCATTACTTCGCAGCCTTTGGAATCTGATTTTGATCCTATGTCAAAATGTTTGGATTCGATAATGAGTGTGGAAGAAGAAAGTCTTACATCCGGACAATATTTTTTCTTGCCGTAATAAACTTCTACAAAAAAGTCAGAATTGTTTACAGGTTTAAAAGTAATGCTTTCCCAGCTAAGGCTTACATCCAGATTTTGAATGGAAGCAGAATCAAAAGAATGTTTGTCCATCAGGCTTGGAAGAGCAGACAGAGAAAAAACCATTGCTCCAAGAATGAGACTGCAAAAAATTTTCTTATACATTTGGTACCTCGTATATATTATAAAAAACAAATTGGAATTGTGGAAGTTACATCTGGGGGCCGGCATGCACTCGCAACGACAGACAAAATGATATATACTCAAATTATGAAGAATAAACAGAAGAACGAGCTTGCTGTCTGCGGATTTGCAGCGGTAAAAAAGCTTGAAAAAAATCATCCGGAAAAAATTACGCGCCTTTATTTTACAGAAGAGGTAGCTCCAAAATTCGGAGGGCTATGCAAAAAGCTTGCCAAGGCGCATGGAATATATAATCAAAAGCCTGCTGCAGATCTGGAAAAATTGAGCGGTACAGTTCATCATCAGGGTGTTGTTGCAATGATAGAAGCACCACAGATAGAACCACTGGATTCTGATATTACCGACGGCTGGATAGAACGGGGCGAAGATGCTGTTTTACTGGACCGTATAGGCAATGCCGCAAACTTTGGAGCCATTGTCCGCAGTGCTGCTTTTTTTGGAATAAAGAATATTGTGATTCCTCTGGACGAAGCTCAGACAAGTATTACCACAAGCAGCTATCGTGTGGCCGAAGGCGGCATGGAATATGTAAATATTTACAGTGTTCAGTCATCAGTAAGGCTTTTACAGGCGTTGTCCCAAAAAGTACTACGCATTGGAACCGCTTTGGAAGCCAAAAAACCGGTTTCCTATCTTAGAGAATTAAGAAAAAACAATCCGAAAAAGCCGTTTTTAATTGTTCTTGGTAATGAAGAACATGGAATTAGTGATGCAATCAGAAAAAATTGTGATGAGCTTGTAATAATTCCATGGGCCGGAATGAAAGAGGGCGAGACGGGAAACGTAGACAGCCTTAATGTGGCCCAGGCTGCAAGTATTATATTTTACGAAAGGAGTTAAATTCTTATGACAAATTTTTCACCATTAAGAAAAATAATTAGTTGTACGCTTAAACTTATTGTTTTTGTATCTGCTTTTGCAGGAACACTGTTAAGCTGGTATGCAGATAAAGTAGAATTTATGGGCGGCAAAAGAGTCTTCATGTATTTTACAATACAATCAAATATTGCCATAGCAATAATTTGTGCCACAGGATTTTTCCTACTGCTTCTTAATAAAGAAATAAGTTCGGTCTGGAATGTAATCAAATTTACAGGAACCATAGCCATAACATTAACAGGTGTTGTTTTTGCTTTTGTTCTTGCCCCGACAATTGGAGATGTTGCATGGAATCCGCAAAACACCCTTACACATCTTGTTGTTCCGGTTGCTGCAGTAATTGATTTTTTTGTTTCCTGTTATGATGCGGGCATTCAAAAAAAGAATATAATTTATATTATTATTCCACCTCTTTTATATGTAATTTATGCGGCAATAGGATTTGTAAAAGGCTGGCAGTTTGGAGATGGAATAAATTATCCGTATTTCTTTCTCAACTGGAGAAGTCCGGCAGGAGCTTTTGGATTTTCAAAAGAATTACCATTTATGGGTACAGTATGGTGGATAATTTCCCTGCTGATTTTCCTGCTTTTGATAAGTTTTGGTTATCTTATGCTTGCAGATTTTATTGCTAAAAAAATTAAGAAAAATTAAAGTTCTTCGGCTTTTGTAAAGAACAGACTTATTCCTTCATTAGGGAAACGTTTTTTTTCTGCCTCAACAATTTCTTTAACCTTGCGGGCCTCATCATCTTTTACATAAGCAAAAAGAACAAAATTCATTTCTGGCCAGATGGTGTCGCCAAGTTTTTTTGAGCGCACACCACGACCGTGAATTTCAGGAATTACTGTATATTGAATATCGGGAATTTCCTGTTCCAGAAGCTCTGTTATGTCTTCCTGTACTGACTGATTGGAAATTATTTCTGCACGATACATTTATTTCTCCTTAGGTGTTTTAGTCCTTACACGCATAACAAGGCTGTACAAAACCGGTATAACTAAAAGCGTAACAAAGGTACTGGAAATAAGACCACCAACTACTGCAATGGCAATAGGGCGAACCATGCTGGACTGTCCTTCGGTTGTAAAACACATTGGCAGCATACCAAGAATTGTTGTAAGGGTTGTCATCAATACCGGGCGGAAACGGCTCTTGCCGGATTCAAAGCAGGCCTTTTTAAGCTCGTAACCACGACCAACAAGAATATTTGTGTAGTCTACAAGAATAATACCGTTGTTTACTACAATACCGATAAGCATGATAACACCAACGGCAGTCATGAACGAAAGTGCTTCGCCGATAATTTTGTGAATAAGAATTACACCAATAATGATGAAAGGCATTGTGGCAAGGTTTATAAGAGGAGCCTTAAAGCTTTCGTAGGTTGCGGCCATTACACCAAATACCAGAAGGATTGCCATAATTGCAATCTTGGCATAAAAGCCGTACTGATCCATTGTATCCTTCCAGGCACCCTTGTAATTAACAACTACGGAATCAGGAATAATCATGTTTTCCTGAATTGCGGCTTTGATTTCTTCTTCGATTACGTTGTCGTTTTCCTGTGTAAGGTTGCTTGCACGAACATGGATAATTCGCTTTTGACTTTCGCGGCGGATGGAAACCGGACCAAGACCTTTTTTGATTGAAGCAAAGTTTGCAACGCTGACCATGCCGCCGTTTCCACGCACATAAATTGATTCAAGGTCGTTAATGGTTTTTCTGTCTTCCGGTCGATAAGCAACTACAACGTTATAATTTTTTCCGTTGCTTTTATAGGTACAGGCTGTAGATCCGTTGATCGCATAGTTTATTTCGCGGGCTACGGTTGCAATGTCTACTCCCATGCTGTAGGCACGTTCGCGGTCAATTACAATTTCTACCTGAGGAAGACCCTTGTCCATGCTCACAGAAGGTTCACTGATTTTTTTGTTAGCAGAAATAACTTCGCGGATTTCTTCGGCAGTATCAAGGGCAGCATCAAGGTCATCAGAAAGCAGGACAATATCAACACTGCTTCCCATCCACTGACCACGGAAGCCTTCGCTGAATGAAAGACGTGCACTTGGGAATTCTGAAAAATGCTTACGGATTTTATTCTGCATTTCACTTGCGGAATCTATCTGTTTTGCAGTTTCCGGAAGCGCAATTGTAATGGAACCACGGTTTGTATTTCTACCACCAATAGAAGTTGTAATTGTTTTATAACCCTTACATTCTTCTTTGATGTATTCTTCCAGAGCCATAACAACTTCCTTTGTTTCTTCAAAAGGAGTTGCGGTTGCCATGTTAATGTTCAGCTGAACCTGGTCATCGCGGCCGGCCGGAATCTGATTAATCTGCATTGTCGGAATAAACGCAAAGGAAACAGCAAGAATACAAACTGCGGCAATAATTGTAATAAGACGATTGTCCAGAGCCTTTTGCAAAAGCTTTGAATACAGACGTGTAAAGAACTGAATTATTCCTTCAAAAAAGCCGTAAACAGCCTTTAAAACTGGATTTGTAACAGGCTTTTCCTGACGGTTTGAAAGCGGAAGGAATTTACCTGCAAGAACCGGAACCAGAAAGATAGCTACAAGCAGTGACGAAACAAGAGCAATTACGATTGTAAAAATTGCAGCCTTGAACATCTGTCCCATAAAGCCCAGGTCGTTGATAAAGAAAATAAACGGCAGGAATACACAGATTGTTGTAAGGTTTCCCGAAATAACCGACATGAGCATTTCCTGTGAACCAAGAATTGCAGAGGTTCGCGGTTTGGCCCCTCGTTGCCGGTACGCATAAATATTATCAATCATTACGATGGAAGCATCTACAATCATACCTACACCAAGAATAAGACCTGTCAAAGTCATCATGTTGAGTGTAAGGCCGAATATGCTCATTGCAAAAAGCGTAATGATGATAGAAAGCGGAATTGAAATAGAAATGATAATCGTTGATTTAAAGTTCTGCAAAAAGATGAACAGAATTATTACCGCAAGGATAAGTCCCTGCCAGGCTGATTTAATAAGAGTGTTGATTGTTTCTCGGATAGAGTCTGTAGAGTCCTGAATAATCTGCAGCTTTACGTCCGGCGGCAGATTGTTTTCTGCCTGATCTATTTTTTTGTAGACATTATTGGCAACTGTAACGGAGTTTGCGTCTGACTGCTTGGTTACGCTGATGTATACACCTTTTTCGCCGTTGATAAAGGATTCCTGGGTTGTGTCCCCATAACCGATTGTCGCCTCACCAATGTCGCGCAGGCGGATGCTGTAGCCGTTGATTGTGGAAATTACAGTATCGTTTATTTCTTCCAGGCTTGTGTATTCACCGGTTGTACGTACGATATAGTTTTTATGTCCTTCCTGAACCTTACCGCCGCCAAGCTCAAGGTTTTGTTTGGAAAGGGCGCTTGTAACTGTTGGAACTGTAAAGCCATAGGCAGCCATTCTGTTTTGATCAAGCCTTACGTTTACCTGTGCAGTTCGTCCACCGTAAACTTCGGCTTCTCCTACACCGTCGGCCTGTTCAAGAATGCTTACAACGTTGTTTTCTGCAATGGCTTTAAGGTCGTCTACGGAGCGGTTTCCTCGGATAAGGATTCGCATAATTTCGCCGGAATCCCCAGAAAAACGGAAAATTGTAGGGTCACCAGCATTGTCCGGAAGTCCTCTTTTTACACGGTCCAGCTTGTCGCGTACATCATTCATTGCTTCGGTAAGGTCTGTACCGTATTCAAATTCAAGCGAAACGTTAGAAGAACCTTCGTTAGAAGTAGAAGTAAGGTTTTTAAGACCATTTACACTCATTACCGCGCTTTCTATAACACGGGTTATGGATTTTTCTACAGATTCCGGGTCTGCATTAGGGTAGCTGGTGTTTATGGAAAGAGACGGGTTTTCCATTTCGGGCATAAGGGCTGTGGCAACATTGCTCAGGGTAAAAATACCAACCATGCCAAAAAGCGCAAATACAATAAGAATCAGAACCGGATGTTCAAGGGTTTTCCTGCTTAAACTCATTATTTCTTTCCTTCTGCAAAGCCTTCTTTTGGCACATCAACAGATTCAACATTTCCGCTTATATCTTTAACCTTTGCTCCTTCGTAAAGAGAAAGCATACCTTCAAGAACTACAACCTCGCCGGCAGAAATTCCATCCAGCACCTGAATATAACCATCAACACTTTTACCGCGGGTAACCTTGCGTTTTGTAACAGTGCTGTCTTCTTTTACAATGTAAAGATAATATTCATCGCTGTTTTCTACAAAGGCATCCTGCTGAATTACAGGGTATCCGCCGTAATCAACCGTAAAAAGCTTAACGCGGGCAAACATACCGGCATTAACCTTTGCATAGTTTTTATCAAAATTAAGGATGATTTCTTTTGTTCGGGTAGAAGGGTCTACAACCGGAGAAATGCGCACAACCGAAGCCATAAACTTTTCTTCGCCGTAAGCCTGCAGTGTAATTTCTGCTTTCTGACCAATGGCAAGCTCGGCAACATAACGTTCCGGAACCTTTGCGGTAATCTGAAGATTTCCAATATCACCAATTTTTGTAATTACTGAATTAACGTTTACCTTCTGGCCGATTTTTACAGGTGATGTGATGATGCTTCCGTCAATTGGTGCGGTTACAGGGCTTTTTGCATAATAGCTTCCCGGTTCCGAAGGATCTACATAGGCAATCACGTCTCCGGCCTTTACAGGAGAACCAAGCGAAACCTTCATTTCTACAACCTTACCGCCGATAGAAGGAAATACCTCTATGGATTTCTGGGTTTCAATTTCGCCGTTTGTATAAACAAAATCTGTGATTGTCTGATTTTTGGCTACTACGGTACGAACTGCAGTCGCTGTCTGAGGGCCGCCGCGACCACCAAAGCCACCGGCAGGCATTCCACCGCCCTTATTTTTGGCGCTTCTTAAGATTATCAGGGTAGTGCCGGCTGTAATGGCCAAAAGAACTACAACAATTATAACTGTAATAAAGGTTTTGTTTTTCATAATAAAATCCTTTTGGGGTAATTATTTATTTCCTAAAGATCCGAACGGAACACCAAGAGAGTTCTCCAGGTCCAGAACTGAACAAATCAAATTATAAATCTGTGTCTGCTGATTCAATTGAGCCGAAGCCAGGGAGTCTGCCGAATTCTGCAGAGCCATCAAATCCTTTGAACCGTGATTGTAGGCAATGAGCACCATGTCATAGGTTTTCTGTGCAAGCTCAACATTCTGCTGGAGCATGTTTATCTGACCCTGTTTCTGTTTTATATTTTTGAGGCTGTTTTGAACATTTATGGCAGCGCTTGTTTTTTCATTTTTAAGCTGGAGCTCAAGATCCTGCAGCTGCATTTTCTGATTATCAATGCTCAAAGCTCCGTTTGACCACGGCAGATATCCGTCCAGAGGAATGTTTACGCTAAGAGAAAGTGTGTTTCCTGTTGCCTGAAGTCCATCCTGACCTTTGGCGCCTTTTTGTCCATAAGAATAAGAAGCTGTAATAGAAGGGCCCCAGTACGAAAATCGTGTAGAAAGAAGCTGAGTTTTCTGAAGCTCGATTTTTCTTTCAAGATTTTTTACAGAAGGTAATTTGCTCACAGTAACATCAACAGATAAATCTTCCTGAGGAATGGCATCTGTAAGGGAGCCGGCAAGTTCAATTTCTTCTTCCTGGTCAATTCCCAGGGTCTGCTTAAAAGTGGCCATGCTGTTTTCGTAAGCAATAAGCGCAGATTCTATGTTTGGAAGCATGCTTTCGTAGCTGTACTGAGACTGAAGAAGATCCAGTTCCGAAAGCTGACCGCGGTTATATTTATCTTTGTTGTTCTGATATCGTTTTTTTGCGGTTTCCATGTTGCGGTTCTGCAGGGCAATGCTTTCTTTGGTATAAATAAGGTTGTAAAAAAGCTTGCGGACATTCAGTTCTACAGAGCGGACTGCGTCTTCATAAGAAGTAAGGCCTGCTTCGTAGTTGAGCTTTGCGGTTTTGATTGCTGTATAAAGCGAAGGAGAAAGAGAAAGTCTTAAAGAACCGGATATAGAATAATCGTATGTATCTTTATCGAGGGGCTTATTATAGTTTGCGCTTAAATTTACGGAAGGGCTTACACTGTTCCACGAATATTTATTTCGTTTTTCCAGCATGTTAAGGTTAAGTTTCTGACGGCTGATCTGGATATTGTTATCGGCCGCCAGAGAAACAGCTTCTTCTATGGTTATTGTTCTTGCAAAACAATGCGAGGTTAATAATAGCAGTGACAGAACAAACATAATTTTTTTCATTTTTATGTTTTCCTCTTTTCTACTATTATATAAAAAAACAAGAGTTTTGTTTTTAAAAAGTCACAAAAACCGTATAGAAAAAATTGTTATTTTTTAACCCCTGCTCATGGTGTAAATTTCAAGCATATCCTGTTCGCGAAGGAATCTTGCAGAACCCTTACCGCCGTCTACACCTACAGCACACTTGTGAGCCATAAGCTTAAGGTCTTCGTCGGTTGCTTCTACGCCAAGCTCGCGCAGGTTTGTAGGCATTTTTATTGCACGGTAGAAATCTTCCATGGCTTCAATACCCTTAAGGGCAATTTCTTCGTCGGAGCCAACGGCCGGCACACCCATAACATTGATTGCATAGCGCTTAAAGCGTGGCAGACAGTTTTTATAAACGTAGCGTGCCCAGCTTCCCCAGATTGCGGCAAGACCTGCACCATGTGCAACATCATAAAGGCCGCCAAGCTCGTGCTCAAGTTTGTGGGTCATCCAGTCGCCGCCGTCATTACCACAGCCTGTAAGTCCGTTGTGAGAAAGACTTCCTGCCCACATAACTTCGGCACGGGCATTGTAATTTTGCGGATCCTTTACAAGGATAAGTGCGTTTTCTTTTACAGTGCGCAGCAGGGCTTCGGCCATAGAATCTGTAAGCTCCATGTTGCCGCCGTTTGTAAAATAGCGCTCCATTGTGTGCATCATAATATCTGTACATCCGCAGGCTGTCTGATAATCCGGCAGAGTCATAGTAAGCTCAGGATTCAAAATTGCAAAACGAGGGCGACAGTAATCGCTTGAATAACCGCGTTTTACAAGACCTTCTTCTTTTGTGATTACAGAAGAATCACTCATTTCGCTACCGGTTGCCGCAAGAGTCAGAATTACTCCAAGAGGCAGACAGTCTTTTGCCTGGCGTTTGTAATCATAAAAATCCCAGACATCACCGTCATTCTTTACTCCGTAGCCGATTGCCTTGGCAGAGTCAATTGCACTTCCGCCGCCTACTGCAAGCAGAAAATCAATGCCTTCTTTTTTGCAAAGTTCAATTCCTTCATAAACAAGACCAAGATGAGGATTAGGAACTGCACCGCCGAGTTTTACATAAGAAATGCCCGCTGCATCCAGTTTGTCTGTTACACGCTGCATAAGACCGGAACGGATAACGCTGCCACCACCATAATGAATCAAAACTTTCTTTCCGCCAAATTCCTTTACCAGGTCTGCAACCTTGTCTTCTGTGTTCTTTCCAAAAACTACCTTTGTTGGTGTAAAATACTTAAAATCAAACATTTTTTCCTCCGTTATTGTGTCTGTGCGATTCTATATATATCGTAAATTGAAAAACCCGGCTTGGCAAGAAATAAAATATTCAATTATTGTATGTTTCAATTTTAACTTGCAGAAAGCAGACAAACCCTTCATAATTAAGTTATCCCACCGGCAAAGGGCAACGGGAGCAGAGGAAAATTGAAAAGAGCACTAATACATTTTTTATCCGCAGTATTGTTTCTTTTTATTGGAATTACCGGGCCAGAGCTTTATGCTTTGCCCCAACAGCAGGATTTTCCTTCGATTGAACCGCTTTTTATTCCGCAGGAGCTGTTTATTCCAACCGGCATGCCTACCGTTTTTTCCGCAGATGAAGTTGTTCAGTTTTCACTTTTGTATTCTGAGCTGACGCCCGATAGCGCAGCCTATAATAAAACAATAAAAAAGTTTGAAGCGCTCAGGGAAAAAATAACAGATCCCGAAATTATGTCGCTGGCCGAAGAAGACCGAGGGCGTGCAATTTTAAAGCTTCTTTACCGCGAAGTTTTAAAGAAGTATGTTTCAGGGCAGACAAGATTTGATGTTGCTTTTGAAACCGGAAACTATAATTGTGTTTCTTCGGCACTGGTTTATATGGCGGCTGCCAAGGTTGCGGGTCTTGATGTAAGGGGTCAGAAAACTCCGTCGCATGCCTTCTGTTCTGTGTATATTTCCGGGAAAAAAATTGATGTAGAAACTACAAATCCTTATGGCTTTAATCCGGGGAACAAGGAAGCAATAGAAAAAGAAAACGAAATTAAGGGATATTATGTTGTCCCAAAAAATTATTATTCAAACAGACGCGAAGAAAGCGATGCACTTTTTACAGGGCTTATAGCTGGAAACTTGTGCTCGGAGTATGTTGAAAAAGATGATTACAAAAAAGCCGTACCTCTTGGAGCCGCCCGTTTTATGGCTATCATGAATGAAAAATCTAAATCGGCAAATGATGTTCGAAAAGAGTTTGATATTCTTGCGGCAAATTTTGTGAATATTATTCCGGACAGCGCTTCTGATTTTTATGAAAAGCTCGGCTGGTATTTTTCGTTTATTGACCGCTGGGATATGACAGTCTTTCTTCAAAATAATGCGGACAATGCAATAAATAATCTTCTGGTTTTAAGTTACGAAGAAAACAATTATGAGCTTGCAAATAAGGGCTGGCAAAAATATAAATCCTATGTTTCTGTAAGACGAATTGCAGATATGGAAGAAATGCTTGTGGACATTCTTGTAAAAGCGTCTACGAAAGGTCTTGCTCCGGACCAGCAGCTTGCCTTTATAAAAAATGAACTTGATGAAAAAGAAGGTCTTGCCAAAAGAGATTTATCTTCTGAGGCCGCCAGAAAACGTCTGCTTTTGCACTACGAAAACAGCTGGCTTATAATCTTAAACGGCTTGATGAATGAACACAAATTCCTGGAAGGCTATAAACGCACAGGACAAGCCCTTAGTGAACTTCCAAACAGCAATAAAATCAAAAGCATGCAAAAGTCCTTTTACAATAATTGCATAGCAGACATCCATAATAATTTTGCAAGCAAAGCCAATGCCCGAAAATTTGAAGAAGCACGCCAGATTCTGCAGGAGGGTCTGGAAATCTTCCCTTCCGACAGAACGCTCAACAATGATTGGTCCAGATTAAAGAAAATTGCAGGGGAATAATCCGGCTTATCCGGTACTGCGATGAGAAGGGCAATAAAAAAACTTGCTTTTTCTATTGTACAATAGTACAATAGACTTATGAAAGATATCGTAATTGACGCTTCTTGCATTCTTGAGTTTTTACTGAATCAGAATGCAAAAAATCTGGTTATTGAAAAGGTTGGATCTTCTCAGCTAGTGGCTCCTCAATGTTTGCCCTATGAGGTTGGAAATGCTGTAAGCAAACTCATAAAAAGAAAGTTAATTTCTATTGTTGATGGTGTAGCTGTTTATCATGAATTTGCCCGCATTCCGCTTAGGCTTATAGAACCAGATATTCCGGAGGCAATTGTCATAGCAGGTAACACAGATTCTTATGCTTATGATTCTTATTATATTTCTGTTGCAAAGCGTCTCAACATGCCGCTTTTTACTCTTGATGATAAAATGAAACAAAATGCTGATTTGCAGGGGGTTGTATGCTTGTAATGACTTATTCCGATGCCAGACAAAACTTTGCATCTGTGCTTGATAAATCAGAAACAGACGGCGCTGTCCTTGTAAAACGCGCAGACGGCTCTTTATTTCGTATCTCTCCCGAACAAAAAGAAAAATCACCTTTTGAAGGAATAAAAACTCTTTTTGATTTACAACACAACGATATTATGCAGGCTTTGAGAGAAACACGAGAAGAGAATTAAAAAGACAAAAAAAGGATATCGAAAATTACGATATCCTTTTTTATTTTATTTATCTTTTCTTTGAATTATATCAACTCTTCAAGATCCAATTCACCGGCAACACAAGGAGTTGTGATGCCCCAGTTTTCCAAAACCTGTGGGTGGAGTTCACCGAATACGCCGGCCTGTTTGCCGTTTACCATAAGGGCTGCCTGGCGGCCTGGGATGAAGCGTGGGTCTTCACTTTCTACAACTGTGTATTCGTGGTCAAGGAAGTATACTAAGCTTGAAACTTCGCTGGCCAAGGTGTTGAAGTTAGCGTTTGCAGCAGCTGTAAGGAAGCCTAAGTGCTGGCGTGTGATTGTACCGGTGTTTTCGTCTTCTTTGAGGTATGCAACCTTACCGATTTCGAAAATCTTGTGTGGGTACATTGCATTGGCGCTTCCTGCTTCGGCACGGCAAAGAGAAGAAAGAATTTCAGGGCGGATAAACTGGTAGTTTTCGCTCATTGGGTTTGCAATTTCAATAACCTTTGAACCGTCGATGCGCATGTTTTCAACGTAGTCTTTTTTTGAACCAACATAGTTGAAAATCATTTCCTGGTAACCAAGACCAACCATCAAAGTTTTTGCTTTGCGGCTGAACTCTGTAAGTGGGAGCAGGCGTCCTACAGTAAAGTCCTGTGGAGTTCTTGGTTCGAAAGCGCTTACATTGCAGCCAATCATTACATCTTCAATAATATCTACTTCGTGAAGGAAGTCGTTGCGGTATGGGGCAGGGCTAAGAGTGATTTCGTCGCCGTTTGTTGTTACAGTGTTACCCATGCGAGTAAGAGCATCTACAACCTTTGGCATATCAAAGTCACT
>JAFZOJ010000005.1 GCA_017550685.1 Treponema sp. | reverse complement strand
GGGGCTCCGCCCTTCACTACTCGAGGTTTATATATATTAAAGTTTTTAATTGACACTGAACACGGGTTGACATATACTGTAAATAAGAGAGTTTTCGGTTGCATTACAAACGCCTGATTTATGGAAGTTTCCGAGGCAATTGAAAAACTGTTGCCGGCTTTTGGACGGTATTATACAGTAAACACACAAAACCCTGGCTCACCTTTTATTGCAGAAGCAGAATTCCGCTCACATAATGAACAGTATTTTCTTGTGCGGTCGGCACATATCGCAGACATTGATTCCAATGAATTTGTTTATTTTGCACAATCCCCTTCTCTTTCTAAAGAAGAACTTGAGAGCTTTGTAAATAAATCCTGGGAGGATGGGCTTTCAAAGGTAAAGCCATATAACGGTCACCGCAATTCTGATGTTACGCTTATAATAATCACAAACAGTTTGGATAAAAATGAGTCATTTTCGGGCTCGACCCGAAAATCCATGAACATAATCCAACTCATCAAAAAAACAAAGTTATATAAATCCTATAAATGGAGTCTTCACGGCTGGAGTCATTTTAAACTTGCAGTTGTGGAGCTTGATACACAGCATATTTATTTCAACAGGTTCGGTAAGGATTACCGAAAGCTGTTAGAAAAAAATATATTTCAAAAAAAATAAATTTTTTGGAGGAAAAAAATGACAGCATTATTGATTATTATTGCTGCGGTTGCTCTGCTTGTAATCGGCTATGTTTGCTACGGCTCATGGCTCGCAAAGCAGTGGGGTATTGACCCTGAAAGGAAAACACCTGCTAACGAAAAGACAGACGGTGTTGACTATGTTCCAGCTAAACCAGCTGTATTGATGGGACATCACTTCTCATCTATCGCAGGTGCAGGTCCAATCAACGGTCCTATTCAGGCTGCTGTATTCGGATGGGTACCAGTATTCCTGTGGTGTGTAGTTGGTGGTATCTTCTTTGGTGGACTTCAGGATTTTGGTTCACTTTTTGCTTCTATCCGCAATGATGGAAAATCTGTTGGTGAAATCATTAAAACATCAATGGGCACAAAAGCAAAGAAGCTCTTTATCATTTTTGCTTTGCTTGTACTCATTCTTGTAATTGCCTCTTTCGTAAACGTTGTTGCAGGTACATTCTTCTCTGCAGCAGGTTCTTTTGGATTTGTTACAAACCCTAATGGAAACCAGACAACTGCAATGATTTCTCTTTGTTTCATTGTTCTTGCTATCATTTATGGTATCCTTACAAATAAATGCGGTCTTAAGACTCTTCCAGCAACAATCATCGGAATTGTTGGTATTGTTCTTGTAACAGTTCTTGGTTTGAACGTTGGTTTTGCAATGAGCCGCACAGCATGGATTGTATTCATTGGTATTTATATTGCTGTTGCTTCACTTGTTCCTGTTTGGATTTTGCTTCAGCCACGTGACTACCTTTCTTCATTCCTGCTTTATGCTATGATTGCTCTTGCCCTTGTTGGTATTGTAAGCTCACCTGTTACAGGAAACGCTACATTCACAATCCCTGCATTCACAGGATGGAAGACAGGTCTTGGAACTATGTTCCCTGCTTTGTTCATTACTGTAGCTTGTGGTGCTTGTTCAGGTTTCCACTCACTCATTTCTACAGGTACTTCTTCTAAGCAGCTTGATAACGAAAAGAATGCTAAGGCTATTGGTTATGGTTCAATGCTCATTGAATCTGCTCTTGGTATTATTTCTTTGATTGCTGTTGGTATGGTATTCGAAAAGTACAAGGCTGGCGGATTCGGTTCTCCATCTGCAGCATTCGGTGCAGGTCTTGCTACATTGTTCGGTGCAGAAGGTTCTGGTGCTTATAACACAATCTACGCTTTACTTACTCTTGCAGTTTCTGTATTCGCTTTGACATCTTTGGATACAGGTACTCGTTTGAGCCGCTTTATGTTCAGCGAATTGTTCCTTAAGGACGGAGAAGCAACATGGAAGGATGCTACCGGTATCCGCAAGCTTCTTGCTCATCCATTGTTCGGTACTACATTGATGGTATTGATCGGATGTATCCTTGGTGGTCTTAAGCTCAGCGCAATCTGGGGATTGTTTGGTGCTGCTAACCAGCTCCTTGCAGGTATTGCATTGATGGCAGTTGCTGCATGGCTTGGAAACGCAGGAAAGAACAACAAGATGTTCTTTATCCCTATGATCTTTATGCTTGCTGCTACTTTGACTTCTTTGATTATTACAATTGTAAAGAAGATTGGAGCTATGGCTGCCGGTGCAGAAGGTGCATTCTTCTGGGGCAACTGGTTCCAGCTGATCTTTGCTGTTGCTATGGCAGTGCTTGCTGTAATCCTCGTAATCGAAGGTATTCAGACATTCGCTAAGCAGGCTAAGAAATAATTGTCATCCTCGGGGTAACCCGGGGATCTTATAAAAGATTGTCGGGTCAAGCCCGACAATGACAAATGACGGGGACCCTGAGCTTGTCGAAGGGGCCCTATTTTCTTTTAAGGATAATTACCGTAACATCATCCGTGCGCATTTCCTGGCCGGTGTGCTGGTCTAAGCTGGCTAAAATATTTTGAAGAATAACATCTGCATTTTTGCGGCTGTATTCGGTTAAGATCTTTCCTATATTTTCCTTTCCAAATTCTTCGCGGTTTTCGTTCATCTGTTCGGTAAGGCCATCGGTAAACAGAACAAGAATATCACCCTTTTTCATTTCAAAAGAAAAGTCTGTGTAACGGGTATCTATTCCTGCCACACCAATCGGGCCGTAGGATTCGAGACCTATAGGCGGCTGGATTTCTATAACCTGTTTTGTTTCACTCTGATAAAGCAAAGGATATGGGTGTCCGGCATCTGCAATTTCTACTGTACAGTCTCCGTTCTTTTTATCCTTTAGATTGAGGAGAACACCGGTAAGGAAGTTGTCAACGTCTCCCTTGGCTTCTATAAGGCCTTTGTTCAAATCAGAAAGAACTTCGGAAAGGGGCTTCTGCTTTTTCTTGCTTTCTTCGTAAACATTGCGGATTACATTTTCGGAAAGCATGGTAATAAGGCTTGCGGCAACACCATGACCTGAAGCGTCAAAAATTGAAACTCCCTGCAGGTTGCTTTCGTCATAATAAAAATTGAAAAGGTCGCCCGAAACCTCTGAGAACGGCTCGTAGCAAACTGCATAATCCCAGGCCTTAAACTTTTGGTCCGGAGCATGGAAGAACTTTTGCTGTACAAGGGCTGCCATGTGCATATCTTTGTTGGCAATGTCGCGTTCAGTTTCAAGCTTTTTATTTACATCGCGCAGCTTACGGGTCTGTTCGTTTACTTCATCTTTAAGGTTCTTGTTCAGATACTCAAGGCGGATAGCTACACGGTTATACTGGGTACTGAAATAAAGGAAACAGATGATGATAGAAATTTCCCAGCCGAACATTGATAAATACGGAATTGTAATATTATTAAAGAAGGTTTTGATAACAAAGTCGGCATTAACACAGAGCAGGAATGGTGCCAGAGCTATAAGAAGCATTATGGCCCTTTCGCGTCTCTGGCCTCTGAACAAATTGATTCCAATCATTCCTATGGCAATAGTTACGTCTACTGCAGATATCCAGATTACAAGATGAGAAATCTTTATGAGAGTATAATAATTTGGTGCGGCAAGACAGGCTGTAAGTGTAATGGCAAGCCAGGTACATCTAATAAGTCGTTCTGCTATGGTGTGCTTCATCTGCAAAAAGTCAAAAATGAATAGCGAGAAGGTATACTCAAGTGCAAAGAAGCAGAAACATTTTGTAAATTTATAATAGAAAAGATATGAAAAACCGCCGTGAAAGCCGACCCATGGAAGATCTCCTCCAAAAAAGCCGGAGAAGAAGAACATGGAAATTAAGCTCAGGAATGAAAGGTAAAAATAAATGCGGTCTTTTCGGTAGGCAATAAAAATCATAAGGAAGAAGATAAATACGCAGAGCATAAAGCCTTCCAGGAAGATGTAGATTCGCGATCGCCAGAAGGTCATTATGTCCGAGGTTGCCCAGCAGTCGTCGCGAAGGCCGATGTATACGCCGGGTGTGATGCAGGAGTTACCCAGTGCGAGCAGTCTTATAAGGATGGTGTTTTCGCCTTCCTGATTTAAGAAGTTTTCCGGGAAATCAAAGAGGTGGGCTATGAGGCCTGCTTCCTGAACATCGGGATCTTCGGCACCCTCGCCTATTACGCCGTAATCATCTATGTATTCGCCGTTTAAATAAAGCTCTTCTGCAAAATGAAGATACGGAATGAGCATGGAAAGGTCGTCGCCCTTAAGCTCGTCCGGCAGAGTAAAATTGATTTTGAGCCAGACAAATTTTCCTTCGTTACCAACGCCAGGGATGTACCTGATATTTTTATATTCGAGTTTTTCCAGATGCTGGTAATCAAGGTCCAAGGCATCATCGACAGTGGTTTCTTTCTGGCCAATGGCCCAGTAAAAATCATTGTCCAGATAAAGGCGCGGACCTATTACACGTTTGGTACACGCAGTTGCAAGCAGAGAAAAGAAAATAAGTAAAATCAAAAAAAAGCTGCGTCGAATCATATATATAGATTGTCGGGTCAAGCCCGACAATGACAAATATGTCATTACCCGGCTTGACCGGGTAATCTTTCTACTCCTTATAGTAATTTATCAAACAGCCGGCGAGGATGATTTTGCGTTCGTCGTCGGTCAGGTCACCGGTGCTAAGTTCAAACTCGTTTACTGTGCCGTCTGCCTTTACAGCGTAGGCCTTGCAGCTTGGGAGCTTGTCCTGAACCATCTTCTTTACATCAGGGATAAATACATAGTCACCGTTTGCAAATGGCAGGTTCTTGTCGCCGTCCTTGTAAAGGAATGGGAGCATACCCCAGTTGATAAGGTTTGAACGGTAGCGCTTAGTTGCATATTCGTTTGCGATGTTTGCCCAGCCGCCGAGTACCTTCTGGCAGCTTGCAGCCTGTTCACGGGCAGATCCGTCACCCGGTTTTACGGCAAAGATTGATGAGCCAAGGCCTGCAGCCTTTACGCGCTCACCAAAGCCTGCTGTGTGTTTTTCCAGAGCTGCAGCGGTTGAAGCAACTTCTGTCTTAATCTCGTCTGCACCGTCACGAACTGCCTTGGCACGTCCTACGTAGGCAGGGTCGCGGCGGCTGAGTGTAAATTCTGCCAAACCGAGTGGATTTGAACGGAAGGAAGAGGTTTCGCCGGATGGAATGAGCTCGTCTGTTGTAGTTACAGGGTCGTGAATCTCGCTTACAATCTTAATGAGAAGGTCGTCTGAGAGAGGCTTCATTGCAGGCCAGTCCTTGATGTTTGGACCAAACTGGATTTCTACCTCCGGATGAGCTACACCCTTTGAATCGTATACGCGTTTTTCGTAAATGTCTTTGTCAAAGAAATATTTTTTACCGCTGAACTCTGTGTCGTATTCTGTTGCGGCTGTAAGGAAGCCCTTGTTTGCTGCAGTTGCGGCAATTGAACGTGCATCCATAAGCGCAACACTAGAAAGTTGACCGTTCTGGATTTTTGAACCTTCGCGGTTAGGGAAGTTACGTGTAGAATGGCGGATAGAGAAGGCTCCGTTAGCAGGAGTATCGCCTGCACCAAAGCAAGGACCACAGAAGGCAGTCTTAACAACAGCACCTGCATCAATAAGAGCAGCAAAGGCACCGTTTTTCATAAGCTCCATATATACTGGCATACTGGCCGGGTAAACACTAAGAACGAACTTACCGTTACCGCTGTCCTTGCCTTTAAGTATGTCAGCTGCTGCACAGATGTTTTCAAAGCCACCACCTGCACAACCGGCAATAATACCCTGGTCAACATAAAGCTTTCCGTCAATAATCTTGTTGTGAAGATTAAAATCAACCTTGTCACCAAAGCTAACCTTTGCACGCTTTTCTGCGTCGGTGAGGACATCATCAAGATTTTTATTTACATCTTCAATTGTATATGCACAGCTTGGGTGGAACGGCATTGCGATCATAGGGCGGATAGCGCCAAGATCAATTTCGATTGCAGCGTCATAGTAAGCGCCGTTTGCAGGCTTGAGCTCCTTGTAAGCGCCTACGCGACCGTGAATTGCATACCATTCTTCAATTTTACTGTCTGTTTCCCAGATAGAAGAAAGACAGGTAGTTTCTGTAGTCATTACATCAACTCCGATACGGAAATCGGCAGAAAGCTTTGCAACACCAGGGCCTATGAATTCCATAACCTTGTTCTTAACAAAGCCGCTTTCAAAAACTTCTTTAATGATTGCAAGGGCAACGTCCTGAGGACCAACACCTGCAACTGGCTCACCTGTAAGATAAATTGCAACAACGCCAGGATAATTTACATCATAAGTTTTGCCGAGCAGCTGCTTTGCAAGCTCACCACCGCCTTCACCAATTGCCATAGTACCAAGAGCACCATAGCGTGTGTGGCTGTCTGAACCCAAAATCATTGCGCCGCATTCAGCAAGCATTTCGCGTGCATACTGGTGGATTACAGCCTGATGAGGTGGAACATAAACACCACCGTATTTTTGGGCACAGGTAAGACCAAACATGTGGTCATCATCATTTATAGTACCGCCAACTGCACAAAGTGAGTTATGACAGTTTGTAAGCACGTAAGGAATAGGGAACTTTGTGAGTCCACTGGCACGTGCTGTCTGAATAATTCCTACATAAGTAATATCGTGAGAGGTAATTTTGTCAAATTTGATTTTAAGCTTTGAGTCATCGCCGCTTGTGTTATGCTTTTGTAAAATTGAATAAGCAATTGTTTTTTTAGCTCCATCTGCAGAAGCAGCTGCCTCGCGAAGAGCCCCGTTTTCGTAAATTACACCAGAATTGTAAAGTTTCATGTGATTATCCTTAATAGATCCCCGGGTCAAGCCCGAGGATGACACTGAATTGTCATTGCCGCACTTGATGCGGCAATCGTTTCTATCGATAATATCACATTTTTGCTTAATTGGGAATATAGAAAAAAACTGTATCCGGACCACGTTTCAGGTTGTTTATATAGTAACTATGAAGAAACTGACAGCATTTTTATTGACAATCGCGGTATCCGCTTCCCTCATGTTTGCAAACGATTCAATCAATTCGTTCGACGCTAAGCTTTACCAGACCTTGAGCAGTCAGCCAGGCAATGTAAATTATTCTGCAATTTCTATTTACAGCCTGCTTTATGCCTTGCAAAAGGGTGCGCAGGGCCAGACAAAGGACCAGATTAATCAGGTAATTTCACTTGAGCCAAGTACTGAGGCAAACGAACAGCTTAAGGCGATCATCACAGGGACTGAAAACATGACTAATTCGCTGTGGTATAAAAAGTCGCTTAATATTCAGAGTGATTACAAGCAGTTTACAAAGGATTACGATTTTATTATAAAACCGACTGATTTTACTCAGGGGCCAAAGGTTCGCAAAGAGATAAACTCCTTTATTTCGAAGCAGACCGACAAGCTCATAGAAAACTTTTTGCAGGATGATCTGCCTGCTTCAACTCAGCTGGTTTTGCTCAACACCCTGTATTTTAATCAGAAATGGGAAAATGAATTTGATGAACGCAGTACATACGAACAGGATTTCCATAAAAACAGTCAATCAAAAACAAAAGTTCAGATGATGCATAAAACTTCGAGTGTTCCGTATTATCAGAATGAGACATTCCAGATTGCAGAATTTGCTTATGAAGATAATCGTTATTCAATGATTATTTTCCTCCCGTATGATTATGATTACGATTTTACACAGGCAAACCTTCATGAACAGATTCAAAACTTTGAACAGAAAAAAAGCCGTAGCAGGACCCAGATTTCTTTTCCAAAGTTTGATTTGACTTCAAAATATGACCTTATACCAGTTCTTGAAGGCCTTGGCATGACAGCAGCGTTTGATCCAATGACAAGTGATCTTTCAAAAATCTTTTTAGACGGAAACAACCTTTATGTTGATGCCGCAATTCATCAGGTAAGAATCCTGGTAAATGAAAAAGAAACCAAAGCCGCCGCCGTAACCATGTTTGGAATGAAAGCCACCGCCGCCATGCCCGAACGCCCGCCGATTATTTTTAATGCAGATCATCCGTTTGCATATGTTATCAAAGATAATGAAACCGGAATTAATCTGTTTACGGGGATTGTCAGGGAGCCTAAATAAATAGAAGATTTACTTCTTTAACAATTCAAACAATTTCTTTGCATTTCTAGCGCCGCTGCCGTTGGGGTGGTTGTTGAAGAAAACTACTGGCTTTTTGCCGGTTAGGACTGCGTTCTGGATGACAGGGACAAATTGTGAAAGCTCCTGGTCGGTGTAGTTGTAGTCATAACGGGCAGAGCCGTTTGGGGTATTGGTGTCGGTGTACCAGGCGGTGGCGTTGCGGCCGTGGAGGCGGAGGTAAAATAAGGAGCTGGATGGTGAAGGTGGTCCTTCGAGAGCCTCAGGAAGTCGTTCGCTTCGCGAACTTACCAAGTTTTCTTTGAAAACTTGCGGAACTATCCCTTTCGGCAGATATTTTAAATCCGGCATATCGCACAAGGCTATGGAGGCGCCGCGGTCATTCAGGCCGGCTAGGACTGATTCTTTAATCCATTCTTCGTGGCGGAACTCTACAACTACAGGGAAGCTTTTAAACTCATCTATAAGCTTTGCAAGGTATATTCGGTTTTCGTTTGTGTAATGAAAGCTTTGGGGAAACTGAAAAAGAACTGAACATAAGGCAGATTTTTCCAGAAGCGGGCCAACTGCGTCACAAAATACTTTTGATTGTAGCTTCCAGTCTACCCCAACCTCGTGAGTCAAAAGTCTGTTGGCTTTTACGCTAAAGCTTAACCTTCCTTCACTGCGTTCATAAAACGAAAGCATACGGTCCGACGTCGGCATATTGTAAAAGGTATTGTTCAGCTCAAGTGCGTTGAATTGCGTTGAGTAGTAGGAAAGAAAATCTTTTCTTTTGAGGTCGTCGGGATAAAAAACGCCCTTCCATTCAGGGTAATCGTAACCGCTGGTGCCTAAAAGGAGGCTTTGCTCTGCTGTTGCCATCACTTCAATAATAGCATTGTTTTGTAAAAAATAATATAATAGATTTATGACACTCAAAGATTTACCTATTGGAACTGCATCACAAATTGTTAAGGTTGGCGGCAACGGGGAATTGCGCCAGCACTTTCTGGATATGGGAATTATTCCCGGAACTGTTATCACAAAAATTAAAACTGCGCCTATGGGAGACCCGGTTGAATTTGACGTAAGCGGGTATGAACTTACCATGAGGCTTGAAGATGCGGGGAAGATACAAGTCGAGGATGTGAAAGTTGAGGACAGGCAAGCTGAAGGGGGCCCTTCGACAGGCTCAGGGACCACACTTCGGTCAGGGACCACGCACCCGGGACTTGGTGAAGGCGGAAAGTTTCATGCTAAGGATGACGGGGATCCGCTGCCGGATGATACGGTCTTAACCTATGCACTTGTAGGAAATCAAAACTGCGGAAAGACTACGCTTTTTAATCAGCTTACCGGGGCCAACCAGCATGTAGGAAACTTTCCGGGTGTTACAGTAGACCGCAAGGACGGTGCAATCCGCGGACATGCAAATACACTTGTAACTGATCTACCGGGCATTTATTCCATGTCTCCCTACTCTTCTGAAGAAATTATTTCGCGCAATTTTGTTTTGAATGAAAAGCCGCGAGGAATCATTAATATAGTAGACGCAACTAACATTGAACGAAACCTTTACCTTACCATGCAGCTTTTGGAAATGGATGTTCCTATGGTAATTGCCCTGAACATGATGGACGAGGTTACCGGAAACGGCGGCTCTGTTGATGTAAACAAAATGGAGGAGTTGCTCGGTGTTCCTGTCGTTCCAATTTCGGCTGCAAAAAATCAGGGTGTTGATGAACTTGTAAAGCATGCGGTTCACGTTGCACACTTTCAGGAAAAACCTCTACGCCAGGATTTTTGTGATATGAATCAAAGCGGTGGTGCGGTTCATCGTGCCCTTCATGCTGTTATTCACCTTATTCACGACCATGCAGAAAAAGCCGGTATTCCTGTTCGCTTTGCGGCTTCCAAGCTGCTTGAGGGTGATAAGAGAATTGTTCATCAGCTGGACCTGGACCTTAACGAAAAAGAAACCCTTGAACATATTGCCCTGCAGATGGAAAATGAACGAGGCCTTGACCGTAGTGCCGCCATTGCAGATATGCGTTATTCATTTATCCGTAATGTCTGCAGCCAGACTGTGCACAAGCCGCGCGAAAGCCGTGAACGTGTACGCTCTCAAAAAATTGATGCTCTTCTTACAGGTAAATACACTGCCATCCCTCTTTTTATTCTGATAATGGCAGGTGTTTTCTTTTTGACCTTTAATGTAATAGGCGCTTTTTTGCAGCAGCTTTTGGAAGGCGGAATTGATGCCTTTACAGCCCTTGTAGATTCCGGACTTGCATCCATTGGCGTAAACCCGGTTTTGCATGACCTTATTATCAACGGTATTTTTGCAGGTGTCGGTAGTGTACTTTCTTTTCTGCCTGTAATTGTTACGCTGTTTTTATTTTTGTCGCTTCTGGAAGATTCCGGTTACATTGCACGCGTTGCCTTTGTAATGGATACTCTGCTTCGGAAAATTGGTTTGAGCGGAAGAAGTATTGTTCCACTTTTGATTGGCTTTGGCTGTACTGTTCCTGCTGTTATGTCTACACGTATTCTTCCTAGTGAACGCGACCGTAAGATGACAATCCTTCTTACTCCGTTTATGAGCTGTACTGCAAAGCTTCCGATTTATGCCTTCTTTACCGCAGCCTTTTTCCCGGGCCATGGCGGACTTATTATGACAGGTCTTTACGTCGGCGGAATTATCATGGGAATTCTTGCTGCACTTTTATACAGAAAAACTTTGTTCAAAGGTGAGCCGGTTCCTTTTGTTATGGAGCTTCCTAACTACCGTCTGCCAAGCTTAAAGAATACAGCCCAGCTGCTTTGGGAAAAAGCCCGAGACTTTCTGGAACGTGCCTTCACTGTAATCTTCATCGCAACAATCGTAATCTGGTTTTTACAGAGCTTTAGCCTTCACCTTAATTTTGTCGAAGATTCATCACAGAGTATTCTTGCGCTTATTGCAAGCCTTTTTGAACCGATCATGCGCCCTATAGGTCTTGGCGACTGGAGAATCTGTACATCGCTCATAAGTGGTGTTATGGCAAAGGAAAGCGTAGTTTCTACAATAGAGATTTTATTTGCCGGTGGAGCCGCATCGGTTTTGACAACCCGTTCTGCTGCAAGCCTTCTTGTATTCAGCCTGCTCTACTCTCCTTGTATTGCCGCAATTGCTTCGGTAAAAAGAGAGCTTGGTACAAAGAGCGCAGTTGCCATGGTTATCTGGCAATGTGTACTTGCCTGGGTCTGCGCGTTCATCGTATATATTATCTAGGCTTTATTCAAAAATAATTTTTTCCTTTGGAATTGCATACGGGCCGGGCTTAAGTTCCCGGCTTGTTATTTTTCCGTCCTTCCATTCAAAGCTTATCTGCCAGCCGCCCTTTATTGAAACACCATCGGCATGACCAGTCTGCCAGGCTTTTTCATCAGGCAAGGCAGGCAAAAGCTTAACATGAACATTTCCGTCACTGTCAAATTCTGATTGAATAAGCAGACGGATTATTCCTGCAAGAGCACCAAAGTTTCCGTCAATCTGGAACGGCGGATGATTATCTAAAAGGTTTGGCAGAGTGGAGCGTTCAAAAAGCGTAGTGATTGCTTTGAGTGCTTCGTTACCCTGTTCAAGCTGTGCGCGGAAGTTTATTATCCAGGCCTGACTCCAGCCGGTATGACCGCCGCCATTGCTAAGTCTTTTTTCCAGAGTTTTGATGCATGCCTTTGCAAGCTCCGAAGTCTGCTCCATGGTAATTGTATGACCCGGGAACAGCCCGTAAAGATGACTTATGTGACGGTGACCAGGCTCAACCTCTTGGACTTCTGAATTCCATTCCATAAGCGAGCCGTCAGAATTAAGCGATGGCTTTTTAAGGTGGTCAAGTATGTATTGGAAGGAGCTAAAGTCTGATTGAGGGTATTGCTTTCCGGTACGGGATGCCGAAACAAGTTGGGCATGACGTAAGGTGGTGTGTGCCTTAAGACATCCCTTAAGGAGATGTTCCAGAATCATATTGTCCATCTGGCAGCCGGCAGTAAAGGCACCCGTCTGTCCTGTCGAGGTTACATAAGAATTTTCCGGCGAAAGACTTGGGTTTATTACAAGACAAGGTTTTCCATCAGTGGCAACTGCTTTTTCATCGGGAACAAGATAATCAACAAAGAACAAAGCTGCCTCGTGCATAAGGTAGTAATAACGCTCAAGAAATGCCTTATCCATTGTGTATTCATAGTGTTCAATAATATGGGTTGCCATCCAGGCAGCTCCAAGCACCCAGTAGGTTGCAGGCAGCCACGCATCCTGTGGAGCCGCATCTCCCCAATAGTCTGTATTGTGATGAAGAACATAACCACGGCAGCCGTACATTTTTTGGGCAGCCTGACAACCGCGCGCATAACAGCGTTCCAGAAGCTCAAAAAAAGGAAGCTCGCATTCTGACAGGCTTGTCATATTTACAGGCCAGTAATTCATCTGCGCATTGATGTTGATTGTATATTTACTCTGCCATGGCGGCTCCATAGAACCATTCCAAAGTCCCTGCAGCGTAAGAGGAAGTGTCCCCGGCACACGGCTACCGCTGATAAGAAGATAGCGCGAAAAATTTATATATTGATTTACAAGATCTGTATTTGAAGGTGCGGCAGATTTCAGGAGATCCGGTGTTGAAAGCTGTGGCCCCTGAGCTGCATGGGGCCCTTGAACTGTCTGTGGTGCCTGAGCTGTCTGTGGTGCCTGAGCTGCCTGTGGTGCCTGAGCTGTCTGTGGTCCCTGAGCTGCCTGTGGTGCCTGAGGCTCTCGAAGGCCCCCAGAAGATCCAATTTCTATCTCTAACCTATCCCAATAATTCTTCCATTCAACCAGATGCCATGCGAAAAAATCTTCGGCGGCGGCTGAAAGTCCTGTCTTTGCAATCTGATTTTTTATTTTATTAAGATTTGCCTGACATTCACCTGACCAAACATTCTTTCTGATGACTTTATCATACTGTTTTTTTGTAAACGGTTTTTTATTCCATTTTTTGTTATAACAAAGGCTCTGAATGTCTATGTAAAAAAGTACTTCATCACAAGACTGCCCCGTAAGACAAACACCACGAACATTGCTGCTGCCACCGGACGCAAAAGCTCCAGCACCAACGCAGAACGGAATGCCGTGACTATCTTCCAGGAAAATACAGCCGTCTTTTGAATAGATATTGTCGCTCCAGATTCCGCGATCCAGATATGCACAGTAATTGATTTTACAAGGTTTGTCAGCACTAACATGCATAAAAATCAAATCATCAACGGCGCTTATCCAGGTGCGGCGTGTGAACAAAACACCTTCGTCATCGGTATAAGTTATAACAGTACAGGCCTCGTCCAAAAGCAGTTCACTTTTATAATTTTCAAGACAGCTTTTATCAGCCTTATGTTCAAGCGGCCAGCCTACTGCAAGTCCTTTGTTTTTATCGGAGAAAAAATCAATATGAAAATCTCCCGCAGTCTGGTAGGCACGTTCATTAAAGGAAGTCCCGCTCATAGCTTCAAAGCCAAGAGACTGGGCTTGCAGAACGTTTCCCTGGTTTACGAGTTTACGAATCTGTTCAAGATTTTTTTTAGTATCTGGATTCAGTCTGTCCTGAGGCCCACCCGACCATATGCCTTCTTCGTTCAGTTGAAGAAGTTCGTTACACGGATGAGCCTTGACCATGCACCCCAACCTGCCGTTTCCTAGCGGAAGATATTCTTCCCATCGTGCAGGCGGTTTATTAAAATATAAACGGTTATTCATACTCAAAAATGTCATTGCCGTGCTTGACACGGCAATCTCTTATTTTGCCATAGTATCCAGAATCCTGCGGAATGCACTATCAGGCTTGCTAAGCTCCTTTGAACCGCGTGTAATCTTACAAAGCGACATACCAAACTTTTTGGCAATTTCGCGCTGGGTTGTACCCTTATCTATTTCCTTTACAAGCAGCCACCTGTTTGCAATATCCTTTCGTTCTGCCGGAGTAAAAAGACACTCAATAAAATCATATGCCAGTTTCTCATCCGCTGTGGTAAGAATATGACATATTTCTTTCATCGACTCTTCTACCGCTGCCTCTGTTACAGTTGTGTTTTCATTCATAGAAACATTATATCAAAGTTCACCAAAAAAGCAATTATTTTTGCATAACCGGAGTCATAAAACTGGTACCGTCAGCAAAATGGGCAACTACAACATAACAGCAATGCCCTTCGATTTGATTTATTATATCCATTGGAATATTATATTTTCCCGGAGTTGGGTTTTCGCTGCGAACAAAAGGATAATATCTGCCGCCTTCTCTTCTATGGAAAGTTTCCCACTCTTCTAAAGTCCAGTTTTTGCATTCTCTATAAGAGCTTAAAGTTATTATGGTTTCTACATAAGTCGGTGCATCACTTACAACACGCATAACACCCGGCTGTAATGATTCAATATAATCATAACACCCGGAATTAAGCTCATTTTTGTCGGTTGTAAAATAGAAATACTGTGGATTACCCCATTTGCTATAATAATCAGCACTATAAAGAATTTTAATGAATTTTTTTCCGTTAATTATTACATCATAATCATCAGAGGATACACCAGTTTCAACATTCATTTCTTCCCACCCGTTATTCCATTCATAATAACTATAATCCGAACGAGAAATAGTTTGAGCTTTTGGATAATGAATAAATGTCCATTTTGAATCTGCTTGTGGTTCAATAGATTTTATCACTGGAGGTATATGTGAGGGCAATGGAATTAATATGTTTGCAGAATTGTCTGCGTTATCAACTAATTCTATGCCCTTTTTATATTCATAAAATTTCCATGATGGTATATATACATCTTCATTTCCACTTACTATTAACTCTTTAGAATCATCATTTTTTATAAAGCTCGCCGATTTTGGTCCAGTTTGAGAATCATCAAACCAAAAATGGAACACATCATAATTAATAATAGATAATGTATAATCATAAATACTATCAGGAGGAACATTATCATATTCTTTATCCTCTGAAGTTAGTTTTGATTTTGGCTGTGATGCACTGGTTATTGAATGCCCCTTTATTCCATATACGGTATATGTAATATCGTTATTAAATGCCAAACTAGTATCTATCTGGGTTATTAATTGTTTTGATTTTGATGGAAAACATACTGGAACAGAACCAGACAATGAGTTTTTACAATAAACCATATCATAGGAATTATCTTTAATGGTTAAAGTTACATTCAGTTTTCTTTCTTCCTGCCCTGGGGAATAATCTACAGGAACTGTTCCCCACTCTATTGGTGTAATTGACTCCGATGCTGTTGAATCATATACAAACGGCGAACTGATTTTGCTTATAAGTTTTCCATTAGTTGGAATTGCCTGGTATGTATACCCATCTTCTAGATTATAATATGGATCATAATAAGTTATTTCTCCATTCTTTTCTTTTATCCAGTATTCGTCATTACCTTCTTCAAAATCTTTATAGTATGCCTTGAGTTTTTGATTTTCCAGAACAATAATTGGTTCTGAAGGAAAATGAAAATGTTTTGTAGCAATATTTCCAATATCATCTTCTATAATAATATTAAAACTTAAACCTGCAACCTTTTTTACATCCAAATCAAGATACCATTTATATTTATTACTTGTTTTATCAACCTCAAATTTTTCTGTAACCAGAGTATTTTTGCTATTTATATATTCACAATATATGTTAAAGTTCTCTTTATCGATAGTAACTTTATGTTCATATATTTTTTCCTGTAGATAATTTATATAAGAAAAATTACTATCGTATTCACCATTTATTATTATTCTCTTCAAATCACTTTTTATATAATTATCATAATTAAAATTATTTTCAAAATATGGAGCCTGTGCATAAGGTATATAATTATACACATCAAAAGGATTGATCCTAGGAGGGCCTGGATCATAGGATAAATTAAAATCTTCACTTGAAACTTTAATAACTATAAATTTTTTAACAGAGGACTGATTCCCGCAGGCATCGCTAACTGTAACTGTAAAGTTTACAACACCTGCCCCAGACTTTAATTCATGTTCAATAAAAAATTCTGTTATAGTTCCATTTTCTATAAATTCTGCTGAAGTATTTTTTGAATCATATGTCACAGAATACTTTTTATCTTCATATCCATCATTAAAAACCTCTTCTACCTTTACAGTTCTAACCCCGCTTTTTTCATCAGTGTATTTACCATAAATCAATATTTTATCAACTGCACGATTCAATAATACAAAAGACTTATAATTACTAGTTGGAACCTTTTCTTTAGTAATATCAAAATGTTTTTCAATATTATCTTTGTCTGTTGGTCTTGAAACAAAAAAGGCTCCAGGGACTTCTTCGGGCGGGTCTAATTCCATATCTGCAATGTATTTGACCATAAACGAGGAATGACTATTTTGTACAAAAGAAACTTTTTCTCCGTTCTGCTCAATAGCAAGCTGTGGAGAAATAGAAACTGCAATCAAAACATGAGAAACCTTCAGTTCATTTAATATATATTCCCCAAATTCTGCTGCCTTAGGCATTATAGTAAGAGAAGTCTTACTGCTGTTCAAAACCGGTTCATAAAACATGTCAGCTATATTTACCCCATCACAGGTTATGGAAATATAATCATAAGTAAAAACCGGTTTACCGTCTTTTGTAGCAGCCGGCATTGGCATATTAAAATCAAGAATTATTGGTATGTTTGCATAATTAGATTCGTTGCTGTTTGAAGGAGTATGAGATATTATCTGCGGAAGCTTTACACATTTTGCATAAATTTCAAGACCGTCGCGTGGAGCAATTACCTTTCCTTTGGTTTCTACAGCTTTGGGATCATCAAATTTAAGGACTCCATCTACAATTTCTTTGGTTTTTCTGTCACGAACTTCCCATTTGATAAAATTATAGGATTCGGCAGGTTCAAAAATAACTTCAAAACTATACTTTTTCTTAAGCTGCAGAGAAGGAGTTTTTACAGTACCGGAACCTTCATCAGCGGTAACTATAAATGTTGTAAAGCTTGAATTCGCAATCTCAATCGCTTCCTCAAGATCCCTTTTAAGGTCTGGACCTTTGATAAAATTTTCACAGGACATTAAAAACAAAGTTACTATGCAAAGAAACATCCCGCCAAAAAAAGTACAACTAAAAGGTTTTCTTGAGTTCATAACTGGACCCCCATTATAAAAGTTTTTCTACAACTTGAGCTGCCTGATCGATTTCTGGAATAGTAAGACTCTCTATATCTCCGGCATCTACGGCGCGGCTGGTTTCTTCCTGCATTGGGATGCGTGCCAGAACCGGAATATTAAAGCCTTTTGCAATTTCATCAATATTGCTTTTGCCAAAGATGGTGATTTCTTTTCCGCAGTCCGGGCATTTTACATAGCTCATGTTTTCTACAATGCCAAGAATAGGGATATTCATCATGTTTGCCATGTTTACGGCTTTTTCTACAATAACACGTACCAGCTGCTGAGGTGAGCTTACAACAATGATTCCATCAATTGGCAGCGACTGAAAAACTGTAAGAGGAACATCGCCGGTTCCCGGAGGCATGTCTACAAACATAAAATCTACATCCTTCCAGATAACGTCTGTCCAGAACTGCTTTACTGCACCCGCAATAACCGGACCGCGCCAGATTACAGGATCATTTTCATTCTGAAGCAGAAAATTCATGGACATGAGCTGAATGCCGGACTGGGTTACTACAGGATTAAGTGCATCCTGACCTTCTACAGCCTGAGCACGTTCTTCTCCTACACCAAAGCTTTCCGGAATTGAAGGACCTGTAATGTCTGCATCCAGAATAGCTGTTTTAAATCCATCTTTATTTACACGGGCAGCAAGTAAACTTGTAACGAGTGATTTTCCAACACCACCCTTGCCGCTTATAATTCCTATTACCTTTTTGATTTTGCTGTCCTTGTGAGGAGCAACCTGAAAATCTCTTTTTGAACAATCCTGACCACATGAATTGCAATCGTGTGTACAATCTGACATATTAAAACCTCTTACTATATATAATAACGTACTTTTCACAAAAACACAAATTACGTTATAATTTACAACTGGAGTTTTTAAATGAAAGAATCCCGGATTAAAAAATCCCGAATTACCCTGATTTTTGCCTGCGGTATTCCTGCAGTTATTCTGGCAGCGTTTTTTATTTTTACAGGAGCGCGCGCCGTACAGTTTTCTAAAATTACACAGGCACCGGCTCCCCAGGTTATTGAATATACTCAGATTAAAAATCCTCTTTTAAAGCCTCTGCCCTACACCATGCCGGACTTAGGCATTAAAACCGGGGCAGAATCTGCAATACTTATTGATGTTTCCAACGGAAGCATTATCTGGGAAAAAGCTGCAGACCGCCAGATACCTCCCGCAAGCATGACCAAGCTTTTTGCAATGTATGTTGTGGAACAGGAAGTGTCTGCCGGTCGACTGCGCTATGATGATGTAATTCCGCTTCCTCCTGAATGCTGGGCCTGCAATATGCCTCCACACAGCTCGCTCATGTTTCTGGGAAAAGGACAGATTGTTACACTGGAAGAACTGCTTTTGGGATTAAGCATCTGCTCTGGTAATGATGCGGCTTATGCACTTGCCTATACTGTCTGCGGCTCCATGGAAGGCTTTGTTGACCGAATGAACCAGGCGGCAGCTGATGTGGGACTTACCCATACTCATTTTGTAGAAAGCTCCGGCTATAGTGAACTTAACACTACTACAGCCCGAGAAATGGCAGCCTTTTGCCGAAAGTATCTTTTGGAGCATCCTGATTCTTTAAGGCGGTTTCATTCTGTAGCATCGTTTACCTACCCTAAGGAAAAAAACATGGCTCCTGGCGACCGTTATGGTGCACAGGACTGGTCAGGCGGCTTACCAGAACACATAACAATGGGAATTACCCAGCAAAATACAAATCCTCTGCTTGGCAAGCTTGACGGCTGTGACGGATTAAAAACAGGTTATATAGATGAAAGCGGCTATAATCTTGCACTTACAGTTATGCGTCAGGGTACCAGATTTTTGAGCGTTACGATGAAGGGTCCCGGCAGCAACACAAAAGAAGGTCAGGAAGGCCGTGTAAAGGACGGTACAAAAATTATGGAAACCGCCTTCAGCATTTTCAGAGATTATAATCTGGATAGTATTGATGAAAAATATTTTGTAAAGGTTTATGGCAGCAAAACCAAAGCTCTCAACCTTGTACCGGCTTCTAAAGAAAACTCTATCTGTGTGCCTTTTATTACGGGGGAATCGATTGCAGAAAACCTGCAGAATGTAAAGATTACCGTTAATATGCCGCCATATTTACAGGGGCAGATTATTGCGGGTCATGAATATGGTCAGATTAAGATTACGCTCGGCGACTACCTGCTGCAGACAATTCCACTTGTTGCAGACAGGAGTACAGAAAAAGCGGGCGTAATTACATGTCTGGCAGATGTAATCATAAAATAGATTGTCGGGTCAAGCCCGACAATGACATAAAGGCTTTGTCATTCCCGGGCCTGACCCGGGAATCTTTTTATAGTTCGCAACACGCTCTTTTTATATCATCCATTGTAAACTCTGAGCGGTCTGCCTGGCCGGCGAGTAATGCGGCTCTGTTCAAAACTGATTCTATCTTTGCGCAGGAATAGCCGTCCATCATTTTGGCAAGAGCCTCCGGGGTGCATTCTTTGGCAGGATTTTTTCCGGCGCTGTACATCGCGGCAAGCTTTACGCGGTCATCGTAATCTGGATAAGGAACTCTAAAACGGGCATCAAAACGACCCGGGCGGATAAGGGCCGGATCCAGAGCCTGAATTGAGTTAGTTGCAGCTAATACAAGAACTCCGTTTGTAGGTTCAAAACCGTCAAGCTCATTAAGCAGGGCTGTAACAATTCGTGTGTTTTCTGTTTCCAGTGCACTGCCCGAATAATTTCTTACGGTACCAATTCCGTCAAATTCATCTATAAAAACAATACAAGGTGCGCGGTGGCGTGCCTTGCGGAAAAGCAGCTTTACCTTCATAGGACCAATTGCCATGAACATGCTTTCAAAATCTGTTGCCTTGGCGGGAATAAAATTTACCTTTGCTTCTCCGGCCAGTGCCTTGGCAAAAAGTGTTTTTCCGTTACCGGGCTCACCTTCCAAAAGAATTCCTTTAGGCATACGGATTCCTTTTGCAGCATAAGCAGCGGGATTCTGCATAATCTTCATAACCTGGCTCATATCGCGCTTTAAGTTTTCCATGCCAACAACATCATCAAACTTAATACCTGTTTTGTGCACAACCTTAAAGGTATTTGGCGAAATAAACTTGCGGAACACAAAAATTATGAGTCCAAAAAAGAAAATATAAAAAATCAGGTCAAAAATCAAATTGAAAATTTCTGCGCTGTCTTTTTCTACGGTTACGGCAACATCATTTTTCAAAAGGTATTCTTCAAGGGTTGGTGAATGCGGATTATCAGTTTTAAAATCTTTTCCCTGCGAGGTAAATTCAATTGAATCCTCTTTTATGACAACAGAATCAACCTGTCCGGCCTCTATTAATTTATAAAAATTGCTGTAAGAAATATCAGTTTTTTTAGCACCAAAATAATCCCAGGCAAAATAAGCTCCGGCACAAAGTGCAGCCAATATTATAATCCAGATGAATAAGCTTTTTCTTTTCATAAAATCCTCTACATTCATAATATTGCATTTTACGCAGTGTTGGAATAGAATATATATAGAAAAAAAGGAGATATTTAATATGCTCAAAGCTTTTATCCGCTTTTTTAAGGCGTTAAACAGCAACGTTCACCCCGGTGCAATTGCTCATGCTGTGTGCCTTGGAATGATTCTGGGCTTTATGCCAAAATCAAATGCATTATGGTATATTCTTATGGTGTTTTTTCTGTTTGTCAGAATCAACAAGGGAACTTTTATCATTTTTACCTTCCTGTTTTCGCTGCTGGCACCGGTACTTGATAACCTGTTTGACACCATCGGCTGGTGGTTCCTTAATCTGGAAAAGCTCAAGCCTTTCTTCTCCTGGCTGCTGGACATTCCTTTTGTAGGTTTTACAAGATTCAACAATACAATTGTAATGGGTTCACTCCTGTTCTCTCTTGCAATTTATATTCCTGTTTATTTCCTTGTACGCCTTTTCCTCAAATACTGGCGCGCATTCCTTGCACCTGCCGTGCGCAAGACCAAGCTTGTGGTTTTCCTTTCCAAGCTGCCGCTCGTTGTTAAAATAGGAGAAATGTCATGAAAAAAGAAGATACAAAGCAGATTGCTAAAAAAGAAAAACCTGCAAAACCGGCAAAGGCTCCTAAAGCTAAAAAAGAAAAGCCGGCCAAGCCTCCTAAGGAACTCAAGACTTATCCTGCAAAAAAGCTGCCTAAGCTTTTTAAAAAGACCTATACCCAAAAGCAGTTTGAAAAGCAGATTCTTGGCAAGCTGTTTATTCCGGAAGACAAAAAATATATTTCTTCTCTGTTCAAATCTGCAGGAAAAAACAAAAAGAATGTAGAGCTTGTTGCAATTCCAATGGATACAATGTTTGAAAAAAAGGAATTGAGCAGGCTTGAGACAATGGCTGTAGAAATCAAACAGAATAAGGGACGCGTAAAGCTGGTTCCGCTTATTGCTACCATTGGTTTTATTGCAGCTGTAGTCATTACCCTTACCCTTACCAAAAATATTATTGCCCGCAAGGTTATTACTTCTACCTGCGAAAGCATTTTTGAAGCAAAGTGTGATATCGAATACATCAACATCAGCTTTATTAAATCTTCGTTCAGAATGAAGGGCTGGCAGATTGCAAATAAAAAGGAACCTATGAAGAATCTTTTCTCTGTTGATTCGGTTACCTTTGATTTTGATATGAACCAGCTTTTAAAGGCCCGCTTTATTGCAAACGAGCTTTCTATTCTTGGTGTTGATACAAACACAGACCGTAAATATTCCGGCGACATTTCTGCCAGAAAGCTTGCCAAGATCCAGAAAAAGAAGGAAAAGGAAGCTAAGAAGAAGGCTAAGGAAAATGAAAAGTCTGCCTTTATGGTTTCGCTGGATGCCAAAAAAGATGCCGCTGTGGGGACGCTCAAGGATTCTATTTCGGGAATGTTCAATCAGTATAATCCTGAAACTATCTTAAAGGAATGCCAGGAGCAGATGCAGACCCAAAAGGTTGCAAAAGAAGTTCAGGACGAAGCAAAGGCTCTTGCCGAAAAATACAAGGGCAAGCCTGATGAAATTAAGTCTAAGTTTGAAACAGTAAAGGCTTCTTCGGACACAGTTTTGAATCTGGATGTAAACTCTCTGCAGTCTAATCCTGCCAAAATCAAGGAAGCACTGCAGGCTGTAAACAATCTTAAGACAAACCTTGATTCTCTCAAAAAAGATGCGGACACTGTACTTAATGAAGTTCAGTCTGATATTAACGGAGCAACAGGTCTTTCAACAAAGCTCCAGAATGCAATTGCAAATGACAAAGGAATTATTGATTCACAAATCAGTAAGTTTACTTCAATTAATCTGGACACTGGCAAGAACTTTATCTCAGGCACCTTTGATTCCATTATCTATCAGCTGCTTGGACAGTATTATCCTTACTACACCAAGGCTGTAGATATGCTCATGGATGCAAAGAACAACAAAAAGGACAAGCCTAAAAAAGAAAAGAAGAGCTACACTGTTGAACGTGCTACCGGCCGTACAGTTTACTATAAGTCTGATGCAGCTCCAAAGTTCTGGATTAAAAAGGCTGCGGGTTCCGGTCCGGCATTTACATTTGATGCGGCTAACATAACTAATAACATGGATCTTACAGGCAAGCCTGCTGTTGCAAATATTACGGCTTCGTTCCTGAACATAGACCACAAGGCAAAAGTTACTGTAGACACAAGAGAAGCTTCCAGAGAGCCGTTAGTATTAGCTAACTACAATTGTGACAAGCTTGCCCTTGCCTACCCTGCAGAAAAAATGGGAAATATACCTGGAGTTCCTGGAATTGACTCTTCCAAGACTCGGCTGGATTTTATCCTTAAGATTTTTGAAAATGACGGATTCAGCTTGAACGGTACTGGCTTCTTTACAGAGCTTGCACTTTCGGCTCCTGGCTTTGAACCGGAATTTGTTTCTACAATTTATGCAAACACACTCAAAAAGATTCGTGCCATGAAGCTTGGTGTAGAAGCCGGCTTTACACAGACTTCGGGAATAGACTTAAAGCTTATTACCGATGTTGACCGCCAGTTTATGAATGCATTTACTGCAGAAATGTCAAACCAGCTTGGAGCAATCAAGCAGAAGGTAGAAACCCAGCTGTTTGCAAAGATCAACGAATACTCAAACGGAGCCTTGGGCGAAATCAATAACTTTAATGATATTTCCAACAAGCTCAACGGCTACAAAAAGAATATTGATGATTTGTATGCTAAGGTTGACGCCAAAAAGAAAGAGCTTGAAGACGCCGCTGTAGGCAAAGCAAAGGCTGCGGCAAACGATGCGGTAAACTCTGCCAAGGATGCCGCTAAATCTAAGCTCAAGAATCTGTTCTAGCGTTATGCATGCGCACATTCACAGTCGGAAGCATTTTAATTCCCGGCTGTGAATTTTTGCGTGCCTCAATCAAAACAAGATTTGCTCCCTCATCTTCAAACGGCTGAATAAACTGCAGCTGCTTTGGTTCAAGTGAATGCTTTGCAAGCGATTCAAAAATCTGTGCCAGACGCTCCGGCCGGTGAATCATAAAAAACTTTCCGTGCGTATGAAGAAGATAATCTGCAGCAGCCACTACATCTTCAACCGTGCACAAAATCTCGTGGCGCGCAATTGATTTTTCATCGCGAAGGTTTTGTTTGCCCTGACTAACAAGAGCGTATGGCGGATTGGACACCACTACATTAAAACTGTGCTTTGAAAAAAGTGTGGCTACATTCTTAAGGTCCCCCTGCACTATTTCAATTTTGTCTGTAAGTCCGTTTAATTCTACACTACGCCGTGCCAGATCTGCTGCCTTACTTTGTATTTCAAGTCCCGTAAAATGGCAAGCTTTGCAGGCCTTTTCCATAAGAAGCGGAATTATGCCATTCCCCGTTCCAAGGTCAATGACAGCATCTCCGGCCTTTACCCCACGACAGGCAAACTCTGCCACAAGCTGTGCATCTATGCCAAACATAAAAGAGTCTGTATCCTGTAGAATTTTGTTGCCGTTTAGTAAAGTGTCTGTCTGTTCCATGATATACTTCAATCCTCAAACCAGTTTTCCAGCATAAGGGGTGTAACCTGCTGAACAGGTTCAAAATGCATGATATTGCGGGTTACTAAAATCATGTTGTTGGCAATGGCAATGGAGGCAATCTGGGTGTCAGGAAAACTAACAGGATGACCTGTTTCTTTTAGACGCGCACGAATATCGGCCTGAATCCAGGCGGCATGATTATCATAATGAATTATTTCATAAGTCGACTGAACTTCTTTTATCATTTTTGAAAAAAGAAAATCCTTTCTGTTCCCCTTTTCCATTATGTTTACACCATAAATAAGTTCATTCCACACTGTTGAAGGTAAAGCACATAGATTTTGATATTCTATAAGCTTTTTGCAAACCGCTTTATCTGGAAAAGGCTTAACCATTTCTGAAATTAAATTTGTATCAAGTAAATAATAAGGACCAATCATAATTACACCTCATCAAAAATATGGTCAGAATCCTGGCGACCGAAACAGTTTGTTTCTCTTACACTATCAAAATATGCAGTGTAATCAAAATCATCATCTTCAAGCCCATACTCTTTGCGGCTCTCCTGAATTTTTTCTACAAGACTCTTTTCTTTTGGCGCAGCTGCCTTTTCAAAATCTTCTTTAGAAACCAGATAAGCCACAACCTTATTATGACGCATTATCTGAACCGGTGACCCGTTTTCTGCCTGATGAATATAAAACGGCAGGCGATTTTTAGCTTCGAAAATAGGAATTGCATTATTTGTGTTTGCCATGTGGTAATTCTCCTGACGCTTTAATTATGAATGCTATATAGCTATTTGTCAATGTTGTGGCTATTTATTTTCAAGAGATCCTGAAACAAGTTCAGGATGACGGGTCACTTCCACAAAAAAGGGATTTTTACTATAATAGGTGCAATATTTCCACAGGGGTACTTTAGTACGTCCACGTCAAGGCACGCTTCGCTTAAAGCCTTGACATGTCCGTTTAAGCGCCCCAAAATTATTAATTATGGGGCGCTTATGAGTAAGTATCCATTTCAAAACATTGAGCCTAAATGGCAGAAGTATTGGGAAGACAACAAGATCTTCAAGGTTTATGAGGACGAAAAGTTCGCAAAGGACAAAAGACGTTACGTTCTCGACATGTTCCCTTATCCAAGTGCAGCTGGTCTACATGTAGGACATCCGGAAGGCTACACTGCAACAGATATTTACTGCCGCTACCTACGTATGAATGGATATAACGTTCTGCATCCAATGGGTTTTGATGCCTTTGGACTTCCTGCAGAAAACTACGCTATCAAAACAGGAACTCATCCAAAAGTAACTACTAATGCAAATATTGAAAAATTCACTCAGCAGATTAAGTCGCTCGGCTTCAGCTATGACTGGGACCGCTGTGTATCGACTTGCGAGCCTGATTATTACAAATGGACTCAGTGGATTTTCTTACAGCTCTACAAAAAAGGCCTTGCCTACGAAGCAGAAACACCAATCAACTGGTGTCCAAGCTGTCTGACAGGTCTTGCAAACGAGGAAGTAAAAGAAGGCAAATGTGAACGCTGTGGTGCAATTGTAACTCACAAAACAATCCGCCAGTGGATTTTGAAAATCACAGAATATGCAGACCGTCTGGATAACGATCTTGAAGGACTGGACTGGCCTGAAAGCGTAAAGGCAATGCAGCATAACTGGATTGGAAAATCTACAGGTGCCGAAGTTACCTTTACTGTTGCAGACAAGGACGGAAAGCCAACTTCTAACCAGCTGACTGTTTATACAACACGCTGTGATACATTGTTTGGTGCAACATACATGGTAGTTTCACCGGAACACAAAATTATTCCTGAAATCACAACTGCTGAACAGGCAGACGCTGTAAAAAAATATCAGGAAGAAGCGGCAAAGAAGTCTGATCTTGAACGTACAGACTTGGCAAAAGACAAAACAGGTGTCTTCAGCGGTAGTTATGCTATAAACCCTGTAAACGGAAAGCTCATTCCAATCTGGATTGCTGACTACGTTTTGATTTCTTACGGTACCGGTGCAATCATGGCTGTACCTGCTCACGATGACCGTGACTGGGACTTTGCAAAGAAGTTTAACCTGCCAATCATCGAAGTTTTAAAGAGCGAAGTTGACGTACAGCAGCAGGCATGGACAGAAGACGGTATCCACGTAAACTCAGAATTCCTTGACGGGCTGAACAAGCAGGATGCTATCAACAAGATGCTCGAGTTCCTTGAAGAAAAGAAAATCGGCCGCAAGGCTATCAACTATAAGCTCCGCGACTGGATCTACAGCCGTCAGCGATACTGGGGTGAACCAATTCCTTTAGTACACTGCCCTAGCTGTGGTACAGTTCCTGTTCCGGAAGAAGAACTCCCACTCACCTTGCCTGAGGTTAAGACATACCAGCCAACTGGTACTGGCGAAAGCCCTCTTGCTGCAATTGACGAATGGGTAAACTGCAAGTGTCCAAAATGTGGCGGTGCAGCTAAACGCGAAACAAACACAATGCCTCAGTGGGGCGGAAGCTGCTGGTATTACCTCCGCTATCTGGACCCACACAACGACAAAGAGTTTTGTGCAAAGGATAAAGAAAAATACTGGATGCCGGTAGACTTGTACATTGGTGGGGCTGAACACGCCGTTCTTCACCTGCTTTATGCCCGCTTCTGGCACAAGGTTTTGTATGATATTGGAGTTGTTTCTACAAAAGAACCGTTCCAGCGCCTTGTAAACCAGGGTATGATTACTTCTTTTGCCTTCCAACGCAAGAACAAGACTCTTGTTCCTGTTGATGAAGTTGAACAGAAGGACGACAAGTTTATAGAAAAAGCAACAGGCGAAGAACTTGAACAGATTGTTGCAAAGATGTCTAAGTCTTTGAAGAACGTTGTAAATCCGGATGATGAAATTAAAGCATACGGTGCAGACTCTGTCCGCATGTACGAAATGTTCATGGGACCTCTTACAATGTCTAAGCCTTGGTCAACACAGGGAATTGTTGGTATTCACCGCTTCTTGGAAAAGGTTTGGTCTGTAAGCGAAAAGCCAATGGCAGACATTGACATCACAGGCAAGCTCGAAGACAAAGCCTTGATCAGTGCACGCAAGACCTTTGCCCAGACTGTAAAAAAGGTAACTGACGATACAGCAACCTTGAACTTTAACACAGCAATAAGCCAGATGATGATTTTCATCAACGAAGTAAGCAAGCTCAATGAAGTTCCAAAGAGCATGTGGGCCGACTTTGTTAAGATTCTTTCTCCTTACGCTCCACACCTTGGTGAAGAGCTCTGGGAAAAACTTGGCAACAGCAAGACAATTGCTTACGAAAGCTGGCCAACAGTAAATGCAGACTTTGCAAAAGATGATGAAGTTCAGATTGTAGTAATGGTAAACGGAAAGCTCCGCGACAAGTTCATGGCTTCCCCAAATACCGACCAGGAAGAACTCAAATCAACAGCATTTACATTAGAAGGTGTAAAGAAGTTTACAGATGGACATGAAGTTGTAAAGACAATTGTTGTGCCTAACAAGCTGGTTAACATCGTTGTTAAATAAAAGATTCCCGGGTCAAGCCCGGGAAAGACATGTCATTGTCGGGCTTGACCCGACAATCTTTTTTTAGGTTTACAACATATTAAAAGAGGTGGTTTCGACAAGCTCAACCACCTCTTTCTTTTACTTAACTTCCGTAACAGAATTTATTAAATTAAACACATACTTAAAGCCCGTGGCCGCAATGGCCTTTTCTGCTTCGTTGGACATGGCCATAAAGTAGAGTTTGTGGCCTACTTCTTCTGAGTCGTTGTAGGCAGCCATTAAGAGGCCTATACCGGAAGCATCCAGCTCTATAAGGCGGGACATATCAATTACAATATTGTTTTTCTGAACAGCGTCGTAAAGCTTGTCCTGGAATTCACCAAGAGTATAGGCATTCAAAGCGCCTTCCAATTCATATAAGTGATAGTTTGCACCGTCTTTTTCTGTAATTGCTATCTGTTCCATAACTGTATCATCTCCTTAATTGTCGCCAGCGGCATTACAAACCGGCATTTTTAATCATTTCATCCAGGTTACTCAAATCCGGGATATCAGGATCGTCCGGAAGAACGTTGTCGTTGATAAAGAAGTCGTCTTCTGGAGCGGCAGGGGCAGATTCAGTTGAAGTGGTTTCGACAGGCTCAACCACCGCACTGTCTGATTCAGCCACAGCACTGTCTTCAACAGATGCTTCTTCTGCCTGCCCATCGAGAGCCTCAGTGTCCCCAACTGGTTCTTCAGATGCCAAATTATCTGTAGCAGTATCTTCAGTTGACTCTGTTGTAGTCTCTTCAACAGTTTCTTCAACTTCTTCTTCAACCGGTTCATCTTCATTGAACTGGCGGCCGGTTTCGTACTTTAATACGAGGATAGAAACGTCGTCTTCCATTTCCTTTGACATGAACTTCATAAGGTTATCAAATGTAAACTGAGTCATGCGCTGTGCAGGATAGGTTGAGTTATCAAGCAGACACTGCTGGATGCGTTCCTTACCAAACTGTTCACCACGAAGTGAGTGTGACTGAACAAGACCATCGGTACAGGCAAGAATAATATCACCACGGCTAAGCTTTGTTGTCTTAACTGTAATATATGGAGCAATATCCTTTACGAATCCAAGAATGTGGCCGGAACCCTGAATCTCGATTACGTTATTATAAACCTGAGTATAAAGCATCAAAGCCGGAATACCACAGTTGATGTAATACATTGTATCGGTTTCAAAATCAATCAGAGCAAACAGACCGGCAAAGATTGTACCCTTGTTCAAAGAGTCTCGGATAAAGCTGTTGATCTTAATTACCAGTTCCTTAAAGTCGTGAGTTTCGGCAAGGTAAGTTCGGATGATGGACTTTAAGATAACCATGTTCATGGAAGCCGCAATACCTTTACCGGACATATCACCTACTACAAACAGGTGACGTGTATCTGTAAGGCGGATCATATCAATGAATTCACCACCAATGTTTCGCGCAGGAACCATGAGATAACCGGTATCAATCTTTGGATTCTTTACATGGTCAATGTTTTCCTGAATAGATGTAATAATCTGAGAAGACATCTTAATTTCGCGATTTACTACAGAAATAATTTCCTTGTTGGAAATGTTACGCATATAGTAACCGAATACGAAGAAGTAAGAATACAGCTTAAGGAAGATGTTGTAGTCGTAATCCTTGTAGTGGTCGCCTGAAACCTTCTTTCCAAGTGTAATCAAACCAAGAATATTGTGACCTTCGTTCAAGATAAACATTGCATCAGACTTAGTTTCATCAAAGAACTTTGTAAGCTGCTCTTCGATTGTAGAAAGGTCATGAACGTTACCAATCTGAGACCAGCAGACTACAGAACGGTTGATATTGAGCAATGTTTCAAACATTGTAGTATTTACAGGAATTGTTGTTGTAAAGCCGTTTGAAGTATAAGCAGTTTCCAGTACGTTTTTATTGTTCAAGATATAAACGTTTACAGAAGAAGCTTCTACGTGGCGTCGGAAGATTTCATACATTCTGTTTGTAATTTCATCCATTTCACCGGCGTAGTCAATTTTGGCAAGCTGTTTTTCAAGAGCAGGACCATAATCTGCAGTATACAGACGAGAGTCATTACTCATTACTTCTGAAATAAGCAGGGCAAAAAGAACTGCAACAATGGAAATGATTACAAAAACCGAAATAAAGCTGAATGTAAAATAGTTACCTTCCGGCTGCAGGAACATTACTGCACAACCAATACCGGCTGCAGGAAGTACATAAGAAATTGCGTTTCGGAAAATTGTAGCAATAAAAGCCTTGGCCGACGGAACAGAAGTTTTTCCAAGTCCACCGATTACAAGAACGTACATTGCAAGGTATGCATACATGTAAAGAGAAGCAAATGCAGGACGAACAGTACCAAGGTAGCGGAAGAAATATGTAAGACCCCACATAACGGCAATACCTTCGGCAATAACAAGGCACTGATACTTTTGCAGCTGGTTACCTCTTCTTTCCTGCAATACCATAAGGAACAGGAATGCAGTACCAGGAAGAATAAACTTGTAAATATTATTGAACAGGAATACCCAGTCCCAAGGGAAATATTTATTTACATCACCGGTAAAGAGTCTTTCTGAACCAACATACATACACAGATCCTGGTCAACAGAAATATCTTTAAACTGGAAGAATACAATATAAATTACAAAACCATAAAGCAGCCACTCAAGGAGCCTTGGAAAGAACTTATTGATTCTTGTGGTAAGTCCTACAAGTCCGTAACTGAAAGAAACAAAGAAGATTCCATCCAGACAGAATATGATGCGTACAAAGTTTACGGTAAGTGATTCCAGCCATTTATCCTTAAAGATCATAACCAGAATATACAGACCAAGTTCAACACACAGGAAAAGCAGAGGAACCAGAAGGGTAGTACCTGGTGTGCCTAATGTATTTCCTCTTTTATCTACATAAAAAGTGAGGAATAAGAAACATAACAAAAGAACACAGTTTAATAGAATAAATACCATATCAGTAACCTACCTTTGCAATCATCATTGTAACGTCATCATGAAGCTTTTTGTCGCCATTGTATTTCCAGATGAGATCCACAATATCATTTACAAATTCCTGTGGCGATTTAGAAGCACCCGCTATCAATGTCTTTCTGTAAATATCAGTATCACCAAGCTCTACACCACTGTCATCCATTACTTCCGAAACACCGTCAGTTGCCATAAGGATGGTGTCGCCGCGGAACAAACGTTTTTCTGCAACAGTAACATCACCCATATCAAGAATACCAACAAGCGAAGCATTAGAAGTAAGCGGCTTGATTCGGTATCCGTCCGGAGAAGGAGACAGAATAATAGGATCAGACATGGAAGCATTGATATAACGGATTTTCATTTTTTCCGTATCAATAATACTCAGGAACAATACAGTATATTTATCCTGAAGGTGCATGCCCTTAATTGATTTATCTACCGCTTTGATTACACCAACAAGATCTTCCTTGTCTTCAATAATCTTTACGGTGTTCATTACCAAACCCATGATGAGCGCAGCAGGAAGTCCCTTACCGGATACGTCTCCAAGCATAAGCAGAGTCTTGCTCTTATCAATTGGAAGAATAGAGAAATAGTCTCCCGATACGTTTACGAGCGGACGGAAGTAGGTCGCAATCTTGAGGTTTGGAATATTAGGAATTTTCTGCGGAAGGAATGACTGCTGAGTTTCTGCAAGCTGCTGCCATTCCTTGGTTGTAGCGGCAATTTCAGAAAGCTGGGCAATTGTCCTTGTACGGGTTATAAAGCGCTTATATTCCTCGTAAAGCTGTTCATAAATACTCTGGTCAAAGAGTCTTGTGTAGTTACAGAATACAAACATATGGTGCTTTTCAAAACAAAGGAAGAAACCTCGTGATTTTTTAAAGCGTGAAGTTACACCAAAGTGGCGGTCAAAGTAATAAAAACCGTCCCTCCAGTTTTCTTCAAAGTTCTGACACATTTTTTCTCGGATAGCATCAGAAGAGGTAAGTCTGTTAGGACTGTTATAAAGTGTATAGTTTTTGATTCGGTCAATAAGAAGGACAGAACAGTCTCCCCTTCTCTCCAGAAGATCTGCAATGGCAACATAAAAATCATCAAGGGTATAACAGAAACGAAGCCTGTCAATAAACTTCTTGATAATCATTGTTTCGCCCTTTTCCATCGTATCGTGATGTACTTTTGAAACAAGAGATGATTTGAGCCTTACTGCAAGGAAAATAACTGCACAGAAGAATACAGCTATACTAAACAGTGAATAAAGAGAAGGCTGTTCCCCTGTTTTTTGTGGAATAAGGAATAATGCAAATCCTATAAATAGAATAACCGCAAGTGTATAAACACAAATAGTTACGATTTTTTTCCGCGTTTTATACATAGTCACCTCAAATTTATGATACTACTATTCTATCATATTATCGGCAAATTTGGGGAAAATTCGTATTAAAAAGTAAGTAAACCTAAAAATTGCTTTCGCAATTTTTTTAACGGTTTGCTATAAAACACCGGCCGCCAGCGGCCTTACACACTTTCCAGCTTACTCAATGGCATTAAATCCGGGTTGCTTGGAGGGTTTTCAAGCTCCATATAGGCCTGCAAAAGCTCTTTCTGCTTGCCGCTGAGCCTCTGAGGTATCTGAACCATGAGTTTAACGTACAAATCACCCTTTCTGCTGCTTCCGGACATAGGAACACCCTCGCCTTTTATGCGCAAAAGCTTGCCGTTTGTGGTTCCGGAAGGGATTTTTATGGTAACTTTCTTTCCGTCCAGGGAATTGATTGTAATATCGGCTCCAAGTGCGGCCTGAGCCATAGAAACAGGAACTGCACAGTACAAATCCTGACCGTCGCGCTCGAAAAGTGGATGAGAATCTACGTGGAGTACAACAACAAGGTCTCCTGCCGGTCCTCCGTTTTCTCCTGCGTCACCCTGACCCGGAATTACAATGCGTTTTCCGTTGTCTGAACCGGCCGGAATCTTGAGCGACATCATCTTGCTCTTTTCGGTAATACCGGTTCCACGACAGCTTGGACAAGGCTTATCAATTGTTACGCCTTTTCCGCGGCAGGTAGGACAGGTCTGCTGAATTGTAAAGAATCCGTTGCCCTGGCGAACCTGGCCCATTCCGTTACAGGTTGGACAGGTCTTTTTGCTTGAGCCTGCTGCTCCACCGGTACCATGACAGGCAGAACAGGCTTCGTTGTGTTTAAAATGAATGTCGGCAGAGGTTCCGTAAACGGCATCCTTAAACTGGATATGAAGGTCGTAGCGCAAAGAAGAACCTGCTGCAGGGCCACTGCGTCTGCTTCCTCCACGCGAACCGCCTCCTCCAAAGCCTCCGCCAAATATGCTTTCGAAAATATCGGAGAAGCCGCCACCGGCTCCACCAAAAAGGTCGCTAAAGTCATGGAAAGCGTGTGAATACTGGGCACCACCTGCACCACCGCCTCCCATTCCTTCAAGGCCGGCAAAACCGTACTGATCATAAATAGGGCGTTTTTCCTCGTCAGACAGGATTTCGTAAGCTTCGGTAGCTTCCTTAAACTTTTCCTCAGCTTCCTTGTCTCCAGGATTACGGTCCGGGTGATATTTTACCGCAAGCTTACGGTAAGCTTTTTTAATAGCATCCTGATCCGCAGATTTTTCAACACCTAATACTTCATAATAGTCGCGTTTTGCCATTTTTATACCTTTATCGCATTCTGTCATTGTCGGGCTTGACCCGACAATCTAAATACAAAGATTCCCGTGTCAAGCACGGGAATGACAGTATTATTTATTTCTCATCGTCTTTTACTTCGTACTCTACGTCATCTGCAGAGCCCTTATCAAAGCCGGACTTCTTTTCGGCATCGGCACCTGCTTCTGCGCCTTCGGCTCCGGCACCAGCGTCTGCACCGGCAGCGCCTTCTGCACCAGGCTGAGCTCCTGCAGCACCCTGCTGCTTGTAGAGCTCTTCGGCAATCTTGTAAGAAGACTGCTTAAGCTCTTCTGTCTTAGCCTTGATGTCTTCTACGTTATCACCCTGAAGTGCCTGCTTAAGGGCAGCAATTGCATCTTCTACCTTCTGCTTTTCTGCTCCATCAATCTTGTCTCCAAGATCCTTGATTGATTTTTCAGTAGCATAGATGAGGCTGTCTGCTTCGTTACGTGCATCAACACCTTCGCGCTTAGCCTTATCTGCGGCAGCATTTGCTTCGGCATCTTTAACCATCTTTTCAATTTCTTCATCACTCAAACCAGAAGAAGAAGTAATCTGGATGTGCTGTTCCTTACCTGTACCAAGATCCTTAGCAGATACGTGAACAATACCGTTGGCATCGATATCAAATGTAACTTCAATCTGTGGAACACCACGTGGAGCGGCCGGAATACCTACAAGGTCAAAGCGTCCGAGAGTTCTGTTCTGGTCTGCCATTTCGCGTTCACCCTGAAGTACGTGAATACTTACAGCAGTCTGTCCGTCGGCAGCAGTAGAGAAGATCTGGCTCTTCTTTGTAGGAATTGTTGTATTGCGTGGGATAAGCTTTGTGAATACGCCACCCATTGTTTCAATACCAAGTGAAAGAGGAGTAACATCAAGAAGGAGAACGTCCTTTACGTCACCACCAAGTACACCACCCTGGATTGCAGCACCAACAGCAACTGCTTCATCTGGGTTTACTGCACGGCTACCCTCTTTACCAAAAATCTGTTTTACAACTTCCTGAACCTTTGGCATACGGCTTGAACCACCAACAAGGAGAACCTCATCAATGTCGCTTGCAGAAATACCTGCATCGGCAAGAGCCTTGCGGCAAGGTTCCTTTGTGCGTTCATAAAGGCTGTCTGTCATCTGTTCAAACTGAGCACGTGTCAAAGACTTCTGAAGGTGCTTTGGACCTGTAGCATCAGCTGTGATGAATGGAAGGTTGATATCTGTAGTTGTCTGGCTTGAAAGGCTGATCTTTGCATTTTCAGCAGCTTCGCGGAGACGCTGCATAGCCATTGGGTCCTTAGAAAGGTCAATGCCTGTATCTGCCTTAAACTGATCTACGAGCCAGTTGATGATTACACGGTCCCAGTCATCGCCACCAAGGTGAGTATCACCGTTTGTAGACTTAACTTCGAATACGCCGTCTGCGAGTTCGAGAATAGAAATATCGAATGTACCACCACCAAGGTCATATACAGCAATTGTCTTTTCCTTGTCCTGATCCTTGTTGAATCCGAATGCAAGAGAAGCAGCTGTAGGTTCGTTGATGATACGCTTTACATCAAGACCAGCGATTTTACCGGCATCCTTTGTTGCCTGGCGCTGAGAGT
>JAFZOJ010000078.1 GCA_017550685.1 Treponema sp. | reverse complement strand
CTGGCTTGGTGGTATGCTTACAAACTTCTCTACAATCAAAAAATCACTTCAGCGCCTCAAGAAAATCGAAAAGATGGAAATTGACGGCACATTCGAAAATCTTACAAAGAAAGAAGTAGCTGCTCTCCAGAAGGAAAAGGCTAAACTCGAAAAGAACCTTGGCGGTATCAAGGAAATGAAAGAGCTCCCTGGATGTATCTTTATTATCGATACACACAAGGAACAGCTTGCAGTTGCAGAAGCACGCAGAATGGGTATTCCTATTATTGCTGTTGTTGATACTAACTGTAACCCAGAAGGTATTGACTACCCTATCCCTGGAAACGATGACGCTATCCGCGCTATCTCATTGTTCACATCAATCATTGCTAACGCTGTAATTGAATCAGACAACGAAGCTGGTCTTAAGATTCTTGAAAACCTTAACGACGACGAAGAAATCGTTACTGATGCTGCAAAGAAAGATGAAGATGAAGAAATTGTAGACTATTCTAACTATCAGCCTACAGAAATTAAAGAAGAAGACCGCGAAGCTGACGAAGCAGAAGCTGAAAGTCTTGTAGACGAAGATAAAATTTATAAGGACTAATATATGGCATTTACAGCAAGTGATATTAAAAACCTGCGCGAAATGACAGGTGCCGGTATGATGGAGTGCAAGAAAGCACTTACAGAATGTGACGGCAATATTGACGAAGCAGCAAAATATCTTAAGGAAAAGGGTCTGGCTGCTGCTGCAAAACGTGCTGACCGCGCTACTGCAGAAGGACGCCTCTTTATCCGCAATACCGGAGACAAGGTTTACGTTGTAGAACTTACTTGTGAAACAGACTTTGTTGCAAAGAATGCAGACTTTATCGCTCTTGGAGAAAAGATGCTCGACGTATCTATCGAAAAGGGCTACACAAAGGTAGAAGAAGAACACACAAAGATGCTCGAACCACTCAAGGTTTCTATCCGCGAAAACATGAACGTTGCAAAGGTAGAAGTTATTGATGTTCCAGCCGGATGTACAGCTTCTTACTATATCCACTCAGACAATAAAACTGGTGCTGTTGTAGTTATCAGTGGTTCTCAGGCAGATGCAGTTAAGACATTTGCTTATGATTGCTGTCTCCACATTGCAGCATTTACACCAGCTTATACATCTAAGAAAGACGTTCCACAGAGCTACATTGATGAACAGAAAGAAATCTTCAAGGCTCAGATGGATCAGGATGAAAAGATGGCCGGCAAACCTGACAATGTTAAGGAAGGAATCTTACAGGGTAAGATTAACAAGCACCTTGCAGAAATCTGTTTTGAAGACCAGATGTTCGTAAAGGACGACAAAAAGACTGTAACTGCAAAACTCGCAGAAGTTGGAAAAGAAGCAGGAGCAACTCTTGCTTTCGTTACAGCTAAATTGTTCGTACTCGGTAAATAATTTTTCTTTGCGGTGGTTGAGCTTGTCGAAACCACTGCAAAAATATCAAAAGGTGGTTTCGACAGGCTCAACCACCGAGGAGATTAAAAATGGCTGAAAACAATGAAGAAAGAATGGAAAAGACAATTGCGTCTTTTAAAGATTCTTTGAACACTATTAGAACTGGACGTGCCAATGCTGCAATCTTTGATAAGGTTCGCGTAGACTACTATGGCACTAAAACACCGCTTAATCAGGTTGCAACGATTCAGATTCCAGAAGCCCGCTCAGTAATCATTCAGCCGTTTGACAAATCTCTTATCGGTGAAATTGAAAAGGCAATTCAGGTTGCAGACCTTGGATTCAATCCTTCTAACGACGGTAAGGTAATCCGCATTACTATTCCGGCTCTTACCGCTGACCGCCGCAAGGAGCTTGTAAAACAGGCTAAGACCATTGCCGAAAACAGCCGTACTGCAATCCGTAACATCCGCCGCGATGGTAATGATGACCTTAAAAAGCAGCAGAAGGACGGAACTCTTACAGAAGACGGACTTAAGACAGAGACAGACAAGCTTCAGAAATTGACTGACAAATACATCGACGAAATCAACAAGATTTACGATGCAAAAGAAAAGGAAATTTTGAACTAGAAATGGCTCTTGATAAAAATAATCTTCCGCTCCATGTTGCCATTACCATGGACGGGAACGGAAGATGGGCAACTCAAAGAAAACTCCCCCGCTCTGCCGGGCACGATAAGGGGCTTCATACTGTTAAGGCTATTGTAAAAGCAGCAGCCGATCTTGGAATTAAGCACCTTACACTTTATATCTTTTCTACAGAAAACTGGAAACGCACAGAAGCAGAAGTCGGTTTTTTGATGAACCTGATCCATACACATCTTAAGCAGGAACTTGATTTTTATAAAGAAAACGGAATCAGACTTAATCATATTGGAGATTTGAGTGCCTTGCCTTCCGGCATTCAAAAAGACATTACTGAAGCCATAGAAGACACAAAAGATTTTCCCGGAATGATGTTGAACCTTGCCATTAATTATGGCGGCAGGGACGAAATTATCCGTGGAATTAAAAAAATGATTGGAGACGGTCTGACTGCAGATAAGATTACAGAAAAGACTGTATCTGATTATATGGATATGCCGCTCAGCCCGGATGTAGATTTACTTATCCGTACTGGTGGTGAAAAAAGATTGAGTAATTTTTTGTTGTGGCATGTTCCTTATGCCGAGCAAATTTATATAGATACACTCTGGCCGGACTACACGGTTGATGAGTTTTATGGTAATATAGAAGAGTACCAGCACAGAAGCAGAAGGTTTGGTGCAGAAAAAGCCGCTTCTAAATAAAACGGGATTTTATGAACAAAGTAGCAAAAAGACTTCTAGTATTTTTTATAGGCATTCCCATTGTAATAGGTTTAGTGTCGCTGAATTATTACAACTATATTGCTTTAAATATACTTCTGGTTGTCGTTTCTGCTTTATCCGCAAATGAATTTTTTAATATGGCCAGGCTTAAGTTCAAGCTTTTTCCAAAGACCATTATCATCATTCTTACGGCGGCAATTCCTTTCCTTGCATATAACTTTATTTTAGTAGAAATAGATTTTTCAAGCCTTATATGGTTTGTAGTTTTTGAAATATTCATATTCATGGGAGCAGAATCTTTGTTTGCAAAAACCTTTGAAGATTCGCTCAGCAAAATTGCAGTAACAACACTTATCATTTTTTACTGCGGTTACATGATTACCTTTATCACACGACTTACAGCAATCGGCGAAAATTCCACAATTTTCATTTACCTTTATTTTATTCTTGTATTTATGTGTGATTCGGGTGCCTGGTTCTTTGGTGTTTTATTCGGTAAATCAACCAGAGGATTTTTTCCGGCAAGCCCTAACAAAAGTCTTACAGGATTCTTTGGAGGCATTATTACTTCCATTGCGTGCGGACTTTTGTTCAAATATTTATTCCCTGCAGTTTTCTATGGACCGTTCTGGAAAACAATCATCGTTTCTTCTGCAACGGCTGTAGCAGCAATAATCGGAGACCTTATCGAATCTGTTTTCAAGCGTTCATGCGGTGTAAAAGACAGCGGAAACCTTATACCCGGTAGAGGCGGCATGCTTGACTGCATTGACTCCCTTTTACTTGGTGCACCTGTTTATTATGTCAGCATTCATTTTCTTTACCTTATGGCAAGCTTATGAAAAGAGTTTTAGTTTTAGGTTGTACAGGTTCTATTGGTACTAATGCATTAAATATAATTAAATATATGCCGCAGGATTTTACTCTCTGTGGTGTTCAGGCTCATTCAAATAAAGACAGGCTCAAGGAAATTGCTGATGGAGCCAAGTGCCCTTCTCTTTTGACCTGTGAAGATAATTCAGAAGAAGCATTCCAAAAGCTTATTGATCAGTCAAAGCCTGATATTGTCGTAAACGGAATTAGCGGTGCTGCAGGACTTTTGCCAAGCAAGGTTGTACTTTCCAACGGAATTGATATTGCACTTGCCAACAAAGAAACAATTGTAATGGCAGGACCTCTTATTAAAAATCTGGCACAGGATAACGGAGCAAAAATATTGCCTGTCGATTCTGAGCATTCTGCAATTTTTAATCTGATTCAAAGCATTGGTAATGACAATGTTTCAAAAATAATTATTACTGCAAGCGGAGGACCGTTCAGAACACTTTCTAAGGCAGAGCTTGAACAGGTTACCATTGAGCAGGCTTTGAATCATCCTACCTGGCAGATGGGTAAAAAAATAACAGTTGATTCTGCAACACTTGCAAACAAAGGACTTGAAGTAATTGAAGCGTCCCAGCTTTTTGATGTTGGGGCTGACAAGATTGAAGTTGTTGTTCATCCGCAGAGTTTGGTTCATTCTTTTGTACGAACAAATGACGGAATGCTTTATGCACAGATTAGCGAACCTGATATGAAGCATCCTATTTTGAGCGCACTGACCTGGCCCAACAATCAGGCAAACTATCTTGAGCCTTTTGATATTTTTGATAAGACAATGACTTTCTTTAAGCCACGCATGCAGGACTTCCCAATGCTCAGCTATGCGTTTGAATGCGTAAAATTCGGTAAGGCTTATCCTATTGCTTTTAATGCGGCAAATGAAGTTGCTGTTAATGCCTTCCTTGAAGAAAAGATTTCGTTCCAGGCTATTTCTCGAATCGTAAGATCTGTGCTTGATAAAAACTGGAATCACAAGGTTAAGAACTTTAAGGATGTTTTTGCAGCAGACGAAGAAGCCAGAAAATATGCTGTGGAGCTTATATGAAATGGCTGTATGGCATACTCTGCCTGTTCTTTCTTATAATATTTCATGAGTTCGGACATTTTCTTGCGGCCAAGCTTTTTGGCGTAAAGGTAGAAAGCTTTTCCGTAGGTTTTGGTCCAATCCTTCTTCATAAAAAAATCCGTGGTACAGATTACAGACTTTCACTCATTCCTTTGGGCGGCTACTGCGGAATGAAAGGTGAAAACGATTTCAAGAATGCAATTGAGCAAAACCTTAAGGAAGTTGGCGGCGACAGTGATTCTCTTTATGGAGTGCATCCTATTAAACGTGCGGCCATTGGTTTTGCAGGTCCTTTCTTCAATTTTATTTTTGCCATCATCTGTTTTTCTTTAATTAATGGAATAGGCTATACTTATTATTCTTATTCAAACAAAATTATTCTGGCAGATGAACTTTATGAAAATTCCTGTACAGCTGCACGTGACGGTGGAATCCTTACAGGTGACATAATTACAAAAATCAACGGAAAGGATGTTGAGGATTTTAGCCAGATTATAGAATACGTTTCTGTCTGCCCTGACGAAGACATTAAGATTACAGTAAACCGAAACGGAAACCTTCTTGATTTTATAGTTCACAGCGAGCTTGATAAAGAAACCGGAACCGGTAAGATTGGTGTTGCGGCTGACACAAACAATATCTTGGAACAGCACACGCCTGAGTATAATTTTTTCCAGGCAATAGGACACGGATTTACAGACACCTTTGAATATATCGGAATTACATTTAAGAGCATTGCAATTCTTTTTAAGGGTGTTGATTTGAAGAATGCTGTAGGCGGTCCTGCCCGTGTTACCGAAATGCTTGGTTCTACCGCAAAGGATGGATTTTCTGCAGGCTTTAAGGTTGGCTTTATAAGTGTTGCTCAGATTATGGCAATCATAAGCATTTCGCTTTTTATAATGAACCTGCTTCCGGTTCCTGTGCTTGACGGCGGACTTATTTTAATAGCACTCATAGAAACAGTAAGCCGACGCAAGGTGCCTCCAAAAGTTCAGTATTATATTCAGTTTATAGGTTTTGCATTTATCGGGATTTTGTTTATAATAGGATTAATTGGCGATGTTCATTATTTTATGACAAAAGGAAAATAATAGACCGCTAAGGATAATGATATGAAAAGAATTATTAAGACAATATTACTTAGTGCAGTTTTTGCATTTACAGCCCTGCCGCTTATGGCCGATGCTCATATTTCAACTCAGTCACATCAGGCACAGATAACTTCTTTGCGTTCTGTTCCTGTACGCTCAGGTAATGATTTTGAATATTTTACTGCAAGTGATGACGGCTTTCTTATCAAATGGAATGAAAATAACGAAGGTGAACATTACCAGATTTCGGATGTAGGCATTAAGCTTATTGCAGTTGCTCCAAACGGTAACTACATTGCAGTTTATGAAAGTGATGGTGGATCTGTAAACAAGGTAAGTGTCTGGGACTGGAGAACCTTGACCCGTAAGTTCATGAAAAAATACCGCGACTCAATTACTTCGCTGGAGTTTTCGGCAAAAGGAACTTATCTTATTGTAGGAACAGCTTCGGTTGACGGTGCAGAATTTTTTAATACTTCAAACTGGTCTAAGATAAATAAAATCCGTGCAAACACAAGTATTGTAAATTATGTTCACACAAGCGAAACAGAAAAAACTGCAGTGTTCTACTCCCCTGCAGGAAACCTTTCTTATTACAATCTGGTAAGCGGACAGCTCAAGGAAAAGTTTTCTGTTATTCAGGGTTTAACTCAGACAGTTTTATATAATGACAACAAGTTCCTGGCCGGTGTAAAGGACAATACAATTTATGTAATCAACGCCTTTAAGGGAACTGCAGTAACTTCAATCAAATCTTCAAATCCTATTATTCTTTCTACTTACAAGGATTCTAACCTGTACTATCTTGAATATGACGGAAAGAATAACTATGACCTTAAGATGCTTGAAAACCTTGAAGGACTTAAGGTTTCTAATCCTCGTCTTGTAAAAACTTTCCGTGGACCAAGAGGAAGCTCTGCTATCAATACTGGTGTTAAGAACTATACAGAAATTCTTTTGGGCAGCAAGGCCGGTACAGTTTATAAGGTTGATACTGATCCTTCTTTAAGTGTTACAAACATGACAGAAATTACACAGAACACTTATTCAAAGATTCAGGATATGTGTCAGGCACCTACAGACTTTTACTTTCTAACAGACAAGGCAATTTTCAAATCCTCTTATGATACCGGTGTAGTAAATAAAATTACTGCAACAAACGGCGAAACAAACATACTTAATTTTGATGATAACAATGTAATTTTGTGGACCCGTTCTTCTCGCAAGGAAGTTGAACTTGTAAATCTTTCTACAAAAGCAAAGACTCCGCTGTTTACTCCAACCGGTAATATTCAGTCTTTAAGAACCGGTAAGATCGGCGACAAACATTATCTTATTGAAATTGAAAGTAATTCGATTGTGAATATTTATGATTTTACAAACAAGAGCTTTAATCAGGTTTATTCGGGAACAGGTGTACAGGATGCAGTGCTTTGCGATAACGGAAACCTTTATATTGCAAAATCTGCAGCCTCTAACCCACAGGTTCCTTTAATCTGTATAAATCTTGAAACTTACGAAACTGTTCCTCTTGCATTGAACGGTAACGTTTCTTTTGGTTTGAGTACTGACGGAGTTTTGATTTACGGAATTGTGCTGCAGGTAACTGACAATGTTCAGACAACCTTTGTTTATTCGTTCAATACAACAACAGGTAAGGCTACAAACCTGCTTAAGTTCTCAGAAGAAGATTCTGAAGCATTTACCTATATTTACGGAAACATACTTTATACCAACATCGGTAAGAACAAGCTTTACTGTTATAATATGACAACCAAGCGCAACTTTGCTTACAACCGTTCTGCATCAATTCCTAAGAGCGTTGCACAGAACGGAAGCCGCGTTGTTATTCTTAATGATAACGGAAGCATTTCGTGGTGCGGCACAAGCAGCCAGACACTGCAAGCGGATTGGTATCTTACCACTGATGAACAGTGGTATGAATTTTAAAAAAAGATTGTCGGGTCAAGCCCGACAATGACATGTCATTCCCGGGCTTGACCCGGGAATCTTTTATTTCCAATCATTTGTATTTACACCACAGCCGCGCATCAGGGCTTCTGAATAAATGCCCATGTAGCCATCGACGCTGCGATCCCAGCTAAAGTCTTTATTCATGCCTTTAATCTGCATCTTTTTGATGTGGTCTTTTTTATTGTAGTAGGCGTATACGGCCCAGCCTACGGTGTCGTAGATTGCTCCAGGTGTAAGGGAATCAAAAAGGAATCCTGTTCCGTCGCCTGTATTCTGGTTGTATTGCTCAACGGTATCGGCAAGACCTCCGGTGCGTCTTACAATCGGTAAGGTTCCATAAAGCATAGAATACATCTGGTTTAAGCCGCATGGTTCGTATCTGGACGGCATAAGGAAAAAGTCAGAGCCTGCTTCTATAAGGTGGCTAAGGCTTTCGTCGTAGCCGATGTAGGCACGCAGATTCGGGAGTCTTGACTGAATTGAGTTTATTTCATCTTCACACCATCTTTCTCCGCTGCCAAGTATTGCAAACTGAATGTCCATATTTACGCACATTGAAAAAATTGAACCATAGGTAGGAGCAAAAACTTCGGCAATACCCTTCTGATCTGCAAGACGGGTTACAATACCAATTACAGGTACATCAGGCTTTACAGGAAGTCCCATACGCTTCTGAAGTTCTGCTTTACATACAGCCTTGCCTGATAAATCCTTTGCATCAAAGTTCTTTGGAAGAAGCTTGTCTTTTTTAGGGTTCCAGGTTTCAAGATCGCAGCCGTTTAATACACCACGAACAACATCAGAGCGTACACGAAGAAGTCCGTCAAGACCAAAGCCTCCTTCGGTTGTCTGCATTTCTCCTGCATAAGTTGGAGAAACAGTTGTAATCATATCTGCACAAGAAATGGCAGACTGCAAAAGGTTTATGCTTCCGTTGCGTTCAAGTCCTGCGCCGTGATATAAGTTCCAGTCAATTCCCAGAGCCGGAAAAGAATCCTTTGGATACCAGCCCTGATAACCAAGGTTGTGGATTGTGAAAACACTTGCAGTATGTGCAAAATATCCGTTACGGCAGACATGCTTTAAGAGAACCGGCACAAGTGCACAGAACCAGTCGTGGGCATGCATAATATCAGGATACCAGCCTAAGAAACGGCAGAGCTGGAATGCGCCATGACAAAGTACTGCTGAACGATATGGGTTATCATGAAAATCAGGTTCTGCTTTGGTTCCGTAGATTCCGTCGCGGCCAAAGGCCTGCTCGTGGTCTATAAAATAAACAGGAACATCTGTTCCAGGCAGGTCTGCATAATAATACTTTACCCAGGTTTCTACCTGTCCTGCGGCAACGGCAACAGGTTCATCAATTGCCTTTAATTTTTTGCGGTCAATTTTATAATATCGCGGCATTACAATTTTTACGTCATGCCCCTGTTTACGAAGAGAAATTGCAAGTGCAGATACAGCGTCTGCAAGGCCGCCTGTCTTGGCAAAAGGTACAGTTTCGGAAGTTACCATTAAGATTTTCATATTTTATTCTCCATGTGTGGCTTTATAAAATGCTTGCTTGGAATTCAAGATTGTCTGTTCGGAGCAGCAGTAGGCAATGCGGAACCAACCTTTGCCGCCAAATGCAGAGCCCGGAGCACACAAAATATTGTAGTCCTTAAGATGATTTGTAAAGGCAAGATCATCATCATTCCAGCCGTCCGGTACTTTTACAAAAAGATAAAAGGCTCCTTCCGGCATGGCGTATTCAAGACCTGCGTAATCCATAATTTCGATAAGCTCGTTGCGTCTCTTTTCATAAAGGGAATAATCACATTCACAGTCCCAGGTCTTGGCAATAACCTTCTGGAAAAAGGCCGGAGCGTTTACATAGCCCAATACACGGGTTGCAAAAATTGCTGCAGCTATAAAATCCTTTTGTTCTGGACAGGCAGGATTTACACATATATAGCCTATTCGTTCTCCGGGAAGACTCAGATTTTTGGCAAAGCTTGTTACTACTACGGCATATTCATATTTTGGGAATGCTGCTGCGACCTTTTTTCCACCGTATGTGATTGCGCGGTATGGTTCATCACAAATAAGATATGGAGCACGGCCGGTCTTAGCAGCGTGTGCTTTTAATACATCAACCAGAGCCTGAAACTCTTCGTCTGTATAAATGCGACCGCTAGGGTTATTTGGTGAATTTATGAGTACGGCAGCAGTTTTTTCATTGAGTGCAGCTGCAATTGTGTTAGCATCAAGTCCAAAGTCTGCTTTTGTAGACACTCTGATAATTTCTCCACCATGATTGTGGATATAATGATCATATTCAGTAAAATAAGGGCAAGGGACGATAACTTCATCACCCGGATTCAAAAGTGCTTTGAGCGTTGAATTAAGCGCACCAGCGGCTCCCACAGCCATTACAACACACTCTTTTGGCACCGGTACCCCCTGCTCCTTTGCAGTTTTATCTGCCATTGCCTGTCGTGCAAAAGGATATCCTGCGTTTGGCATGTATCCGTGGCAATTATGAGAGGTATCCTGAGCAATATTCTTTATTTCATCAACAACAGCCTGTGGAGGATCTAAATCAGGATTTCCAAGACTAAAATCATATACTTTATCTTCACCATATTTTTGTTTAAGAAGCGCCCCTTCCTCAAACATTTTTCTAATAACGCCTGCCGAAGGGCTCTTAACTAAAGAATCTATCTGTTTCGAAATCATAATAAGATATTATATCATATTTGTTCAAAAATGCACATTATAAATATATAATTCAATCTTTTAATTAGATGACTCCCGGTCACAAAACGGGGGCCAAAAGCGCGCGATATCGCGCTTGACGCTGTTTGTTGCAATGGAACTATTGACTGCCGCTTCGCGGCATCAACAAACAGAGTCATTTTGGCCCCCGTTTTGTTCCCTCGCGTCATCTAATAAATGTAATTATTTAATTTATAATTCATTTTTTTTTATATATATTCTTAACAATGATTTTGAAACTATAAATCCCTTTACTTGTTTTATTGAACAGATAGATTTTTTAGTCTATAATGGAGGTATGTGGGATATGAAAAGAGTTTATAAATCATTTACAGTTTTTATTATTGTCTCTTTATTCGCACAAGCTGCATTTTCGGCAGACATTTTTAACAAAAATCTTACTCAGGAAGAACAAAGTACCTTAGACAGCGGTAAGGTTTTGATTAAGAATATTGGAAATCCTAAAAAGATGTGCCTTAATACGGGTGCAAATACGGACTGCGACAAGCTTATTGCAGAAATCAAAGCTTTAAATCCTAAATATCTTGCAGAAATCATTCAGATTAAGCCTTATAAGGGAAACGAAAATCTGCCGGAGGTGCTGGAAGGACTGCTTTATAATGTTTCAGATTATGTTGGAATTCCATATTATTCGGTACGTGCACAGGCCTGGTATAATCTTTATGATTCGGCTCAAATCACTTCGGAAAAAGTCTTGAGTCAATCGGCAAGTTCAATCAGCAAGGAAATTAATGCAGACCTGGTTATGGATCCGTTCGGCACAATTCATGAGGTTATTTTACTTTCACGTTCGCAGTCTTCGGTTTATTATTCATCGGTAAATACAAACAAGCTCAGATACAAAGATGATTTTGACTGTGTATGGCCTAGAAAACTTAAAATCTGTATAATTTTAATACGTGATGGAGATAACTGGATTTTGTATGGTGCAGGCGGTGTAAATGCCCCACGCATTCCGTTTTTCACAGAACGAATTGAAACATCATTCATAAACAGAATCAACACATTCTGCAATTTTATATTTACTAAATTCTAAGGTGGTAAAAAAATGATTTGGCTTATCGGTTGTAAGGGGATGCTCGGAAGTGAAGTTGCAAGGCAGCTTGATGAAAAAAAAGCTCATTGGGTAGGAACCGACAAAGAAGTAGATATCACAGACGCAGAAGCGCTTGCAGCCTTTGAAAAATCTGTAGAAACATCATCATATCTGGATACCACAAGCACAGACAAACACATCAAATGGATAATCAATTGTTCGGCTTATACAAATGTAGACAAGGCCGAAGAAGAACCGGAGCTTGCAGACCGTCTTAATAATCTTGGAGCTCTTAATATTGCACGTACAGCCCGCCGCATTGGAGCCAAGCTTATTCATATTTCTACTGACTATGTTTTTGGTGGTAATGGCAAAGAACCATATACCGAAGATATGGAAAAAAATCCGCTTGGAGTATACGGCAAAACCAAATCAGACGGCGAAGATGCAATTCAAAAGGAAATGACTCAGTTTTATATCCTGCGTACAGCCTGGCTTTATGGCTACGACGGAAAGAACTTTGTATACACAATGACCAACCTTATGAACTCGCACGATCAGATCCGCGTTGTCAATGATCAGAAAGGTACACCAACCTGCGCCGTAGACCTTGCTTCTGTTATCCTTAAGATTATTGAAAAATCTGACAATGCTACCGAAGCCTTTGGAAAACACAGCGCCCCTACTCCTGGAATCTATCACTTTACAAACGCCGGAGAAACAACCTGGTACAATTTTGCAACAGAGATCTATCACTTTGGCCGCAAGTACGGAAGAATCAAAAACGAGTGCAAGGTAAATGCCTGCACTACAGAAGAATACGGAGCCAATGTTCAGCGCCCCGCTTATTCAGTTTTGAGCAAGGACAAAATCTGCCGCGAACTCAAGATTAAACTTCCTGAATGGCGAGTTAGCCTTGAAAAGTTTATCAAAGGGGAAAGATTTAAGTCCGAATAATTTTTATAATGAAGAAATCTGCCATATTTATTGTTTGTATTTTTATAATCTCTACCCTTTTTTTTGCCCAGGAAGCTTTGAAAAGCACCGAAGAAGAATATTACGATTTTCTTTCACTTACCGGAGTTGTTGCCCGCCCTACACTTGGCTACAGGACCTTGAGTGATAGTGTGTGGGAGCTGGATGAAGATGAGGAGCATGTGTGGTCAGGGAATAATCTGGGAACAACCTTTATCTTATGGCAACCCGATTCCCAGTCAGACAACTGGTTTACCCGCGGCATTTTTCAGGGACTCAAAGCCCGAATCTACGGACCTGAATGGTTTAACAGCTATAACACAGCAGCTCCTTACGGACAGAATGACGGAGCTTTATGGCAGGGAGTCGGATACAATACCTCTTTGACTACAGGACTACGACTTGAAGGGTATGGGTTTGAATTGACGTTTAAACCGCAGCTTAGCTGGATGCAAAACAAAGCATTTGAAACAAATCCTGACATATACCCAAGTCCATATTCTTATACATTCAAAAGCGGAACTGTTTACCAGCCAATAGATTTAGTCCAACGCTACGGAGACAAATCCTTATGGAACTATGACTGGGGCGATTCCGAAATCCGCTGGACCTGGCACGCCCTGACCTTTGGTTTTGGAAATCAATCTCCATGGCTCGGCCCTGCAATCTTAAATCCAATGCTTGGCAGCAACAATGCCGCAACCTACACAAAATTTGACGCAGGCCTAAGAAAACTGAACGTAACAATTCCCTACTTAAACTGGGACCTTGGCAATATCGAAGGCCGCATCTGGGTAGGCAAACTCAAAAACTCCGATTACTTTGATCAATTTGCAACCCGAAACCAAGACCGCATGCTCACCGCCATGTCAGCCAATTACGAACCTTCATTTATTCCAGGCCTGACAATAGGTTTGAACAGAATATTTTTGACCTATTGGAGAACAGAAAATCTTAAATATATTCTCCGCCTTTTTACTGCCTCACATTCCAACGCCCTTTCTTCCAGCGGCAACGACGAAGATCAAAAATGTTCATTATTCGCCAGCTGGGAATTTCCACAGGCAGGCTTCCGTGTTTTTGGAGAGTATGGGTTTGATGATTTTACATCTTCTGAATATGCCAATCCATTCCATACCGGTATTTATACTGTAGGTTTTAAGCAGGATATACCTTTACCTAACAATCTTAAAAGTGAATTGTCTTTTGAATTGAATAATTTTGAAATGTCTCAGGATTTTCAATTACAGTGGTCATATTTGGGATTCTATTCACATGGTTTTGTAAATCAAGGACTTACAAATAAAGGTCAGATTATAGGAGCTGGAACTGGAGCATTTGGTAATAGTCAATTTCTTCAATATAAAATTATATATGAAAAAGGATATACTTCTATAAAACTTCACAGGTTCTGTCCAAATAATAATTCAATCTATAGTCAGGCTGTAAGCACATCAGCAGGTAATTCAGATTTTTATCTTAAATGGTATGCTAACTTTGAAACATATCTTAGTGCAGGTTGTGAATCCAATTATTTTATTACCAAGGATTTTTCCGTTATAGGATCCATAACATATATTTTTCTCGTAAACCCCGTATACAAACATTTTGAATGGAAACATTGCTGTAATACAACTTTACTGTTAAAATACAATTTATAGAATTATTAAATCAGGAATAAATAAATGAATTATAAACTTATTAACATGCCTATTCATGGTGATCAACGTGGAAAACTTGTGGCAATTGAAGCTCTAAAAGATATTCCTTTTGAAATTAAACGTGTTTATTATATGTTCGACACCTTGCCAAACGAATCACGTGGATTTCATGCTCATAAAGAATTGGAACAAATTATTATTGCCATGGATGGAGCATGTCGCTTTGTACTTGATGATGGAAAAACAAGAGAAGAAGTTTTATTAAATCGTCCCGATGTAGGACTTTATATTGGTAAGAATATGTGGCGCGAAATGCATGACTTTTCATATGGTTGTAAACTTGTAGTTCTTGCAAGCGAACATTATGATGAAAAAGAATATATTCGAAATTATGATGATTTCCTAAAGAGTCTTAAAGAATAAAATGATACACCCTTTATCTGATTGTAAAGCAACTATTCCTCAAAATACTAATGTCTGGCAATTTTGTGTAATTTTTCCCGATGCACAGATTGGTGAAAATTGTAATATCTGTTCAAATGTATTAATAGAAAATGAAGTTAAAGTTGGAAATAATGTCACTGTAAAAAGTGGTGTTCAATTATGGGATGGTATTACTTTAGAAGATAACGTATTTATTGGCCCAAATGCAACTTTTACAAATGATCTATTACCTCGTTCTAAGAATCCAGACTGGAAATTACAAAAAACTATAATTAAGAAAGGTGCTAGTATAGGTGCAAATGCCACTATATTGTGTGGTATTACAATAGGTGAAAATGCTATGATTGGAGCAGGAAGCGTAGTTACTAAAGATGTTCCTGATAATGAAGTTTGGATAGGAAATCCTGCTCGATTTTTAAAAAAGATATAATCAATTATGTGAGGCAAAAAATGCAAGTACCTTTTTTAAGCTTACACGATGTAACAAATAAATATAAAGATGAAATTCATGAAGCTGCATTGCGTGTAATTGACAGTGGCTGGTATTTACAGGGTTCTGAAAATCAAAAGTTTGAATCTGATTATACTAATTATATTGGATCAAAATATTGTATTGGATGTGCAAACGGTTTAGATGCTCTTATCTGGATATTTCGAGCATATATTGAACTTGGTGTAATGAAACCGGGTGACGAAGTAATTGTTCCGGCAAATACTTATATAGCAACAATTTTAGCAATTACCGAAAATAACCTTAAACCAGTTTTGGTTGAACCAAATATTAATACATATCAAATCGATGATTCATTAATAGAATCAAAAATTACAGATAAAACAAAAGCTATAACAATTGTACATTTGTATGGTCAGTGTGCTTATACAGATAAAATAGGAAAGCTTTGTAAAAAATATAATTTAAAATTGATAGAAGATAATGCACAGGCACATGGTTGTCTTTTCAATGGTAAAAAAACCGGATCCATTGGTGATGCCGCAGGACATAGCTTTTATCCAGGAAAAAATCTAGGTGCTTTGGGAGATGCCGGTGCTGTTACTACAAATGATGAACAACTGGCAAAAGCAATACGTAGTCTTGCAAATTACGGAAGCCAGAAAAAATATGTGTTTCAATACTGTGGCCGTAACAGTCGCCTTGATGAAATACAAGCAGCTATACTCGATGTAAAATTAAAACATCTTGATGAAGATATAGCTTTAAGAAAAGCAGTTGCTAAAAAATACATAGAAGGAATTAAAAATCCAAAAATAATACTACCAAAAATCTTTGATTGGAATCAGCATGTGTTTCATTTATTCCCTATCCTTTGTGAACAAAGAGACGAACTTCATAAATATCTTGAATCAAATGGAATTGGTACAAACATTCATTACCCTATTCCACCACATAAACAAGAATGTTATAAAGAGTGGAATTCCATTAGTCTACCCGTGACGGAAAAAATTCATGCTCAAGAATTAAGTTTACCTATGAGCCCTTGTTTAACGGAAGAGCAGATTAAGCATGTAATCAACACTTTGAATGAGTGGAAATAGTTTTATTTATTCTTCTTCGTATTATTTAAATATATTTTCAACTTATTAAAAAATAAATACAATTCTTCTTCTCGTAAGAAAAATAATAATATAGTATAACTAATGATTCCAGTTAGTATTCCAATTATTAATCCATATAACATATTATCAAAAATATTTTTTATAAAAAAAACTAATATTCCCATTATTAATGAAGCTATAATTGTTTTCCACACTAATAAGATTTGCTTAAAAAAACCAAATTTAAATATTTTATTAATCATAAATGTATTCATATAAAAATATATAACACTTGTTATTGTCATTCCAATAACAACAGCTTTTAAACTAATTGGAAATGTAATTATCATTGTTAAAATAATAATTGGAACTTTTGCAATATCAATTTTAAGAAACAAGTCTGATCTTCCAATTGCATTTAATAGATTTAAATTTAATGAACTTAATGGAACTAATATATTACTAATTGAAAGCCAGAATAAATATATAGCTGCTGGTAACCATTTCTCACCAAGAATTACCAGCATTATATTTTCTGATAAAATCGCCATTCCTATCATCGCAGGGAAAACAATTAAAGATGTTAATTTTAATAGTCTCTTAAATACATTTAACAATTCTTCATGATTATCTTGCAATGCAGTCATCATTGGGAATGTTGAATTTGTTAATACTGAGTTCAGTGTTCCAACAGTTAGATCAGGAAATTGTTGTCCTCTTGTATAAAATCCTAAATTTTCTGGATTATATATTTTTCCAATAATAAGATTATTAACATTAGAAATAGTAGTACCTAGTAAACCTGAAAATAATAGTTTTGAACCATAACTAAATAATTTCTTAAAACTATCTATAGAAAATCCTGTTTTTGGAATCCATTTTCCTCGAATCCATAAACCTATAAATGATATTAAAGCTTTAGATAAAGTTTGTATTACCAAAGCCCATACACCAAATCCTTTTAATGCAAATATGACTGCTATAAATCCAGAAAGAATTGTTGAAATTGCTGTAATGATTGCAATACTTTTGAAATCAAGATTTATTTGAAGTTTAGCATTTTGTACTATTGTTAATGAATTAATAATAATGAATAGAAATAAAACTCTTTGTATTCTTACTAATTCTGGAGTTTTATAAAAATTAGCAATATAAGGAGCTGCAATGAATAATATTAAATATAAAATAATACTAATTAATACATTAAAGATAAGGGTCGTTGAATAATCAATTTCATTTCTGTCTTGCTTTTGAATAAGGGCTCTTAAAAAACCACTATCGATAAATACATTCGCAAAAGTTATAAATATTGATACCATACCTATTATACCATAATCATGAGGATTTAATAGGCGTGCAAGAATAATACTAATTATAAATGATATTCCTTGAACGGATATTTTTTCTATAGCATTCCAAGCCATTCCGACTTTTGTTTTTCTTTTTAAGTTTTTTTCTTCCATGAAAGTATAGTATTCCTATTTTCAGACTAATGTTATTTTATCCAAAATAATTTGTGAAACATTTGGATAATTAATTGCAAGGTTTGATTTTACAAAAGAATCTCTTTTTTTGGCTAAATAATCATTTTCTCCTAATACATTTTTTTCAATAAATTTACAAATCTCTTCTCTATTTTTTGTTATATAATGATATTTTAGACATTTTTTACCAATTTTAGAAAAATACTTTTTGTAATCTTTTTTTGCAAAAAAACAACATGGTTTTCCTGTATATAAATATTCTGCTACAAAAGATGCACAATCATGTATTATTGCATCAGATTGAGCAAATATTTTAAGATAATCACCACCAATAGAATAGTCTATATTAAGCAATTTAAGTTTATCAATATATTCATTTACTTGTTCTGATGTCCAAATACCTTCATTTATCATTGTTGTAAATAGAAGTGGATGAGGACGAAAAATAAATTTTATTTCTGGATATAATTTTGGTAAATCTAAAATAAAATCATAATTATCTTTAAAATTTGATAATGGTAATGTTGCCATATTAACAGTATGATGAGGAGCTATAACAATAATTTTTTTTGAAGATTGTATTTTTTTAAATTCTTCTAATTGATCCATTTTTGCATAACCAGATAAAAAAACATTCTTACCATGTATTAATTCATATTTCTTATAGTCATTATATGCAATTTTATTATCTGCAAAAACTTTCCAAAAAAGACTTATTTCTAATAATGGCAATATAGAATTATAACAATATTTATCAACATGATAACCATAACTGATATATATAGGTAAAATGTTTTTAGTTCGAAGATAATTAATTGAATGTATTTTATTTACCATGTTATCGTATGGATTTGCACAATATACTATATCAAATTGATCTGATAAATCAATGAATTCATTATTATCTAAGTTATATCCATCTAAAACATATTTTTCACCATATTTATTAATAAAAAAATCTTTTGTTTGTTTATATTGTTTTATCATATTGATATTTCCTCTGGAAGTATCAGGAATGATTACAATTTTAGGTGAATATTTTGATTCGTTTTGTAACATTAAATCCATTAAACCATAACCGCAAAAAGTTGAATCAAAAATAACATATGAAGCAAAATTTATTTTTGAATTTCCTTTATTTCGTATCGATTTTTCGACATCGTTATAATGGGTTTGAGTTTCATAAAGAATTTGTTTATAGTCTTTCTCTTTCTTTTTTCTATCTAAAAAAAATAAATAATTATGATATAGATTAATAATAAAATCAGGGAATAAGTTCTTGTATTTCTTAATTAATTTTTTTTTCATTTTATAAAAAGAATAATAGAATTATTAATTAAAATATTTCTTCTCAATATTTCTAATATATTATATAATAACATAAAAGAATTGAAATTCCAACATGATAATAATTAATAGAATTATCATTAATATTTACAGTTGTATATTTAATGAATGAATTAACAATTAAAAATGATTTAAGAAATCATAAACAAATTAATCGACTCCAAGAAAATATTCTTTCAATAAAGCATTATACAAATGTTACAATAATTCCTTACCAAGGTTGTTTTGATAATGATAAACAATTTATTGACGGAACCTGGTTGCATGAAATTACTTCATTCCAATATAAAGAACCTATAGATACTTTAAATATCAAAAAAGCTGTATATATAGGTTGCTTTGTTAATATCTGGGGACATTGTATAACAGATGGTCTTAAGAGGTTATGGTATTTTTATTCAAAGGAATTCAAAATTCAAGATGATGTTGAATTTGTTTTCATAAAAGTAAACCCACTCCCCTTACCAGAAAATTTTTATAAGATACTCAAGTATATATTACCAGAAAAAATCAAGATTAAAGAAATTGAATCACCCGCATTAATTGATGAACTGATAATTCCTGATGTAAGTTTTTATTCTAGTCTTAATGAAGGAAAACTATTTTATAAAGAGTATTTATTTATTTTAAATTTGTTAAAACAAAAATATAATAAACCATTAAAAACAGAATCCTATGATAAAATATATCTTAGTCGTACAAACTTAAAAACCCATATTGAATATGGAGAAAAATATATTGAAAAAATATTTGATAATGCTGGTTTTAAAATAATACATCCAGAAAACTATTCATTGGAAGAACAACTTTTTCTGTATGAAAATTGTAATTATTTTGCTTCACTTGAAGGGTCAGGAGCGCATAATTCAGTTTTTTGTAAACCTGAAACCTATGTCATTATCCTAAGAAAATCTAATTTTATTAATGGTTATCAAATTGCAATTGATAAAATGAATAATACAAAAACCAGCTACATTGATTGTAATTGTTCAATTATGAATTCCAAAAAGAAACCTTGGGCAGGACCATATTTTTTATATATTTCAAAACAATTAAGTTCATATATGAATCAAACATTTTCACTTCATATTAAATCACATTTTCCTTTTTTTCTTTTTGTTAAATATTTTTTTTCTTCATTGTTATATAATGCTATTAATTTCTTACGATTCCTCTATCATAAATTATTTAGAAAATAAATGATTCTTTTTTCTTTTTGATGTATAATTAAAATATGGATAAAACCAGAAATCTCATAACAGTTCTTTTACTAACTTATAACTCCAGCTGGATTAAAACAAAACAAACTCTATTATCAATAATCGAACAGGAAAATGTTTTATTAGAAATAATTGTTTCTGATGACGGTTCTCAAGAAAATAATTTTACAAATATACAATCATTTTTTTCTAAACATAATTTTAATAATTTTAAATTAGTGAATAATCAAAAAAATCAGGGAACAGTTAAAAATATCCTTTCTGGACTACAAGTTGCTTCCGGAGAATATGTAAAGCCAATTAGTCCTGGAGACTTTTTTTATTCAAAAGATTCTTTACAAAAAGCTGTAAGTTTTATACAAAAAGATAATAATTCTGCTTCTGCTTATTTCGGAAAATCGGCCTATTATAGTCAATGTAATAACACAGTATTACTAGATGAAGAAAAATCAAATCCTATTGATATACGTCCATATCTTATTAATGATACTCAAGAAATAAAAAGAAATTATTTTATTCGTCTTGATACAATTTTAGGGGCAAGTGTAATTTATAAAAGAGATTCCTTTGTAAATCATCTATCATACCTCAGTGAATTTGTTACTTTTGCAGAAGATTATTCTTTAATTTCGTTGTTAGCAAATAACGAAACAATAAAATTATTAACAGATGAAAAAAATGATCCATTTTATTTTATATGGTATGAATCTGATACTGGGATCTCAACTCAAAAACAATCTAAATGGCATACAATTCTTTTTAATGAATTAAATAAAACTTTTAAATCATTATGTGATAAAAAACTTATCTCTAATGGTATTTACAAAGCAAACTTCTCTACTTCAAAAATACAACGATTTTATTATCATTTAACAAAAGATATGGTTTTCTATATTAAAAATAAATTCAAAAAGGCATCTTGTATTGGATGGAATAATGAAAAGCCTGATACATTATTAATAACTCATCTTTTGGAGGAACAATAAAATATGATTTCCATCGCAATGGCAACCTACAATGGTGAGGAATTTATAAAAGAACAGTTAGATTCTATTCTTCAACAAACTTATAAAGATTTTGAACTTATTATATGTGATGATTGTTCAAGCGATAATACTGTTGAAATTCTTAAGGAATATGAATTAAAAGATAACAGAATCAAAGTTATAGTAAATGAATCAAATCTTGGTTTTAAAAAGAACTTTGAAAAATTAATTTCTTTGTGCAATGGTGATTTTATTGCTTTTTGTGACCAAGATGATATTTGGACAGATGATCATCTAGAGATTCTTTTAAATGAGATTGGTGACAAAGATCTTATTTGTGGAAATGCCGAACTTATAGATAAGACTGGTAATAAAATGCATCTTACCACTTATGAATGTCTATCAAATTTTAATTTTCCACCACAAAAGGAATTTTTGTTTAAGAATCTTTTATATGGAAACTTTGCCCAGGGAACCGCAATGATGATTACAAGACGAATTGCAAATCAGATTGTTCCAATTCCTGATTGCGTTTTATATCACGACTGGTGGGCTGCTTCTATTGCAACATTAAATAATGGATGCTCTTATACAAAAAAAACAGTTCTTCTTTACAGACAACATGATTCAAATCAAACTGTAACAAAAGAATACAAAGTATTTTCATCCATAAAAAAAGCAATTGAAAAACGTAAAAAAATAAAAGAAGAATATAAAAACAAAATTGAATACGCAACAGAATTAGAAAAACGTACTCAAAATACGGATTTTCTAAATTCAATCCAAGAGTCTAAGCAATACTACACGTCACTTTTACATAATCTACGTAAAGGAATCCCTTTGTTTAAGAAAAATTATTCATCGATTTATTGGGTAAGAAATCCTTCAAAGAAATTATATTTACTTAGATTTATTAAGATTTTTCTGTTTAAGATATAGGAATAGATAATGCAGCTTTCCATAATAATCGTAAACTACAACACACGCGACTTCCTCAAAAACTGCTTGAACTCAATCATCATGAATACACATGACATTGAATACGAAACAATTGTAAGTGACAACGGCTCAACAGACGGCTCGCTCGAAATGCTGGAAAAGGACTTCCCTACAGTACGTGTAATTGCCAATGGGCAGAATCTTGGATTTGGGGCTGCAAACAACAGAGCACTTGACCATGCAAAAGGTAAATACATTTTCTATCTGAACAGCGACACTGTTTTATTAAACAATGCTCCAAAGCTTTTTTTTGATTATTTTGAAGAACACTCTAAAGAAAACCTTGGTGCTATTGGAGCAAATCTGCTTGATGAACAAAATAATGTTATTCACTCTTACGGGACTTTTGCAGGGTTTGGGCTTTCTTTCAAACAGCTTTTTAAGATGGGATTTTCTAATTTTGTGCTTTCTGTTTTTTACGTATTAAATATTAAGACTAACAGATTTGCACATTCTGATAAAACAGACTTTTACACAGGCCCTGTAGATTACATAACAGGTGCAGATTTATTCATGCCTAACAATAATGATGCCCGCTTTGACGAAAATTTCTTTCTTTATTTTGAAGAAGCAGACTTGCAGAGGCGGCTTGCGTCTAAAGGTTTACAGAGACTTATTATTGACGGGCCTAAAATTCAGCATTTGTGTGGTGGTTCTGTTGGGGACGACTTTTCTATAAAAAGAAAGGCCAGCTTTAGCCGTATTCAGTTTGAATTAAGCAGGGTTCGCTTTTTAAAGAAATACAGCAGTAATAAGCCGGCTCTTTTCTTTGTAAAATTACTTATTTCCATAATCTGGATCAATCCTTTCTTAATCAAAGAGACCAAGAAGTTCCTTCCACAATTATGGAAAATCTAAATCCTTATTTTTGTAAAGCTACATTAATGATATTATCAATGATGCTCTGAGCTGTTTTATCAATATCAGTAAAGGCTACGCTCTTTGGCAATGTCCAGTTAAACTTATCTTTTACTTTTGCAATAAGCTCATCTGTATAATAAAGTGTACTATCGCATACATTTTCTATACCATCAAGGTAGATTGATTCTCTGTTTTTGTCTTTCATTTCCTGCAGACTGAACTTTGATTCATCAATATATGCGCAAGGTTGATCTCCACTTCCATCAATAACAACCGGATAACCTCCGATATTTCCGTCAAAGCCAGGACAATGTACCTTTGTCTTCTTGCCTTCTCTTACAGCATTCAATATTCCCTGAATGATTTCGAAGTTGCTCGAAGCATTCATCATATTTCTTTTCTGGTCTACTGGCATAGCAATTTTGCAGGCAGCAAAGATTTTATCGGTAACAGGAAGTTCTTTGCCCTTATACTCTGCATAAATCATCTGCTTTACGCCTTCTGTCTGTCCTTCTTTACTGATTACAACATCATGGAAATGTGCAACAGCATATGTAATATCAATATTCCACCAGTCGCTGATATTATTTTCTGCAGCAAGTCCAAGCTTGATTCTTGGTACAAGGTGATTTACGTTTCCTGAACCAAAATCAGGATAAGCTTTTCCGGCTGATTTGAGCCAAGGAATAACGGCATCTGAATAAGAAGTATTGATTACGATTGCTTTTGAACCAGCATTTGCATAAGCTTCTATAATGTTTTTTGTATATTTAATTGAAAGCGGAGTCCATATTCCGTATGCGCGGAAGTTTGACCATGAAATGCTTCCATATTTCAAACCAGAATATGCACGGCTTGAGTTTATGATAATATCCGGAGTATGCTTTGAAATTGCATTTTGAATTGAAGCTACATCATTTAAATCTACACTTGCTTCAATAGTGATTTTTGTTTTGTTCTGTCTGCGGATAAGGGATGCAATTTTTACAATGTTTACATCCATTTCCATTTTTTCAAAGGTACGACCTACAACAATTATTTCAATATTTTCATCCTGAGTAGACATAAGGTAATCCAATAAATAGTTACCTACACTACCCAATCCAATTATCATTATTTTTGCTTTGCGGCTTTTGAGTTCCTGTTTAAGATTTACAAGCTTTTCATTAAGTGTCATTTTTTATACCTCTTATATTAAAGATTTTTTATAGTCCACAACTGTATTGCAATTAATCCACTGTTCAAATCCAATAACCTCATATTCATTCTGCTTAAGCTGCTCAAAATATTTCTGAACGATTACAAGGTTAGTTCCTTCAAGCTCTTTTTGATTAAGTGAATCATTAATTTCAAAGAGCCTTCCTGTATCTGTAAATTTCCAAACCTGACCTGAATTGTATATTCCTAAGAAAGGTTCATCAATAAACAAAGATGAATGAGCTGTATCGTAAATATATTTTATTGTTCCTTTTTCGTTTATATAAAATGCAACTGCTTTCTTGGCTTCTATCGGATCATGATTCATTGTAACCGCACTCTTGCTGCAGTTTATTATTTTATCAAAGGAAACTTTGTCTAAGAATAAATCACCTTCTGTAAAAAGAATTTCAGCAGCATTAATTTTCTGACATTCTTTTACACCAAGGTAAAGACTGTAACCGGAACCGTAATCTGCAAAGTGATCATTTTTTATGGTAATTAATTTGTCTGCAAATTCCTTGAGATTTTGATTTATAAAATCCTCTAAATCTTCAAACTTGTAGCCGCCTACAATTACAATTGAATCATAAGTCTTGCACAAGCTTACAAGCTTATAAAGAAGTGAATCTTTATAATTGTTTTCAAAGTAAATGCATTTTAGACAATCCTTATTTATTGATTCTCTGAAACGTGTAGAACTTCCGGCAACTGTTATGATTGCAGCCTTTTTCATTTTTTGATTTCTCCTACACACATTTCGATTCCTTTTTCGAGTGTGATTACAGGCTTCCAGTTTGTACGGCTACGGATTTTATCTGTATTAAGAACTCGTCTTTCCGGGTCGGATTCTCTGTAGCCATTGAAAGTAATTTTTGGCTCTGCAATTCCAAGCTTATCTGCACAAAGCTTTACTAAATCTATGATAGTAATTTCTTCGTCTGTTGCGACGTTATAAACTGTACCATCAAGGGCCGTAGGTGTGTTTGCAAGTTCAATTACAGCTGCACAAGAATCTATGTTATGAAGGAAGGTTCTTCTGTTCTTTTTTGAATTTTCCAAAAGTTCAACCTGTCCGCTTTTATTAAGTGATGTAATAATATGAGGAATAATATGCTTTGGATAAAGTTCACTCTTACTGTAAACATTTGCAAAGCGGATTGAACAGCCTTTTATAAGTCCTTTATCTACAGCATCCTTCATAAAGAATTCTGTAAGAAGCTTTCCTGTTGCATAGCTTGTTCTCTGACTGTGTTCTGCATTTGCCATTGTAATAAAATCACTTTCGGCAACACCGCCTTCTTTCCAAGACTGCATAGAATATACTTCTGAAGTTGAACAATTGATATATGACTCTGCGCCAACCTCTATTGCCTGGTCCAGAAATGCTTTCATTCCAAGAACGTTTGTCTGGAAAGTTCTGTCTATATGATAGAAGTGTTCTGTATGAACAACGGCTGCACAGTTAATATAAACAAGAGCTTCATAATCTTTCTTTTTTGCAAGAACAAGCTTTTTGATTTTCTTCATCTGCTTTTCATTGTTCAAATCATATTCAAAAAACTTAAACAGCTGGTGATTTTTTATTTCTTCTACAGTTCTGATTGAGGAAGCAAAAAAGTTATCAAAACCAATTACAAGGTTGTCTTTTTTTACAAGCATTTTTGCAAGCTCGCTTCCGGTCATTCCTGTTACACCGCTGATTACATATAGCTTTTTCATACACCGTTCTCCAGTCTTGTTTTGTAAAATGAATCTATGTTGTCAGAAAAATCTTTCTGTTCTGCTTTTATATCATATGGAATTTTAATTAATTCACACTGCTCTGTTATTGTGTCAAAAATTGCAAACTGAGCATATTTATTTATATTGCGGGGCTGACCAACAGAACCCGGATTTATTAAAATTGTTTTTTTCTTGTTGCGGGTCTGGGGATTATCTGCTTTGAAAAAGGCTTCATAGAAAAAAGGAAGATGTGAATGTCCCATTAATACCAGGTCGTATTCTGAATAAGGAGATAAATCATCCTGAATGTTGAATTTGCCCCAGTGGTTATCTTGTATTGTTCCATGAACGGCAAGAACTTTTTTTCCATCAAGAACAAATTCTTCTTTTCCGTTTTTGTTCATTTTTGATTTTATATAATTACAGGTAGCTACACTCAAAAGAGACTTTGTATATTTTGCAGAATCAACGCCTCTTGGAGTAGAAAACCTTTCATACTGGTCGTTGAACATTGCATCTTCATGGTTGCCATAAATATTACATACAAAAGGCAGCTGCATTTTAGAAACAAGTTCTACAACTTCATTTGAATGTGGCCCATAATCAACAAGGTCTCCAAGCACTGCAACGCTGTCTATCTGTCTGTCTTTTATATAATCAAGCATAGAAGTCATTGCTTTGAGGTTTCCGTGAATGTCAGAAATTATTAAAAGCTTCACTTACTAAGAAACTCCATTAAAGCTGTTTTGTTCTCTAAAGGTGTTGTTTTTGGTCTTCCTAAATCTTTGCGGGCACCCTTGCAAACTTTAACTTCTACAAATGTAAGCTCGTTTGTTCCATTCTTAAAAGCTGTTGAAATTTCGTTAAGTGTATTTTCAAGTTCTTCTGGTGCAGAAACTGAATAAACTTTTTTGTAGCCGCAGGCCTTGGCAATTGCAGGAATATCTATACTTAAACCTACAGTTGGTTGACCGCCTACAGAATCATGAGCACCGTTATTCATTACAAAATGAACAAGATTTTTTGGATTACGTGTACCTACTGTAGCAAGACCGCCCATCTGCATTATTGTTGCGCCGTCTCCGTCTACACAGAAAATCTTTTTATCCTGCTTTTGCATTGCAATAGAAAGTGCAATCTGGCTTGCGTGGCCCATGCTTCCAACTGTGAGGAAGTCTTTTTCGTGAGCCATTCCATGCTTTTCTCGTAGTTCATAAAGCTCACGGCTTGCCATTCCTGTTGTAGAAACAAAGGCAGTTTTTTCATCTGCAGCAAGCATGATTTTTTCAATTGCTTCTTCGCGCTTCATTGGTGCATTTACTGCAATGTTATTCTTAAGCACATATTCATCAAAAGTTCCCTTGCGGATTACAAATGCATAAGGCGCAGAGTTTTCTTTAATATATGAATATGCTTTTTCAAGCTGCTCATTAAGCTTTGATTCGTCCTCTGTCATAACTTCATAAGGAATCTTCATTGCATCCAAGAGGTCACAGGTAACTTTTCCCTGTTTTACATGCTGAGGTTCATCATGAACTCCAGGTTCTCCGCGCCAGCCAATGATTATCAATAGTGGTACGGAATAAACATCAGGATCTACAAGCGAAAGAAGCGGATTAATCATGTTTCCTTCGCCTGAGTTCTGCATGTAAATAAGGGGGATTTTGCCTGTTGCAAAATGATAGCCTGCAGCAAGAGCTGTGGCAGAGCCTTCATTTGCACTGATTATATGTTTTTCCGGCAAAGCATTGTCTGTTACATATGCACAAAAATTCTTTAATAAAGAATCTGGCACACCTGCAAAAAAATCTGTTCCATGTTTGATAAGTGAATCGTATAAGTATGATGGTCTAATCATTATTTTGTTCCTGGTATTAATTCCAAAATTTCTTTAATAGGCATACACATGTCGTTTACTTCGAGCGAACGTTCTGCCTGGAGTATTGTTTCTGCACACTTACGCATTGCAGGATAACTTGCACGCAGCATATGGTTTGCATAAATAATAATATTTGCACCCCACTCGCCAAGTTCTTTTTCTGTAAACTGATTGTAAGTTGTTGGAACAAGAACAATTGGAATGCTCTTATATTCAGCGCGGAATTTCTGACAGAATTCTTTAATATCCATTCCACTCTTATCTTTAGAATGAATCATAACACCATCAGCTCCTGCACGAACTGCAGCAAAGGCTTTTGTGATTGCTTCATCAACAGAATAACCTGCAATGATTTCTTCTATTCGGGCAATAATCATAAAGTCTTTTGTTACCTGAGCTTTTTTACCTGCACTGATTTTTTCGCAGAATTCTTCTTCTGTTGCAAGAACCTGTTTTGCTTCAGTTCCAAAAAGTGAATTCTTCTTTAAGCCTTTTTTATCTTCAATAATTACAGCGCTAACACCGTTTCTTTCAAGGGTACGTACTGTAAATACAAAGTGCTCCGGAATATCTCCTGTGTCTCCGTCATAAATAATAGGCTTTGTTGTACATTCAAGAATATCAGTAAGTGACTGAAGTCTTGTTGTAAGGTCTACGGCTTCAATATCAGGCTTTCCTTTGCTTGTTGAATCAGTAAGAGATGAAGACCACATTCCGTCAAACTGGTGTATTCCGTCTTCTTTTTCTACCTGGGCATGTTCTGCTATGAGTCCCGAAAGTCCTGAATGTGCTTCCAAAATTCGTACAACTGGTTTTGCTTCGAGTAAGCGTCTTAAGGTTGCACGGCGGATATCCGGTGTAGTTCCTATTACAGAAGCGTTTTCTGCAAGAGCTGTAGAATTAATTCCTTTTGTATATGGAATTTCTATAATCTGACCGCCCCATTCCTTCATAACTTCAAAACAGTCATCTCGGATTTTTGAAAGATAATTATTTTTCCAGTCATCTCCGTGAATCATAAAGTCTGGTTTATATTTTTTAAGGTTTGGAACATAGGACCATTCTTCTTGTGGTACTACTTCTGCAACACCCTTTATATTTTCTACAACCTGTTTACGCTGATCATAAGTAAGATAAGGCAGACGTTTATGACTAACAATAGCACTGTCTGTTAAAAGACCAATAATAAGTTTACCGTGTTTTGCACCTTCATTTATGATATTGATAATTCCCGGATGAATTATATCGCCGGTAATTCCAAGATAAACTGTTTTATCCATAAAAACCTCTTAGTATTTCAATTGTTGCTTTTAACTGATATACTTGTTTAATAGTAAATTCTATATAAAATTATTATATAGCACTTAATATATATAATCAATAAATGAAAAAAAGGATGCAGGTTTGATGATTAAATATTGTAAAATTGTAATTAACGGCAGATTTCTAAATCAAAAAATTACAGGAGTTCAACGTTATGCTCTGGAAATTACAAAATCAATAGATAATTTGTGTAACGATGACATGCCAATTGAACTTGCCGTGCCTTGCAGCGTACAGAATCTTCCAGAATTACATAATATCAGGATTGTTCAAGTTGGAAAAAAATCCGGAATCATCTGGGAACAGACAGAATTAGCACGTTACCTTAAAAAATCTAAGGCTTTGGGCCTACATCTTTGTAATTCCCTGCCCTTTTTCTATCCAAAAGGTATTGTCTGTGTTCACGACATAACTTATAAGGTAAATCCCCAGTTTATTACTACTAAGCATCTTTTTCTGGCAAAACTATGGCATTTATTTCAATACAAGGTTTCTATAAAAAAATCCCTCAAGATTTTTACAGTTTCTGATTATTCAAAAAATGAAATTGTAAAAGCCTATAAAGTAAATCCAGATAAAATATCTATTGCTTATAATGGCTGGCAGCATTTTTCTACTTCAATTCCTCAAGATATAAGCTTTGAAGCAGAGTTTCCAAAACTTCAAAAGGATAATTATTATTTTTCACTTGCTACTGCTGCAAAAAACAAAAATTTTCCCTGGATTGTTGAAGAGGCCCGTATAAATAAAGATACTCAATTTGTTGTAGCCGGAAACATTGATTTTACAAAGCTTGGGAATAATATTGGGGAAAACCTTCCTCCAAATCTTACACTTTTGGGATACGTTTCTGATATTCAGGCTAAGCTTTTAATGAAAAACTGCAAGGCATTTTTGTTCCCATCATTTTATGAAGGCTTTGGAATACCTCCACTTGAAGCACTTGCTATGGGTGCAAAGGTTATCTGTTCAAATGCAGCCTGTCTCCCCGAAATATTCAAGGATAGCGTTTATTACATAGACCCATATGATAACTCTATAAATCTTCAAGCCCTTTTACAAAGGCCAGTTTCTCCGGCACAAAATGTACTTTCCCTTTATGACTGGCAAAAATCAGCAGAAAACTATGAAAAAGAAGTGAAAAAGTATCTTAATTGATTATTATATATTTATTAATTATAATTTATTTGTATTTTCGAGGATCAGATGTTCGATTTTTTGTATTCAATTATAATTTTTCCTTTATATCAACTTGTTGAATTATTGTATTATGTTGGCTGGAAAGTCTTTAAGAATACTGGTTATGCAGTTCTTATTGTAAGCTTTGGAGTTTCTTTCTTCTGTCTTCCGCTTTATGTAATTGCAGAAAAATGGCAGGAAACAGAAAGGAATATACAGGCAAAGCTCAAACCGGGCATAGACCGAATAAAAAAGGCCTTTAAAGGCGACGAACAGTATATGATTCTGTCTACATATTATAAACAGAATCATTATCATCCTATGATGGCTTTAAGATCTTCTATAAGCCTGGCAATCCAGATTCCATTCTTTATAGCAGCATATAAATTTTTAAGTAATCTTGAATCTCTTCGTGGAGTTGCCTTTTATTTTATAAAAGATATGGGTGCACCTGATGCAACTTTTACAATAGGAAACTTTAATATAAATATACTTCCAATTGCAATGACTGTTATTAATATAGTAGCTGGTGCTATTTATAGTAAAGGTCATCCTATTAAAGAAAAAATACAGATTTATGTAACTGCCCTTGTATTTCTTTTCCTTCTTTATAATTCGCCTAGTGGACTTGTTGTTTACTGGACAATGAATAACCTTTTTAGTCTTGTAAAGAATGTCTTTTACAAGATGAAACATCCTGTATGGGTATTATACATTTGTCTTTGTGTTATAGTACTTGGTGCTGACTGGTACCTTCTTTTCCGTCATCACGGTTTCTTATACAGACGTTTAATGCTCATATTTGCTTTGTCTATTGTATTCATTATGCCTTTTATTCTTAAAGGAATTGATTGGCTAATTAATAAACCTTTTAAATCAATTGCTGAAAATCAAAAAGAAAGAACAAAACTCTTCTTGACAACAGGCATTGCTCTTGCACTTCTTATTGGATTTACACTTCCTTCATACGTAATTTCATCTTCACCAATGGAATTCTCCTTTGTAGATTCCTATAAATCACCATTCTTCTTTTTAAGACATACTTTGTGGCAGTCTATTGGTTTTTGTGTTTTCTGGCCATGCTGTATTTATTTTATGTTTGGAAAGAAAACTCAAACAATGATGACTTTCTTTGGAATTATTTTATGTTTTGCTGCCGTAATAAATGCTTTTGCATTCGATGGAAAATATGGAACTTTATCAACACTTCTTACCTTCTCTGATGCAGGTGCATTAAAACCAACAACAAGTAATGCAATAATTAATCTTTCTGTGCTTTTAATACCTATAATTATTGCTGTTGTTCTGATTGTTTTCAAAAAAGCAAACTGGCTTACAATAACCAGTACTGTATTGATAATTGCATTTGTTGGTATTTCTGTAATGCATAGTGGAAAAATCAGTAAGGGTTATAAACAGGCAAAAGATATTAAAGCTAATTCTTCTGCAGCTACCATTAATTCATCATCAGATATTAAACCAATTTTTAATCTTAGTAAAACAAAAAAAAATGTTTTTATAATTATGCTTGATAGAGCTGTAAATGGTTATGTTCCTTATATTTTTGATGAAAACAAAGAGCTTTACAAGCAATATGACGGATTCCGCCTTTATTCTAACACTATTTCTTATGCAGATCATACTTTAATTGGTGCCCCTCCAATGTTTGGCGGCTATGATTACACTCCATATGCAATGAACGAACGAAATGATGTAGCTCTTGTACAAAAACATAATGAATCTTTAACAGTACTTCCTCTTTTATTCTCGGAAAATGGTTATGATTCTACTGTAACAGATATGTCATGGGCTAATTACAGCTGGATTCCGGATTTACGAATCTATGATGCTTATCCGCAGATTCATAGAGAACCAACAATTCGTGTCTATACAGACGTTTGGCTTAAACTCCACCCGGAAGCAGCGTCTCAGACAGCTCGAAGTGATCTTTTAAAACGAAATTTCATCTGGTTCAGTTTCTTAAAAACTATGCCATTATATTTTAGAGATTCAATTTATAATGACGGTTTCTGGTGGAATACAAATCAGTCACTTGAATATCTTCAGGATGTTGTAAATAACTACGCTGCAATAGATTTACTTCCAGAACTTACAGCAACAGACTCCGAAGATGCAACCTTTACATTTCTTGTAAATGATATGACTCATGAACCGCATTATTTTCAAGCACCAGATTACATTCCAGTTGTAAATGTTACGAATATGGGATTTGGAAAATATTCGAAAGAAGTTCATTATCATGCAAACTGCAGTGCATTAAAACGACTTGGTGAATTCTTTGATTATTTAAAGCAGGAAGGAGTTTATGATAATACTAGAATAATCATTGTTGCCGATCATGGTGCAGCTATCAATACAGATATTTCTCCTGATCAAGCAAAAGCAAATCTTCCATTCTTAATTGAAGCACATCATCCTCTTCTTTTGTTTAAAGATTTTAATGATCATGGTAATTTAATTATTGATAATTCATTTATGACAAATGCAGATACACCTGAGCTTGCCGTTGAAGGTCTTATTGAAAATGCAAAAAATCCTTTTACAGGAAATCCTATTTATCAACCAGAACAAAAACAAAAAGTTTTTGTTGTTGATAATCATGGTTGGTCTCCTGATGCACATAATAAAAATACATTAAATCTTGATGAACAGTCATGGTATTCAATTCATGATAGTATTTTTGACCCTTCAAACTGGGCACATGAATCTCCATATTCACAGGAGGGAAAATAATGATAGCCACTTTTCTTTATATCGACCCAGGTACCGGCAGTATGCTTTTCTCAATACTTATTGGAGCGGCTGCAACACTTTTCTTTTTAGGTAAAGCCGCATGGATTAAAGTAAAACTTTTGTTTACAGCCAAAAAAAACGGTGTTTCTACTTCTGCGGATACAAACTTTAAAAAATATGTAATTTACAACGAAGGAATGCAATACTGGAATACATTTAAACCAATCTGTGATGAATTTGAAAAAAGACAGATTGAACTAACCTATTATACTTCGGCTCAAAAAGATCCTTGCTTCGACCAGGGCTATAAGTTTATAAAACCTGAGTTTATTGGAGAAGGCAATCTTGCTTTTGTAAAACTAAACATGCTTAGTGCCGGATTTGTTTTAATGACAACTCCAGGACTAAACGTTTATCAACTTAAACGAAGTAAAAATGTTAAGCATTATTCACATATCATTCATATGACAACTGATACTACTATGTACCGTCTTTTTGGTACAGATTATTATGATTCTGTACTTATAACAGGCGACTACCACAGAGATGAAATACAATATCTTGAAAATCATAGAGATATAAAGAAGAAGCAGATTATTACAGTAGGCTGCCCTTATCTTGATGTGCTTAAAGAAAAAATGGCAAATATCCCGGAAGAAAAAAATCATCAGTTTACAGTGCTTGTTTCTCCAACCTGGGGTGCCAGCGGACTTTTACTTAAATATGGTGAACGCTTGCTTGATCCTCTTGCCGCTACCGGTTGGAACATTATTGTACGTCCACACCCTCAGTCAAAAAAGTCTGAAAAGGAAATACTTGATCGGCTTACTCAAAGATATAAGGATGCATCTAACATCGTATGGGATTATGAAACCGACAACATTTATTCCCTTAAAAAAGCAGATATTATGATTTCTGATTTTTCAGGTATTATTTTTGACTATGCCTTTCTTTGCAATAAACCGGTTATTTACGTTAATTCAGAGCTTGATATGCTTCCTTACGACGCCTATGACTTACCTGACCACGGAAAGTACATCTGGCTCAATCGTGCCCTCAAGGAAATTGGTATTGAATTAAAAGAAGACTTCTTTGACAACATTAAAGACGTTATTGAAAAAGCAAGTCAAAGCAAGGAGCTTGAAGCCCAGCGCCAGAAAGCTAAAAACGAAGCCTGGATGAATGAAGGACATGCAGGCAAAGCTGTTGTAGACTTTATGGTGCAGGAAGTTTCTAAAATGGAATTCTAGAAAAGATCCCATTTATAATTCAATGTAAATTCAAATCCCTGATCAAAAGCACCTGTAACAGCTCTGTGATTGAAGATAAATGTATAAATTATCTCTGCTCCAGCACTCATTTTGTCTGTTATAAAATATTCACCACTTAAGCCAATTCTGTTTGTATATTGAATTATACCGGTAAGTTTATGAGTACGCATTGCAGTTGTAATTTCTGCCGGAGTTCCCTGCAACCACATAGAACTTGGATAATAAGCTTCGTAATCCTCACCATCAATATTAACAGTTTTTTCGAACAGTTTTACAGTATTTGTTCCATGAGCCATAAACAGATAACTCAATTCTGCTTTCCATTTTAATGTTTCTTCATATCCAAAACTTAGATTAAATCCTAAAGCATCTGGACCAAAAGGAGAACCGATCCATGAGGTATTTACACCTAGTCCATATGAAGGAAAATTATTCCATTCTCGAATTCTTACAAGAGAAGCATCTTTTGTTTGTTTAAAATAGGCAAATGGTGTTGAATATATACCTTCAAAGTTTCCGATATAATAACCATTATTGTAAGGAATACTTAAATCAGCTCCTAATTGTACACTAAAACTATCAGGATAAGATTTATAATAGTCCCATGTACTCAGGCTTTCCTGAAAATCCATTAATTCACTTTGTGAATATAAAAGATATAAACGCAAATACTGACATGGCTGATAATCCATTGAAACACCTAAATAAGCACAGAAATCAGTTTCTCCATAATATTTCGCTTTATCAGGATCTCCCAATAGTTTGTAAAGACGCCAGCCAAGATAATGATGCATTGTAACTAAAGGATTCAGATATTTAATTTCTAGAGGTCCTTTTACCATTGTACCTTCAAGTATACCAAATTTGAAATTTGGAACTGGTATTAATTCGAAATAATGTATATACATATTTCGTTGAATATCAATTTGTGCAACATCAAGATTGTATCTTATTTTGGGAGAATATAAATTTAACTGGAAAAATGAATCTGTTTGAAATGAAGAGTTGAAAATCACAGAGCCAGTTTTTGAACGACCAATTTCCAGGCCATTTATTCCCATCTGAGCATTAATCCCCCAATTACCAAAATTTTTACCGATTGAACCAAAAGCCCTTGCAGGTGTAAATAACCAGTCTTCCTGATTTATGGTTGTTGGAATATTCATTGCCCATTGTTTATTTGTTAATATCCAGTAATTTGTTCCAATATATGGTTCAAAGTCCATACAGAAAACATCATCAAAATCAAAAACTATCGGGAATGTTGCGAGTCCGGTAGAATAAATTGTATTAAGAGAGCCATTCTGGCAGTATCCTTCGGTTTCTTGTGTATATGAGGAAGCTTTTGACCAGTCTATATTATTATTTGTTTTTACTGCTCCAGCTGGATTAAGAATTGTTCCAACTGTAAATTTTATATTATCATAATCAATCAAAAAGTTTTTCTTTTGGAAAAAGCTTTCAACTTTTGAATATAACTGTTTACCTGCATCAGATAGTAATTCTTCATCAATCAAAAGAAAATTCATATACAATTCTTCAACTGTTGCAGGAGCATTATCTAATACAGAAGCTCTTTTTTGTTCTGAATTCAATTTATATAACGCATCATAAATCCAATGATGAGCAGGAATTGGCTGCTGTTTACTGTAAATTTGACCAAATACTAAAGAAGTTAAACAAAATAATAATGTTGATATACAAATAATACGTTTCATATCAAAAACAATAACACTTTTAATATGATTTTGCAATAATTGTATAATTGTGTTATTATTTTAGGTAATTATGAAACTTTTTATTGACTGCAGGATGCTCGGAAGCGGCGGGATTGGAACTTATCTTGAAAATGTTCTTGAGTTTCTTGTAAAGGAAAATGACTGTACACTTTTATGTACATCTTCACAAATTTCTAAACTTGAAATTTATAAGTCCTCTGCCTCAATTATTCAAACATCAATAAAAACTTTTTCACTCAAAGAATTATTCTTCTTTCCTTCAAGCATCACAAAAATTATCAATAAATGTGATGCGTTTTATACACCCTACTGTAATGTTCCCTGCGATATAAAAGTTCCGGTTTTTACTACTATTCACGATATTGTTTTTCTTGATATTCCGGGACTTACTTCTAAAACCGGAATTTTGATACGCAAGTTTTTTTATCAACGCGCAATAAATAAATCAAAAGTAATTTTTACGGTATCTCAGTTTTCTGCAGACAGAATAAAGGAAAAATTAAAGCTCAAAAACAAGAAACTGGTAATTACATACAATTCTGTCCCTAAATGGTTTTTAGAAAATGCCGCGTCGCAAAAATCCGGACAATCTAAAGATAATTCAATTGTATTTGTTGGGAACATCAAAAAACACAAGGGACTTTCGGTACTGCTTGATGCCTTTGAGCTTTGCAAAAAAAACAGACTTGATGCAAAACTGGTAATCATTGGTAATGAAAAGAATTTCCGCTCAGGCGATGATGAAACTGCCCAAAGATTACAACAAACTCAAGACCAGAATATTATCTTTACCGGAAAAATTACTGACGAACAATTATGCCAATATTACAAAAAGGCAAAGCTATTAGTTCAGCCTTCACTATACGAAGGATTTGGAATGCCTCCGATGGAAGCTTTATCCTGCGGTACAAATGTAGTTATCTCTGACATCCCGGTATTTAAAGAAATATACGAAGGATTCCCAGTTACATTTTTTGAATGTGGTAATTCAGAAAATCTGGCAGAAAAAATTACCCAAGCGTTCACATTACCTGATGTTGATATTTCCAAACTCCCGCAAAAATATTCATTTGAAAAAACTTCTCAGATAATAATACAAACAATAAGAGGCTGTTTATGAAAGTAGCAATCGTTCATTACTGGCTTGTAACAATGCGTGGCGGTGAAAAGGTTTTAGAAGAACTTTGCCGCATGTTTCCACAGGCTGATATTTATACCAATGTTTATGATCCTCAGAAAATCAGTTCGGTTATAAAACAGCACAAAATATATACTACTAAAATAAACAACTGGCCGTTTGCAACAAAGCTTTACCAGAAATACATGCCTTTTATGCCCAAGGCACTTATGGATCTGGATCTTACAGGTTATGACCTTATAATCTCAAGTGAATCAGGTCCTGCAAAAGGTGTGTGCCCTGCTCCGGATGCTTTTCATGTCTGCTACTGCCATACTCCAATGCGCTATCTTTGGGATATGTACCATGAATATTTTGCCAAAGCAAATCCGTTGGTTAAATTTTTTATGAAAAAAATGATTCCGTCCCTGCGTCTTTGGGATGTTACATCTAGTAACCTTGTAGATCATTTTATTGCAAACTCAAACTTTGTTGCACAGCGTATTCAACGTTATTACGGACGTAAAAGTGATGTAGTATATCCGCCATGTGATATTGAAAAATACATTAACAACGAACGCAAGCCAAAAGACTTTTACCTTTTCTTTGGCCAACTTGTTGGCTATAAGCGTGCAGATCTTGCAATTGAAGCCTGTATAAAATCCGGACGAAAGCTTGTTATCATCGGCGACGGAAAATCTAAAGAAGCACAAAAGTATGCAAGCTCTGGTTTGATTACCTTTACAGGCCGCGTTAGTGATGAACAGGTTTCTGAATACTTAAGCCAGGCAAAGGCCCTGCTCTTCCCGGGCATAGAAGATTTTGGAATTATTCCGGTAGAAGCAAATGCGGCAGGTTGTCCGGTTCTGGCTTACCACAAAGGCGGAGCCTGCGATTCAATAAAAGAAAATGTAACCGGCTTGTTTTTTGAAGAGCAGACTGCCCAAAGCCTTATTGAATGCATGAATGAATTTGAAGCAAAAGAAGCTCAATTCCAGAACCGAAAGAAATTTACAGATCACGTAAAACAATTCTCTTATGATAACTTTAGAACCAAGATAGAGAAAATTATTAAAGATAGAAAACGGCTGTAAGATTATTCGTAGAAAACTGTAATCAAAATATTTCCTACTACTCCGTTTTTTACAGGATATTCGTCACTGCTAAATGAATGATATTTTGTTTTTCTTCCAGGCTGACCATCAATATCAGTAAAATAGTCATAGATATATCCAAGTCCAGCTGTCAATTTGATTGGAAGATCCAGATTATTAAAATCATATGAAGCATTTATTGAAACTATATGTGACCATTCATATAATCCGTCATGAAGGAAGTATTTGTACAAATCACCTCTATTAGCTACTTGAAGTTCAGAATACAGATTATTTCCAATACCTGCTTTACTTCCCCAATCTACTCCATGTCTTATTAACTGATATTGAAATTCAAACTTCCAGTCCGGCATAGGATAAGAAATAACTTGAAAATTCAATTCATCAGAATTTGGCTGAAGATAATATCCTAGACATTCACCATTATTAGTATAACTTTCACTAATATAATGATTGTACCACGGAGTATAATTAATGGCGTGATGAGTATAACAATATGGTTCAACTTTTGTATAACGGAATGAAGCAGTTGTAAAAGGAATAAAAGGAATATCTGCTTTAATTCCTCCCTGGAATGCAAACATAGCTCTTGTTTTTTCCCAGAACTTTGAATTAAAAGCATTTATTTCATCAAGATAACCGGAAATCCACAGGGAACAAATGCCAGGGAATGTATATTTAACATTTGCAAACAAAGCAAGATTATCATAATCACCTACATCATTTTGATAAACTACATTATCAATAAGTGGAAATGCATAACCTAATTCAAAACGTTTTGGCCATATACAGGTACTTCCAAAATCAAAATGGATTTTTTTTAAGGACAAATCAAACATTAAGATTGAAAAAGCGTTCTGGAAATAATAACTGTCATTTAAATTATTACCAATTTTGGTACCGTTATCATCAATATTATACCATGCTCCATCATTTATATAACCTTGATTAGGAAACTCAAGTATACCTGTTAAACTTGATAATGATAAAAAATCAAATGGAGCTACTCTTATTTCGGCTCCAAGGAAAGGTCTTGCATGACTGTTCATAATAAGACTTGATGAATCATCCATTGCACCCCATTCGCGTCTATATCTTCCAACTCCCAATTCTATAGAATTATCATAAAAAGATGCATGAATATCTCCAGACATTCCAAAAGATAATGATGTAACTACTGGCCAGCCTTCAAGTCCATCAGAATAAAGATTAGTTATGTAATAAGTAGAACCATCCCATATTTTACTATATGAATATGGTAAGAATGAATTGTTTCTATAAGTTTTTATTTTGCGTGGAGTAGATTGATCTGTATCGTTATACCACCATTTTCCTATATCATATTCTCCCATGTATTGTAACGGCATCCTTGTAAGCCCTAGTAAACCATTACATTTGAAAGAAACATTATCACCTAAGTCACCTTTGAAATTAAAATTATTGAATACTTCCCAACCTACAGAATTTTGATTTGAATTGGCATATAATCCAGCTCCACAATTAATAAAAAGAGAATCACTTATAACTAATGTGGTTGGGAAATCCATGCTATAATTATTTAATTTTATATATCCTTTTTTTATCTGAACACCATCTTCAAGCTCAAAGTTGGAAATATATTTTTCAATAATATCTGCTTCATCATATCTTTCATCTTCATCAAGCTTTTCATATATTTCATTTAATTTATTAACTATATATTGCTGTGTATATGGTTTTACAAGAGAAAGTGGTGAACATAATCCTTTTATCTCTGCAGAACGAAGAACTTCATATACATTATCACTTAAAGGAACTGTTGCATTAGTCTGTCCAAAAGCGTTTATGGAAACTGATATAATAAAAACTATTATTAGTGTAAAAAATTTCTTCATTTTTATTCCTCGAAACAATAATCAGGTAATTAAATTATATGTTATTAGAATTTAGATTTCAATAGTAATTTGATGAATTCTTTAATAGACTAATCTCCCCTTTCATACTATAATATACTTATGACAAAAGATGAATTTGTGGAATATCTGCAGAAAAATTATCCTCGAACAAGTTCTTTTTTTTCTGGTTTTGCGCTGTTTATTGTTGATATTCTGGTTCTTATTTTGTGCATTGCGCTCGGATTTTTTATCGTAAATATTTTTGCAATCAAAGACATTAACTTTTCTTCTTTTATAAACTATACAATCTTTATTCCTTTTATCCTTCTGCTTTTTGCGTTCATGGGACTTTATCCGGGTATTATGATTCCGGCTGCAGAACAGGTTAAAAAATACAGTATTTCTTCGTTTTTTGGTTTTGCCATTATTGTTTCTTTTGTATTGGTTTCCAGCCTTACAGAATCTGACCCTGCGGCTGTTATCAAATCTTATACAGAAAACAGCCTGGTTATTATAGCTTTTCTTATAACCTTTATTTTTTCCATACTTCTTTTGCCGGCCTTCCGCGAATTTGCCAAACGTAAATTCTGCAGATTTTCGTGGTGGGGAGTTCCTGCGGTAATTTACTGTACAGGAAACAGTGCCGACGTAATTATTGAAAAGCTTAAGAACAATAAATACCTTGGCTACAAACCGGCGGTAATCATAGATGCACAGTCAATTTTTCCGAGCGTAAAAAACGGTATTCCGGTTTTTCCTCCTGAAAATGAAATAAACAGCATACTTCACGATTACAATATCAAGCAGGCAATTATAAGCGACTACAAGGGTGAGATTTCTTCTATCATGACTTCTTACCGCTATACAATTTCTGTTGCCAAGTCTCAATCATCCTTTACCTGTTCACAGCAGCTCAAGGATATTGCGGGTATTATCGGCTTTGCAAGTACACATAACCTTACATTTAAGACAAACCTTTTCTTTAAACGCCTTTTGGATATTTTCATCATCCTTTTCTTTAGCCCTGTAATTCTTCCGGTTTTTATAATCTTAATGATTTTGACAAAGATTACATCGCGCGGACCTATTTTTTACGGTCACAAACGTGTTGGCAAAAACGGCAAGGAATTTAGATGCTGGAAATTCCGCTCCATGTGTATTGATGCAGACAAAAAGCTGGAAGAAATTCTTGCCAATAATCCTCAGATGCGCCAAGAATGGGAAAAAGAACGCAAGTTCCAGAATGATCCACGTGTAACCAAGTTTGGTAAATTCCTGCGCAAAACAAGCCTTGATGAACTTCCTCAGCTTATAAATATTCTTATTGGACAGATGAGCTTTGTTGGCCCACGCCCTGTTACAGAACCCGAGCTTACCAACTACGGTGAATTTAAAGATTATGTACTTTCGGTAGTTCCTGGTCTTTCTGGCATGTGGCAGACCTCCGGACGTTCAGATACTGAATACGAAGAACGTATTTCTCTTGATTTATATTATATTCAAAACTGGTCCATCTGGCTCGACATATGGATTTTGATTAAAACAATCTATGTTGTCGTAAAAGGACGGGGTGCATACTAATGAAACGCATTGCAGTTTTTTCTGCCCTTCTTTTCTTTTTATTTCCTATCTGTGCACATCAATTTCAAATTAACAAAGTTGAATATAACATCGAAGGTTGCGGTGCAAAAATCTTTGGAGAAACTCAGGATTATGCGCTTGCACACCAGGTTCCTCTGGATACTAAGCGTATCTTTAATGACATAAAAGAATTAAATACCTATCTTGATGATTACAGACAAAAGCTGTCTAACCTGCGTGCCTTTGAAACAATTAAGGTTGATTACACCTTTGAACAAAGCCAAGAAGAAGCCTTACAGGAAAACGAGATTACCCTTGTAAATCTTAAAGTTTCTGTAAAAGACTCCTTCCATCTTTTTGCAATTCCCGGTCCTAAGTACAATTCAAACACAGGCCTTACCTTTAAGCTTAAAATCAAGGATACAAACTTCCTTGGTTCACTTAATACACTTTCTTCAGATGTCTACTTTATGATACCTACCAGCGAATCTGACGCAGAGCATTCTGAACTGGGCTTTAATCTTTCAATTGACTATCCATTCCAAGCCGGTATTTTTGACGCTACCTGGATAAATGACCTTGGATTTTCCTATACCTTTGGCGACAGCATGCCCGAATGGGACGTAAAGACCGGTATTAAGTTTGAGCTTCCTTTTGAAAAAACAAACCTTGTTATAGAAGCAGATCAGAAAATTGCCAATAATTTTGATTATAAGGAATTTGGCGACAATCTTTATTTTGAAGAACTGCTCAAATTTTCCCTCCCTCTAACCTTGACCACACTAGATTATTTTGGTGGCTTGTATTATACACCTTATACTAATGCAAGCTTTTCCTGGGACTTTGACGGAATCTCTGAACAAAACTCTGCCCTTTCAAGTCCAATCCTTACTCTTGGACATTCACTTTCCTTTGGCCGCATAGACTGGGAAAACAATTTAAGAAACGGCCTCACCTTTTCTTTGAACAACAGCTACACCTGGAACTTCCAGCGCCAGAGATTTTATCCTATTATCCAGTGTGATATAAAAGCCTATAAGCAGTTTACAATATTTGATGATTCCCTGTTTTTGCGTAACATAGGTCTTGCCTGCAATTTTGTATGTTTTTCTTATATGTTCAATCCTAAAAATGAAAAATACAAAAACTATATTTATAATGATGGTACCGCAATCGGCGGATATTTACGCGGTATAAGAGATAATCAGAAGTATGCAGGTACCGATATTTCCGCTCTCAATCCTACAAGTGCTTTAATTTTGAATATGGATTTTCCAGTTCATATTTTTACAACTAATTTCCAGAAATCCTTCTTACGTTATTTTAATTTTGATTTCCAGCTTTCTCCGTTTATTGATGCAGCCCTTTGCTATAACAAAATTACACAAACCTTCTTTAATCTCAAAGACGGATTTTATGCCGCCGGTCTTGAAGTTATAGTTTATCCTCTTAAATGGTCAGGCATTACAGTTCGCGGAAGCATAGGTATTGATATTGGCCGTAAGCTTTTTGCCAGCAAGCTTAATACCAGTTGGCGAGAAGATGTTTCTACAAGAGAATTCCAAATAGGATTTGGATTACATTATTAGGGTGTTGAACTTTGCGCGGCTTAGTCCGGATTCTTAATTCCGTCCATTTTGTCCAGCTTAAGAACTGCATCCTGCTGCCAGAACTTTTGTGGCGAATGGAAGGCAAGGATTTTCAACAATTCTGAAGAAAAGTTATCATAACCGCATTTTCCGCAAACTTCGCAGAACAGATTAAAGCTTTTCCATACATCACTTTCGCTGCCCCATTTTACAATGTCAGGATAAGAAGGAACCAGATCAAGGAAAGAAACTATATCCGTATAAACAAAGTCAATGTCGCGTTTTTCGATTATGTTATAGATTTTTGAAAAGCCTGTAATTACTGCAATTGAACTGTAATTTAAAGCTTTTTCGTTCATATTGATTGACATATAATAATCTGCAAGCTCTATGTAAGCGCGCAATGCATAATAATTATTGCTGCGGTACATCTTAAAGAACTTTTCGATTGAATCCTTTGTATTTTTTGAAACTGTAGACTTGATTGACCTTGCAAGTATCATATTACGGTCATTCTGTTCCTTGCCGATTATGTTCAAAAGTCGTATTTCCATTAAATCATAATCATGCTTAAGGCGGCTCAAATCTGCAAGCATGTAAATAATTTCATAGCGTTCGTCAGGTACGTCAAGCGAAGCGGCATTTTCCAGGGCTTTAAGATAATAATCTTCGGCAAAATCATATTCACCTTCGAGCTTATAAATATCACCTATAAGCTTTTGTGCTTCCGGGAACTGTTCCTGTCCCTTGATATATTCCAGAACCTTGGAAATGGAATCATTAAAATCTTTTTTAGAATTGTAATAGTTGATTAAATCTATGCAGTCGTATTCGTCGCGTTCTGTAAGGACTGCAATTATGCTTTGAATATTATCTCCTGCCTTTTTTACTTCGCGTGAAGAAAGGCTTGTCTGAATTGTCTTATAATCTTGAGTAACCTGTTCTTTTCTGTACAGGATTGCTTCTTCGGCATAATTCAAAGCCTTGCCGTATTCCTTGTTTTCAAAAGCATTCTGAGCGTTGCGGAAAGATATAAGGCTTTTTGAATTAATTCCATGCTGGGCAAAGAGGCTCATTCCCAAAAATAAAATCAATGACGAAAAAATAATACGTTTCAAATCTGGTTCTCCATTACAAAGAATTCAACTCTTGTTCAAATACTTTATCGGCATCTTTAGGGTCAATTGTTTGCACTATTTTTCCTTTTTTAAAAATAATTACTTTATCGGTAGTGCCTGCTATTCCTAGGTCTGCGTGTCTTCCTTCTCCCGGTCCGTTTACGACACAGCCCATAACTGCAACTGTAATATTCTTGTCCATTGCCAAAAGTCTGTTCTGCCAGCGGTCTACAAAGCTGTGAACATCAAATCCAATGCGGCCACAGCGTGGACAGGAAACAAGATTTACACCACGACTTCTTTTTCCGCATTCTTTTAATATATTGATTCCGGCTATAACTTCGTTTTCCGGGCTGGAAGACAAGCTTACTCTGATTGTGTCTCCTATTCCCTGTGCCAAAAGCGTACTGAACGCAATGCTTGATTTTACAATGCCTCCGATAAGTGGACCAGCTTCTGTAACACCAAGATGCAGCGGATTATTGTATTTTTGAGCATAAAACTGATTGCATTCGATTGTTTCGTTTACGTCGCTTGATTTCATGCTTACGACATACTGATCAAAGTTATATTTTTCAAAAACCTCTGCTTCGCGGGCAGCTGTTTCGCATAATCCCTGTGCGCGTGTGATTTTACCTGCTTGTATCTGTTCCTGTAAGTCTTTTGGAAGACTACCACTGTTAATTCCTATGCGGATTGGAACCTGGTTATCGCGGCAGGCTTGAATAACTGTGCGTGTATTTCCTTCGCTGCCGATATTTCCCGGATTTATTCTGATTGCGGCAACATTTGCTTTAAGGCATTCGAGTGCAAGCTTATAGTCAAAATGAATGTCTGCTACAAGCGGCATTACTGTACGTTCTGAAAGAAGATTTAGTGACCTGGCGCTTTCCATATCAGGCACTGCAAAACGCACAATATCGCAGCCTATGAGACTAAGTTCATTTAATTGTGTAAGGATTGAATCTAATTTTTGATTATTAGTGTTAAGATCAGTAATCCCGTCCTTCCACATAGTCTGGACCGACACCGGATTCCCGCCACCAATGAATACTTTATTAGTTATGCCCTTTCCCCCGAGGGACACAGTTTTAGTAGTCATGTTTTTATCGGGTTTTAGGTTCCCGGTTTTAGGTTCCAGGTTTTAGGATTATTATACCCTATGACCTGTAACCTGAAACCTATAACCTAAATATTATGCGATCATTGAGAATACCATTGCGAACAAAGCAACAGATTCACAAAGACCTACAACCATGATGTACTGAGCAAAACCTTTTCCTGTTTCACCAAGAGCATCTGAACCGGCAGCACCAGCTTTTCCCTGAGCAATAGCAGAGAAACACATAGCAAGACCAGAAGCAATACCAAGACCAAGTGACATACCTGGATTTTCAGCTCCAAGTGCCTTTAATTTAATAGACATAAGAAGGAAGCCGTAAATTGTCTGTGTCAGTGGAGCACCGGCAAATACAGTAAGGATGAATGGAGCAGGCTTGTTATTTATATAACAGCGTTTCCATGCACCGATTGCGCCCTGTCCGGCAATTCCAATACCAATTGCTGAACCAATAGCAGCAATACCCATACAAATAGCAGCACCAAGATTTCCCCAAAAAGTCATAATTATTCTCCTTTAACCTTTATCAGGTATATTAACAAATTTTTGTTATTGTCAGGCTTGACCCGACAATCTTTTTATATGATTCCCGTGTCAAGCACGGGAATGACATTACTCTTTGAATGGTGAATACTTTACACCACTCCAGCTCATTCCAATGTGTGTACAGAATTCCAAAGTATTCAAACGTACACCATGAACGATAACTGAAAGAACGTTCAAAATCATGTTTAATCCATGTCCGAACGCAAGCAGGGCTATAACTGCAACAAAGATTAATGCATGTGCAATTATAGATCCAACCTCCGGATTATTGGCAATGCCTGACGCAAGCTGATTTACTGTTCCCGAAATTGCAGCACCTGCAAGTCCTACCGCCCAAAGACGGATGTAAGAAACAATATCACTGAATACGTTTACAATTCCCAATACAACCGAAATTATATTCTTACAGCTTTCAAGAATTGACTGTCCTATATTGCCTTCGTAATTTGCAAAGATAAAGCTCATAGCAAAACCAATGGCAATCAGGCTAATTTCAATCTTTCCAACCGGTACAGGACCGATATTTCCAAGCATCTGGAAAACCTGGCTATTTACAACCATGGCAAGTACAATCCAGAACAAACCTACAAGCTGCAAAATTGAACCCAGATCTCCAAGAACCTTTAATCCTTTCTTTTCCCTGATATTTCTGATTCCGGCCTTGATATGTGCAACCGAAAGCTGTACAAGAGCAAGAGCAAAACAGAAAATCTGCTGGAACTGGTTCTTTGTAAGACCAATTGATGGATCATTAATCCAAGGCACATTCCAGATTCTGTCGGATCCGTCCAGATTCTTTTCAAATGCACTGGAAATCTGCGGTATAGAAAGGTTTACAAGCCATTCAGGAAGTCTTTCTGCCGAAATACCAAACCATGTACATGTAACCATACCCCATACAACAGTTGCCAGGGAAACAAGCAGGAACAGTCCGTATGCTGCAGGTACCTTCTTTCCCGAAAGCTTTGTTTTAAGCATCAGTAAAAGAATTACAACAGCAACAAGAGCACCGTATCCACCGTCTCCAAAAATCATTCCAAAGAAGATTGTAAAGAACAGTAAGAACCAGCCGCTGATATCATATTCGTGATATCCCGGTACTGTACCCAAAAAGTCTGTAAGTGGATAAATAAGGCTTACAAACTTATTGTTCTTAAGCTTTGTAGGAACCTCTGTATCTTCATCTTCAGGATCTGCATAAGCAACAGCCCACTGATTCTGAGCACAGGCCTTTTTAAATTCTTCAAGGTCTGCAGCAGGAACATAACCGCTTATCCATGCAAGATCATTTTCTGTACCCTGCTTTTCAGATTCCATTCCGGCATTTACGTTTTCAAACTCAATGTCAGATTCAAGATTCTTACGGAAAGCCGCAATTGCAGGAACATATTTTGCATTTTCAACATAGAATCTTTCTATGTCTTTAATTTCGTCTTCATCCTTCTTAATTTCTTTTTCCAATGCAGTCGTAGACATTCTTGGAAGAGGAACTTCAAAGGCTTCCGGCAAAAGCTTTTCTGGTCTTGATTCACAGCCTGTAATCAAAAAGCGGACAGTTTTCTTGTCATTGTTTACAAGAATTGTCTGAATTTCTGAATCAATCTGGCTGTATTTGTCTGCGGCAATTTCGTACATTGCGATAAGGATTCCTTTTTCTTTAAGGAATTCTATATCTTCAAGACTAACGCTGCCCCATTCTGTAAAGCGGTCAAGCTCAGTAGTATCGGCTGAAATTTCTTCCATAAGCTGCTTTTTGCGCTCGGATTTAACTACAACCTGTCTACAAAGTTCGACAACCTTAGAGTCTTCCAAAGTAATCTTCTGCTTTTTAGCTTTTTTATCAAGCTTAATTTCGCCCAAGATACTTTCAGAAACTATTGCATTAGAAGTATATTCCTTAAATGCATTAAGTTTTTCGCTTGATCCTTCAAGTTTTTCAAGATGAACAAGACCAATCTTTCTTAATGATTTAAGTGCTTCTTCTTTATCTCTATTCAAAAGAACTACAGAGACTTTTTTCATTGGTTCAATCATTTGCCAGCCTCCTGTTCTTCGTCAATTTTTGCCTGCAGCTTTTTCTTAGAAATCTTACTGCGTACAACGGCCGCTACCTGTTCATCACCAAGATAAACGGTAATTTTTTTGATATTGGCCTTTGTTTCAGGAATCTTAACCTTTTCAAAAAGATTTACACGCTGTGTTGTTGTGCGAAGCTCCTGACTAAGCAGTCTTACCTGCTCGTCCAGAACCTCTGCTTCAAGGTCGAGCGACAGAGCTTTTTCCATTCTGTCTGCTGCCATATCAATCCAAAGCGGAGTCTTATAAAGGTCGTAATCCCCACGGCCAAAGTCGGCGCCTTCATATACCGGAATTGTTACACCGGCAATGTTGCCCACACCCTTCTTGATATTTTTTACAGTTACCATATCCGGAGTAAACGCTTCCCGTTCACCGAATACGCTGATCCACTGTTCAAATTCCTTTTCGAGTGCAACGCGTGCGGCACGTACTTCCTTGGCCTTGGCATCTATAGTGCGGATTTCTGTCTGAAGCTGCTGTTTTTTGAGCATAAGGGTTGGAAGATAGCGGTTATACATTTTAAGCGCATCTTTCTGTACCTTGAGCTCATTTTTTGTCAGCTTAATCTTTGCCATTTAATATCTCCATGTCATTATCGGGCTTGACCCGATAATCTTTTTATAGATTGCCGTGTCAAGCACGGCAATGACAGTTTAGCACTACTTCTTAGGCCAGTATTCTTCAATCAAAGATGACTTAAGACCGGTTTCTTCTGGCTCAAAACAGTCGGCAAGAATCTTCCATCCAAGGTCAAGTGCATCTTCCAGAGAAATATTCTTTGAAAGATCCATCATTCCGTCTTCAAACATCTTTCCGTAAACAAGGAGCTTATCATCCCACTTACTCATATTGAAACCCATAGATTTCTTTTCGAGTGTATCCTTGTAGTTTGAATAAAGACGAATCATACCATCCATGAGTGCACGGTGGTCTGAACGGGTTGTTCCGTTTACGTTCTGCTTAAGACGTGAAAGAGAACCGAACGGCTCAATACGTCCACCCTTAAGGTAGTACTGACCTTCGGTAATATATCCGGTGTTATCAGGTACCGGGTGAGTAACGTCATCACCAGGCATTGTTGTTACTGCAAGAATTGTTACAGAACCTGCACTATCAAAGTCTACGGCTTTTTCGTAGCGGGCTGCAAGCTGTGAATACAAGTCTCCAGGATAACCTCGGTTAGAAGGAACCTGTTCCTGTGTAATGGCAATTTCCTTCATTGAGTCTGCAAAGTTTGTCATATCGGTAAGAAGTACAAGAACGTCCTTTCCTTTAAGTGCAAACTGTTCTGCAACTGCAAGAGAAAGGTCCGGAATCTTCTGACATTCTACTGTAGGGTCAGCAGCTGTGTGCATGAACATTACTGTCTTGCTTAAAGCGCCACCGTCTTCCAGTGTCTTTTTGAAGTAAAGGTAATCGTCGTACTTAAGACCCATACCACCAAGAACGATTACGTCAACTTCGGCCTGCATGGCAATGCGTGCAAGCAGCTGGTTATAAGGTTCACCGGAAATAGAGAAAATAGGCAATTTCTGAGAAACAACCAGGGTATTGAACATATCAATCATCGGGATACCGGTACGAATCATACGGCGTGCCATAATACGTTTTGAAGGGTTTACAGAAGGTCCTCCAATTGTAACAAGGCAATCTGTAAGAGCTGGACCATTATCACGAGGCTGAGCAGAACCGTTAAAGATTCGTCCAAGTAAATCATCAGAGAAAGAAACTTCCATCTGATGTCCCAGGAACTTGATGTGGTCACCTGTAGAAATACCTCGTCCTCCGGCAAATACCTGAAGACTTACTACTTCACCTTCAATTTTATTTACTTCGGCAAGAGACTTACCAAAGCGTGTTTCAATTTCCGCAAGCTCACCATAAGCAACACCAGTTGCCTTTACAGTGATAACGCTTCCGACGATGGATTCTATCTTACTATAAACTTTGTTCATAATTATTCACCATCCTTAATCATAGCTTTAACTTCTTCGCGTATTTTTCCGCTGGCAGAAGCATAGTGAGCTTCGATATCTTTTTCGGCCTTTTTGAACTTGTCACTGTTCCATTCAGAATAGTTCCAGTCAATAAACTTCTGACGCATCTGGTTAAAGAAGTTACGTGCTGTATCTTTATCTTCGAGTTCGAAATCTGAACCAAGTACTTTAAGTACTCTTGCAAATACATAGCGCTGACGTTCAGGACTTACAGCAGCATCAATTTCATCGAAAGAGTTCTGCTGCATATAAACTGCATCAAGGAATTCGCTCTTGAGGTATTCGATGTAATCTTCGGTTGTTGTACCTTCTTCACCAACTACCTTCATCATCTGGTTTACTTCTACACCGCTAAGATAAACTTTGCGTGCATAAGCTACCCAGTCTTCACGGATAACTGATTTATATTTTGACCAGGAAATAATTGGGTCAATTGCAGGATACTTACGAGCATCTGAACGTTCACGGCTAAGTCCGTGGAAGGCACCTACTACTTTCAGCGTTGCCTGAGTTACAGGCTCTTCAAAGTTACCACCGGCAGGAGATACTGTACCACCAATTGTTACAGAACCTACGTTTCCGTCGCGGAGCTTTACGATACCTGCACGTTCATAAAAGGCTGCGATATAAGATTCGAGGTAAGCAGGGAATGCTTCTTCTCCAGGAATCTCTTCCAATCGGCCAGACATTTCACGAAGTGCCTGTGCCCAACGAGAAGTTGAGTCTGCAAGCAGCAATACATGCAAGCCCATCTGGCGGTAATATTCAGCAAGTGTAACAGATGTATAAACCGAAGCTTCGCGTGAAGCAACAGGCATAGAAGATGTGTTACAAATGATGATTGTTCGTTCCATAAGTGAACGGCCTGTACGAGGGTCTTTCAATTCCGGGAACTCTTTAATTGTTTCTACAACTTCACCCGCACGTTCACCACAGGCAGCGATGATTACGATATCAACGTCTGCGTTACGTGATGTTGTGTGCTGAAGTACTGTCTTACCTGCACCGAAAGGTCCAGGGATACAATAGGTACCACCCTTAGAAACAGGATAGAATGTATCGATAAGACGAACCTGAGTTACCATTGGCTCACTTGGAGCAAGGCGTTCTGCATAACAGTCTACGGCACGTTTTACAGGCCACTTGAATGCCATCTTAAGCTTGTGGTCTTTGCCCTTTTCGTCTGTTACTACACAGATTATATCTTCTATTGTAAATTTTCCTTTCTTTTCAATCTTCTTTACTGTGTACATTCCAAGAAGATCAAACGGAACAAGAATCTTATGTGTAAAAGGTCCTTCCGGAACAGAACCGATCGGGTCACCGCGAAGAACTTTATCTCCAACCTTTACTGTTGGAGTCCATTCCCATTTTTTATCACGTGGGAGTGAATCTACATAAACACCACGCTCAAGGAAGAAGCCTGCTTTTTCTGCAACAAGCGGAAGCGGGTTCTGCAAACCATCAAAGGTCTGTCCAAGAAGTCCTGGTCCTAATTCTGCACAAAGAAGGTCACCGACTAAATCTACCTTGTCACCGGCCTTAATTCCCTGTGTCATTTCGAAAATCTGCATCTGGGCTTTGTTTCCGCGAATACGGATAACTTCACCACGGAGCTTCTTTCCGTCTACATTTACGTAGCCTACTTCGTTCATGGAAACAGAGCCTGTAAATTCAATTGTGACCATGTTTCCGTTGATGCCGACTACTTTTGCTTTTGTATCAGTCATTAATCAACCTCATTCATTACTTAAAATCGTATCGTAAATCTCGTGATAAGATGTCTTACCGTTTTCAACCTCAAACTTACGCATGCGTTCTACAAGCATAAGACGGAGGCCATAGGCGTACACCGCATCAATAGAAAATGCATCCAGCGGACGCAGATCATCTAGCAGGCGTAACCTGTACTCATAAAGAAACTGCTCGGCACTTAAAGGACTATCCATACCAACAGCGGTACGAGCCGCAGAAATAATATCTGCAGTACAGCCGGCTGGAAGAGGAAAACTATCCTTCTTCATTTTTTGAGCACGAATCTGAGCAAGTGCACATCGCAGGTTTCTTTCTTTTTCGTACCAGACATCTAGGAATTTAGAACCCGTTGAACTAAGCTCCAGAGGTGGAACTAATGAAAGTCCTTCGAGTACAGTTTTTTCCTTTGGCGAAATAAAACGAGAAGCAACTTCGCGGAATTGAACTGTGTTCAAGGGAAGATTTGCCTTGCTTTCGCCTGCAGAGATGTTTGGTAACTGTGAAACCAGATAATAATATGCCACTATTTTGCTTCCTTCGCAGCAACCTTCATGAGGCCTGCAACCTTTGGATTAAGATAAGCGGCAAACATTTCGGCAAGACTTTCTGCTGAATAGTCGTAGAATGCGGCACCATTTTTAACACCGATTCTAAAGCCGGCAGTAAGAGTCTTATCCGGTTTGATTTCGAGACCTTTTTTAATTTCTGATTTAAGTGCAGTTGTTAAAGACGATTCCAGAGCTTTTAAATCTTTGTCGTTCAAAAGAACGGAAAGTTCTGATGCATCTGCATTCTTTGCCCAAAGCTTAACTGTTTCAGGTACAAGCTTTTTAAGTGCATCTTTTGAAAGAGCCTTTGCTGTTTCAGCCTGAATGAGTCCGTCCAGTTCCTGAACAAGCGAATCCTTAAATGAAAGGAGCATGTTACGTCCAGCCTGAACAATAGCTTCGTCACTCGCCTTCTGCATACGGTTTGTTTCGGCTTTTGCATCTTTTTTGATCTGCTCAGCCTTTGCTTCGGCGTCCTTTATAATAGCTTCTGCCTTTTTGTTGGCTTCGGCAATTATCTTTGCAGATTCCTTTTCTGCTGCGGTTACGCCGTCTTTCTTGATTTTATCAATCAGTTCCTGTAATTGTACATCCATTACAATACCTCACATAATAATAACCAAAGTATAATATATAATAATACTCCGAATTTTGAGAATTTACAATTAAAAATAATTACTTTTCTAGAATGTTTTTTATTTAATCAGATAAGTAGACCTAAAAAACGCAGTGCGTTTTTTTAACGGTCTGCTATTAAACACCGGCCGCCAGCGGCCTTACACATTAGCCAATTTCAAATGAATAAATAGTTTTGGCTTTCATCAGCTGGCCTGGCTGGAGGATACAGGTTGGCCAGTCTTCCTTGTTTGGTGTATCAGGGAAGCACTGGGTTTCCAGACAGAAGGCGTCGTGCGGCTGATAGAACTGGCCGTTTTTGCCTATTGCCTTTACAAAGTTTCCTGTGTAGAACTGGCAGCCTTCCATATTTGTGAAAACACTCATTTTGTTTCCGTTGTCCGGTTCGCGTACTGTACAGAATTCTACAAGGTCCTTGTCATCCAGAGGCAGACCGCACTGCTTGTCCGAAGGATTATACATTTCGGTTACATAACAGTGGTCATAACCCGGTGCAACCTGTTTAATATCTTTGCCGATTTTCTTTTCCTTTGTAAAATCAAATGGAGTTCCCTTTACGTCAAGGAGCTTGCCTGTAGGAATAAGCTTGGCATTTACTTCAAGACGTTTTGTGGAATTCATCTGCATAAGGTGTTCGCCGATATTACCGCTTCCTGCAAGATTAAAATATGCATGGTTTGTAATATTGATTGGAGTAGCCCTGTCTGTCTTAGCTGTGTAGTAGCAGGTAAGATTGTTGTTATCATCCAGAAGGTAGCTTACTTCTATATCGCAGTTACCAGGGAAGCCCTGTTCTCCATCCGGAGAAGTTCTGGTAAATTTAATTCCGTATTTATTCTTTTCTTTGATTGTCTTGGCCTTCCACATTTCCTTGTGATAGCCTTTAAAACCACCGTGAAGTGTGTTTGGTCCGTCATTCTTGTCCAGTGGATATTCTGTTTTTCCGATTGTAAAACTTGCTTTTCCGATTCTGTTTGCAAAGCGTCCTACAAGTGCACCAAAGAAGAGGTTGCCGTTGATAAAGCCGTCCAGAGTTGAATAGCCGAGAACTACATCAGTTTTTTTGCCATTCTTCTGATTTAAAACTATACTGGTTATTGTACAGCCGTAATCTGTACATGAAAAAGACATATTGCCGTTAGATACTGTATAAAGATGAACCTTAGTTCCGTCCGAAAGGATTCCCCATTTTTGTTTTTTAATTTCCATATATTAAACCTCACTTATTTACAGATTCCCGGGTCAAGCCCGGGAATGACACTCTTGTCATTGTCGGGCTTGATCCGGGAATGACACTCTTGTCATTGTCGGGCTTGACCCGGGAATGACACTCTTGTCATTGTCGGGCTTGACCCGGGAATGACACTCTTGTCATTGTCGGGCTTGACCCGACAATCTATAACATATCTATTATAAACTGAATTTCTGTAATTGAACAGTTTAAACTTGCGGCAATTTCTTCGGGGGTCATTCCCTGGTCAAGTTTTTTCTGAACCAAGAAGGATTTATCATTCTGAATTTCCTGTATCTTTTCGCTGGTAGCTTTATCCTGATAAATCTTACTGATTACAAGCGGCATATCGCTGTAAGAAGGCTTTGTCAAAGTCTCCTGCTTTGTCTGTTTTTTCGGTGCCTTCACTGACACAACCTCAGGCTCGCGCACTCGTTCCGGCTCCATCTCAATCTCACTCTCTACATATTTTACCTTTGCCGCAGGCACACTACCCTTATTAATTCTGTCTGCCTCGGCAATCATATCACGTAATCTTTCTGTAGCCTGATTAAAAAGCTCCATTCTTGTTTCTGCGTCCTGCACTGCTTTTTCGAGTCTTCTCTGCATTTCTTTTGTAAGATAGGTATTACGGTCTGTTGCGGTATCTACATCTTTTATAATTCTGTTCACTTTTTCGCGGGTATTTTCAATAATCTTGTCAGTTGAAAAAAGATTTTTAAATCTGATAAGTAAAACCACCCAGAGAATAATATTTAAAGTAAAGATTGAAATTGCCAGAAAAAGCATAAATATTTAATTACCTTGTAATATCTACAATAGTTCCTACATACTCAGGCTTGTTGCCGCCGTAAGTAGAAAAACTGTTTGTATTATCACCTTGTCCGTTTCGTTTTTTTGGATTTTGATAAGTACCGCCGCCGGAACCGCCTTTATGACCGTCCGGGTTTACATTGTTGGTATTAGACTTATCATTGCTTGTCTGATTTACACGCTGTGACATTTCAATGTTTTTTTGAATCTGGTTCTGCTGCTGAACAGACTGTGCAACCTGTGCGGCTTGCTGCTGACCACCAACATTACGCGCAACATTGGAAATTTGCGAATACATATTCTGCAAATCAATCGGCTGAATACCCATCCGGCTGCTCCTCTTCTAAAGAAGGCGGCTCATAATCTCCGCGCTTACTGAAACTCTTGTCATAGTAGAACGTAACATGCTTGGTATCCATCTTAACTTCATCGAGAACATCACGCACATAGACTTTTACACCGGCATATACAGTTTCTTCAACCTTAACCTTTCCGACAGCTTTAAGCTCGCGCAGGTGTGCCTGAATCTTATCGATTTCATTTGTCATTTCCTGCAGCTCTTCGCCTATAAGCTTATTGCGCTGTTTAAGACTTGCAAGTTTATCTTCTTTTTCCTGAGGCAGCCTTTTACGAAGCTTTTTCTGCTGTTCCAGGTTTTGAATATCAAGTTCGTTGTTTTCGTAATCGCGGGTACTGTCTGTCTGCTTTTTCTGAAGCTCAAGCAGTCGCTTCTTAGCGCGCGGGTCAATACCAACTTCCAGAATAGTTTCTGTACCACCACCCGGCGAACCAACCTTTCGCGCGCAAATCTCTTCTGTAGCCAGAAGATGTCCACCAATAATCTGTGCCTTCTTTCCGCGGAGCACAATGTTTTTCATGGCAGTAATATTTGAGTTTACGATTGAGTCAGATACAATTACGTTTTCTTCAACTTCTACTGTGGTGTCATTGATAAACTTAGCCCACAGAGATTTTCCGGCACGAATAAAGCCTTCGCCCTTACCGAATACACCCTGACGTACAATAATGTTTCCGGTTGCTTCGAGTACAGATTTATCAACAATACCATTAACTTCGATATTGGTTGCTTCAACCTTGTAGCCTTCTTCAACAGAGCCCTTGATAACAACAGTACCGACAAACTTAATATCACCGGTCTTAACATTAACTGCATCAAGGTATTTAACAGGTTCTACGGTAATCTTACCGTTTACGAGCATAACTTCACCGTCGATAGAAGCCTTGATTGTAACACCATCTCTATCAAGATGTACGTTTTCGCCGAGTGTAATCTGAATGTCCTTTCCGTTTTTGGCTTCCAGATAGCGGCCAAAGATTGTCTTACCGCCCTTACCTCGTTCAGGCTGCATTTTGGTTGCAAGCGGCTGTTCTGCAATAACGTTCTGGATCTGGTTGAGTTCCTTGTAGTTGATCTGTCCTGTTTCGCTGACCTTAGCCTTGAGGCGTTTAACATCTGTTTCAAAGTTGTACAAAAGATAAGCGTCTTTTCCGTCAACAGGAAGTATTGCACTTGCAACTTCGAACGGAATATTGTAAACAGGGTTATCAACAAACTCGTTGATTTTGGCTTCGTCGAAACACTGTTCAATAACACCCTGAGAACCAAGGGCACGCTTGATCATATCCGGAGAAGCTTCGGCTCCACTCATTGCTGGTGGGGTTACAATGATAGAAGCCTTCATTTCGTCCTTAGTACATTCTACAGAAACAAGTACGTCTCCTGCAGATACATGCTTGTATGAACCGACAATAACGTACTGATTGTCTGTTCCCTGCTTTGCATATTTTTTAACAAGAGATTCATCAACTTCCAGAGTATCCGGTCTGTTGATTTCCTGCATGATATCTTTGAATTCGATTGGAGTACCTTTTCCAACAGGAGGTATAACCTTGAGCATGATATCCGAACTGAAGTGATGTACGTAGAAAAGTCCGTCTCTGTCTTTGATGAGCTCTGCTTCTTCTCCGGTATCGTCTATCATCAGGCCGTCTGAGGCCAGCTTTTGCTTTCGTTTGATTGTTGAAGGATCCTGATATATGCGGAGCTTCCATGGCTTTTTACCCATACCAAGAAAACCGTCGCTGCCCTTTTCTACAATTTCGTATTGAAGGCTGCTCATCTTGGCATCGAGCTGAACAGAAGCATCCTGTAAGGCTTCATCAATGGTGTCGGCGTTAACCTCTACCATATGAAGTTCTTTATCCATTTCGAGACGCTTTCGCATTTCTTCGCGGATTATATCAAGTCCTACCATCTGCTAGATAATTCCTTTTCTTAAATTAGTAAGTTTGGCTCTTAATCGAAGGTTTGCCTTTGTATGCAGCTGAGAGATTCTGGATTCACTTACTTCCAGAACTTCGCCAATTTCTTTAAAGGTCAAGTCTTCGTGATAGTACAGTACGATAACCATTTTTTCCTTTTCAGGAAGCTCACTGATTGCCTGTGCAATTACCTTTCGGATTTCTTCGCGTTCTGCAATTACATCAGGATTAAGGCTTGAAGGAGATTCTATATTGTTACCGATGGACATGTTATCGTTGTCGTCCCCGGCATACCATACATCGTTGAGCGAAAGAATACTTGTACCCGAAATCTTCATAATGGTACGGTGATATTCTTCTTCGGTCATGTTCAAGGAATCTGCAATTTCTGAATCGCTGGCAGGTCGTCCAAGACGAGACTCCAGAGAAACAATTGCATCTTCAATTTCGCGGCTCTTCTGTCTTACAGAACGAGGTACCCAGTCCATCTGACGCAGCTCATCAAAAATAGCACCACGAATACGGGTTACGGCATAGGTTTTGAATTTAACGTTTTTGGAAGTATCATATTTGCTGATTGCATCCAAAAGACCAAACTGTCCATATCCTACAAGGTCATCAAATTCTACGCTGTTAGGCATTCCAACCGCAACCTTTCCGGCTACATATTTTACGAGAGGCATATATTGTCGTATAAACTTATCTCTAATAGCGGGAGACTTTGTTTTTTTGTATTCTTCCCAGAGATCGTCTTCTTCCTGTTCGTCATTAATAGGCATACTTTTCCCTCTTCTTTATGAATCTTCTTCTGATAAAATAGAACTAATTGCCTTCGCCATAAGCGACGCATCCTTTATATCACCAGCACTTGCATCCGACGATTTATAATTTGTTGCCGAATGTACGAATTCCGCTTCATCTGAATCTGAAAGCACAACAGTTTCTGAATCGGGTGAACTGCCGTCTGACGCAACCTGAAAATCGGACATATCCGGCAGAACATCAATTTCGTCACCCTTCTTTTGATTCTGTTCTGCAATGATTTCGCGCCTTTGGTCAGACTCCTGGGAAGTCATGGATTCGTTACCCGAAAAATTATTGATTGTTTCCAGGTTTCTTATTGGCACAAATTCATTCTTTTCCTGTATCTGCTTTTCATCTGTTCCTTCTGATGAAACTGAATTCTGTCCTTTATAATCTGAATCATTCAACATCTGGTGATTTTCACCGACATCATAATGATTCTGGTTTCCGCTCTGTTCAAGCTCTTCTTCCTGTATTACCAGGTCTACATGCTGACCTACAGTTTTTCTGGTATCTGAAGGTACAATGCCGTCATCCGAAGCCGATACAGAAATATCTGCACCTTTATCGGTGTCTAAAAATTTATCAAATATAAGTGAAATACCAAAAGCAAGTCCGCCAAAAATAACTGCAAATAATAAAGCTATTAGGAAGATGCGACCAAAACCTGAATGGGAGAAAAAACCGCAGACAAGAGATAAAATGAAACCGGATGCAGCACAAATAGCAACAAACTTTATGTTCTTCATTTTACCTCCCAATTTTATATATTATATACCATATTATTAAAAAAATACAGTATTATTTTTTTCAGGCCCTGCTTGCCGGATACTTATTAATATTTATTCTTTTTTCCCAAAAACTTTTTGATAAAGCTTGAAACACCTTCGTTGTACTCAGGCTCCATCTTTTCTATCTTGCCTACGATATGCTTAAGACATACTGCAGGTTTTGAAGTTGGGTTTACAACAATAAAAGGCTTCTGGCGGATTACGCTTGCCTGTACTACAGGGTCTTCGTAAACAAATCCAAGGTATTCAACCTTATAAGCCAGGAACTGTCCTACAATTGTGATAATGCGTTCAGAAATTCGTTTGCCTTCGTCAGCAGAGTGAACACGGTTTACAATAAGCTTGATGTCTACTGTATGGTCTACAATTTCTGTTGTGATGATTTTTATGATACCGTAAGCATCTGTAATTGCTGTTGGCTCAGGTGTTGTTACTACAAATACTTCGTCGGCTGCTGCAACAAACTGAAGAACGTTATTGGCAATACCCGCACCTGTATCTATGATGATGATATCTGCGTTTCCAAGTGAAGCAAACTGACCAGCAAAATAATCAAGCTCGTCTACACTAAGGTTTGCAATTTTAGAAAAACCATTTGCACCGGCAATAAACTTGATACCGAATTCTGTATCCATAACGATTTCTTTCATCGTCTTCTTTTTGTTTATTACGTGCATCATATTATACTGGGGAACAATATTAAGAAGAACATTTACATTAGCCATACCAAGGTCACCGTCAATCAGGATAACCTTTTTACCCAGCTGGGCATAGGCAATTGCCATGTTTACGGCAAAGTTAGTTTTACCTACTCCTCCTTTTCCACTGGTTACGGCAATGATTCGAGTATTATGATTTTTCTTTTCCTTCTGTGATTTTGCAGGTTTTTCTACAGGAGCCTCTGCTTCTGCTTCTGCTGCTTGTGGTGCAGCTGCAGGAAAATCATCTTCCATCAAAGCCCTTAATTCTTCTGTCTGTTCTTCCATAATTAATTTTCTCCAAATTTATTTTCAATGTGATCTCTATCAATATTAAATCCATTAAGCCGCATGAGCATATCTACTACACTTGCCTTGCTTATGTTTCTTGCAATATTCTGTCCGTCTGTAATATACGAAACTGACTTGTGCTTGTCGTACAACACGCTGATGATATTTCCAATCTGTCTTGTTTCGTCGCACTTGGTTACGATGATTGATTCATATCCAAGCGGTTCGTAATTTCTGAAAATTATCTGAAGGTCGCTTGCTTTTGTAGAAGCTGTGACACACAGATAAACATCAGGGTTCATATTTACATCCAGAACATTCTGCATTTTTCCGATATGGGTGGAATCGTTAGGACTATAGCCGCCGGTATCTACAAAAATATAATCTACATGGTCGCGGTACTGCTCGTAAATTTCTTTTACATCGTCCGGAGTCTGTGCGGCTTTTATTACCTTTTCCTTCATTGCCTCGCTTATTTTACTAAGCTGTTCGAGCGCTCCTACACGCATTGAGTCGATTGTAAAAATACAAAGCTGTGGTCGCTTGAGATTTTGTTTTTTGGCATTTAAAATTGTCTGTGCCGCAAGCTTGGAAAGTGTTGTTGTTTTTCCTACACCTGTCGGGCCGATAATTACAACTACGTGAGGCGGTCTGAAAACCTTTTCCGGTGCTATCTGAATTGATTCTCCGATCCAGTCTACAACATGGCGTTCTACAAGATTATAATCATCCAGGTCTGCAAGCGAAAAATGCTCACGGATTTTATCTTCGATCATCCTGATATAGGACATTGTAAATTCGTTCTGTTCCAGGATTTCTTCAATCTGTTTGATTGTCTGGTGCTGTTCAGGGCCTGACTTGTTTGCATTCATTGTGGAAATTTTACTGTTTATTTCCACCATCTGGTTTGCGAGTGTTGAAAGTGTTGAATTAAGCTTTATGCTGGCCTGCTGCTGGATGATTGCCTGCTTGTTGCGTTCCAGCTGTTCCTGTTCCAAAAGCCTTTCTTTTTCTGCGTTATATGAATTTCCTTCATAAGCGTTTTTATGGTTTACAGTATAGGTTACGCGCTGAACTTCCTTTTGACGGAGCCCGAAAAGTCCACAGCTTTTAAAAACAGATTCGCGGCCTTCTATATTAAAATCGTCTCCATATTTTTCGTGGAGGAGTCTTTTGCATTCTTCAAGAGAGTCTGCTTCTATTGTCTGTTTAATACCATTTTCCAATGACATTTTTAGATTTCCTCTTCTTCTTCCGTAATGTTGTCAATAACCTCTACTGATACAGACTTTCCGGCAGCCAGTATTTCCATTTCAGAAAGAACTACAATTCCAGGCATTTCTCTTTCTGTAGCTGCTTTTACCAGCTGTCTTATTACTCCAGGACACAGGATAATCGGCTGATATCCCTTGTCTTTTACACGGGCCATACTTGCACTTACGCAGTTAAGCCACTTTCTTCTGTCCACAGGATCAAAGGCAACCTGAGGCCTTGAACCGTCTGTCGGATAGAATGCATTCTGCTGAATAAGCTCCGACAAGCCTTGAGACAACTGCATAACTCTAAGCTTTTTATCGTTAGGATCTGCATATTGCAGACAGATCTGCAGACCAAGAGCTTCGCGGACCTTGATTGTAAGATCCCATGGGTTCTTAGAGATGCCTGCATAGTTGGCAATTGTTTCAAGAATGGTAACGATATCGCGGATGGATACGTTTTCTTCCAGAAGGTTCTGCAGAACTTTTTGAATCTGTCCATAAGAAAGCTTTGCTGTTTCCATAACTTCGTTTACAAGAACAGGGTTGCTTTCCTTTACAGTTTCGATGATTGCAGAAACTTCCTTGCGTCCAAGCATTCTTGCGGCATTTGCCCTTATAAGCTCTGTAATGTGGGTTGCTATAATTGTCGGTGGGTCTACAACTACATAACCCGCTTCCTCGGCTTCCTGTCTTCTGTCTTCCGGCAGCCAGATTGCATCCATGCCGAACGCAGGATCCTTTGTCTTTTCACCTTTAAGCGGAGTAATTACGGAACCGGTATCCATACACATATAATAATCAAGCCTTATATTTGCATGGCCGGCTTCTATACCTTTTATCTTAAAGCTGTAATCATTTGGATCCAGCGTCATGTTATCCTGAATATGAATTTTTGGAATAAGGAATCCCATATCAAGCTTGGCTTCATTTCGTATACGCACAATACGTTCCAGAAGCTCTGCACCCTTTTCCTTGCTTACAAGAGGTATAAGTGCGTATCCAAGCTCAAGGCAAAGGTCGTCAATAAGTGCAATCTTGTCGCTGTCCGGAGAAGATGTACCTGACTGATTCTGTGCCTTCTGCTGTTCTTCTTGAGCCTTTTTCTTTTCTTTTTCTTTTTCCTGGTTGTTTGCAAGACGTAAGCCAATAAATATAAAGAATGCACCGATTGGCAAAAGCAGATATTGGGTTCCTGCCCTGAGCGCAATTCCTGTTACAATAAGAATTGCTCCGACAATTACATAGGTGTAACCGTCGCGTGTAAAATCTTTCTTAACCTGTTCGCCAAGCTCTTCGTCAGACTTGGTACCGGTTACAAGGAGACCTGTTGCAAAAGAAATGATGATTGACGGCAGCTGGGACATAAGACCGTCACCAATCGTAAGGATAGAATAAGTTCTTACAGCGTCGGTAAGCTGCATATTGTGCATGGCCCCGACAATTATACCGCCAATAAGGTTTACAACAGTAATGAAAATACCGGCCTTTACGTTACCGGAAACAAACTTAGAGGAACCGTCCATGTTTGAGTAAAAGTCAATTTCTCTGTTGATTGCGTCTTTAAGTCTGAGTGCTTCCTGATCATCAATTGCACCGGTATTAAGGCGGTTATCAATTTCAAAGAACTTCTGGGTCATGGAATCGAGAGTGAACCTTGCAGCAACTTCAGAAACACGACCGGCTCCCTTTGTTACAACAAGCATCTGAACTACAATAAGGATAATAAAGATTACAAAACCGATTACGACATTGTTTCCTGCAACAATATGAGCAAAAGCCTGAACCATTGCACTTTGTTCAGAAGATACACCCGTGGCTACTGTTTTAGCGGTAAGGATAAGACGTGTAGACGCAATGTTTATTCCAAGACCAAACATTGTCTGTATAAGAATAATTCTCGGGAAGGTCTGGAAGTCTGCTGCACGAGGAATGGACAGAACGGCAAGCATAATTATAATTGAGAATGCAAGATTTAAAATCATGCAAAGGTCAATGATAACTTTAGGAATTGGAATAAAGAGGAGGAAAATAACTAATACTGCCGCAACTGCGACATAGTTATGACTTATAAAATCAATTACTTTTCCACGACTTTCGTTTGCCATCAGTCCCCACCCAGCAATCTACTAACGTTCGTCTTCGTCAGAGTTTTTTAATATATGACTGTATACAACAGAAATAGCATTCCAGTATACATCTGGTATTATAGCACCAATTTGAACATCTGTATATAGTGCACGCGCAAGTGGACGGTCTTCCTGTATAGGAATATTATTTTCCGCCGCAAGCCGCCTTATATACAAAGCAGTCTGGTCTTCTCCTTTGGCCGTAACCTTAGGCGCCAGATCTACATTCTGTTCATATTTTAAAACAACAGCAAAATGTGTAGGGTTGGTAATTACAACATCTGCTTCCTGTACAGCCTTTGGAATATTCTGTGCAAGAAGAGCCCTCTGCATCTGCTGGAGTCTTCCCTTTACTTCAGGATCTCCTTCGAGTTCCTTGTACTCCTGCTTAACTTCGTGCTTGGTCATTTTTAAAGATTCCCTGTGCTCCCTGCGGTGTACAAAATAATCAGGAATTGAAATTAAAAGGAACAGCACTGCAACAATTATCAGAATTTGAGCGGCAATAGAAGCTATCTTTGCTACTGCAGATAAAATCTGTCCGTTGCTTACAATCTGCACAAGCGAAAAAATATTGCGTTTTATTACAAAGAATCCTACCAGTACAATAAGCCCAACTTTTCCGATTGACTTGGCAATATTAAAAAGACCCATTCCAGAAAAAATTGTCTTACGAAAGTATTCACCGAATTTAGGAACAATTTTGTTCAGGTTTGGTTCTATTGGTTTCCAGCTGAAAATAAAGCCGCGGGTCTGGATTATGTTTCCGGCAAAGGCTGCAATAACTGCAATACCTGCAACCGGCAGAACCATTTTTGCATAGTTTATTAAAAAGGCTGTAAACAGATTTGCATCATTTACGTCAGGCGAACTGCAGCGTGAAAAATAGTAATTGTAAATACCAATGCACTGGGTAAGAATCCATTTACCCAGAATGATGAGAACAATTACTCCAAATAACAGAACAAGGGAGCTTGCAATTTCCTGACTTTTGGCGACACGTCCTTCTTTACGTGCCTGCTCAAGCCTGTGCTCCGACGGTTCCTCTGTTCTGCCTTCGTCTTCTGCAGCCAATTATTTCAACCCTCCGCCACCAATACTTATAAATAAATCTTCCAGTGCTTTAAACCCGCCCGCAAAAGATCTTTCAAAGAAATCTGCCATTTCAGGCATTAATACCATAATCAAAAAGAATGCCGTCAAAATCATAACAGGGAAACCTTCTGACAAAAGGTTCATTTGTGGAGCGGCTTTTGAAAGAAGACCTGTACAGATTGTAATAAGCATTAAAGTTCCCATAACGGGAAGCGCAATTATAAGGGCATCTGCAAAAAGCTTTGTAAGGCCCTTGAGCATAAAGGTAACCAGTGTCTGATTTGTCTGTGCTATTGAAATTGCAGTTATAGATTTAAAGCTTGCGGTAAGTCCGCCAAGGAAAAGTCTCTGAAACCATTTGTTCTGCATAAAAATGAGCATGGCAACAAAGTTTAAGAATTGACCCATAAGAGGGTTTTCTACCTGTGCCATTGCATCATAAGTACTTGCGGCACTGAATCCCATCTGGAAAGCAGTAAACTGTCCGGCAGTACTGAATGCGGCAAAAATAATTGAAATATAAAATCCTATGATAACGCCTATTCCTGCTTCGCCCAAAACCAGAAAAACAAAATAAAGCGAAAAGGCTCCGTCCTGACCGAGAAAAGAATTATAAAGTGTAAGGTCTGCGTTGCCCAGCATAAAAAAAGCCATGTAACCGGCAAAGGCAACCTTGGCAATTCGCGTAACAGCCCTAGTAGAAAAGAGCGGCAGAGTCATAATAAGTGCAAAGCATCTTGCAAAAACGAGAAGGAAAGCAGGCGCATTCAAAAGGATTTTATCCATAGGCCAGTCCTTTTACTTTGCAAAATCCGGAATACGATTGAACAAAGCGACGGTATATTCACTAAGCGAGGTAAACATCATGCCGCCCAGCAAAGCAATAATCAAAAGAATTACCAAAAGCTTTGGTAAGAAAGTAAGGGTTTGTTCCTGAATGGATGTAACTGCCTGTAATACGGCAACAATCAAACCAACAATAAGAGCAAGGCCAAGGACCGGTGCAATTATGGAGATAATCTGTGTTACTGCTCCGCGCATCAACGAAATTACTTCACCGATTGACATACTCTACCTACCTTAAAACCGAATTAAAAAGCTGTTGAGTTAACAATCCCCAGCCGTCTACAAGTACAAAAAGAATGAGTTTGAACGGCATGGAAATTTGAACCGGTGGAAGCATCATCATACCCATGGCCATAAGGATACTCGCTACAACCATATCTATGACAATAAACGGAATATACAAAAGGACACCTATCTTAAACGCGACCGTAAGCTCGTGAAGAATATAAGACGGTACTAAAATATAAGTCGGTACATCTGCAGGAGTCTGTGGTTTTTCAAGTCTGGACATATTCATAAACAGCTTGATGTAGCTTGTATCATCAGACATCTGCTGGAACATAAATTCTCGGATTGGAGCTTCGGCTTCTTTGTAAGCCTGTTCAATGCCAATCTGTCCGTCAGAAAGCGGCTTGAACGAATTATTATACATTGTGGTAAAGGTGGGCCACATAATAAAAAGTGTCATGAAAAAAGCAATGCCGTTTAATACAGAAGTCGGTGGAACCTGCTGCAGCGAAAGTGCTCGCTTAATAAAGTCCAGTACGATTGAAAAACGCAGGAAGCAGGTAACAAGAATAAGAATGCTTGGAGCCAGAGTCAGAACTGTAAGCAGCAGCAAAAGCCTTACAGAAAAAGCTACTTCGCGTCCTGACTGAGGTTCTGTAATCTGCACTGCAACGTTCGGGATCTGTACCGGGCGCATGCTTTCGTTCTGCTCTGTTGTACCTCGTGTGGAGCCACTTGGAAAAGACTGAGCCGGAAGCACGCTTAAAGTAACGAGGAAAACCGAAAGTATTAATGCAAGCTTTTTAAGAGTTTTCATTTGTTTCGTTATTTTCCTCTGAAGCTGTTTGAGGTGTCTGAGCCTCTGCACTTTCTGTTGTATTATATATATTAGTATTTTTTCTTAAGCCGCCAGGCATGAACATTTCAAGAACATCAGAAAAATTCATCGGCTTTTTAGTATTCTGCTTTTTATCAAAATTAAGATTAAGGGCAGAAATCATTTCTTTGTCATCAATTTCTGCAATCAGGTTTATATTGCTTTCGGTAACGCCAAGGATAAAGCCGCGGTCTACCATAGTTACAATTTCTACGGATTTACCCGGCGAAAGATTTAGTGAAGAAACCCTCCTTAAAAAATCATCATCGCTTTGAACCGAATTATTTTTTTTCTTAAAGAAAATCATTATTCCGTAGAGTGCTGCAATTACAAGTGCAAGTACAACAACCATTCGGATAATAAGTCTTGCGGTAGAAGGTGCTTTGTAAGTTTGAGAAGCAGTTCCTGTTTCTGTGCCGGTAGTTTCTTCGGAAAAATAAGATGTGTCATTCTCAAAGCTTGCGTTTGGCTGAGTTTGAGAAAAAACACTTATGTTAAGAAACAATAATATTATTGAGATACAAAAAAGAGATTTTTTATTTTTTACCAATTTCCCCACCCTAAAAAAATCGGTTTTTAGCTTAAGTCGTTTACTCTTTCCATTGGAGAAAGAATTTCAGTTACGCGGACACCAAAGTTTTCGTCGATAACTACAACCTCTCCCTTTGCAATCTGCTTATGGTTTACAAGGATATCTACAGGTTCACCGGCAAGCTTATCCAGCTCGATAATGGTACCTTCACCCATTCCAAGAATATCTTTGATGGAACGTTTTGTTCGTCCAAGCTCTACGGTCATTTCCATGAATACGTCCATGATAAGACCGATATTTCCCTGTTCGCCGGAATTCATACCTGTTGCAAGATTTGGGAACTGAAGGGACTGAACGTTAGGAACATTCATACCCATATTAACGCCCATATTACCAGGCATCTGCATTCCGCCCATGCCTCCCATAGCACCCATTCCCATATTCTGCTGCATATTGCCCATTCCTGTCATACCCATATTAGGCATTCCCATGTTTGGCTGCATTCCGCCCATCTGCATGTTTGGCATAGCACCACCAGCAGGAGCGCCCATTGCATCGCCAGACATTCCCATGCCTGCAAGTGCATCCATTCCAATGCTTGCCATAGAGTCATCTCCACCGGCAGCAGCAGCGGCTTCGCCACCACCCAGAGCATTAGAAATCTTTTCAGATGCGTCACCGCTAAGACATTCCCACAGAGTATAAGCCTTACCATCCAGAGTAAGAGGATAAGTAAAGAGTACAAAGTCTCCCTGAGGGAACATGATCATAGCCTTAGATTCGTTTACACTTTCAGGAGTTGCATAAGCAATTCCGGGAAGCTTTGCGTCAAGGCAATTTATCTGTGCACTTATATGAGTTGCAACTATTTCTGAAACTACAGAAAGAACCATGTCGTCTACTTCTGTAGCTTCTTCGTTATTTACAAGAGCAAAAAGCTTGAGGGAGAAATCCGGAGAAAGAATATAAAGATGACTTCCCTTTACACCCTCGTTGTAGTCTGCATTTATTCCTACAACAACTTCAGGCAGACGAGCAAGAACCTTGTCGCGGCTTGAAAGCTCTACAACAGGTGTTTCTACCTTAAAAGAAGCTCCTGTATATTTATTAACGTTTTCCTCGAGCTTAGGAACCAGATCCTCGGCAAGCTTTTGAAGAGTTGGTATATCAATATGATAGCTCGGACCGTTACCTACATGACCGGAAGAATTAAGTCCGTCCACTGCAACGCCAGAAAGCAATGCATCAATTTCATCTTGTGAGATAGCACCATCACTCATACGATTCGTCTCCTTCTACAGAAAGTTCTTCGAATTCTTCGGCTTCGTCGCCATCTTCAAACTTTCCTGTTATCTGTACAGCCATTTTTTTACCGACAACACCAGGCTGACAGTAAAACTTTTTCTTATTTCCAACACTAAGGGTAAGTGGATCACCCACTTTTATGCTTGAAAGACGTACAACATCGCCTACACGAAGCGAAAGTACATCTCTGATTGGCAGATTGATTGTTCCAATTTCTGCCACAATATCCATATCTACAGAAGAAATCTGTCCCTTGATTGTACCAAGATACTGTGTGGTTGAGCTTCTTCTTACAGAAGAGAACCAGAACTGTGTAGACAGCTTGGATACAATAGGCTCAATTGTAAGGTAAGGAATACAGAAGTTCATCATTCCTTCTTCATCACCAACCTTGGTATCAAGTGTTACAAGAACGACCATTTCTGTTGGTGGTACAATCTGAGCAAACTGAGGGTTAGTTTCTATCTGAGCAAAACGTGGTCGCAGGTCAATTACCTGGGTCCAGGCTTCGCGCATATTTGCAAGAATACGTACGATTACACCTTCCATTACTTCCTGTTCGATATCTGTAAGGTCTCGGTTTTTGTTGCTCGAAGTAGCACCGCGTCCACCAAACAGACGGTCAATCATACAGAAGGTAATTGCAGGGTCAATTTCAAGAACCGCACTACCTTTGAGCGGGTCCATGTTAATAATTGCAAGAGTTGTAGGAGTTGGAATGGAACGGATAAATTCCTCGTAGGTAAGTTCGTCTACAGAAGCAACGTGAACATGAACCAAAGAACGCAGCTGTGCCGAAAGACTCGTTGTTGTTAAACGAGCAAAGGTCTCATGCATGTTTGAGACCGTACGCAGCTGTTCCTTAGAGAATTTAGAAGGACGCTTAAAGTCGTAAATCTTTATTTTGCGGGTACTATTGACCGGCTTAAACTCATCGGTATCGGTATCGCCCGAACTGATTGCGTTTAAGAGCTGGTCAATCTCGTCCTGTGACAGAACCTCGTTCATTCACACTCCACCTTTTTTAATTCTGCTCAATTACATCTAATTGATCAAAACTTATATCACGGATTTTAGAGCTGGAAAGAACTTTGTCGTTAATTCCATTTCTAATTTCCATCTTTAATTTGCCTTCATTATTAGCATTTTTTAATTCTGCTGCTGTCTTACTACGGAAATACTGTCTTAAGAAGTCTTTTAATTCAACTGAACGTGATGTAATTTCTGTAGAAGTTGCTTTATCATCCTTCTTATAGCCAAGATATACGTTTACACGGACTGTAGCAGCGTTTTCATCACATGTAGTTGTCTGAATAACACCAATTGATTTATACCAGTCGTATATTTCACGTTGACCCTGATATTCTTCAGATATGTTAGGATTATATGCACCAGATTTGGCACTGTTTTTACTTACAATCTTTACCGTTACAAATACAACAACTACGATAACGATAATTGCAGCAACAGCAATAATTATCCACTTTAAGAGACCGGAAAAAAGATTACCCAAGCCTTTCTTCTTGGCAGGAGCCGCAGCATCACCGCCTTCATCAAGGTTCAAATCTTCTTCATCTGCCATATTTCCCCTCCATTATAGGATTAAAAATGTCCTTCGTCTAGAATTATTATATCTACACGTCTATTATATGCACGACCTTCAGCCGTATCATTGGAAAACTTTGGTCTGGTGTCAGAATAACCTGCAACCGAAAACTTATTTTCCTCTACTCCATAATCGGCAAGATAATGCAAAACGTTAACTGCTCTTGCAGTAGAAAGTTCCCAATTGCTCGGGAATCCTATATTTCTGCCGTTTTCATCGGTAATTACCGGTACCGGAGTATTATCTGTATGTCCTTCTATTCTGTAGCGTCTGTCTTTAAGCTCTGTTGAACGGAAAAATTCTGCCAGACGAAGAAGTGTTTCGCGGGTTTCGTTTATATTAAGCTCAGCACTGCCTTCTTCAAAAAAGTTGTCGGAAAGAAGTGTAATTACAAGGCCGCGTTCATCACTGGTTACTGTAATTCTGTTTGATTTTATATCAGGAGCAAAAAGACTTACTGCTTTTTTCTTGGCAAGACCAAGAGATTTTCCTTTTTCCATGGAAGGAAGTGAGTTGATGTTGTTTCCTAAATCTGAAAGCTGACCTGCAGACAATGACATACCACCGGATGTAGATTCGGTTTCCTGCATCTGAAGACTCTGCGTAATAGTAGCGAGCTGCGTTACATCCACTTCGGATGGATTGTAAAGCATTACGAAGAAGCAGAGCATTAATGTAATCATGTCACCATAGGTACCTTGCCACGCGGTTGACGGTTTCTCAGGTTCCTTTGCTTTCTTTCCCATCTAACTTTCCTAATTAATCCTTAAGAACATCGGCTTCGATAGCCTTTCTTGTTGCAGGATCCAGATATGTAAGGAGTTTCTGTGCCATAATACGTGGGTTTTCACCAGCCTGAATGGCAAGAACACCTTCTATAATCATTTCTTTTGTACGCATTTCCTGCTGGTTATGAGCAAGAAGCTTACTGGCGAACGGAGAAATGAGCCAGTTGGCCATCATGGAACCGTAAAGTGTTGTAATCAACGCAACGGCCATGTTAGGACCAAGAGAAGATTTATCTTCGAGGTTTCGAAGCATACCAATAAGACCTACTACAGTACCCATCATACCAAAACCAGGAGCAAAACCGGCCCATACGTTAATAACGCCGATCCACTCCATATGGCGGGCTTCTGTCTGGTTCATTTCGTTTTCCATGATTGAACGGATGATGTTACCGTCGGTACCATCTACTACAAGGCGTAGGCCTGTTTTCATAAACGGATCATCAAGATCATCAAGTCCATCTTCAAGAGCAAGAATACCTTCGCGTCGGGCTTTTTCAGAAAGAGCCTGCATATTTACTACAATATTCTTTTCACCAAAATCCGGAACTTTAAAGGCACGTCCCATGATTTTAAAAAGACCAAGAGCTTTCTTAATAGGAGATGCAATGAACATCGCAAAGTAAGAACCACCAATGGTCATAGCCATAGACGGAACATCGATGATACCCATGAGGGAACCACCGGAAGTCATTACAGACATGACGATCATGGCTGCACCACCAACAATACCAATTATTGTAGCTATATCCATTTACAAGACCTCTTGCTTATCGATGCCTATCTTTTTGCGGTATTCAATTATTTTCTGGATTAATTCTTCGGGGGAATTTCGAACAATGACTTTACGTCCTGACAACAATGTTAATGTTAAATCAGGATTCGATTCCATAGATTCGATCATGTGCGGATTCACCCAATAAATTTTCCCATCTAACCGCAATACATCAATCATTTTTAATTTTCCATATATACCGACTATAAGTCAAGTATTATCTTTAAATTATTCCCAAATTATTTAAAGATAATATAATTATAAACGATTTTATTTATATTTCAAGAATTTTTTTTAAATAATTGATTTTTTTTTATGATATTAAAATTATCATAAAAATATATATATAACTGACTCCCGGTCACAAAACGGTGGTCAAAAGCGCGGCCTAGGCCGCTTGACGCTGACTGTTGTAGTGGAACTATTAAATGCCGCTCTCGCGGCATCAACAGTCAGAGTCATTTTGCCCACCGTTTTGTTCCCTCGCGTCAGTTAATATGTTAATTTAAAGATAAATAAAAACTTGTTATTTACAATTAATAAACCGTTATATATTGTTTCTATTATTTTATTTTGAATATTTTGATATTATAATTATACTTATTAGTGAGGTTGATATGGAAAATAATAAGCCTTATGTTTTTGTGATTGAAGATGAAGAGTCAATTTCCAAGCTTGTTTGTATGTACCTGGAAAAGTCAGATATTATACCGGAACCATTTTATAATGCAGAAGATGCACTTAAAAAACTTGAAGAAGGTGTAAAACCGGACCTTCTTATTCTTGACCTTAATCTGCCAGGCATGAGCGGCTTTGATTTTCTTAAACAGTTCAGGGAAATGTTCAAGGCTACAATTCCTGTAATGATTGTTTCTGCCCGCGATGCTGACGAAGACATTATAAACGGCCTTAAGCTTGGTGCCGACGAATTTGTTACCAAACCTTTTTCTCCGGGAGTACTTGCGGCAAGGGTTCAGGCACATTTACGCAGACGCGACATGGCAATGGGTTCTTCGGAAGATTCCATAGATTTCGGCGATTTTACCCTCCTTTTGAACAGTTGTGTACTCAAAAAAGACGGCCACAAGATTCCACTGTCTACAAAAGAATACGATGTACTAGAATATCTAGTTAAAAATGCCGGTACAGTGCTTTCTCCGGAAAAAATATTCAATGATGTATGGAAAGTTCAGTACGGTGACATTACTGCCGTTGCTGTTTATATCCAGCGCCTTAGAAAAAAGCTTGAAGTAAATCCTTCTGAAGCAAAATACATAAAGACAGAATTTGGAAAAGGCTATATCTTCAACAAGGATCTTATAAAGAAATAAAATGAAACTTAAGAATCAGTTCAATCTTCTTGCTACCCTCATAACTGCAATTCCGGTTGCATGCATTGTTTTTGTTTTCATCAACAGTTATATAAGGTCGCCAAAACACCTTATGCTTAAAGGTTACGAAGAAGTACGGGCACTTGATTCTTCCAACATGACCGAACAGGACTACAAGCTTTTTATAAGAAACGTAAGGCTTTTGCCAAAGAATGTAGAATGTGCTCTCATAGACAATATCACAGGAGTTGTAATTACTTCTTCCATAAAAGAGATGCCGGTAAACAGTTATCTGTCTCAATGGGAGCTCTGGGCCGTAATGGAAGCTACCTCGGGACAATACTTTTACCAGTTTACATCGCTCAGGACCTTTACGCTCGATTCTTTTATGATTACAAGAGTTCCGCGCAGGAAAAATAATGTAAGCCGTAATCAGATTCTTTTAACAACCTTGTATATCCTTCTTACAGTGATAGTCAGCGTTTGTATCATCATCATTGTAAGGCTTTCTTCTACTATTAATAATTCCATCAAAAGTATAGAAGACGAAACCCAGGCAATTGCAAGCGGAGACTTGAGCCGTAAGATACCATATAAGCCTCTTGATATGTCCAAGAGAAATGAAATTACTTCTATCTCAGAAAGCCTTGAAAAAATGAGACTTTCGCTGGCAGAGGCACAAAACCAGAAAACAAAATTCATTATGGGTATTAGTCATGACTTACGAACCCCTGTTTCTGTAATCAAAGGTTATACCGAAGCAATTTCTGACGGAGTTTTAACAAGCCAGGAAGAAGTGAAAAATGCCATGGAGCTTATTCAGACAAAAACAGAGCAGCTTGAAACAATGATTGACACCCTCATAAGCTTTACAAAAATGAACTCCACGGAAATAAGGCAGTCAATGAAGACTCAATCCATCACAGATTTTATTACCGAAATCATCAAGGAAGAACAGACAACCGGAAACGTCTTTAACAGAAACATCATTACAAATATAAATTTTGACCGCAATGTACTTGTGCCGTTTGACCGTCAGCTTGTTACCCGCGTTTTTGAAAACCTTTTTAACAATGCAATGCGCTATACACAGAACGATGACACCATAACGCTGGACGCACAGATACAGGACAATAACGTAATCTATAAAATCTCTGACACCGGCTGTGGAATAGAAGAAAAAGATCTTAAGAATATTTTTGACATGTTTTACAGAGGAACAAATTCCCGACGCGAAGAAGGAATGGGTATCGGTTTAAGCGTAGTAAAGAATATTATAGATACTCACGGCTGGAGCATAGAGGTAGATTCCAAAAAGAACGAAGGAACCTGCTTTACAATTAAGATTCCTTTTTAATAAAGCTTAAAGGAATTAAAAGGAAAATATCTGACGACAACCCTGCCCTTTATATTCTGTCTGTCCATTACACCCCAGAGTCTGGAATCCGAAATTGAAATTCTATTGTCACCTAGTACAAAGTATTCATCGTCTCCAAGGAAGATAGAATCAAAAGAACCCTTTACACCCACAGAACCATTCCATCCTTCCGGTGGAGTTACAAAGGTAAGGTTATAAGGCTTGACCGTAAGTTCAAATTCTGTAAGAAAATGTTTTTCTCCCTTTGGCTTTACATACAGCACATAATCGCGCATGTATATTTCATCGCCGGGCAGCGCAACAATTCTACGCATCTGGCAGATTGTGTCAGGGTATTTTTTATTGGTGTAGCTGTCATACTGCTGGGCAGAAAAGAACATGCTTATGTTGTGCCAGATTTTTTCGTAGAACCTGTGATTTTCCTGAACCTTGGTTTTTAAAAGTACAACATCTCCACGCTCAAGGTTGCCGCACAAAGGAGTAACAAACGAAATGGAATTTTCAGGAAAGTCCGGAATCATGGAATTGGAAACCTGCTTTACAGGAAAAAGAATATAGGCAAACAAAACATTGAGAAAAAAATAAATGAACAGGATATTAAAGATTGTAAAAAAGATACGTCGTTTAGTCTGCTTTTTTAATTCGTACGAATATTCAAATAACTGTCTGTTCATGCTCCACCCTTACTTTTATTATAAGATAACATTCCTATTTTTACAATACAATAACATCAATTTGACAACTTGCACTCTGTCAAAGTATGTTTTATAATTGTATTAACTATGTCCGAAGGAAAAAAAGTTATTTCTGAAAACAGAAAAGCTAGATTTGATTATTTTATTGAAGACTCTTATGAATGCGGAATACAGTTGGAAGGTACAGAAGTAAAGTCGGTAAAAAACGGCAGCATTTCTTACCCGGACGGATTTGCAGAGGTTGTAAACGGAGAAGTATTCCTTAAGAATTTTCACATTTCAGAATATTCCTTTTCTTCCATCTTTAATCACAACCCGGACAGACCAAAAAAGCTTTTACTTCATAAAGAAGAAATCAAAAGAATTTCAAGAAAAGTTGAAGAAAAAGGTTACACTCTTATACCTTTAGATGTTTATCTTAAGGATGGGAGAGTAAAAGTTTCGCTTGGAATCTGTAAAGGTAAAAAACAGTACGACAAGCGCGAAACCATTAAAAACAGAGATCTGGACAGAGAAATGAAACGGGAATTCTCGCAGAAGCTCAGGGGATAGCAAATTATAAGATGATGAATAGTAAACTGCATAAAAACAGTCTGTTTTTCTCAAAAAAGCTGATTTTCCCTGCAATACTTTTAATCACTTTTACTACTGCATTATATTCTCAGTCAAAATATACTATTGATTACTACGGAATTGTTGCCGCAGGCGTAGATGATAACATGTCCAAAATGACAAGCGATCTTTATTATTCACAGCTTTGCGAAATTAACACCTATACCGTAAACGATATGCGCCAGGGTCTTAAAATGGACCAGGAGCCTTCCAGCTCAGATTTTACAGACGGTAGAGTTTCGTTATATGCCGTAATAAGCAAAAAAGAAAATTCTTCTAAATGGATTTCTACAATTACCTTGTATGACAGCTCAAGAAAGGCAACACTTTCAGAAGCAAAGGAATACGATTCATTCTACAAAATCCTTATGGAGCCAAAAAGCACGCTTAAAGATACCATTTCTGCCCTGCTTTCGGGTTCGGGTACTGCACATGCTGACAGTTCAGGCTCTTCAAAACAGGGACAGGCCATTCAGTCTACAGAATTCCTTTCTGGAACCTGGAGCGGCGAAGATTCCATAGATAAAATTGTAATCATGAGGGGCGGACGCGGCTTTGTAATCTTTAAAAACGGCGCTTCAATGAACATCACAGTAGCCATTAAGTCTGAAAGCGGCTCACAGCAGATAGTAATCACACAGAACGGCAAGGCAAATGCTTCTTTCTTTACAGAGCTTCCGCGCGAAATGGCACTTAAAGCTGCAGTAAATGCAGACCCTATAAAATGGATTTTGGAAATAATTGACGAAGACACCCTTTCAGGCACTAAGTTTTCTTTAATCAACAAAAACGACAGCGCACAAAACGGCACAATCAGCGTGCTTTGGAAGAGAAAGTCCTGAAAATCAACGATTTAGAACGATTGCGATAAAAAACTAAGATATTTTATAAACAGGAACACCGGTTACCGGAACTTTTTTATTTGACGGAAGCACGATATTTCCTTTCTTAAAATCATATATAATCATAAAAAGCAGAACCAGCAGTGCAGCTGTAATTCCTGCCATTTTGCAGATCTTTTCTGAAACAAATTCAGGTTCCTGATGTCTTACAACAGTACCTGTATCATAAAGTGCATTCTGATATGGCTTTAAGCCTGTTATCTTTACAAGCTTTTCATCATCAGACACATAGTCCATTTTACGTGCATAAGCGGCAATTACAGCCTTATCATTCTTAAGGGCACTCAATTCCAGGGTAAGTTCGGTATTAATACTCTGAATTTCGGCCTTCTGCTTACTAACAATACGCTTCTGCTCTTCCATCTGAGAATAACAGCGCAGGCTATTCTGACCAAAGCAGAGAGACAAAACAACATAAACCAGTGTACCAGCAAACAAAACCGTTAAATACTTAGCACGTTTCATAATATAATTATATTATCGGACGATTATTTTAGTTTTCTGAATTGAAAATGTGTGATATAATGAAAAAAAATATGTGTAAGTTTATAAAATAAAGTTTGAAAAGTTCTATTTTTATTATATAATAGTACCGATAATAATAATAGAATACTTTATTATTGAGAGGAATTACATGAGCGATTCTATAGACAATACAAACGAGCTTGACAGCTACGGCGTATGGGTTAAAAACAATAAACAGGAAGAAAATACTGACGACCTGAATTTTGCAGATTCTCTGGATCTTCCGGATTTTGAAGAGACAGATAGTCTTGACGATACAGATTTTGCAGATATCTTTGAAGAGGAAGAAAAACCTGCTGAAGATCCTTCTATGGACGACACTACCCTCACCGATGACGAGCTTATGAATATTACAAGCGGTGATGGAATAGAGATCGCAGAAACTACAGAAGATGGTTCTATTCCTGCTGACGAAGCAGATTCTCTCAATGATACAGACTTTAACGTAGACGACGCTCCACTTGATGACATTTCTTTTGATTCTCTCGATGAAAACTCAGTTTCTGATGCAGATCTTTCGGATTTTGATACAGTAGAAATTACTGATGAAGCTCCTGCAGAAGAGGTTGTTGAAGAAACAGCCGGTGATATTGCAGACTTTGATTTTGAAACCGAAGAAACTGCCGAGCCTGCTGCTGAAGAGCCGGTTGCAGAAGAACCTGCTGAACCTGCCGCAGAAGAAACTCAGGATATTACCGAAGACTTTGGTATTGAAGAAGCTTCGGATAGTGCCGGTGACGAAGAGATTTCTCTGGACGACTTTATGGACGAAGGCTTCTCTGATTCTTCTGTTGCAAGCGGAAACAATGGTTTTGCTGCAGATGCTGCTCCTGCCGGTGGTTCAGAAGAAGTTGCTCTTGATGACTTTGTAGACATGAGCGAGTTTGGTATTACTGAAGAAGAAACAAAGAAAGAAGAAGCTATTCAGGATGAAAAACCTCTTGATATGGATATAAGCTTTGATTCTTCTGCAGATACAATCCAGACAGAAGAAATTGCTGAAAATATTGAAACTGAAGAAGACGAATACCAGGAAGAAGTTGCAGAAGAACAGACTTCTGCTGCAGATGATGAGTTTGTTTCTTCTGGAAGCAATGATATCGAAGCCGAAGAAGTTGATCTTTCTGACTTTGGTATTGATGCCGAAGCAGAAGAAACTCCTGTAACACAGGATGTTGAAAGCGAAAAGAAACAGGAATCTGTTGTAGATTATGATCTTTCCGTAAATAATGCAAACATGAATGCTGCTCCTGTAGTAAACGAAATTAAGGAAGACAACGAACTTGAAGCTGCAGAACCTCTGGAAGAAATTGCAGAAGAACCTGTTTCAAGCTCTGATTCTTCCCTCCTCCAGCAGATTGTTTCTGACCTTTCTAATCTTAAGGCCGAAATCAATACACTTAAATCTAATCTTGACGAAATTATGGCTGCACCTCCTGCATCTAATGCAAGTTCAGGCGTTATTTCTGAAGAGATTGCAATAGACGATGACATTGTAGAAGACAGCGGTAAGGAAGACACAGGATTCTTCTCCGGAGATGACGGAGATGATACAATTGCTCTTTCTACTGATGAACTTACAAACATCCTTAATACAGCAGACTTTAGCGAAGAAACTGTAGTTGCCGATGAACCTTCAATGGAAGAAGAAACTTCTGTTGAGGTTGAAAGCGAAGAGGTTCCTGCAGAAGAACCTGCTGTTGAACCGGAAACTTCTATCGAAGAACACCTTGCAGATTCCGGAGATGCAATTGACGAAAGCACCTTTGATTCAATTGACAGCGAAACAAAGGAAATTGAATACGACTTTACCGATGACAATCTTTCTGAACCTAACATTGATGAAATAGAAATTGATGAAGAGTCTCTGGAAGATGATTTACCGGACGAAATTACAATTGCAAAAGAAGATGACATTCTTGTTGAATCTTCTTCTTCTGACTTTATGGATTCTGTACAGGATACAACAGAAGAACACGAAGCAGAAGCTGAAATTGCAGAGGATGCCGGTGAACCTGAGTTCTCAACTGTAGAAAACGTATTTGACGAAGCCCCTGCTTCTGAACCTGCAGAAGAAGCAAACGGTTTTGCAGATATCGAAGTTGAAGAAGCCGTAGAACCTTCTATGGAAGACGAAACCTTTGTTCCTGAAGAAGAAGTTATGGTTGATGCTCCGGTAGAAGCTGAAGAAGAAACAATTAATGCTCCAGAGATTATCGAAAACGATTTTATCTCTCACGAAGAAGAAAATAATAACCTTACAGAAGACAACATTGATTATCTGACAACAGAAGACAAAGAACCTGAAGTTGAATCAGAAGATAACAATGATGAACTTAAAAAGGATATCAAGTCTGTACTCCTCTATATGGATCAGCTGCTTGAAAATCTTCCTGAAGAAAAAATTGTTGAATTTGCTAAATCAGACGAGTTTACAACATATAAAAAACTTTTCTCTGAGCTGGGACTTTCTTAATGGGATTACTTCAAAAAGTATCTGACGGCAACATTGCTCCACAAAAAGTTGAGCAGTCTGCCGTCAGCGAAAAGCCAGTTCAAAAAAAATCCAGTTCCGTTGGTTTGTTTAAGAAATCTCTTATAGTTTCAAGCAGCAGCGGATTGGATTTTTTTAAATTCTCTTCCAGATACAGTTTTGACTTTTGCGCAATACTTGGCGAAAGCGACGGCATATACTGTGTAGAACAGTCTGCAGGCTTTGACGGACTTTCTATCTGTAATTCAATTTCTACAAAGGATTTCTGGAACGGAATTATTACAATGAAAAACGAACTGTTCCAGTTTTCTCAAGCACAGAATAATATACAGCCGTTCTATCAGTTCTTTTCACCGGAGCTTAAAGATAAGATAACCACATTAAATGTAATCAAATATGATGACGGAAAAATCCTGTTCTTTTCTTCTGACAGCAAAAAGCTGGATGTAGAAGCTATCATCAATGACGTAAAGGCTGTAAATACTTTTAAGGAATCCAGTCCTGTTTCACAGAGTAATGCCGGAGAGAATGATTACTATTTGTGTAAATTTGATTTTTCTCAGGCTGTGGAATCGTTTATTAATTCCTGCAAAAAGAAGGATAATTTTGAACGTCTGAACACTGCCCTTAAGCTTCAGATTTATTATAACCTGCTTCATAACTTTCCTTTGCCAAGCCGCGTTGTACAGACAGCACAAGGACAGTTTAAGATTGCATTTGTACTTACAGAAGAAATACCTTTTGAACTTATTGCAAATCATATGCGTTTTGAAAATGCCTTTATTCTTAAGGAACATTCAGATCTTATTACAGCAGAATATACAGGAAAAGCAGCTTCCTTCAAACAGCTCAAGGATTTTTTACAGGCGGAATAAAATTGCAGGTAGATTATTCTGTAGCAAAAGATAATTCCCGTACATTTTCAATCAATGGAGTTTTCTTCCATTCAACTTATTCACCGCAAAAAGAAGCACAGCGTTTTGTAGATTCCCTTGAGTGTATTATCAAACCTGAGATTGTATTTTTAATTGAGCCCGGGCTGGATTATTTCAGCGGATATCTTAAACAAAAATTTAACTGTATTACCGTCTGCATAAGAATTATTGATGAACAACTGGATGACAAGTCAGGCTGGGATTATGTAATTCTTTATAACCGGAATTTGAGTCAGACTCTGCTTAATCTTTTTGGAGAAGAAAAGCTTTTATCTTCTTCGATATTTGTATGGAAGCCTGCAGAAAATTTATTTAGGGAACAGGTTTTGCAGACTATATCGGAATATAAAAACACTCTTGAAAAATGTAAGACACTTATTGTTACACGGCAATTCTTTGAAAAAAAGTGGCTGATTAACAGCTGCAATTTTGTAAGCTTTGCTAAAAACTTTGTGGATAGTTCAATCAAAAGCGGACTGCCGGTGGTTGTCTGTGCATCGGGGCCAAGCCTTAAACCTGGACTTAAGATTCTTAAAGAAAAAAGAAATAGTGTTTTTATAATCTGTCTTTCTTCGGCAACTAGCGTGCTTTTGAAAAACCAGGTTATACCGGATCTTGTTTTGAGCACAGACGGAGGTTACTGGGCGGGCCAGCATCTTAAGCAGCTTTACTCTTATCCGGATATTCCGGTTGCAGTTTCAAGTGAATCATTTATTCCAAAAATAATACTTAAGACAAATCCGATTGCAGTTTTAAAATATAATGATGATGCCTCTTTTATTTCTTCGGGGATTATCGAAAAATGCAAATGCAAAACCTTTTTAGTAGAACGCAATGCTACCGTCAGCGGTACTGCCCTTTCTCTTGCAAAAACAATTACTGATAACAGGGTTTATTTTTTGGGTCTGGACTTGAGCAGCGGCACAGGTCATGCACATACACAGCCGAATGAACTTGAAAAGAACAACAGCCTTAATGACTGCAGGACAAAGAATCTTACAACACGTATTCTTGTTTCCCAGTTTAATTCACAGTCGCTTGAAATTTATCGTGACTGGTTTGCATCACAGGAAAATGTTGGGAATGTGTTCAGGGTAATTGAAAATCCTGCAAACAAGCTTGGAAAGATTTCTGATATTTCGACAGTGCAGTTTGAAAAACAAATTGATGAGGGCAAAACCGAAAGCTTTAGCGTACAGACTGCAGTCAGCTCTATAGATAAAAAACAGATTTTTAAATATATTAAAGATGAGCTTAAAACTGAAGCCTGGAAAAAACAGATTTTCCCGGCAGATTATATTTCCATAAAAAACTCTCAGAGTGATGAAGAAAAACAAAAGGCTTTGAACAGGCTTGAAGATAAAATGAAAAAACTTATTTCAAAAATTGATGGACTTGAAAATGAATGATAAATCCATTTACTCACAGTTTACACAAGCAAAAAACGGAAGCCTTATTCCTGTCCTTGAAAACGGCAAAACTATAGAATCAAGATATAACCCGTCTCGGGAATGTCAGAAAACATTTGAGCTTCAGATAACAGACAAAGATCATTTTGTAATTGTACTGGGAATTGCAGGCGGACATCTTATTGAAAAAATCACAAGCGAACGAAAAGACATTTTTATAATTGGAGTAGAAACCTGCAAAGAGGACATCAGTTTTCTTGAACAGTCAGATGTTATTAAAAAACTTCAGGATAATAAAAACGTTCTTCTTTGTTCAAAGGAAGAGCTTGAAGGAGTGCTGCTTTCAAAATATATTCCTGCCTTTTACGGCGGTATAAAAATAATTGAACAGCAAGCCTGGGCAATGGAAAACGCTCAGGTTGTGGCTCAGCTAAAAGATATAATTCAAAAAACACTCTCACTTATTGCTGCAGATTTTTCGGTACAGAGTCATTTTGGAAAGCTCTGGATGCATAACATTATGAGTAATCTTTTGTACATGGAAAAGAATAATATTGGTCCGGGCAGTATGATTGTGCCGCCTGACAAGACTGCCGTTATTTTTGCTGCAGGCCCTACCCTTGATAAATCAATCAAGCTTATTCTTGAACACCCTGATAAATATTATCTTATTGCAACAGACACCGCCTATTCAATTTTACTTTCTTATGGATTAGTACCCGACGCAGTTGTTTCAATTGACGGACAGTATGTTTCAAATACGCATTTTATTCATTCAGCGGATTCGTGTAAAAGTGGCAGTCAGACACGCTTTATTTTTGATATAAGTGCCTCAAGCTCGGCTGTCAAAAAGATAGATGCAAGCCAAAACCAGATCTGCTTTTTTACAAGCGGACATCCTTTCTGTTCCTTCCTGCAGGCAGAATATGGGCTTAAGCTTCCTTATATAAATTCCGGAGCGGGTACTGTTACAATCTGTGCGTTAGACTATGCGCTTAAATGCGGGTTTTCAAAAATCCTTGTAATGGGTGCAGATTTTTCTTATGTAGACGGAAAGCCTTATGCACGCGGAACTTACTTGGACAGGCTTTATAATGCGGCTTCTTCCAGAATCTCTAATTCTACAAAAACCTTTTCTGCGCTTGAGTTCAGGACACCTTTGATAAACAGCGGCGACAACAGATTTACAACAACCGTACTCCAGTCCTACAGAACTTCCTTTTGTGATTTTTTACAAAGCCAGAATATCAAATATGTTTACAAAGACGATATTTATGAGCTGGCAAACAATAACACAAAGAATACTTTTGATCAGGTAGACAGCAAAAGCTGCAGCGGTATTGTTCAGGCAGTCTGCAAGCGCTTTAAAGAGCTATTAAAAACTGAACGCAAAATTGACTCAATAAATGACTTAACAAATATCGATATTTCGCTTTTACCATTAATATCCTGGTGCAGAAATAACGATAATAAAGATGAAGGGTTTTATTATTATTATAAAAAAGCCCTGCAATATTTTGAAAAATTTTAAAGGATGAATAAATGAAAAAGACCTTTGTAATTATTTATAGTGTTTTTATTTCGCTTGTACTTGTATTTGCAATCTCGTTTTTTGGAGTAAATATTTACAACGAACACACTCACGGTGACTTAAGAACCCAGGTAAGGTTTGAAAAAATGTCTACGTCAATTATCAATGCTTCTAAAAAATCAAACCTTTCTTCTGACGAATTAAACCGTCAGATTAATAATGCAATCGGGGACACAAAAGATTTTTCTTTTATTCAGATTAAATCAAACGGAAACGCTGTTTATTCTTACCCTTCTGATTTATCAGAGGAACTCAAAATTAATTCTTCTAAGCTGGTGCTCAACTATTCCAAGAGAAATGCAGAAACCGGACTTATTATTGAAGCCGGAATGTATACAATCAGACCTGCCGTTATTTACAGATATGCAAAAATTACATTCTTTATAATTCTTATTGCAGCCTTGATAACAATCATTGTAATTATGATTCAAAACAACAAGGCTCCTCAAAAGAAAGTCCGCAAGGTTAGAAAGGTTGTCCAGGCCCAGGCTGAAGAATACGATGAAGAAGAAGTTGGCGACTATGTAACAGACCAGGATATTGAAGTTCAGGAAAGCGAAGAAGACGTTGAGGATGATTCAATAGAGGTAGAAGAAGAAGTTGAAGAACCTGCTGTACAGGAAGAAGCTGTAGAAAAAGAACCTGTTGAATTACCGTCACACGAAGTTGAGCCTGTAGAGCTCGAAGGTGTACCTGATGAAAAAGGCCTCTTCTCTCCTGACACAGGTCTTGGCTGGGAATCTTATCTTAATACAAGACTTGAAAATGAATTGAACCGCGCAACTGCCAGCGAGCTTGATCTGGCCTTATTTATAATCAAGCTTTCGGGCATTACACGCAAAGATGAACTTATGAAAAAAATCTGCGACTATCTTATTATGGAGTTTCAGTTTAAGGATCTTCTTTTTGAATACAAGGAAGATTCTGTCTGTGCCCTTAAGATAAGCATGAACATAGATGATGCAATTGCCTTTGCAGAAAAGATTGAAGCAGAAATCAAAAAGCTTAGCCAAGATAACAAGCCTAAGGTTTTCATCGGTATTTCTACAAGAGGAATACGTATGGTAAGTGCCGAAAGACTTTTAAGAGAAGCTGACGAAGCAATTGTTCATGCACAGGAAGATGAAAGCTGCCCTGTTGTAGGCTTTAGAGCCGATGCCGTAAAATACAGAAAGTTTATTGAGCAGTCGTAATCTGTTCTTCTTCTGATTCTTCTTCAGCCGGAGTTTCCTCTTCCTTTACAAACTGCGAGTCAAATTCCTGGATGCGTTTGCTGTCCGGGAATTTTTCTTTTAGTTTGATGTAGGAAGCTTCGGCCTCTTCTTTTTTTTCTGCTGCAAGCAGTACACAGATATAGTTTTCCAGATATTCAGATTGCTCAGGAAAATCATTTATAAGCTGTTCATAAAGCAGGCAGGACTGATTTGTATTTCCGTTCATCGCATAAATATAAGCCATGTTAGATTTGAGCGCACTGTTGTCAGGATCACGTTTTAAGATTTCTTCATACACTGACTGTGCTTCTGCCCATTTAGACTGATAAACATAACAGCGGGCAAGCTTGTAATAGGCAGTCCAGTAAATATCCTTGTTGGTCATTGCCGCCTTGTAATAGGTTTCGGCCTTGTCATATTTTTCAAGATCAAAATAAATATCTGCAATGCTCAGGTATTCAATGTAAATGTTTTTATTGGCAGATTCACTTTGTCCCGGAATTGGAAAAGCAATTTTATTTGAGGAACAGGAAATTGTAAACAGACAAAAGACAATACAAACTATTGCCTTTATACCTGCCCTAGCCCAATACAATCTTTTCAATTTCATAAAGCTGAGATTTATAAAGTCCTGAAATATTGTGACCATAGTCTGCAATAAGCTGTATCATATTGCGTGGTGCATCCTTTGTATCACATCCGTTCAGGCGGTCACCTGCATCTCCAAGACCAGGCATGATGTAAGCCTTTTCGTTCATAACAGGGTCCATCCAAAGTGTATAGCAGGTACAGTTTTCCAAAGCACGGGTTACGCGGATTGAACCTTTGAGTGTAGAAATTGTATTGAAGAACGCAATTGACTTTGGCTTAACTCCCTGGCTCTGAAGATATTTTACAACAGTTACAAGAGAACCGCCGGTTGCATTCATAGGGTCTGCAAAAATAAGATCCTTGCCGTCAAGCTGTTCAAGGTTAAAGAAGGATTTATTAAGATCCATGATGTATTCCATGTCGGCTTCGTTCTTGGTGTCGTTGCGGCTTATTTTGAAAAGTGCGAATGGAGTTTTGTAGCCGTGGCTTGAGTACTCCTGAATTTCTTTTGACATAATCATACTTGGAAGAAGAGCACCGCGGAGCATTACACAGATTGCAGAGTTTTCGATTTTGTGATCAATGTCCGGAATCTTATGAACTGCGTAGTTTTGTACAGGGAAGTTTACCGGTGTCTTTACGATGATATGTCCTTTTTTATCTGAATGCTGGTCTGTATAGGCCATGCGGAAAAGCATTTCGTAGGCACGCTGGCTGTAGTACATAAATTCCTGATGGTCAGTTTTGATGTCACGAAGCTTTGAAATTACGCGTGAACATTCTGCGTGGGCGCCTTCCTCTGTTACAAAGGAATATACTTTTATGGCAGGATGCTTAGAGCAGATTTTCTGCATTTCGTGTCCAAGCTTGTCATAGCCTTCGATGATTTTGTCTTCGTTTACCGGATCAAAGGACTTCATTGTTTCCTTGAACATTACTTCAAGACTCTGTAAATCGGACATATCCTCCTGTGTAAGATAACCGTCCAGATCTTCTGCCTTAAGAATAATTTTGTTGTCCATAAATGTATGCCTCCTTCTACAATGATAAAATATCATACAGCTGTTTCTTACTCAGCTTAATTCCTTCAATTCTAACTTCGGTTGCTTTAAGATCTTTGTCATCTCCGTCGGCAAGTCCGAAAGCAAAACCAAGCATTACCTTTCCTGCCTTTGCGGCTTTTTCACTTCTAAAATCAAAAACAAAATCAAGAATATACTGATTGTCATTCTTTGGGTCACAGACAAAGCTTCCGCGTACAGTATTGAGCTGCAGTGTAAGCTTTTGCCCTGTGAGCATGAGCAGGAAGGTTTCCGGTTTGTTTGTAATAAAACGTATTTCGGAAGAAGATTCTGTAATCCAGCTGTAGGTAAGTTCATCAAGACTTGTAAAGGACATGCCTATTGAATCATCTGCAGGAATTGAGTGAATCTCATCATACTGCTTAACCATACCTTCTACGTCTTCTCCAAGCAGGGTGAGCTTGTCCGAAGGAAATGCTACAGTTATATCGTTCTGTGTAAAAATGCCGTATTTGTTCTGAGAGGTTGGCCCTGTTAATTCCTTTACTTCCCAGCCGTTCTTTTTGGTAAGAATTTTCGGGATGTATTTTACAGGGATATTTGAATCAATGGCAAGCTGGAGTCTTGGATTTTTATTATCTGCATTAAGTCCTGCATAGGCTCGGTCAATGCGGCTTACAATTTCATTTACATCAGATTCGGAAATATTTTCGATATTATTCTTTATCAGGAATTTGATTAAATCAGGATCCACATTTGATGGAATTGAAATATAAAAATTCTTTTTATTGTTCAGTAAGTCGGGTGCTTTTACCACTGTCAGGTTTGGCACAGACTTACATGAGAAAATTAATAAGAGTGTTATCATCAGGAGGCCCTTCGACAGGCTCAGGGACCACGGATGGTGGCTCAGGGAACTCACATTTTGTTTTTGTGAACACAGATGTCTCTTCATGGCCAACGCAATATTATGCTTTTTCAATACTCATGCTCCAGGTTTTGTCATCAGCTTCAATCTGATTTCCCTTAAGAGAGGAATCCCAATTTATTTTGCTTGCAAGAGTTTCGTTTGCAATAAAGTCGGTAAACATTTCAAAGGCTGCCTTAAGCTCGTCGTCGCCACCAAGTGTAAGATTGATGCGGTCTGTAACGTTGTAGCCGTTTTCCTTACGCTGGTTCTGGATACCGCGGATAAGGTCACGTACATAACCTTCCTTCTTAAGCTCGTCTGTAATCTTAGAGTCAAGTCCAACAGTAAGTGTTCCGTCGTTCAAAACCTTAAGGTCATCCTTTTCAAAGCGGTCTACAATTACCTTTTCTGCATCAAGCTCTACAGTAGTTCCTGCTACATCAATTGTAAGCTTGGTACCATCAAGGATTGACTGAATCTGTTCGCTTGTAAGCTCTGCAATAATACCGGCTGCCTGCTTCATAAGGCCGCCAAGCTCTTTTCCCAGAACCTTAAAGTTAGCCTTTGCCTTGTATTCAACAAGCTCGTCTTCGCGGTCGTGGAATTCAACCTTCTTTACATTGAGCTCTTCGCGGATAGAATCTTCCATCTCGGCAAGTACGCGCTTTTCGTCAGGATTACGTGTAACAAGAGCAACGCTTGCAAGAGGCTGACGGTTCTTAAGATTAAACTGATTGCGCAGGCTGTGTCCCATAGAAACTGCCTTCTGAACAGTTGCCATCTTGAACTCAAGCTCTTCGTTAATCCATGCCTTGTTTGGTTTTGGATAATCGCAAAGGTGTACAGATTCTGCATCTTCGCTTGTCTTAAGGTTCTGATACATTTCTTCTGTAATGAACGGTACAAACGGAGCTGCAACCTGACACAGAGTCTTAAGTGCTATATAAAGTGACTCGTAGGCTTCTGCCTTGTCGCTGTCATTTTCGCTTTTCCAGAAACGTCGGCGGCTTCGGCGGATATACCAGTTATTCAATTCATCAATAAACTTAACAATTGGGTCAATTGCACCTGAAAGATCGTAGGCATCAAGAGCAGCCCCTACTTCGCTTACAAGATTCTGTGTGATTGACAAAAGCCATGCGTCTAAAGGATTTGATGGAGTTTTATTATCAAACAGATGTCCTGTTGGAGCAGCCTTATCGATATTTGCATAAGTTACAAAGAAGGAATAAGAGTTCCACCAAGGAATGATGATTGACTTAAGAACGTCACGTACACCTTCGTCTGAGTAACGGATTTCGTCTGCCTTTACAACAGCTGAGTGCATTAAGAAAAGACGGATTGCATCTGCACCAAACTTGTTGATTGCTTCTACAGGGTCTGTGTAATTGCGCAAAGACTTAGACATCTTGCGGCCGTCCGAAGCAAGTACGATTCCGTTTACGATACAGTTTTCAAATGCAGGCTTATCAAAAAGCTGTGCTGCTAAAACTGTAAGTGTGTAGAACCATCCGCGTGTCTGGTCAAGTCCTTCTGAAATGAAGTTTGCAGGGAAGTTAGCCTCAAACTTTTCTTTATTTTCAAACGGATAATGTACCTGTGCATAAGGCATTGAGCCTGATTCAAACCAGCAGTCAAATACTTCAGGAATACGGCGCATTGTACCCTTACCGCACTTTGGACATTTGAATGTAATCTTATCTACAAACTGTTTGTGAAGGTCATCAGGATAAGTTCCGCTAAGGTCCTTGAGTTCCTGGCGGCTTTCAACACAAAGAGTATGCTTACAATCAGGGTCATCACAACGCCAGATAGGAATAGGGTTACCCCAGTAGCGGTTACGGCTTACGGCCCAGTCGCGTGCACCGGCAAGCCATTTACCAAAGCGGCCTTCCTTGATATGGGCAGGCTGCCAGTTGATTTTGCTGTTAGCACGGAGCAATACGTCATGGTAATCTGCAACCTTAACAAACCAGCTTCCGATTCCACGATAAATCAATGGAGAACCACATCGCCAGCAGTGAGGATAAGAGTGAACGATTGAATCGCGCTTAACAAGCTTGCCCTCATCCTTAAGGCGCTTCATAATTTCTTTATCTGCATCCTTTACAAAAAGACCCTGATAGTCAGAAACCTCTTTTGTAAATTTACATTCTGCATCAATTGGTTCTACCTCAGGTACACCGCTGCCTGCAAAAACCTTATGGTCTTCTTCACCAAAGGCAGGTGCAATATGAACGATACCTGTACCGTCTTCTGTAGAAACATAAAGTGCGTTGAACATGCGGAATGCACCCTTGGCACATTTCTGTCCGCTCATTTCTTCGCAAACCTTTGCGTCCTTAAGCTGAGCAAAATATGGGAACAATGGCTCATATTCTGCACCTACAAATTCGCTACCCTTGTGACGGTAGATGATTTCGTAGTCTGTTTCGTTTTTGTAGTAAGCGCTCAGGCGTGCTTCTGCAAAGATGTAGTAGTCACCGCTTTCTTTATCAAGAATCTTTACGTAGTCAATGTCCGGTCCCATACAAAGACCAAGGTTTGAAGGCAATGTCCATGGAGTTGTTGTCCAGGCAAGGAAGTAAGTTTTTCCGTTTGCCATGTCAGGGTCATTTACACCGTCCGGTGCCTTGGTAACCTTAAAGCGTACGGTTACTGTCTGATCCTGAACATCCTTGTAGCCCTGTGCAAGCTCGTGTGTAGACAAAACTGTAGAACAGCGAGGACAGTATGGAAGAATATATTTTCCTTCGTAGAAAAGTCCCTTGTCCCAAAGTGATTTGGCAACCCACCAGATTGATTCCATGTATTCAGGATTCATTGTCTTGTAGTCGTTGTCAAAATCTACCCAGCGTCCCATACGGGTGATTGTCTGACGCCATTCTGCTGTATAACGAAGAACCGATGCTCGGCAGGCTTCGTTAAACTTATCTATACCCATAGCTTCAATTTCGTGCTTTGAGTTTATTTCAAGTTCTTTTTCGATTAAGTTTTCGATAGGAAGTCCATGGCAGTCCCATCCAAAGCGGCGTTCTACTCTCTTGCCCTTCATTGTCTGGTAGCGTGGAATAATATCTTTAATTGTTGATGGAATGAAATGTCCAAAGTGTGGGAGTCCTGTAGCAAACGGAGGGCCATCATAAAAAACAAAGTCCTCTGCTCCTACTCTCTGGCTTACGGATTTTTTGAATATGTCGTTATCCTGCCAGAATTTTAATACTTCTTCTTCCTGTTTAGGAAAATCAACTTTTGGATCAACCGGTTTGAAACTCATAAAAAGTCCTTTTATATAAATTTTAATCAAATTATTATGACATAAAATAGAAATAAATTCTATATATAAAAATGATATGCTCCCAGTCGAGTACGGGTTTGCGAAACCGCGGGCTCGCCCGCTACACGCTGAAGTGCCTTGTAATTATATACATGGCCGCTCGCGCGGCCGCACTTCAGAGTGTTTTCGAAACCCGTCCCCTCCTTCGCGCATATCATTTTTACAAGGCTTTTTTTATTAAAATAATTTTATAAAAGTACCGCGGCATCAACAGTCAGAGTCATTTTGTCCCCCGTTTTGTGACCGGGAGCATATCATTTTTCTAAAAAATTCATGTTTTTTTTGCATTTATTTTGACATTTTTACACAATTTGTCAAAATAATTGTTGCCTTTATGACCTATTGATGTTAAACTTATATATAGGTGGAGGACACTATATGAGTTTTTTTAGTAAAAAAGTCGAAGAGATACCAATTTTCTTTGCTTCGGATAATAATTATGCGCCTTACCTGGCAGTTGCCCTTAAGTCTCTGCTTTCTAATGCTTCCCCTGATTATTTTTATAAGATCCATATCCTTACAACTAACCTTGATGAACAGATCGGTAATAAGCTTAAAAAGCTTGCAACACCTAATTCTTCAATACAGATTATTAGTCTTGCAGATGAGATTGAACATATAAAGCACCGCTTTCAGCTCCGCGATTATTATTCAATCGAAACTTATTACAGATTCTTTATTCCGGATATGTTCCCGCAATATGATAAAGCACTTTATCTGGACAGCGACATTGTAGTTCTTGGAGATATTTCAAACTTATTCCTTACAAATATTTCCAACTATCTTGTTGCGGCTGCTCAGGAACAGGTCATGGCTCATTACAAGGTTTTTGGGGATTATGTAGAAAGAGCACTCGGCGTAAAGGTACAGAATTATTTTAATGCCGGCGTTCTTTTAATGAACACCAAAATGTTCCGTGCATGTCACATTCAGCAAAAGTTCTTTAAGCTTATGAGTGAGTTCAAGTTCCGTGTTACACAGGACGAAGACTATCTTAACGTAATCTGTAAGGACAAGGTTAAGAAGCTGAATATCTGCTGGAACAAAATGCCTTTTGAAGAAACAGGCTTTGACAATGTTGACCTTCAGCTCATTCATTATAATCTTGGCTGGAAACCGTGGCATTATGAAAATGTTCTTTACGAAGAATATTTCTGGCAGTATGCGGCCCAGACAGAGTTCTATGATTTAATACATCATCAGCTCAAAACTTATTCTGATGAACAAAAGCAGCATGATAAGGATACCTTTGAAAACCTTAAGATTATGGCGATTGAAGATATTAATGATCCACACAATTACTGGAACAGTGTATACACTACAAGGAATTACATTTCCAAAAGTGTTACAAACCTCAAATCACTTCCTTATGTTAAAGGAATATTCAGGTTTGTCGGCTCACAAGGACATAAGCTGATTTATGAATACGAAAAATATAGAGAAGGACAAGACTAGACTCGAGGTCCTCAAAAAAATTGAAGAATATGAAAAACAGGGGTGGTGGTCACGCGACGTAGAAGACGACCCTCCGACAATTCCTCTTACTCCCGATAAGGTTGATTATCTTAATAAAAAGCTTTCAAATAAAATTGCAACTTTTTTTGTAAACATCGGTGCAAAAATCTTTATTAAAAAGCTGATCAAAAACAAGCAGATGATTATTAAGGATGTTATTGGCCGCCAGAATTACGAAAAGGTTATGGACAGCGGTGTAATCATTACCTGCAACCATTTTAATGCTTTTGATAATTTTGCAATTCATCATGCGTTAATGCCTTATATGTATAACGGCAGCGGTAAGGTTTTGTACAAGGTTATCCGCGAAGGAAACTTTACAAACTTCCCGGGGCTTTACGGATTCTTTTTCCGTCACTGCAACACACTCCCCTTGAGCGCTAATTTTTCTACGATGAAGAATTTTATGCAGGCTGTAAAAACTCTGCTTGCGCGCAAGGAAAAGATTCTGATTTATGCGGAACAGGGAATGTGGTGGAATTACAGAAAGCCTCGTCCAATGGCTTCTGGCTCTTTCAGGTTTGCTGCAGAAAACAATGTTCCGGTGCTTCCTATTTTTATCACTATGGAAGATTCTGACATTATAGGCGGCGACGGATTTCCTGTTCAGATTTATACTGTGAATATTCTGGAGCCAATTTATCCGGATCCGAACAAATCTGTAAAACAGAATACCGAAGAAATGAAGGACAAAAATTACGAGGCCTGGAAAAAATGTTATGAGGACTTTTATAAAATTCCTCTTACCTACTCAACTCAGTCTTTACAAAGCAAGCAGGAATAGTCTATGGCACTTTATTTAATTTCTATCATCGGCGGAGACCTGTTGATTTTTCTTTTCAATTATTTTTTCAATGCGGCAGTTTCTTTAAAGATGCTTATCATCTGCTGCGCAACATTGCCAATTGCACTTATTGCCTGGGACGGTGTGATTGCTACATTTATAAGACGTGCGCTTCCTAACCGCTGGTACGATTACAAGGTTGAATGGCGCAAGGTTTCTGCAAAGGAATGCAAGTTTTACGATGCGCTCAAAATCAAAGCGTGGAAGGATAAGGTGCTTGAACTTGGAGTATTTACTTCGTTCAGTAAGAAAAAGATTGAAAATCCACGCAGCCGTGAATATCTTGAACAGTTTATTCTTGAATGCAATTACGGCTGGTCAATTCATCTATGGAATGCAATTCTTGGTTTTGCCCTGTTGTTTGTTTATCCACGACAGATTATGTTTACGGTAACAATATGGACCTGCCTGATTAATTTTGTTTTGAGTATGCTGCCGTTCATGATTCTGCGATACAATCTGCCAAGACTGCACCGTGCAAGAGATGTTATTGAGAAGAAGGAAAAGCTGGAAGCTTCACTGGGAAAATAGGCTCCGGATCAGGCTTGCGTCTTGCATTTGCTTCTTTGATAATCTGCATTAATTCTTCGATTGTTTTTTTATCACTAAGCTTTGTAAGATATGGTTTGGAATCTTTTATCATTACGGTTTTATCCTGGTTATAAAAGATATCCGAACCGCTTAGCAAGAATGAAGGCATTGTATTTCTGACTTTTTTACTGCGTCCGTTTACGCAGGAATAATTTATGCCGTCTGCAGTAAGATGCTTTGGAACAGAGTAAACATCATCCTTGTATTTAAATGTTACGAATGAAGGATCATAATCCATATCTGTAAGCCAGTAGCGTACATCGTAAAATTTTTCACCGTCTACAATCAATAAGGTTATATTCTGGTCTGTAGCCTGCTCGTACATTAAAAAGCCTAAGGAATACTGGTAGCCGCGGTAGAATAAAACCTCAGAATCTATCGGGGTCCCTGAGCCGTCCGGGGTCCCTGAGCCGTCTGAGGTCACTGAGCCGTCTGGGGTCCCTGAGGCTCTCGAAGGGCTCTCTAAATCTGATTTAATCAACGTCAAAGGATTCAAATAAATCTTATCATCAACAATTGCAAAGGTAGTAATGTCGTTGTTGTGTTTTGAATAATTGATTCTAATCTGGTAAACGTCAAGGATATTTTCATCCGGGTTTGTAATTTTATATGGAATAACTTCCGGCTCTTTGTGAGTCGCGGCATTTGGGGTGCGTGCCTGGACCTGTGAAAAATCTTTTGGTTCTGCAGCCCTGTCGTAATACCAGCCGTAGTAAGTTTTTAGAATTACAACTAAATTGGGATTTTCATCGTCTGCTGCATGTTCAAAGAATACAAATCTGTCCCTGCCTTCCCAAATACCATCCAAATTGCTGAGGTTTGCTTGAGAATAAAGTGAACTGATTAATGCAAAAAGCAGAACGACTAAAAATCCCTTTTTCATGTATATAGATTATCGGTGAAATTTAGGTTATACTTTATTTATGACTTATCTTGCAAAACTTGGAGAGCTTACATTAAAAGGCTCTAACATACAGGAATTTGAAAATCTGCTCAAACACAATGCCGCTAAATGTCTGGAAGGAACCGGAAGCAAAATTCTGTTGAGGGCCGGAAGATTATATATTGATTGCGATGAATCTGCCGCTCAAAAAGTTGAATTTATGCTTGCACACCTTATCGGTATTACAGGCTGGGCTAAATGTCAGACAGCAGAAAAAGATATAGAAGCAATCAAAAAAGTTGTTTACGAGCTTGCAGAAAAACGTGCCAAAAATGGAGCCAAAACCTTTAAGATAGATTCAAGACGCGCAGATAAATCATTCCCGCTTAATTCATATGAAATTAACTGCGAGGCAGCAGGTCCTGTAGAAAGCCTTATGAAGGTTGATGTACATAATCCTGACTGCGTTATTTATATAGAAGTCCGTGAAAAAGTTTACATTTATACAGACAGCGAAACCGGATGCAGAGGACTGCCGGTTGGCTGCAGCGGTAAAGGACTTTTGCTGTTATCCGGTGGATTAGACAGCCCGGTTGCAGGTTACAGAATGCTCCGCCGCGGTATGAAAATTGAATGCTGTTATTTTCATTCATACCCCTACACTTCTGAAGAAGCAAAACAAAAGGTTGTAACACTTGCTCAAAAGCTTGCCTATTATGGAATACAAACTTACCTCAATATCATTCCGTTTACAGAAGTTCAGATGTGCATAAAGGAAAAGGCACCGGAAGCCTGGTCTACTTTGATTCTGCGTGTCTGTATGATGAAGATTGCAAATCTTTTGGCAAAGCGCTGTAACGCCAAGTGCATTATCACAGGTGAAAGTGTTGGCCAGGTTGCAAGCCAGACAATTGAAAACATGACGGTTACAGAACATTTTTCTGAATACCCTATGATGAGACCCTGCTGCGGTCTGGACAAGGAAGAAATAATCCGTACGGCAGAAGAAATTGATACTTACGAAACTTCTATTCTTCCGTATGAAGACTGCTGTGTTCTTTTTAGTCCGCGTCATCCTGTATTGCGTGGAAGACCACAGGAAGCAGAAGAAATTTATGCAGGGCTTGAGGTTGATGAACTTATTAAGAAAGCTTACGAAGAACGTGAAATTGTAAAATTGACTTTTGATAAAGAACCGGAATTGAAAACCTGATGTATACGTCGTGCGGAAGGATTTTATGAAGAAAGAAGATAAAGAACTTATATATGATTTACTCAAAAAGGCAGATACCTATGTAACTGGGTTTACGGGGGATGCGTTTAAAGGGCAAGTTGCGTTTGAAGATGATAAGATTGTCGAGGAAAGCCCGGCGATGATAAAATCGGTTGAGGCTGAGGTTGAAGCTGGAGCTTTGGGCGGCCCTTCGAGTGCCTCAGGGACCCCAGGGGTTGGTGAGGTAGCAACTGGGGTTGGTGAGGCTCTCGAACCAACACCAACCAACGCCCTTACCCTAAACGACCTGAACGCAAAAATACTTCGATGTACACGATGTCAGCTGGCACGAACTCGTAATAATGTTGTACCTGGTGAAGGTGTTGAAAACCCGGATGTACTTGTAATTGGAGAAGGACCTGGCTACGACGAGGATATGTCAGGACGACCGTTTGTCGGTAAGGCTGGTGTACTTCTGGATAAGATGCTTGCGGCAATTAATCTGGACAGAACAAAAAACTGCTACATTGCAAATGTCGTAAAATGCCGTCCGCCTAATAACCGCGACCCGGAGCCGGATGAACAGTCTGCCTGCTCTGGTTTTCTTGAAGCACAGATACATATTCTTAAACCAAAAATGATTTTGTGCATGGGACGTATTGCGGGCCACAAAATGCTTGATACACAGACTTCGCTTTCGCAGCTTAGAAATACATTCCATGATTATAACGGAATACCGCTTATGGTAACTTACCACCCGAGCGCACTTTTGCGTGATGAAACTTTAAAGAAACCTGCCTGGGAGGATTTAAAAGCCTTCCGCCGAAAATTGGATGAGATAACAGGAAAATAATGTATCTTGAAATTATCCTTAACCTGCCGCTTGAACAGGGCTTTACATATTCATACACTCCTCCACAGGATGAAAAACCTGAGTTAGTCCCTGCTATCGGAAAGCGCGCAGAAATAATGTTCGGAAACAAAAAGACTGAAGGTTTTATAATCGGCATATCCGAGGCTCTGCCGCCAAACCTTGGTTTTGATCCTGCCAAAATCCGGCCTATCAAACGCATAATTGATAAAGAACCTTTATTCGGAACAGAACTCATAGAAATTGCTAGATGGCTCAGCCGTTATTATTTATGTACTCTTGGCGAAGCAGTTTTTTCCATGATACCAAGCGGCAGACGAGAAACCGGTGCGGGCGGATTTGGATTTGAAGAAGATGTTTCTGGATTTACTAAGAATGAGCTGTCGGATGAACAGAGAAAGTGTGTGGAAGAGGTCATTGGTGGAGAGGCCCTTCGACAAGCTCAGGGACCACAGAAGGCTCAGGGACCACAGAAGGCTCAGGGTCCGCAATATCATTACATCTATGGGCCTACAGGGAGCGGAAAAACTGAGGTTTTTCTTTCGCTGGCAGAAAAGAAGCTTGAAGAAGGCAAAGGTGTAATTTATCTGGTTCCGGAAATAGGGCTTACAGGACAGGTTGTCGAAGCCGTAACCAGACGTTTTGGAAAAACTGCGGCAGTACTTCATTCAGGGCTTACACCTTCTCAAAGGCTTAAGGAATGGAACCGGATTATGCATAAAGAAGCCCGGGTTGTAATTGGTGCACGCTCAGCAGTTTTTGCTCCGGTACCGGATCTTGGCCTTATCATAATTGACGAAGAACACGACGGTTCATATAAATCTGGAAATAACCCGAGGTATCACGCAAGGCAGGTTGCAATGCACCGCTGTTCAAACCTTAAGATTCCTCTGGTTATGGGCAGTGCCACTCCAAGTGTAGAAGCCTGGTATGGAATGAAACAAGGATCAATAGTCCGCCATATGCTTACAAAAAGACTTGCAGGCGGAGAAATGCCGCAGATTTCGTGCATTGACCTTAAGATGTTTCATTCAGAGGGAGCAATTTCCATTCCGCTTGAAAAGCAGATAAATCTTGCACTCGAAAAAAAACATCAGGTCATACTCTTTTTGAACAGACGCGGCTTTACACATTTTTTCCAGTGTAACCAGTGCGGCTACGAGCTTGTATGCAAAAACTGCTCGGTGCCCATGACCTATCACAAAGTTGAAAACCGGCTCAAGTGTCATTATTGCGGCTGGAGCACTGTTACTCCGCAAAGCTGTCCTTCGTGCGGCTCTGTAGAAATAGGTTCTTCCGGTTTTGGTACTGAATATATTGAAGCCGAAACAAAGGCAAAGTTTCCTAATGCAAAAATTGTACGCCTTGATACTGACGCACTTAAAAACAAGGAACAGCTGCTCCAGACTCTGGATGATTTTCGTAAGGGTGAATACGACATTATGCTTGGCACACAGATGGTTGCCAAAGGCCTGAACTTTCCAAAGCTTGAGCTGGTAGGTGTAATTCTTGCAGACGCAGGTTTACACATGCCAGACTTTCGCGCCGGAGAAAGAACCTTTTCTCTTATTACACAGGTTGCGGGTCGTGCCGGCAGATATTTTCCTGACGGCAAGGTTGTGGTACAGACCTACAGCCCTGGCCAGCAGCCGGTATTTTTTGCCTGTAAAAACCTTATCAACGACTTTTACGAATGGGAGCTTGAGCAGCGCCGCATGATGGAGTTTCCTCCGTATTCAAGACTGCTGCGCCTTGTGTTCAGAAGTTACGATAAAAAGAATGCGTATGACACGGCAGTTCAGGCTTGCCAGATTCTGGCAGAGAAAACAACCCGCGGTGTAGAAATAATTGGTCCTGCAGAATGTCCTATCGAAAAAATTAATTCGTCCTGGAGATATCAGATTCTTCTTAAGGCTAAGTCAATTGTACCGCTGCAGGCAATGGCAAGGTCTTTGCTCAGCGACTACACGCACAATCAGAATGTTTATATTGAATATGACGTTGACCCGGTAAGTTTGTTGTAATAAAAGATTCCCGGGTCAAGCCCGGGAATGACATGTCATTGTCGGGCTTGACCTGGGAATGACATGTCATTGTCGGGCTTGACCCGACAATCTTATATATGTCTTCTTATTCCGTCAAATTTAATCTGGTATAAAAAAAGGCCTGTCGGCGGGGCGGTAACTCCTGCCTGAGTGCGGTCGCGGGCCTCAATAATTTTATTAAAGCTGTCTTCCGCTGCTCCAGTCTTATCAAGATTAATCAAAGTTCCTGTCAGCGTACGAACCATTTTCCACAAAAAGGCATTGGCCTCAATTTCAAAAACAAGCTGGTCACTACCCCATCTGTCCTTCTGCATAAAAAAACGGCAGGAATCTATATACCTGTTTGACGAAACGCTTTCGTCCCCGCTGGCTGCTAAAGAAGCACAATCAGTTTCTCCGTGAAAGTCTTTTACATAGGCATTAAGCCTTTCCAGTTTCGGAGTATAATTTGGCACATACCAGCAAAAACGTGAATTATCTGCCGAAACACAGTTTCCAAAGCTTATAAAATATCTGTACACACGGCTGGTTGCAGACTTTCTGGAATTAAAGTCTTCATCAACTTCCTGTGCATTTACAATCCTTACATCATCCGGCAAAAATGAATTGAGCGCCCTTACATAATTTGCAGCAGGCATGGAATCTATCGGAGAATAAAAATTTGCAGCCTGACCAAAGGCATGAACTCCGCTGTCTGTGCGTCCTGAACCATAAAGATTTATCTTTTGACCGCAAAGCTTAAACAAAGCCGCTTCAATTTCGCCCTGCACGGTTCTGTCAGCCTGGCCGCCGTTTTTATCATCCTGACGCTGCCAGCCGCAAAAATCCGTTCCGTCATAAGAAACTGTAAGAAGAATATTATGCATTGGTAACCGCCGATTTATAAGTCGTCGTCTTTAAGCTCTTTGGTAAGATTATCATAAAGGGTACGTGCATGCTCCAGCAAAGGACCCGGCTTGTTCTTGGAAGATTTACCCAGACCAAAGATACGTGCAATTGCAGTTTTAGATTCGCTCAGCTTTTTAAGTCTTAACTGAATATCTTCCCTCTGACCGTATTTATACTCAAGCAGACCGCTCAAATAAACAACACCATCCCATCCATAGTTCTTATCCATATCAGGACCAAAATTATTAAGCGTAGAACATTTTTCGGTGCGGGCCTGTTCGTTCTGCAATGCCTGCTGATAAAAGAACAGTGCCTTGCGGTAGAACACCTGAGAAACATAATCATAATTATGATCTGCACAAGCATCATCAATTTCTTTTGTAAGCCATGCAAGACGCAGGGAAATAATAGCCTTTTTCAAAGTTGGCAGCATATCAACATCGCAAACATCATAAGTCTGGAGTGCCATATAATACATGGCCGCTCCGTCATAAAGTGTGCGTTCTTTTTTCAAATTAAAATATGGGAAAATAACCTCGGTTGCCTTTTTTCTTTTTTCGTAGTTGTCATAAATACGATCTGCAATATCCGGATTTTTTATAGGTGCAAAATCGTTCCACAAAAAAGCAGTATAGCAGTTTGGACAGCAGCCTACCTCGTAAATCAAAGGATACACCTTTCCGTATTTAGCAGAAGGAATATAGTCACGGTGAAGCTCATCAGAAAGATTACCCGCATTCATACGTCCATTACCGCTGCGCATAATTTCACGTTCAAACGGTTTTTTGCAAACAGGACAATCGCATTTATCCTTGGACCAATACGAAATAGAAGCTTTCTTTTCTGTACCTGCACTCTTGCTTTTTGATGAAGATGAATAAGCCATTATCTAACCTCCGGCACCTACTTTTTATTTTTCTATAATTACAACTGCAACCGCATTATTTTTTTCGTGACTCAATGAAACATGCAGCTTACAGTCGCCAAAAATCTCTTTCAATTTTTTTTCTGCAGAACCCTGGACCTTTAAAACAGGCCGCCCGTTAGGTTCACTTTTTATATATACATCGCAAAGATTAAAGCCTGTAATGCCTGTTCCCAGCGCCTTACCAAATGCTTCCTTTGCGGCAAAACGGACTGCGTAATGTTCCTTTTGAAAAGCAACGTTAGGATTTTTACACAATTCCTCCTGATTAAAAAACCTTGTAATCATTTCCGGTTTTTCTATCCAGGACATGAACCGTTCTACCGTTGTCATGTCTACGCCAAGTCCGCAAATCATTCAGCCACCCCGCCCTCATTTTCTTTCATGAAATCTTCAACTTTTTCAATCTGTACCTTTATGGTTGTCGGGGCACCTTCCATAAGTACAAGATAAGACGGTACACTGTAGTTAAGTGGCAGCTCGTATTCACCGGTCTCTGTTATATGCCTTAAATCCAGTGTAACAAAACGTTTTGCCGGAGTATAGTTTTCCAGCACAGGAACAGTACCCGAAAGTACAAATGTAATTACAGGAGTTCCATCTTTTATTGCAAATGATTCGTTTAATCCGTTTATGAAAACTTCAAAATCTTCAAAGGTGCGTTCCATCTGTTTCGGCTCAATCTTAACGCTTACCTCAACCGGCTCCATATCAGAAACTGTAATGAGCTTGTTGATTGAACGGAAATTAACCCTGAAGGTTTCTTTTTTAGCAAGGCCGGTAACATCAATTTTTTCGGTATAGATTTTCTTTGTATTTTCTACGATTGATTCCGGACCCATAATTTCTGCAGTAACAGGATTTACCTTAATCTCTGTAATTTCGTAACCATGCTCAGGCTCACCGATGATAGAAGGCTCAATGTAAACATCCTTAAGGTCTTTGTTCTCAACGCGGATTTTTACATACTCAGGCTTTACCTTAATTTCAAACGGATCAAAGCTAAGGATTTCTTCGGCAACATTTACCTTAACCGGAACAGTATATTCACCGTTTTTGGAAATATCATTTAAGCTTATATAAGCCTGCAGCTGGTTTGTGTGAATTGAAGAAACTTGCTCTGTATTTGCCTTGACCGTAACGGTAACATTAGAAACAGAATCTCCTGTGTGAATTACAGCGCCTTCTTCTATAACCTGAACAGGAAGTACAAAAGACTTTTTTTCTGTAAGCGAAGACTGATGAAACAGATACAGCGCAATTGCAATTATGAGACAGCCGACCTTTACAGGCCATTTATCGAGGATTTTATTAAAGAACTGGTTTGCTTTCATCGATTGTATCCTCTATATTTTTGGCTTCTGGCGGTAATTCAAGAAGTTTTTCAAGAATCTTTGTAAGTTCGTTCATATCAAGGTCATAATTCAATTTGGAATCGTAGGCCAGACTTATGGCACCGGTTTCTTCGGAAACTACAAGTACTACGGCATCAGAAACTTCGGAAAGTCCAAGAGCCGCACGGTGACGGGTTCCAAAGGTTTTTTTGATATTGTAATCTTCACTGAGCGGAAGGAAGCAGCCCGCAGCCAGCAGTTTGCCACCCTGAATAAAACAGGCTCCGTCGTGAAGCGGTGTATCTTTACCAAATATGGTTACCAGAAGGCTCGAAGAAATATCTGCATTGAGCCTTGTTCCCGACTGCATGTAGTTGTCAAGCTTGGTATGTCGCAGGAAAACAGCCAGCATACCACGGCGTTCTTTGGAAAGCATTTCGGCTGCAGTAAGTACGGCATCTACATAAGTATGCTTTGAACGTGAACCAAAGGCAAACCATTTGCTCTGACCAATTCTGAGGAAGAGTTTACGGATTTCGGGCTGAAAGATTACGGCAAAGGCAATAACAAGACCAGGAGCCAATATGCGCAAAATCCACAAAATGGTATTTAATTTAAGAACTTCTGCAATTCCGTAGGCAATAAGTACAATAACACCCGATTTTAAGATCTGAATGCTGTTTGACTTTGTCATAAAATCATATGCTTTATACAAAAGGAAAGTAAGGACAGCAATGTCTAAAACAGGGCGGATAAAATCGTAAATGTAAAGAAGTTTGTTAAATATTTCCATTTTTTTGTTTAAATATTATAACACACTATTCAAAATATTTCATTACATTTAACGAATCAATTGCATCTAAAACGTCGTGAACGCGGATAATTTTTGCACCTTTGAGTATACTGATGATGTCGGCAGTAACTGTTCCGCTAAGTCTCTGTTCTACAGGGCGGCCAGTCATCATGCCTATGCTTGATTTACGCGACAGAGCCATTAAAACGGGGTATCCAAGGGCGCAAAGACGGTCTGTATATTTGATTGCCTCTACATTTTGTTCAAAGCTTTTGCCAAAACCAATGCCAGGGTCAAGGATAAGTTTGTCGCGTTCAATACCTGCTTTTATGCAAAATTCTGCCTTTTTGTTAAGATAAGAGCAGATTCCGTCAATTCCTTCTCCTGTGTGGTGCATAAGGATTACCGAAGCGGCTGAATCTGCAATCTGCCGGAGTGTAGTATCGTCGTTATCAAAGGAAAGAACGTTGTTTATTATGTCTGCCCCGCATTCTAGTGCTTCGCTTATAACGGCAGGCTTGGTAGTATCAATGGAAATTACCACATCGCTGTTTTTGTTAAGTTTTTCGATAAGAGGAATTACACGGTCAAGCTCTTCCTGTTCGTCAACAGGAGTAAAGCCCGGGCGTGTAGATTCTCCGCCAATATCAATGATATCTGCTCCGTCTTCTACAAGCTTCATGGCAAGGTCAAAGTCTCCGCGGCTGTTTTCGTAAAAGGAATCGGGAGTTGCGTTTACAATACCCATAACAAAGGCAGGACGGTCTGTACTTATACGTTTACGACCAAAGGTCATCTCAAGCATCTGCAAGCTCCTTTAAGGCCTGTGCAATTTTTGAAGGAGACATGCCGGCCTTGTCCAGAATCTGCTGGCGGTCTGCGTGTGAATAAAATTTATCTTCAAAAGCAAGAACCTTTGTGCGAAGGTATTTATTCTGTGCAAGGACTCCGCAAAGATGTTCGCTTATGCCGCCTGTAATAACTCCGTCTTCTACAAAAAGAACTGCCTTATACTGGCTTGCAAGGTCTACAAAATATTCTTCATTAAACGGTTTGATAAAACGCAGGATGTAAATATCTGTCTTAAGTTTGCTTACAGTCTCTGATTTTACTGCCTGGCTTACTTCGCTGTACATGCTGCCTGTTGTAACAATAAGGTATTTATTACGCAAAGCTTTGCCCTGACTTGAAAGCAGTATACCTTTTCCTTCGTGAACCTTCTGTGAAAATTCAGGAAGCTCGGTTGGGCAAACTGCCTTTGGTATTCTTATTACAACTGCACCATCTGTAACAAGCGCGTAATCAAAACAAACCTTTAGATCTGCCGCACTTGCAGGACTCAAAATCTTAATTCCCGGAACAGGACGGAACAAGGCAATATCAAAAAGTCCCTGATGAGTTACGCCGTCACCCGGTACTACACCTGCCCTGTCCAATACAAAAACACAATGAGCCTTTTGAAGCGAAACATCATGAATCATCTGGTCTACAGCACGCTGAATAAAGGTTGAATAAATGCAGACAACCGGTACAAGTCCGCCTCTAGCCTGACCACCCGCAAAGGTAACGGCATGCTCTTCGGCAATACCAACATCAAAGAATCGTTCACGGTATTTTTTACTGAATTCTGCAAGACCGGTCCCCTGTGCCATGGCAGCAGTAATAGCTGTAATACGATTATCCTTGGAAGCAGCGTCCACTATGATGTTGCTGAAGGCCTGAGTAAAGGTAAGGGAATTTTCTGCTGCGGCTGACTGAGTTTCAAAAGTACCGTCTTCTACATTAAAAGGTCCTACACCGTGGAAATTTTCCGGAGTAGATTCTGCAGGTTCATAGCCCTTACCTTTTCTGGTAACGACATGAACAACAACCGGTCTGGACAGATTACGAACCTTGCGCAAAACATTTTCCAGAACCTTTTCGTTGTGGCCGTTCAAAGGTCCAACATATTCAAAACCAAGGTCTGTAAAAAGATTGTTTGCAAGAAGAAGACCCTTGAGCGAACGCTTAAAACGGAAAATAAATTTATCTATTGGGCGTCCAAAGCTTGGTATTTTTTCTACCATGCGTTCTACAACCTTATCTACACGGTAACGGAAGGACTGATATCCATGCGACATTGTAAGGCGGGACAGATAACGAGACACAGCCCCTGTATTATGATCAATGGACATTTTGTTGTCGTTCAAAATTACTATCAGATTTTTGTGCATCTGGCCTGCGTTAGAAAGTCCTTCAAAAGCCATGCCGCCTGTAAGCGCACCGTCTCCCAAAACAGCAATTACCTTGCCGTCTTTTTTTTCAAGATTCCAGGAAGTTAAAAGTCCCAGAGCCGCGCTTATGGAAGTTGAACTGTGACCGCTTGTAAAAAAATCGTGATCGCTTTCGTCAATATTTGTAAATCCGCTCAAACCGTTTTTCTGACGCAGGGTTGAAAACTCATTAAAGCGTCCGGTCAAAAGCTTGTGGGCATAACACTGGTGACTTACATCAAAAATAATAGCATCGTTAGGGGAATCAAAAACTCGGTGAAGCGCAATTGTAAGCTCCACTACCCCAAGATTGCTGGCAAGATGTCCGCCGTTGTGGCCTACAGTATTTATGATTGTTTTACGTATTTCTGCTGCAAGGTCTTTGAGCTGTGATTGAGAAAGATTTTTTATATCGGATGGTGAATGAATATTTTCTAACATAGTTAAAAAAAAAGGGGATGTCTTCAAAGACAAAACCCCTTATCTGAAACACAAGCTGTCGACAAAAAAACTACTTGCTCTTATGTCGATTTCTTCTAAGCATCTTCTTTCGCTTATGTGTCGCCATCTTCTGGCGCTTTCTTTTCTTACCACAAGGCACGATGGCACTCCTACTTTATAAAGTATTGATATTATGACAAAAAACAGTTTATTAGTCAATAGGAATACATGAGGAAACAGATATACTTCCGCTTCGTGGCGCCTGTCAAACTGTTGGCTATGCTTGCAAGGAAAGATTTATCTCGCTTCGCTCGGCAAGCATAGAAACAGTTTGCAGTCGCCACTACGCTCACGTATATCTGTTTCAGATAGTTTCTTTTAATAATATTTTTTCTTTATTATATCTTCTACTTTATAAAGATCGTCAGACGGATTTTTATAGGGAACAACAATACTTCCGGGGATGTCGCGGAGGTAGGTGTATTGTTTTTTGGCGTATTTACGGCTGTGGTGGATTATGGCGGGTATAACTTGATTCTTGTCGGAGGATTGGAACCATTCCTGGTAACCGATCGCTTTTAGTCCGGGGGAGTCTTTTGTGTAGCCGGCGGAAATTAAAGAATGGACTTCTTGTTCAAGGCCCTGTGAAAGCATCTGGTGCACGCGGGTTTCTATGCGCTGATAGAGGACATCTCTGGGCGGTTCAAGTACTATGAAGGTAAAATCGTACTGGGGGCGCAGGTGGGCTTCTATGGCAAATTCGGTTCGGGTTTTGCCGCTCAGGTAATATACTTCAAGGGCGCGGCAGATACGGTAGGCATCGTTGGGGTGGATTTTGGCGGCGCTCCTGGGGTCAATTTGTTTAAGTTCTTCATATAATGCCTCATTACCCTCTTTTGCAATGCGTTCCTTTAATTGATTACGAAGTTTTTCATCACTGACCGGAGTTGGTGGCACCCCATAAAGAAAGTTACGGATATAAAAACCGGTACCACCACAGATTACGGGAGTTTTTCCACGGGCGGCAATGTCATGGCAGGCACGGTCGGCATCATCAACAAAGTCGCTTACATTGTACTGCTGGTCCGGGGTAAGAATGTCTATAAGATGATGAGGAAGAAGGTCTCGCAGCTCTTGTTCGGGTTTGGCGGTTCCTATGTCCATGCCCTTGTAAACTGCCTGACTGTCTGCGCTGATAATCTCTGCGTTTAAAATAAAATGACTGCCCCCGGGAGCAAAAAGCTCTCTGGTAAGGGCAGTCTTTCCACTAGCTGTAGGAGCAAAAATTACGATGACAGGAAGCTTTGTTCCCTGTGTTTCGTCCATCACTCTACTGCTTTTCTTCTATACGGTAACTAACCTTATGATTAAAAAGCTGACGTGCAGCAACGCACACAACCTTATCTGAGTTTGCAGCAATTTCAGGGTCATTAACCTTTGCCATCTGATATGCACGACGGCTTGCCGCAACAGTTATTTCATAAATATTGTCCTGAAACTGAACCAGCTGTTCCAATGGAAAAATCATTCTTATACCTCTTATATAGTTTTAATATTTTAGCAGTATATGGGGTTTTGTTCAAGCATTACCATTGAATATCTATTACAATTGATCAAGACATATTGCAGGGACAATACCATTCTTTGCGTAAGATGTGCTTTCTGTTCTTGTTAAGAATCCATTTCCAGCAGTAGCCCATACGTAATAAATATTACTGTCATTGTTTGTAGAAGATGATGCCGTCCTTAAGTCATATGTGGTATATGTATCATCCACATTCCTATACTGTCCGTTTGCAAGTGCATAATCACTACCTTCACGTTTTCTTTGGCTATCTGTAGCTTCGGCTAAATTATAAAGCCACTCTGTAAATCCATAAGATGTATTACTATATTCATGAAAAGACAATAAAAATACTTTATCTGTGGTATTATCACATGAATTGCCTGACCAAGAATAATAACCAGAGGTATAATTACTATTATTATCCAATTCAACTTGCTTTATTTGATTACGTGCGGTATCTGAAAAGGCTGTCTGCAAGAAACCTTTTCCATCATACGTTTTTGTTCCATGTATTGTATCATCACTTTCATAAGAACCATTAAGATATGCACGAAGGGTAGAATATTTATAATTATCAGGATAAATAGTTTTTCCACCAATTGTTTTTTTAGAAGAAAAAGAAGAAAATGGTATTCCAGAAAACAGAGATTTTTCAGCTACAAGAAGGAAATGCCCTTTATAATTATCCGTAATCTTTTTCCATACAATTGGTTCAACCTTAAAATATTGAAAACTATTGTCAGCCGCTTGTTTTATTCTTACCCTGTGAGTTTGATCTGTACCGGGACTAATGTAATATATACTACTATTATATGCTTTTTCCTGACAATAAACATAAAAATATCCGTCACTGCCCAAATACCAGTTATTTTCTGAACTATTGTAGCCTTTATAAATTGGCTGGCTTGTAACAGTTATATTTGATTTTTTTAAGGTTTGAGGGAAATCACCGAATTTATATCTTTTCGAACCTAGACTTACAGGTGAATTGGTCATTGCATCAGCACAGGCAACATTATATGGAGTTCCAATTGATGCTGTTTTTTTAACGCCATCCGAAGTATACTCTACATTAACTGTTGTATTACATCCTTTCGATTGTGCAAGGTTAGTACTCCAGGCATTGGAATTTAAAGTCCACTCGCTGTCATTTGTTAATTTTGCTTTTACAGTTAAACCAGTTTTATCAAAATTATCATTTGCAAAATAAAATGTTTTGCTTGGTGTTCCAATTACAGAAATACTTTTAAGACCACCTGTAGTTGAAGTTGTTGTTTTAGTTACAATATTACCCGCAAAATCTGTATAAGTTGTCTCAAAATTATATTTTGTATTTGCTTTCAGACCTGTAAATTCTTTATATGAAGTACCACGGTTAATTACTACAGGAGATGACCAGGTAGATCCACTATCTTTCTTATATCTAACACTGGTAGTGTTGAGATCTTTTGTTTCCACCCAATAAACTTTCATTCGATAATCGGTATCTTTTGTGGACGTATCGCTTGTTTGTGCTGCTCCCATTGTATTTTCACCATCTATAACAAAATAATAACCGCCGCTTAGAGGGTAATTAAGTTCTCCAGTACTTCTATCATTAAATTTGAAGTATACCTTATAAATACCGCTCTCACTAATAGAAGATACGTCTATATCCTTATGGAATATTGCATTCTGACTGGTTACTCTTTGATATTTTAGCGTTTGTTCATATACTTTTTTTGAAGTAATGTTTTCATAACTTGCATTTTGCACCTTATCGATATACACATCAAAAGTATTGTCTGGTCCACTTCCTGTATCTGTAAGTTTTACATCAAGATTAAGTTTTTTAGTTACCATAAATTTTGTAGATGCAGTAACAGTTGGAATATTTGTAGTTTTACTTACTGGATCACCAGTTGTTAATGAAATCTTTAAATCATTATCATTTGCAATGGATGGAGCAACATTATCGGTTTGGTCCTTTACCTGATAAATCCACTTTTTATTATATGCCATTGTAACTTTTTTACCTTCTTTGGTACGGTTATCCTGTTTATAAAAGAAATCTTTTTCAATCATTACAAGAAATTGATAATAATCAGGAATAATATTGCCATCTTTTGTTTTAATTGAAAGTGTTTTTGGATCATTAAAAACAGGTGCATTAAACCAGCTATTTCTGTTTTGATAAGTTTCATTATCTTTAATAATAATATTCTTATAACAATATTCTTCTACTTCCTGCTCGTTTCCATCTTCATCACTAATAGTAACAAGCTGTTTATATCCGTAATATCTTTGATAAGTTTGTGTATTTTTAGTTATGGTAACCGGGTCAAGAATATTTGATTCTCCTACAGTTTCGCGCAGCTCTTTAAGTTCTTCATCGGTATAATAAATTGAATATTCATCCATGTCATAATCAAAAACAATCTGAATTGTTGAATCTTTAAAAACACCTTCTGCAAGATAAACAGGACTATTAGAAAGAATCTGTGGTCGTTCTACAGTAACAGGATACAAACTTAACTTCATTCCTTCTTCCGGTGCTTTTACAAAGGTACAGAGGGTTTCTGATTCGCTTATAGATTTTATAGAAAGGTATTCTCCGTTCGGTAATTCTTTATCTGTGGAGGCATCAATTATTTTCCAATATAAAAATTCATAATCGGCAAAAGGGTCAAAACAAATTGAAAATGTATCTGTAACTTTTTTGTCTACCTCTGCACCTGCAGGAGATTTTACAACACCGGTTTTGTTTTGATAATTAACTTTAATTGTATATTTTTGAGCATTTGCATAATCGATTGCTCTTTGTAATTCTTGTTTAGTCTCAGAACCTTTAAGAAAATTCTGGCAGGAAGTAAATGTTATTGCAGTTAAGAGCCAGCCGCCTGCCAAAAGTATACCAACTGCAAATTTTTGTAATGAATTCTTTTTCATATCTCCTCCGATGTTTTATTATTTAACCATAATATCTGACTTTTGTTCAATACCGTTTGAGAATTGAATAATTACTACATAGCTTTCGCCGGAGTTTATTATTTCTCCAGGAATATTGTAACGCTTAAAACCATGATTCTGAAGACTGAATTCCATAATAGAGTCTTCAAAAAATATACAATTAGATAAATTAACACTTTTGAATGTTATTATCAATGCCTCAACATTGCCCTTATATAACGGATCAATGTTGTCCGAAACTGGTATGATGACATTGAATAAAGTTTTTTTTCTTACATCGCGCTATAAATCACATTCTTTATGCGTCTTGTAAGGTCCCAGGTACCTGCGTCGCATTTTTGCATGGTCATTACAAGAACAAGGCTGTTTGCAGGGTCTATGCCTATATATGGTCCAAGCCAGCCGTCCCAGCCATATTCTCCGCGGGTTGTAAGGGCTTTGCATTCTCCTGGATTTTTAGCAATACGCAGCAGGTTACAATAGGTATAGCCGCTTAAGTGAGGCATTTTCTGGTCAAACTTTTGCTGTACAGGGGCAGAAAGCTCTGCGTTTGACATAAAGTGAACTGTGGCATCGTTTAAAATGCGGGTTCCGTCAAGCTGGCCGCCATTTACAAGCATGAGTCCAAAACGGGCATAGTCATCTATTGTAGAACATAGTCCTGCTCCCCCGCTCTGGAAGGCAGGCATTCTGTCCATTTTGTGGGAAATGCCAAGGTTGCAGGATGTGAATGGTTCCAATGTTGCACAATTGCTTCCGTCTGTACTCATATTGCAGCGGTAAACGTTGGAAAACCGGGTTTGTTTGTCGGCCGGCACGTAAAAATCTGTATCGTTCATGCCAAGCGGGTCCAGAATGTTTTTATGCAAAAAGTCACCAAAGTTCATGCCTGAAACTTTTTCTATGACAGCGCCCAGAATATCTGCAGAATATCCGTACTGATAGTCTGTGCCGGGTTCAAAGCTTACAGGAATTTTAGAAATGCGCTCGGCAAATTCCTGGGTTGTAATTTTATTTGGTCCTGCGGCATCCCGGTTCAGTTCGTTTATCAGGTCAGAAGTAAGATGCTCGCATAAGGTTCCCTGTTCACTCCAGGCTCCATAGGTGTAGCCGCTTGTCATATTCGAAAGGTCTTGAATTAAAATCGGTCGGCCGGCCCTGCGTGGTGTTCCGTTGCGTCCCGGTGTTTCGCATACCATAAGGTTTGAAAAGCACGGCAGGTAAAAAGCCAGATCCTGTCCCAGGTCAAGCTGGCCCTGCTCTATAAGCTTATATGCGGCTGCGGCGGTTATTGTTTTACTCATGGAATACATGCGGCAGATTGTATTGCGTTCATATTTCTTTTTGTTTTCTATATCTGCATAACCTGACTGCCAGTAGCCTGTTTCTTTGTTATCTTTATAAAGGAGTACATTTACTCCGGCTACGTAATTTTTGCCGGTATATTCATCCAAAAGCGGTTGTATATTCTGTAATGTGTTTGTATTCATAAGTTCATTATGTATGGTTTTGTTTAAAGTTGTCAATTATTGTTCTGTAAATAACTATTCTTATACAATTATCATAATGGAATTTTTTAAGGTTATGTGATATATTATACCCATGAAAAATAAAGTATTATTTAAAATTTTTTTAGCTTCAGTTCTCTCAGTTTTCCTTTTTGGAAGCTGTGACCGCAATCCAAAATTGGGACACCTTTTGCGTGTCATCGTTTATTATCCTTGCCCGGGTTATTACAGCAGTATGATGTATCCGTATGCTCCACAAAAGCAGGATTTCGGCATCTATCAGGTTCTGGTTAAAATTGCTGATGATAATCTTACAGACGAATTACTTGAAAAAATGAACAGCCGTGTCAAAGCCTGTGGTATTCAAAACTTTAGCGGCAAATGGTATACAGATTCGGATTTTACGACACAGCAAAACGCAGGAAAGCTTACATCCAGCTGGGACGATAATTATCACAATTATATGATATATACTAAGGTGGACGAAGATTTAACATCAAGATTTACAGAATATACTGTTCGTGATTCTAACAATGTTTACAGATTCAACAGCACTCATAAAGATATTTTTCCTGTTGATACTTCTTCGTTCAGCTTTAGCGATCAGCTTTCGAGCAACGATTATAGTCCATACGAAGTAAGCAAGGTTTATTATGTTAATAAAACTACCGGCTTAAAGCAAAGTGAATGGCAGCCGGGACAGACATTGCAGGGTAAAAAACTTTTTGTAGATTTAAATTCTCAATGGTCTCAACAGAAAAACATTAAATTTATAAATTCCGTAAAAAAACTTTATTCTGAACAAGGTCCTTCTTATTCTTGTGATTATGTTTCAGGATCCGGCAAAATCAGGGACGTATATTCCAGTATTTTTTCTGAAACACCTTCATATCTGAAAATTTACAAGGGTTCTTTTTTGCCGAGCGGAGAGCTTGAATGGAACAAAAACAAAACTTATACGGCTGATGATTCAGTTAATCTTTATGAGCTTATAAGGATTGATACCTGTATTACAAAGCTCAAGATTTATGTTATTGATGCAAATGGAAAAACCGAGAACTTTACACTTCAGCATGATATAGCATTTGAAACTGAAGAAGATACTATATCGGAGTATGATTTGGGTGAAATTGGAAATGATGTTAATAAGATAAAAAACATCGTACATGCTGAAAATTCAAGTTGGAAACCAATGGCTTACTATAAGGCAAAGTCAGCTGATGAGGCTGATGGTTTACCTGATAAAGAGGTTATAAAATCAGTTTCAGGTGATACTTATATTCTGATTAAAGATGATATTAAAACTGAAAAACTTAATAATTCAATATATATATTAGTTGAAGGAACACTTTAAGGAGAGAAAGCTATGAAAAACTTATTAACAAAATTGGCTTGCATTTTTGCAATTGCGGTTCTTTTTACCGGTTGTCCAAAAGCAACAGGTGGAAATGAAGTAACCGATGATTCTTTAACAGGAAGAATTGATGCTGCTCAAACTTCAATTGATTTTGAAGGCACAGAAATTGCAGAGGATGCTGTAGTTGCAAAAAAGATTACCGTAAAGAATCTTAAGCTTGGCGGTAAAACCCTTACAATCGAAGCAAGCGGTACCGAACTTCAGAATGTTTCAAATGCAGTCATTGTAATAGACCAGAAGGTTGGCAACGGAGACGTTACCCTAACCGGCTGCAGCAACATCACTAAACTTGTTGTAAACGGCGGTGGTTCAAACAGTATCCACATCAAAAATTCAAAGGTTGCCAGTGTTGAAGTAAAAAAAGACGCAGTCCGCGTTGCCATGGAAGGAACTTCGGAGGTAGAAGCTGTTGTAGTAGATGCCGCCAACACAAAGATTGAATCTGAAGAAAAAATTGTAATTAAATCTATTGAGGTTGCCGCAGGTGTTGATAAGGTTACCGTTAAAGGCGGAACTGTAGAAAAGATTGAAATAAAAAGTTCCGAACAGTCTCAAAACGCAGCCGAAGTTGTTATTGACGGCAAGGCAAATGTTCAGAATATTGAGGGAACAACAGAAGTAACACTTACAGAAGATGCCGTAGACAGCGGTGCCACCGTTGTTATTGCCGCAAATGAAAATGTAATTCCTCCAACCGCCAGCTTTGAAGGTGCTACCATAACATTTGCAGATAATGGATCTGTTGAAGGTACAAGTTTTGAAAATAAGGACTACTTTTATGAGTATATTTTTGATCTGGTAGAAGAAGATCCTGAAATTTCCGCCTTGGAACTTCAATTGAAAATATATAAATTAGCAGATAAAATTCTTGTTTATGCATATTCTTCAACCATCATTCCATATACACAAACTAAATCTTATTGCATGGGTCAATCATCAACTGGTTCAATTGAAATAGAAGAAACTTATGAAGTCACCTTTATTCTCAAGTCTGCAGGCCTTGTATTGGGAGAATTTACAGAAGACAGACCGGAATGTTCAAACATAAAACTTAATAAAACATTTGATGTAAATGACTGTAATATTCCTAAAACACTGGTATTCCCTGAAGATCCATACAAGCCTGTTATAGATGTAGAAGCAACATCAGATGGAAACTTAATCACTATAAGCAATATTATCAAAGGTACAAATCGTGTATGTGTTTACACAGGAGAAAAAGATTCTGAAGGAGACTGGTTAATTTGTAAAGAACCATTATTCTATAGCGAAAAAGAAATAGATACTGATAACGCAACAGTTTCTTTTTTGGATACATATGTAGAACCAACAAAAGAATATATTTATTACGCTTATACGAACGAATATGCCACTTACGAAAGATTTGATACTGTCACTGCTATTGCCGGTGATGGCGAACTACCAATCAGCGCAGAAAATACTACAAACGGAATTGAACTGACAGTTCCATATATTGATCAATCAAATGATTATAACATTTGGTGTACAATCAGACGTAATTATTGTGATGATGAATATTTATTAATCAACAATTATAACTTTGAAAAAGTTAGTCCAATTATTGATTATTTTGTACAAAAAGATGAAGTATATAAATATGAACTTGAATATAAGTTCGTATATAAAGATACTGAAACTACTTACCAGCCAAGATCTAAAGTTGCTTTAATTCAGGCAACATCAGGCCTTGGAGAACCAGAGATTAAGTCTGTAGAAGCAGCTTTTGATGAATCAACAAAAATATTTACTTTTACAAAGCTCCCGGAACTGGCATGCACATTACCTCAAGATTTTACAGTATCTGATATTCAAATCTATTACCAATATAATATACAGTCAGATAATGTTGGAGAATTTGGTATAATTCATATTGGTACCTCTAAATCTACATGGGATCTTTCTAATGAAGGTAAACATACATTTATATTGGATAATTACTCAGGTACTATTAATAACACTAACTCAATTAGCTACACATTCCGGTACCGCCCGAGTTCAATTTCCGGCATGCCACAGACTATAACTATTAATTAGTTTGCGCAGAAATACATGTTTAAAAGACGGAATTGCTTTTTAAACATGTATTGATAAGGTGATTTCGACTTTTATAAAGACATGTTTAAAGAGGCAAAAAGTTCTTTAAACATGTCTTTTTTAATTTCTGAATCTATAAACGGCATGTTTAAAACATCAATCAATTCTTTAAACATGCTTTATATACTTTCTGATTCATTGCAAGACATGTTTAACCAACCAGACAACCTTTTAAACATGCTTTTTTTCTTTCAGATTCACAACGTGACATGTTTAAAACGCCAGACAGCTCTTTAAACATGCTTTTATTTCTTCTGATTCATAGTGCGACATGTTTAAAGGTTAAATTGCTCTTTAAACATTAATATATAGAAAAATTTCCTACTTTTTAAATAATATTTTCTATTTATTTTCCTCGTTTTTGCGTTATAATATAGTAAAAGGATTAACAAAATGGAAAATAAAGATTTGATTGCGGCCGGACAGGCTGTTTTAGGTATTGAATTTGGATCAACACGTATTAAGGCTGTGTTGATTAACGAAAAATACGAACCGATTGCCGGTGGTTCTTATACCTGGGAAAACTCCCTTGAAAACGGCATCTGGACATACCCTCTTACACAAATTCACGAAGGACTCCAGACCTGTTACGCTGAGCTTAAAAAAGACGTACAGGAAAAATATGGAATTAAGCTTACAAAGTTCCGCGCCGGTGGTATTTCTGCCATGATGCACGGTTACCTTGCTTTTGATAAGGACGAAAAGCTTTTAGTTCCTTTCAGAACATGGCGTAACACTATTACAGGTGAAGCTTCGCTCAAGCTTTCTGAGTTGTTCAACTTCCCTGTTCCTGAGCGATGGTCTATCAGCCATTTTTATCAGGCAATTCTTAAGAATGAGCCGCACGTTCCACAGATTAAGAACGTTTATACACTTGCGGCCTATATTCATTACATGCTAACAGGTCAGAAGGTAATCGGCGTTGGTGATGCCAGCGGTATGTTCCCTGTAAAGCTCAACGGTTCAAAGGCAGATTATAATGCTGAATATATTGCTAAGTTTGAAGCCTTGCCTGAAGTTTCTAAATACAACTTCAAAATCAACGAAGTATTCCCTAAGGTTTTGATGGCTGGTGAAGCTGCCGGCACTTTGACCGCAGAAGGCGCTAAGTTCCTTGACCCAAGCGGAGACCTTGCTGCTGGCATTCCATTCTGTCCTCCTGAAGGAGACGCAGGAACTGGTATGGCCGCTACAAACAGCGTAAAGGCAAAGACCGGTAACATCAGTGCCGGAACTTCTGTATTCAGTATGGTTGTATTGGAAAAAGACCTTGCTAACGTTTACCCTGGCATTATTGATATTGTTACTACTCCGGACGGCTACCCTGTTGCTATGGTTCACTGTAACAACTGTACTGGCGAGCACAACTACTGGATGGACCTTTTCTATGAAGTTGCCCAGACTATGTGCGGTAATGATATTCCAAAAATTGGTAAGTTCTTTGATGATTTGATCAACAAGTCACTTGAAGCAGATAAAGATTGCGGAGGCCTTCTTGCTTACAACTACCTTTCCGGTGAAACAATCACAGGTTTTACAAGCGGACGCCCTCTTTTTGTTCGTGCCGAAAATGCTAAGTTCAACATTGCAAACTTTATGCGCGTTCAGATGTTTGCCTCTCTTGGTGCTTTGCGTGCAGGTATGGATATTCTTTATGATAAGGAAAAAGTACCTGTAGAGAGTATGACAGGTGCCGGCGGATACTTTAAGACAGAAGCAGGTCTTAAATACATGGCAGCCGCAATGAAAACAAGCGTAAGTGCTATGGAAACTGCCGGCGAAGGTGGTCCATGGGGCATGGCTCTTCTTGCAGCATACAGTGCAGACAGTAAGGGCAAAGTTCTTCCTGACTTCCTTAACAGCGAAGTATTCGGAACCTGCAAAAAGACAACATCGGCTCCGGAAGCAGAACTGGTTGAATCATTCAATATTTATTTTGATAGATATATGAAAGGATTGAGCATTGAGAAGGCGGCAGTTGAATCATTATAAAAGATTGTCGGGTCAAGCCCGACAATGACATACAGGCGTCATGTCTGACAATGACATGTCTTTCCCGGGCTTGACCCGGGAATCTCATACCAAAAGGAATAAATATGACATACGAAACAATAAGACAACAGGCTTACGAAGCCAATATGAAAATCCCGGAGAACCATCTGGCTCTCTATACATGGGGAAACGTCAGTGCCTTTGACAAGGACAAGGGCGTTTTTGCAATCAAGCCTAGTGGAGTTCCTTATCCGGAGCTTACACCTGAAAGCATGGTAATCATTGACCTTGACGGCAAAAAAGTAGACGGAAGCATGAATCCTTCCAGCGACACCCCTACCCACGCAGTCCTTTACAAGGAATTTGCAGTAAACAAGGGTGCAGAAGTCGGCGGAATCATACACACTCACTCAACCTTTGCAGTAAGCTGGGCTCAGGCTGTAAAAAGCGTACCTCTTTTTGGAACTACTCATGCAGACCATATCCAGAAGTCTATTCCGTGCACACCATATCTTAGCAAAGAAGCAGTTGAATCAGACTACGAAAAGGAAACAGGCCTTCTCATCGTAAAACACTTTGCAGAACTTGGACTTAATCCAAGCGAAATAAACATGGTGCTTTGCGGCGGACACGGACCTTTTGCCTGGGGTAAAACTGCAGAAAAGGCAGTTTACAATGGAACCGTTCTGGAAGAAATCTGCAAGATGGCACTCAACACCCTTGCACTTAATCCGGACGCAACACCGCTGCCGGACTATATTGTTAATAAGCATTATATGCGTAAACACGGCCCTAATGCCTATTACGGTCAGGGTAAGTAAAAACATTTGCCCCTTCGACAGGCTCAGGGACCCCGTAATGTTAGTTCATGGACCCTGGAAGCATGTGGTCCCTGAGGCTCTCGAAGGGCCATAATATAAAATGCAGCGTTCTTACTACACAAAAGCCATTGTCCTCAACCTTAAGCCGGCGGGAGAAAATAACAGCACTGTAACGCTGCTCACGCCGGATAAGGGTATTATTTATGCTACTCTCTACGGCGGTCCCAAATCCAAGCTTAAGTCACTTGTTGCTCTGTGGCATTCGGGAAAAATCTGGCTTTACGAAAATCCTGAAAAAAAGCAGACTAAGATAAGCGACATGGAAGTGACAAACTATCACACTAGTTTTGGGCAGAACCTGTTCAAGCAGTATGCTGCCTCCCTCGCCGCTGAGCTTGCAATAAAAACCCGCTGTGCAGGAAGTCCTGAGCATTGTTTTACACTTATTCAGGGTTTTATGGACGGCATGGAGCTTTGCGACGAAGAACAATCCCGACTCGGACTCATCCGTTTTTTGTGGCGTTTTCTTGAGCTTATGGGAACAAGACCTGATACAAGTGAGGCTCAGGCATTTGCAACACGGGCAATTTCGTATTATAATGTAATAGATAATTGTTTTACGTGGGAGCGGGATGAACAATCAACACATTTTATTCCTGTAAAAAATCAGGCAGTCACATATCTGGCTGCTGTTTCTGCTTTACCGCCGTCCGAGGTTCGTAAAATTCCTGTGGACAAGGCGGTTTATGAAGAAATAAAGCAATTTGTATTTTTCCTTCTGGAAAAAAGCCTGGAAACCGAGCTCAACACGATTAAAACAGGAACTGGGATATTATAAGAGATTCCGAAACAAGTTCGGAATGACACTATGTAATCGTCATGCTGAACTTGTTTCAGCATCTCAAAACATATGGGTGGGACATTTTGAATAACTGGATAAAAAGTGCTGTAACGAAGCAGCAGGTAGAACCTTTATGTACAAAATATGGCATGGATCAAATCCTTGCATCAATTTTTGTACGGCGCGGGATTACTCAGGGAAAAGACATTCTTTATTTTCTGGAAGACGACCTTAGGTTTGAACACAATCCGTTTTTATTCAATTCCATGGAAGATGCCGTTGAACGCATAAATCAGGCAGAAGAAGAAGGAGAAAAAATCCTTATCTTTGGCGACCGTGACGTTGACGGAATTACCAGTACCACAATTCTTTACGATTACCTTAAAGCCCGCGGCATTGACGTACGCTGCCGGCTCCCTCTTGAAAACGAAGCCTACGGACTTTCCAAAAGAGCCATAGATGAATTTGCAGCAGAAGAAGGCACTCTTATTATCACCGTCGACTGCGGTATTTCCAACCTGGAAGAAATTGATTATGCAGTAAGTCTTGGCATAGATGTTATCGTAACAGATCATCATAATGCTCCGGCTGAGCTGCCACCTGCAGTTGTAATTATTGACCCTAAGATTGAAGATTCGGGTTATCCTTTTAAAGACATTTCCGGTGCAGCTGTTGCTTACAAGCTTGTAAGTGCACTCAGGTTTTCGCATTCTGATTTTTATAATTCTGAAATATGTATTATGGAAGTTGAAGGGAATGAAAGCTTGGGTGGCGCTTCGAGAGCCTCAGCGACCCCGTCGAATACAGCGAACCCAGATGAGATAAAAATCTCTTGTGTTAAGATCAGAAATCTGGTTAAGGTTAAGGAACTATGCGAGACTATTGTTCCGGGAAAGACTTCGATTTATGATCTTAAGCTTCCGTACTTTTTGCAGGGACAGGTAATTTATGCCTGGAATGCGGCTCAAACCAAAACACTTCTGGCTCAGATTTTTGGCAGTGGAATTGAATTCAGCATTTATGATTTACAAAGCGAAATTATAAAGGTCATTCCTTCTCTCCGCGGAAAAACTTCGGCACAGGTTCATTCAATTTCTACAATCGCAAAATACAGTGAAGAGCAGACAACCGTGCTTGATTCACTTTTTAATCTTTATGTAACTTACTGCAAAAAACTGATTGATTCACAAAACAAGGGAGCCGCAGAAAACCAGCAGAAGGACCTGCAGCTTACTGCCCTTGCCGCCATTGCAGACATTATGCCTTTAAAAGACGAAAATCGAATCCTTGTAAAAAACGGCATTGCTTCAATCAAGAAAAACGGACCGCGCACAGGTCTTGCAGAATTATTCACCGAATTAAAAATAAGCGTTCCTGCCATCACTTCTACAGACTTATCCTGGACAGTTACCCCTGCCCTTAATGCAGCCGGCAGACTTGGTCAGGCAGACCTGGCGCTTTCGCTTTTGATTTCTGAATCTCCGCTTGAACGAAACAAGCTTGCAAAAAAAATCTATGAGCTCAATGAACAACGCAAAAACCTTGTAAACCAGGGCATGTACAAAATCAAAGACAGCGTTACAACAAGCATTCAGGAAAACAACAGCAAGCTTTGTGTTATTGTAAACGAAGAGCTTCACGCAGGCATTACCGGTAACATTGCAAGCCGTCTTATGCAGGAGCACAATCTTCCCTCAATCATAGTTACTAAATGTGATGATGTATACAAGGGCTCCATGCGAAGCTGCCGCGGGCTTATAACAACTTCCTTCCTTGCCGCTTTTGGAGACTTCTTCATTAATTACGGCGGTCACAATGCGGCTGCCGGCTTTAGCTTTGCTCAAACCAATCTTGAACTTTTCAATAAAAAAATAAAAGAAATACTTCCTTCTATAAACTTGGAGGAAGAAAATCTCGATATTAATATAGATGCAGAGATACCTCCTGAGTATCTTACTCCGCAGACCTTTGATATACTTGATAAGATGGAGCCGTTTGGAGCAGAAAATCAGGAGCTTTTGCTTGCAACCAGAAACGTAAAGGTTGTTGATGCCATGATTCAGGGCAAAAAAGAACCTTTGTCCCTCAAGCTTGTTTTTGAATTTGGCAAATACAAGTTTCCGGGAATGTTCTTTGGGCAGGCAGAACGTCTTGGCAGGGATATTACAGTAGGTCAAAGCTACGATATCTTGTATACTATTGTAAGAAATTATTTTAATGGAAATTCAACTCCACAATTACGAATAAAAGAAGTGAGGAAACCATGAATAAAACCGTAAAAAAAATTATTGTTGTTTTTGCTGCTTTGGTTCAGCTTTCAGTCTGCTTTGCAAAGAACGCAGTTTTTCAGTCAGAAAATTACAACCTTTCGGTTACCTATAACGAAGTTTTAGTTCCGGGCGATGCCATTTTTGTCCGCATGGAAATTACCACTCCAAAAAATCATAAAAAATCTAAAACCGAAACAGAAAAAAAAGGTGCACTCCAGCTGTATCGCGACAAAAAAGTAATTGAAAAATCCAACTTTTATTCTGTTGGAAAAAAGAAAAACAATCAGACTTATGCAGATCTTTTGTGCGGTGTGCCTGTTTCTGCCTGGCTCGAAAACGGTAACTACTATCTTAAGGTAACCTTTTCTTACAGCGAAGACGAAACCAGCGAATTTACACTCCCACTTGTATTCAAATCAAGAACCTTTAACGAAGAAGTAATTGAACTTAATGCTGCTAACACTGCAATTAAATCTGACGTAAGCCCTGAAAGAATGGCTCAGATTAACAAGCTTAATGATATTCTTTTTACAAGCCTTGCAAGCGATGTATTTACACTCAAGCCTTTTGCAAGTCCTACTACCTCTACCCGCTACACTGCATGGTATGGAGACCGCCGAACCTATGCCTACTCAAACGGAAAAAAATCCTCTGATATGCATAACGGTAACGACTACGGTATTCCAGAAGGCAGCGAAGTAAGAGCCTGTGCAGACGGAAAGGTTGTTATGGCCGAAAACCGAATCTCTACCGGCTGGAGCATTGTTGTAGAACACCTTCCTGGTCTTTACAGCCTTTACTATCATCTTTCAAAAATGGACGTAAAAGAAGGCGACATGGTAAAGCAGGGAGATTTAATCGGTAAGTCTGGTTCAACAGGTCTTGCTACCGGTCCTCATCTTCACTGGGAAATGAGACTTAACGGTGGTGCTGTAAGACCGGAATTCTTTTTGCAGGATTTTGCGTTCGAACAGGAATAGATTTATAATTCCACTACTATAAGGTTTCCATCGGTCGTGCGCTGAATCGAATAAAAGCGGTTTATTTTGCACGACGACAAATCCATTGAATATTCTGAAACTCTTCCAAACGAAAGCACCGGAATTTTTCTTGTGGCAAAGCGTGCTATCTTATAAAGCTCGTGGCGTTCGTCAAAGGTAGAGCCAAAGCCTAAAAGCAGGCACTGCCTGTTGTCGTCATAAAATTTTTCCAGAGAAGTTTTCTTTTTCCACGCAGGGTTTGTCTGCATTATGCGTTCTTTTCCGTAAATGCTTGTAGGGAACAAAAAGGCCTTACCGTCAAATTCTACCTGTGCAAACTCTACTGCCAGATAGTTCCCGGTCCAGGAGCGTTCAATTTTTGCAATTTCATTTCCGTTTGTGTCGACGATTGAAAACGATGCGCTTATTGTGTTGCCGTCCGGAGAAGAAGAAGAACCGTAAACCATGAGCCTTATAAATTCCTGCTGGGGAATCTGATTAAGGCTGCGGCTTGCCTGCCATACTGAATAAAGCGTATATATATTAAAAAGTATATAGACAATTGCGGCAAAGCTTAAAAGCGAAACTATAAAATCTGTAATTACTTTTTTTGGATCAGATCTGTTTTTCATAAAATCAGCCTTTTATAAGAGATAAAAACTGTTCTTCGGTAATTACAGGAATGCCAAGACTTGCAGCCTTTACATTTTTGCTTGAACCACTGGTTGTATCGTTGGTTACAAGATAAGTCAAATCCTTGGTAACCGAAGATTTACAGCTTCCGCCGTTCTGCTTTACAAGCTGTTCTGCATCCTGTCTTTTCATTGTAACAAGCTCGCCTGTAAAACAGAAGGATTTTCCTTCCAGCTTGCCGCCCGCAGTTGATTCAATTGTAATTATTCCGTCCTGAACAAGAGTTCTCATTTCTGCAGCATTTTCTGCAAGGCCTTCTACAATATTATGAGCCATAATATCTGCAAAGCCGTATACGTCTGCAATCTGGTCCTGGGTTGCATTAAGCAGTTTGTCCAGTGTGTTATAGCCGGCACTTACAAGCTTTTCGGCAAGAGTTTCGCCAAAGCCTTCTATATCAAAGCCAGCAAGGAACACAGGAAGGCTCATTGTTTTGTGAGCTTGTATACTTTTGTATACTTTTTCGGCACCTAATGAACGCTTTTCTGCTTCCTGGCTTTCTTCGTTCAAAAAATAAGGAACAAGCTCTTCTACCTGCAGCGAATAAATGTCGCTTATGCTCTTGAGCCTGCCGTCCTTAAAAAGTTGTGTAATCAAAGTTTCGCCAAGATCGCGTATATCTACAACCTGCTGGAATTTCAAAAGCTGATGAAGAACACGCTTTGAACACTGCTTGTTAGGACAGTAAAGTCTGGAGCCTTCGTCCACAAGCTTTGTACCGCAGGTTTCGCAGACAACTGGAAAAATGATGTCGGAAACAAGGCCCTGTTCGCCTGGCTTTTCTTCTACCACACCTTCTATCTTTGGAATTATTTCTCCGCGCTTTACGACAACTACATGACTGCCTATTTTTACGCCAAGCTTTCTCATTGTATCCGGGTTTGCAAGACTTGCCCGGCTAACCTTGGTTCCGTTTAATGCAACCTCATCAAAAATTGCAACCGGTGTATAGGTGGCACCGCTCTGACTCCATTCAACCTCGCGCAAAACAGTAACTGCTTCTTCCAGGCTGAACTTAAATGCAATCTGCCTGTCCGGTCTTGCACGAGAAGCATCTTCAAAATCTATGCGGCTTTCCTTTACGACAAGACCGTCAATATCATATTCAAGTGCGGCACGTTCTTCCATCACCTTTGCACGGTAAGCAATAACACGTTCTGCATCGCGGCAGATTACAAGACGTACAACATTAAAGCCTGTATCCATAAGCCAGCGGATTTTTTCCTGTTCATTTGAAAAATATGATTTGCCGTCGGTAGAAAGTGCGTCATAGGTAATGAGCGTAAGGTATTCACTGCCCTTTCCGTCCTTGCGTTTCATAAGTCCGTTTGCGGCATTACGGCAGTTGGCTTTATCGCTAAAGTGTTTTTTGTGAACCTCGTGGGTCATTATAACTTCGCCGCGCACACCACCTGTAAAAGGAACAAGCTCTCCGTCCTTATAGATAGCTGCATTTACACCGTTCATTTTGCGGGCATTGGCTGTTATGTCATCGCCGATTGATCCGTCGCCACGTGTTACTGCGCGCACAAGGTATCCGTTTTCGTACTGAAGCTCCAGAGAAGCACCGTCAAGCTTATATTCTACAAGATACTGATCGTATTTATGTTTTTCGGCCCAGGCCATAAACTGCTCTGGGTTGGCGGCTTTTTCCTGGCTGCCCATTGGCATTACGTGATGAACCTTTTCAAAGTTGCCTGAGTCTGCACCAACGCGCTGAAGGATTGCATTACCGGGATCCAGTGATTTTAATTCATCCCACAATGCGTCAAATTCTGCATCGCTTATTTCTGCTTCGCCGTTATAATAAGAGGCCTGATATTTTGTAATAAGTTTTTCAAGTTCGGAAATTCGCTGTGAAGAAAATAAATCCATTTTGCGCTCCCGCTTTATTCCTTTTCAAAAAACAGTTCTGTAATCTGGCGGTCTGCTGCCATTCCCTTGCGTTCAAACTTGGTCTGGGCACGCCATGGTTGAGGCTCGGCAAATCCGTCGTATTTATTCTTAAGGTGCGGAGTCTGATTCAAATGCTCAAGTGCAAACTCTGCATAATCAATTATATCTGTTACAAAATACAGGTAGCCGCCCGGTGCAAGCTTTTGCGCAAACAAATCTGTTTTTGGCCGCTGAACAAGGCGTCGTTTGTGATGGCGTTTTTTTGGCCACGGATCCGGAAAGAAAATATGAATGCCGTTCAATGAATTATCGCCAATCATATATTCAAGGACATCAAGAGCGTCGTATTCAATAAGATAAAGATTTTTGAGTTCACGCTTTTTAATTTCGCCAAGAAGCTTTCCTACTCCAGGCTTGTGAACTTCTATTCCAAGATAGTTTATGTTTGGGTTGGCCTGTGCAATCTGGGCAGTAGCGTCGCCCATACCAAAACCAATTTCTACAACAATCGGATTTGTGTTGCCGAATATATCTACAAAATTTAATTTTTTATTTTCAAAAGGAATGCACCAGGAAGGAGACAATTCGTTATACTGTCGTTCCTGTGCGGCAGTCATTCTGCCTATACGAAGTACAAAGGTTTTTACTGTGCGTTTATACGACGCGGGTAATGGGTCTGTTTCTGCTGTTTTTTCTGTTGTTTGTGTTAAGCTTTCGTTATTCATTTGTTTCCTTTATTTTAGTTTCCCGGAGTTACTTTTTCAACAGGAAGATTGCAGATTACGTTTCCGGAAGAACTGATCCAGGTTTCCTGAAACTCTGCGGCTTCTCTGTAAAGGTTCCAGATTCTTCGGGCATCGTTGAGCTCCGGAGTTCTTGGACCATAGTAAATTACTTTTTTATTTTCATCATATATCTTAAGGAGTCTGGACCCCATGTTTTTATTCATAAAATCTACGGCTTCCTGCGCCTTAAAGTCATAGAAAGAAGTGTTGTAATCAAGGGTAAGCTTTACTTCAATTTTTTCTTCGTCATCCTGAACAAACTGAACGTTGTAGTCACCGGTTGCAAACTTCTGGTTCTGAGGCATAACAAGGTTTACGGCTCCACAGAATTTCTGTTCGTTGTTCTGAGCCATTACAAAGTCCCCTGTTTCCCAAGAATAATCGCAGTCCTGGGCCTGTACCTTAATAAGTCCAAACCTGTGCGGATTAGAAACAGATTCTACAAATACGCCAAGTCTTGCAGAAGGAAGGCTGTCCATTGTTTCGTAATCAAAAATTATACTGAGTCGTGCATCCCTTACCTGAGGAACGTTATTTGAACAGGAACAAACTGCAAGAACCAGAGCAAGCAGCATTAAGAGACTTATTTTTTTTGAGCGTAAAAATACATCCATAAAAAATTAGAAATTGAAATTCAACGTAATAACCGTAAGCTCACTTGCAGAGAACTGATTAACAAGTGATTCAAATTTTACGTTAACTTTTTTGCAGGCATCATCAAGATAAGAAAGATAATACAGACCAAGGTCAGTTCCTTCCTGTCCATCAGGCAGCTCACGGTAAAAGTCTATAAGTGTTTTTTTGGCAGTATTAGAAGACTTTGCGTTATCGATGTTTTCCTTTACTTCCTGGAATTCATCATCCTTATTATAAAGTGTAATGGAAAGTTTACCCTGTTTACCGATAGAAGCAGAACCTCCACCTAGCTTCCATGAAATAAATACAAGTTCGTGATTACGCTGAAGCTCTGCAACAATTTTTCCTCGTACTTCCGGGTCAAAAATCAAAGCATCAATATCTTCAACATCGTGATACATATTTCTGGCTTCTTTACGGATATTGGTATTTTCGTTGTTAAGAGCAAGCTCCATTACCATTACCGAAATATATTCTGCAACCTTAGATTTTTCCATGTAAGAGCTGAGCAGGTTACGGATGGCAATAAACATTTCGTTGGCACCATCTGCCTTGTGGAACAAAGTAATGATATACCAGTTCATAAGGCCAAGCCTGTTCATAAATTTTTCTGACATCAAAAGATAGATATTCTTTTCTTCTGCAGAATAATCAGGGTTGGTCATAATTGCCTTCCAGATAGGATCAAGAATACTGCGTCTTGTCTGCTGGATGATATTTTCTTTATTCTGCAAAATTGAACGAAGCTGACGTTCGCTCATCTGTGTTTTTTCATCAATCAAATGAGAAGGATTAGCACGGTTATGCTTGCGTACACATTCACACTGAATAAGAGCTGCATAAACATCGCGGTCAAACTGCTTGTACAAAAGTGAATATACGACAACCTTTGAAAGGTCCATTACTTCCTGACGCGAAGAAACAAATTCAGACATGGAAATTTCAATCTTGGAAATGTAGTCCAAAAGAATCATACTCTGAATTGATTGTGGAGAAAACTTATTCAACGAAATGCCGTATTCGTCAACATTATCTGCAAGACGGAAACGCATCAGCTTTTTATTGTGACTGATGAAGTTTGATGCACCGTCTTCGGTGAGGATTACTTTTAGTGGCAATTCAATAATGAATTTTTTGTCAGAAGCGCTCATTGTTCCTTCCAAAATTACTTTTTTAATAATATATAAATAACGAGAAAATAAACCTTAAGTTTATTTCATTTATTATACTATAAGGGTCTTGCATTGTAAACACTTAAATAATAAACTATTTAAAGATGAAGTCTTTAAAAAAATCACTTTACATGATTTTTCTTTTCTCGTTTTTATTTTTTCATCTTTTTGCACAGGAAACTCCGCGAGGTACGGATTTGTGTGATAAGATGTTCACTTTCCTTAAAAAAAACGATTTTCATCCTCAAATTCAACCGCTTGCAGCCCAAGGCACTAATAACTTTCCCTATAATATTATCGTCACATTTACCCCCAAAACCACACAAACAGATGACAATTTTATACTTGTAATTGATCTGGAAGACGGCTGGAACAATAAAGATATGCTCATTCCGGTGTTAAAGGAGCTTAATCAAAGCCCTCTGGAAAGCACGGTCCTATTCTGCTATTGCAGCAGCAGTATAATCCTGCGCGAAAACATTATTTATGGTTCAGAAGTTTTTGCGCGTTCGGTAAATTCCAATAAAAACAATTTTGCCTGGCTGTTTAACATGTCCTCTGCCAAAAACGAAATTATTGCCGGTACAAACAAGGCTCACTCCCCTTCGTGGATGCTCAAAGACTTATTTGACTCTTACAGCGGTGCAAAAATTACAGAAGGACTGCCTGTCTGCTATATAAGCCAGGTTTCAAACTATTCATTTTCTACAAACCAGAATATTCACGCATTCCAGAATAACGATATTCCCTGTATTTACGGCGGCATAAAGGATGCTTCCAAAGCCCCGCAAATTATCTGCAGATGTATCCAGCGTTTCTACGGTACAAAGGTACACCAGACAGACTCTCATTCCTTTATGTTCAGGGTTTTTAACAGGAGAATCTGGCTTTCGGAATACAGAATCGTAAACATCATCATCATTTTTATCATCACCTCTTTTATCCTGCTTTTTGCAGTGGGCTTTGTTAACCGAAACCTGCGCAAGGAATTCTGGCATGAAATAACTGCCAACTGGTACATCCTTCCGGTAATTTTTGCGCTTACTCTCATAGGATTTTTTGCCGGCAAGGGCTTATACACACTATTTGTTCCCAAAACAAACCAGAACTACACGATATACGGCTTTGTGATCCTTCAGATATTTCTTTCCATGGTATTTGTTTCTGCATTTTATATGCTCAATTTGTCGCTGCAAAAGAAATACACTACCCGCTCACTGGATTTTATCCTTGTAATAGATACCTTTATCAACCTGGTACTCTTTACGCTGGCAGACATTTCCCTGTTCCCTATTTTCATGCTCATTTACCTGATTTCGCTGGTTTCACTTTTGTTCAGGCGCAACTGGATTCACATAATTCTTTTTATTTTCCTTACAATTCCGTTTATTCCGTATATCAATGCGCTTTATACTATTTCTGACTCAACTATTCTTCATCAGCGTCTTATAAGCAGCAACAGTCTGCCGTTCATTCTTTCTTTTGTAATGGTGCCGGTTTACCTTATGAACCTGCGAATCCTTAATGCGGTAAAAAAGCGTTATCCTAAAAAGCGCCTGTACGCAATCATCATAAGCTCTTCATATATTGTGGTTATAGTACTTCTGCTTGTTTTGAACGCCGTATTCTATTCTCGCAAAAATACATCAATAGTGCCGGTGCAGATTACAAAGGATAATACAAAATCTGACAACATAAGCCTTACTTATACCGATAAAAAGGTCTTTTCCGACATTATCCGAAGCATTCAGATAAAAACTAAGGTTCAGCCTGAATATATAAGCGTAAAGGTAAATAATAAAGATAATTCCATAAATCCTATTTTATATTCCGATAATGATTATGTTATGGAAGCATCCGGAAACGCAGTATTTACCATACCTCTTACTCCGCCTACGGGCCTGGAATTTACCTATGGTACTGCTAACCGTGACCAGACTATTACTGTGGAGCTTATTTACTACTCTCAGGAAGAAAACTGTTATTATTCGACAGATAAAATAATTACTACGGAAGGCCTGCAATGAAATCTGTAAAGCATTTTTACCTTCACGTAGATTTAGATGCCTTTTTTGCCTCGGTCGAGCAGCTTGATAACCCGCAGTACAGGGGCAAGCCTTTGATTGTAGGCGGTAAACCCGAAGATAAGCGCAGTGTTGTGTCTACGGCATCCTATGAAGCCAGAAAGTTTGGTGTACATTCTGCAATGCCTACCGCAAAAGCCTATCAGCTGTGTCCCCAGGGCATTTTTGTATACCCGCGCATGAAACGCTATTCAGAAATTTCGTGGCAGATTATGAATATTTTCCATGATTTTTCACCGGATGTTCAGCAGATGTCCATAGATGAGGCTTTTATAGATCTTACCGGTACAGAAAACCTCTTTGGTTCGCCCAAGGAAACTGCCATGAAGATTAAGCAGCGTGTAAAGGACGAAACAGGACTTACAGTATCTGTGGGACTTGCGCCTACCAAATATCTTGCAAAAATAGCTTCTGACATGAATAAGCCCGACGGTTTTTACTGCATACCCGAAGGCAGTGAGCAGGAGTTTATGCTTAATCTTCCGCTTAAAAAGGTATGGGGAATCGGTGACAAAACCTATGCTTCCTTAAAGACTAACGGTCTTTTTACCACACGCGATATTTACGAAAAAAGCCTTGAAAGCCTTGTGTTTATGTACGGCAACAATATGGGTAACTTTTTGTACAATGTTGTACGCGGTATAGAAATAATTAACTTTGACCGTAAGACAAAAAGCCATTCAGTTAGTAACGAAACTACATTCCCTTTTGATATTTATGATATTTATACTATAGAAACCTCTATTCTTGAGCTTTGTCATTCACTGATTTTCAGGCTTCTTAAGGAAAACGGCTTTTCGCGCACTGTAATGGTCAAAATCCGTTATGAAGATTTTTCTACGGTTTCCATACAGCAGACTTATTCGCGTTCTATTCTTACACTGGATTCGCTTTTTGCCTGTGCAAAGGAACTTTTTGAAAAAAAATATGAACACGGTCGTGGCATAAGGCTTATAGGAATTGGTCTGGAAAATATCGAAAATTCAGAAAAACCGTTCCAGCCGGGGCTATTTGATGATGACAGTGAAAAAAAGCAGAATGTAGAAAAGGCAATTTTGAGCCTTAAGAAAAAACATCCTGAAATTAATATCCAGAAGGCGCGCATGCTTGAAAAGGTGTCCGGTACTAAAAAGATTAAAAAGCTTGCGTACCTTTTCCCGCTTATTTTAGGGCTGCTATTTGCTCCCAAGCCTGCCTCTGCCTACGAAATTGAAGGCTACTGGAAAGGCGAAATGGACGGAAGCATTGATACTACCTTTGGTATGGGTAACCCGTTTGGTTTTAGTGCGCCACTGCCTGTTTTTAAGCAGGAGGTTGATATTTCTGCCTTTGTTGATATTACCCCGCATTTTACTTTTTCCCTGCAGTTTCTGGATGAGTTTAAGAATAATACCTATACACTCAATTACCAGAACCAGTCGTGGCTAGAAAAGTTTGTTTTTTCCAACAGAGGCATAACGCTCCCGACCTATTATTCATCTGTATATAACGGCTATGATGTTACCGGCGGTAATAACGAAGCACCCGGCATTATGCTCCACTTTAATGATGTCAAAAACAATAAGTGGATGGCAGACATCATGCTCCGCTACGAAATGACTGAATCCAAGAGCGTTGTATTTTACGGCAGTAACAGTGTGCGCGATACAGACAAGGAGCTAACACAATATGTTGTTTCAGATTCCTTTGTCATTCCTTCTGATGTAATTAACCAGATAAGCGGTGTGTATATTCAGACTAATAACGGACTTTACAAGGATTCACACGACAGAACTTTTACAAAGCTTGATGCTTCTGATTATCTTATTGTGCCGCAGAAAAATCTTCTTATGCTTTCGCAGGCAGTTCGCGACAGCCACAAGAATAATACTACACCTTATATAGTCCTTACATTTTCTTCTGCTGATGCGTGTACAAAGCTTTTGCAGGATACAGGTACTTACTCCCAGCCGCAGAGCTTTGCCGGAAAGATCCAGAGCTTTTTCGGAAGCCTTTCTGACGAGTTTTTGCTTTCTGATTTTTCTACGCTGGATGCTGCCTCGCTCATAATCCAGATTGACGGAAAACAGGGCTTTATAATTCAAAGTCCTTATGCTTTTTCTCCGTATGCCTGTGCAAATAAGTATGAATTTAGCGGCGGTTCGGACTGTGACTTTTTTATTAAGGACAGATATACAAAAACTGAGACAGATATTTATACTGCAGAGGCCGCAAGCAATGCTTCGGGCATTTACGGCTTTATTTCCGAAAGCTTTTTTAATGAAAAAAATACATTTGCATATATTGTAAACTCAAAGGAAGGCATTGGACCGCTGGATCCAGAATACCGTTATCCTCTTGCAGACAGATATCCACAGGTTTATGTGGGACTTAACTCGCAGTCGCCTTATGTCATTACCGCAAGGCATTATACAGCGGTTAATGAATATGACATTGGCAAAAAGGTTTCCAACGGAACTGTGCGTGTTTACATAAACGGAATACTTGATGCTGGTGCGGTTTATGACAGCAACACTGGTTTTGTTACGCTTTCGGCACCTGCAGGCGAGCTTGATAAAATCTACATTACCTACAGCGAAGAAGGCAGCTTGAGTAACGGTGGTGCCTTTACTACAGGACTTGGTTTTGTATGGTCGTTTATGCCCTGGCTTAAGGCAGACCTTAGCTTTACCGGGCAGTATCCTTTTACACCGGGTAAGCATTATGCTACGGCAGAAACTACAGACAATTCCTTTTCTTCTTTGACTGCGGGAATAAATCTTGAGATGGAAAAAATCAAGGCTTATGATGCTGTCTCTGCGGCGTTCCAGAACGAAAACCTTTCTAAAACCATGCTAGCCGTTGCGTTTGAAGATTCTTCGAGTCAGACTTTTTATTTGAGTTCCTCTGCGGGTAGTCAGCTTGATTACACACCGCTGGAGCTGGATCCGGCTTTGGAACACACGGTTTATGATTTTACAGGCAAAAGCGACAGTTATATTTCGGGCTACAAGATTCCTCTGCAGTTTAATTTTCAGGGTGCGGGCTTAAATCAAAATGTCTGGGCTGCGGTTGAGCTTTCAATTCCAAATGCCAAGACCATTTATTCCGCCCAGGATTTTGAAATGGCCTTCCTTCCGGATTCAAGCCTTAAAGACCAGAACCTGGATGTATATCTGCAGCTTTGCACAAATACTTATGATGACCAGGCCGGTGCAACCTGGCTTATAACATCTACAACTGATAAAAATGTTCTTCTCAGCCTTGATATTAATAATCCTTCGTGGCAGACGGTTCGTGTAAGACTTACAGACAGTCAGCGTTCAAAGCTCCATAACTGTACCATTGCACGCTTAATCATTGTAAAAAAATCTTTCCTTCCCGGCAGCGATAAAACTACAGGTATACTTTATGCAGGCCCTTACAAGGTTTGCAGGCAGCCGGTATTCATTTCTTCCAATCCTGCAATACAAGCTTCGGCCAACATCGTAAAGGACAGAACCTCTTCTGCCTCAAAAGATTTTCTTGAGCTGGATGCAAATGCAGTTGAGCTTACCTGGACTGTGGACTCTTTAATTGCAGATGAACAAAACAGAAAGATTACGGCGCTTTCGTGGTTTACACCTGTAGATTTTTCAAGCTACGAATCTCTTAATTTTGATTTTGCTCTGACACAGAATGCAGACCTTATCTTTGAGCTGGAAGATTCAAATCAAGACTCAGCCCTTTACTGCCGCGTAAAAAAGGAAGCGCTCCAAGGCTTTGTCTCAAATACAGTGACTTATCACACACTCAGCATAAACACAGACAGCCGCAAGGTTTTGATTGACGGCACTCCGCTTACTGCAGATAACTATGAGCTTGAAATTAACCGTTTGGTAATTCCGTGTTTGTACAGGCTGACAATTATCCCTGAAAAAAACGGCCTTGAACCATACACAGGAAAGCTTTATGCAGGCAGTGTATATTATAAAAACAGTTCACCGTCCTTTTCTATGCGTAACCAGGTTGGCTTTAACTTTAAAGACGGCAAGGCTTATGTAGACGCCGTTTCTTCTCAGGGGCTTGCATTAAAAACTGCAGACAACAGCATTATGTCAAGCTACATTAACTCAAGTCTCAACACCGGTATTACATTAAAGGACATTTTCTTAGGCGCAGATGCAGAATATGGCGGAGGACTTAAAACCGCAGGACACTCTGCAAAATCCGTTTCTCCTGTTTTCAAGGTAATAAGCTTTGAAGAAACCTACAGATATTCGCTCACCGACAAAAACCGAGAAAAGAAAAACTATCTTGCCTTTGATTTTGAAAAGCTCAAAGTTCCGTTAAAGCTCGATTCCAAAATCGTAACCCGAGCTGTGGGCGAGCAGAAAGAATACAGCTCCGCTTCCGGCATAAACTCATCTTTTGCAATAGGCAGATCAAAGCTTTCGTTTAATTCCGCTCTCAACCTCAACGGAAAAAATCAGAGGTCCGGCTCTACCCCGTCCTCCAACTATTTTTATTCGTGGTATGATTTATCTGCCCTGGAGTTTACAGACGGAAGTCAATTTAACCTGCGCAATGTTTTGTTTACGACAAGCCTTACAGGAGGTTTCCCTGTTGCAGAGCTTACACCTTCCATTTTGTTTGAGCTTTCGGGCAACAAGGCAGGCAGCCAGGACAATTCCTACATCACCCAGGATTTTCTTCTTGTAAGCATTCCTTTTGGCTTTAAGAATAATTCCTTCTCGCTCGGCGTTTATCACAAATCCGGAATTGAACAGAACCTTGCAAACAACAATTTTGCAGACGACCTTGGCTTTTTGTTCACAAGCCAGAATCAGTTTGCAAACTTTTACAAGGCCATTCCTCTTTACACAATATTTAAGTCTGACCTTACCAAGTCACTTTCATCAGTTGTAAATCAAAACTCACTGCAGGCAATAACCCAGACCATGCAGTATAATTTTGCCTGGAAGCGTAAGCTTTATAACAGCCTGCACGACATCTATGTTCCTTCGGGCTTATCCGCAGATTTTTCAAGAGACATAACCTCTACTAAAACCGACAGCCTTGATATTTACCAGCTAAGGACAACCTTAAACTGGAACGCAATAAATCTTTTTGGAAGCAACGCCGCCACCCCTGTATTCAGCTGGTACAGGCAGGAAGAAAATATTTCTAGCCTTAGCGCCGCCTGGAAATTTTCCGCACACGATGCCCCGGCCAAAAGCAGCAGTCTGGTAATAAACTCATTCGGTCAGCTGCTCTTTTACATTGCTGACAATTCGACCCTTACCCTGCAGAACGAAGAATCCGTAAGCTCAAGCCTGTACGATTCATCAACCTCATGGAAAGTAAGTCTTTCTGCTTCGTGGGAACGCGACACACCAAAAAGCCTTACGCTTGAACTTACAAAACTTATCCTTGCAGGCCAGGAGCTTAAAGACCTGAAGACAACGGTAAAAGACAGCGCCAGCATCACTATCGGCCACGAGCAGGACATACTTACCCAAAGCTACGAATATTCGAGAAGCTCAAACATTCAGTTCCATACAAATTATTATCTTACTTCCAAGGCAGGACTTTTGTTCGGCTATACACAGAACAAGACAATGAGACTTTCCCTTAAATACAATCTGGGACTCAAAATTAATTTCTAAGACAATTATTCCAGTGGAGCAAAGTAACCGCTTTCATCACGGCCGCTACGGTTCATAAGGTAAACCTCTGTCTCTACAGGAAGATATTTCTGACCAAAGCTTTTGTTGAGTGCAGAAACATACTTGAGCTGGTATACACCCTGCGGCAGATTGATTATATCCTTTACAATTGAACCAAGTCCTTCAGGTCTGAAAACATAATACTGTTCGCCCGAAGAATTGTTTATAAGGTAATCATACTCGCGGCTTACAGCTCCCTGCGAAACCTGAACAAATGAAAAATCAATTGAGTTATTTGAAAGGTAGGCAGACAGCTCAGACAGTGTATATTTTGCAAAGGTGCTTTCGGTTACGCTTCCGTCAGAAATCATAATGATTGCACGTTTTTTAGCAGCGTTGATAAGCTCGTTTGAAGCAAGCCTTATTGCAAGGTCAGCCGGAACAGATTTTGCAATAGGAGTTTTTAATGCCTCTACAGTAAACGAAGAAACTCCGGAAGGCTTTCCTTCGTATTCAGTTACAGGTACGGCACCGGCACTTATTACCCTGAGTGTTCCCCTGTCCTGCATGGAAGCAGCAATTTCCTTAACTGCAGTTTCTATTTCAGAATCGTATTCCTTCATCGAAGAAGAACGATCTATGATAATCGTAATGTCTGCGTAAGAATTGTTTGCGGCACTTCCAATAAACTGAAGGTTGGAAACAGCACGCTTGTTTTCAGTAAAGTAAAAGTTTTCAAGCTCAAGTCCTACAACCGGCTGGCGGTGACGGTTTTCAACCTTTACTTCTACAGTAACAACCGGGAACTTAGAAGCGTCAACCTGTTCAATCTGAACAAAAAGGCCTCCGACAAGCTCCTGCATTTTCGACATTACATAAATCTCGTTTGCAGTAAGATCCGAAACAATGATGTTGTTGTTTATATCAGGAGAAGCACACAGTACACGGCTTGGCGCATTTCCTGTCCTTACATATTCAAATACCGCACCTGTAGAAATGTCTACGGAAACAATACGGTTTGTATCTGTTACTAAAAGGCTTCCCTGCCAGATCTTGATTGATTCAGGCTTAGAAAAAGTTTTCTTTTCTACAAGGTCACGAACATAGTTTCCCGAACGGTCAAACTCATAAATGGAGCCTGTATTTTCATCTGCAACAAAAACACTGTCCTCGTAAACTGCAATTCCTGTAGGACATTTGAGCCCCTTAAAAGAACCGCTCTTTAAACCAAAATAATAAAGTCCGTTTCCTTCGGCATCAAAAACATCTACACGGCGGTTACCAAAATCAGAAACATAAATGCGTCCAAGGTTGTCTGTTGCCATAAACTGAGGACCAACCATGTTGCCGACACCGCGTCCCTTTGAACCAATGTATTTGATGAATTTTCCATTTGGAGAAAGAAGTGCAAGTCTGTTACCCGCACTTTCGCTTACCAGAAGATTTGAATCTGCAAGCCTTATAATATCAAAAGGCCGGTCAAAGCCTGTAAGCGGACCGGTTACTCTTTCTATAACTTTTCCGTTGAGAGAGATTTTCAAAAGCTCGTTAGAAGAATAAGCAGTTACCCAGAAGCTTCCGTCATAATCAGGCAATACAGATACAGGGCCTGAAAAAATAAGATTACCGTTTATGTTTCCTTCAAAGCTGCCTGCTTCCGAAAGCCTCATCAGCTTGTCTTCGGAATCTCCGGTAACGCGTCTGTCCTTTACAACTTCAATTTTATTTTCAAGCAAAAGTCCGCCGTAACCGTTGTCAGCAGCTGTCTGCCAGTAAGACAATGCAGAGCCTTCCATACCGGCCTTGTAGTAAGCCTTGCCAAGCCATTCAAGAATAAGGTTATCATCAGGCATATAGGAAAGTGCTTTTTCAAACTGAACTATTGCATCGTTATAGGTGCCCTTATAAAAAGCCTGAACTCCCCTTCTGAATTCCTCTGCGGCAAAACCCTGTTCACTGGTTCTTATGCCATCCTGTGGAACAGTAAATCCCGCATTGGCAGTGGTTTCCTGTGCATTCAAAAACAAAACAAGACAAAACAGTGTAAACAGATAAGCAAACTTTTTTTTCATCAGCGGCCTGCCTTTTCAAGCATTTGTATATGCTCAGATATAATTGGATTATCACGATCAAGCATTTCTGCCTGCTCAAGATATTTTCTGGAATCATTATAAAGGCCAAGCTTGTAATATACCCAGCCAAGAGAATCAAGACATGCCGCAGAATCAGGAGCAGAATTAACTGCCTGCTTGCACAAAGAAAGTGCGCGGGTCAAATCCTTTTCTTCGCAGGCAAGTACGTAGCCAAGTCCATTGAGCGAAGTAAGATTACCCGGATTTTCCTTGAGGGATTTTTCATAATAGGCAAGACATTTTTCTGTATCCTTCTGTTCCCAGGCAACAAAGGCAATGGCGGCATAAACCGCAGGAGTCATATAACCTGTTTCCAAAAGCTTGTTCAATTCAAAATCTGCAAGGCGTCTACGACCGGAAAGAGCATAAATAACTGCAAGTAAAAATCTGCACTGAAGCGTTCGTTCAAGATGAGTTCCCGAAGTAACTACCTGTTCAAGATAAAGAAGCGCATCATCGTAGTGCTGGAGCTTTGTATAACACAAGCCAAGATAATAAGCTATTTCATTTTTGTCGGCCCCGCAATCAGAAGGAAGAGCCAAAAAGAAAGCCAGTGCATCTGTATATGATTTTTGTTTATAAAGGTATATACCCTGCGCTAAGATTTTATCTGCCATTTTCCCACCACCATTTCTATTTTACACCGAAAAGTCCTTATAGTCTACTAATTCCGTCGTTTGTGCAAAAACAGGATCTGCATAAACAAGCGAAACCGCAATATAACCTTCTCTGCAGCAGCCGTAATCTGTAGTGCTCACAACAAGGGTCTGGTTATGCCCCATTATAAATTCCGTATGATATTTATCATCCTTGTCATGAATTACTGCCACCTTATCGTTGTATGCCCTGATACAAGGTTCATCTGCAAACTTGACTCCCTTATACTTTTCTATAGAAAGTGCATTTATATTTACAAAGGCTCTTGGCGGAGTCGTACGTGCAAGTCCCAAAAGCTTTTCTATATTTTTTGCTGTAAAATCTGCAAGAGCATCAAACTTAAAGCCTTCTTTTTCTACGGTATTCCAGTCCACAGGATCCAGGCTTACGGCAATTGAAGGAACCCCTGAAAGCACACCCTGTCTTGCAACGGCGCAGGTACCCGAGTATACAATGTCGGTTCCCATATTTGCACCCTTGTTTATTCCCGAAACCGTACCGTCAATCTTTACACCGAGCAGCGAGCTTTCAAGCCCCGCAAAAATACAGTCTACAGGATAACCCGTGCAGGAATAGATATTGTCCGAAAGCTTTGTAATGGTATTGCTTTCTTTCATGGTAATGTGATGAGAAACAGCCGAACGGTTTGAAGAAGGAGCAATTATATATACTGTATGTTTTTCGGCAAGCCTTTTAGCCAGAATATTCAGTCCCGGTGAATCAAATCCATCATCATTTGAAAGCAGAAGATTCATAAGCTACCTAATCCTTTATGATACTGGCCCCTTCGGAAGGAACAACCTCGCAGCATTCAGGGTGATACTGGAAAATCTTTTCAAATTCAGCAAGCTTTGACTTGAACTTTTCTACATCACTTTCGCGGATTATAGCATACAGACAACGGCCAAAGCCCTTACCTGTAATTCGTCCGCAGGAAACAGGATTAGTAATCATCTCAAGATTTGGTTCAAGCTCGCCTACACGCTTTAAAATCCAGTCAATTTCCGGGCAGGAAATTTCATACATATCACGCATGCTTTCGTGACTGTGGTTTACAGAACGTGCAAACTTAAAAAAGTCTACCTTTTCAAGACCTTCTCTTGCATCCAAAAGATCATTATGCTCTCGCATTATACACAAAAGCTTACGTCTGGTATCTTCCGAAACTACGGAAAGCTCTTCGTTTATGTCTGTTACGTTGTTGATATACTGCCATCCGCCATAAACATTGTTACGGCGTTCACGAAGGTCTCCGAGCAAAAGTACATTCTGAGGTTCAAAGAGTGTTTCTTCATCCCATACAGAAATACGCGGAACCTTTGTATCTATAAGGAAAATCTTTTTATCTTCAAAGCTGAACGGAACATAGTCCCAGGTCATTTTGTTATGGTCTGTAATAAGAAGATTATCCTTTCTTGAAAATAAAGCAGCATAATTATCAGAAAGATAGTTGTTTGTCTGAAGGAATCGTCTGTTTGCCCTTTCCAGAATCTGCAGAATCTGCTGTTCAGAGCAGTCAAAACCATAAAACTCCTTTATTGCTATTGCAGATGCGCATTTAATTGCAGTAGTAATGCCAAAGCCTGCAGAAGGAAGGATTTCGCTGTATACGGTAAAGTCCATTCCGTGGAGTTCATAGCCACCCGAAATAAAACCATAAATAACAGCCTTTATTGCATTTGCCCAGCGGTCTTCTTTCTTAAACTTGAGGGAAGAAAGGCTGGCCTTTTTTCTTTCGTTAAGCTGATGAAAATAAAATTTTGCAGAGTTGTCGTCACGTTTAGAAATTGCAATATATACCGGAATGTTAACAGCCATGGAAAGTGTTTTATCCTTAAAAAACCATGAATGTTCACCTATAAGATGGAACCGACCAGGAGCTCTTGCAGCTACTTTGGGTTTGGTCCCGTATTCGCTATTATGTGCATCATTTAATACTTTCAACTTTAAATCCCTCACACCTTTTATTTACTTTATTGCATTTTTTCATCAAGAGCGTTATATTTAAACCAATAACGACAAAAAAATATTTATACAATTATAAAATAATGACCTTGATTTTACAAGTTATTTATTCAGTTTTTTCTGGGCTTCTTCTTACGCTCGGTATTCCAAACGAAATATTTCTGCTTGGAAATCCGTTCTATGCCTTTATTTCCATAATTCCATACTATCTTGCAATCAAAAATTCAAAAAGCTACGGCAATGCTTACCTTATGGGCTTTATCCAGGCAATTACAACACACCTTGCTTCCAGCTTCTGGCTTGCCTACTTTAAGGATTTTGCCATTTTTACGCTCGGAGCCTCTGCTTTTGGTACAGCCTGTATCGGCGGCTCACTGGCAATCTTTATGTACGTGCCTTTTTCGCGTCAGGAAAGGTCAAAACTGTCGCTTTTATCTATAAATAAACCTTTTTACGAAGATTCTGCCTTCCGTATCCTGTATTTTACGGTGCTTTATACGCTTTATGAATGGACCAAATCTACAGGCTTTATCGGTTATCCGTGGGGTACAATCTCGTCTGCAATGTACAGATGGCATTCGTTTACCCAGCTTGCGGCCATAACAGGTACTTACGGCATTACCTTCCTTACCGTTTTGTTTGACTGCATAATTGCCGAAGGTTCAGATGCACTTTATCTTTCTCTGCGTTACCAGGGAAGCGACACCCATCTGGAAGAAAGAAAACCATACTTTCAGAGCATACTCAATGCAGCCGCAGTCTTTTCAATCCTGTTTTTAATCACTCTTTTATGGGGAAATTACGAATATAACCGTCCGCGCACACCTGATAAGGTCATTTCTACCGTAATGGTACAGCAGAACAGCGACCCATGGCTTTCGGATACTGATGATATAACCCTGGAAGCCTCCATGAATCTTTCTCAAAAGCGTATTGATGAACTGAGGAAGCTTGGAAAAGAGCCTCAGCTAATAGTCTGGAGCGAAGGAGCCTTACAAAGCAGTTTTCCTAATGCCTACAACCACTACCGCTGGTATCCCGAAGACGAATCCCTTATAGATTTTATCAGGCGAAACGAAGTTCCACTGCTTACAGGCGGTGTTTACAGAAAAAGTATTCCTGTTCCTAAAAAACAAAAGTCAAAAGCTGTTATAAAAAAGCTTAATAGCGAAAAAAATGAAGAAAAAATCAAAGAAGATAAGCCTCAATCGCGCACAAGGTTCTATAATTCGGCCATAATGTTTGATAAAGACGGAAAATTCCGCGGTTATTATGGCAAACTTCATCTTGTTCCGTTTGCAGAATCCATTCCGGGCATAGATAATCCTATAGTAAACTATCTTTTCCAGAAGATTGTAGGTTTTTCGGCCGGCTGGACACAGGGAGAACAGCTTGCATACTTTGAAGTTCCGTGCTCGTGGTATGGTCAGCCTGTTATTCCGCGCGTAAACAACATAAATATTGCAGTTCCTTTTGATACGATTGAAGATATAAAGGATACTCCGCTGGTAAGGATTGCCGCTCCGGTATGTTTTGACGATTCCTTTACCGATGTAATACGTCCAATGTTCCAGAACGGAGCCGAGCTTTTTGTAAATTTGACTGATGATTCGTGGTCGCTTAAAAAATCCAGTGAATATCAGCACTTCTGTATTGCTTCTTACCGTGCAATTGAGTATAGAACTACACTCGTACGCTCTACAAATGCGGGATACTCTGTTGTAGTTTCTCCTTCCGGCGACATTCTTGCAGATCAGCCGCTTTTTGAAGAATCTTCACTTGCCTATGACGTTCCTGTATATAAGAGGGTTATTACCCCATATGCAAGGTTCGGCAACTGGCTTCCATATACTTGTTTTGTCATTTTCGTTATTGTCTGCATCCTCATGGTATGTAATTTTGTCACAGATGATTACATTCCGTCCGAACGAAAGCACCAGATTCTGCTTAAAAAACACAAAAAAAACAAGAAGCACAAGAAGTAGAATTTGTCAAGAAAAAAAGTTTAAAAAATTTTTCAAAATTCGCAAAAATTCACTTGTTTTATCATATCTAGTGTTATATTATATAAAAACAACACTAGATATAAAAACTAATTCAAAAAGGGTAATTTAATGCGTTGTCCGTATTGTGGGAGTTTAGAAGACAAGGTTCTTGAATCAAGGACCATGATGCATGGGGAAAGCATCCGCCGCAGAAGAGAATGTCTTGACTGTGGTTATCGTTTCACAAGTTATGAACGCATAGATGAAAAGCCTTTTATGGTCGTAAAACGGGATGGACGCCGCCAGCCTTTTGACAGGGTTAAGCTTGAAAAAGGAATTGACCGCGCTCTGGAAAAACGCCCTATTCCTACGGCCATGGTCGAACAGATTTCTAATGATATCGAAGACCAGGCTATCAAAATCGGAAAAGAAGCCCGCGAAATCTCCACCGCTGAATTAGGCGAACTTGTTCTGGAAAAGCTTTACGGCATAGACAAGGTCGCATACATCAGGTTTGCATCGGTTTACCGCCATTTTGAAAACCTTGATGAATTTATAACTGAAGTCAAAAATATAGATAAAAGGGGTGCCCTACAGGCACAAGAGGGGAAAAGTAAATGAGTGAACAGTCAATCTTTCCAGAATGGAGAAATTTTCTGGGGTCAAGTTCCGACTCAGAAACAAAGGGCTTTATTAAATCGGTAGTAAAGCGCTCAGGCGAAATAGCAGACTACGACAGGTCTAAAATCGAAGCTGCTATTGGAAAAGCAATCGAAGCTGTAGAAAAACGCAATGATCCGGACAGAGCAGCAGCTCTTACCGACAGCGTAGAAGAAAAGCTTCGCTTACAACTTGCGGGAGCACGCGCACATTCTATTCCTGCCATCGAAGAAATCCAGGATATCGTAGAAAGCGTACTCATTGAAGCAAACGAGGTAGAGGTAGCAAAGGCATACATCCTTTACCGTGCACGCCATGAAGCTGTTCGTGACGCCAAAAACCTTATGGTAGACATCAATAAGACAATGGACGGCTACCTTGGTCAGAGTGACTGGCGCGTAAACGAAAACGCTAACGTAAACTTTTCACTCGGAGGCCTTATCCTCCACAACTCAGGTACAATCACAGCCAACTACTGGCTCAACAATATTTATTCCAAGGAAATTGCAGAAGCACACAAGAGTGCTGCCTTCCATATCCATGACCTTTCTATGTTCTCAGGATACTGTGCAGGCTGGTCTCTGCGTCAGCTTATTGCAGAAGGACTTGGCGGTGTACCGGACAAAATCACTTCTACACCGGCAACACACCTTTCTACACTCGTAAACCAGATTGTAAACTTCCTTGGTATCATGCAGAACGAATGGGCAGGTGCACAGGCATTCAGTTCATTCGATACATACCTTGCACCGTTTATCCGTGCAGATCATCTTACAGAAAAACAGGTACGCCAGTGCATCCAGAGCTACATTTACGGTGTAAACACACCAAGCCGCTGGGGTTCACAGGCACCGTTTACCAATATTACCCTTGACTGGGTATGTCCTGACGACCTTAAGGACAAAAAAGCAATCGTAGGCGGAAAGGAACAGGACTTTACCTATGGCGACTGCCAGAAGGAAATGGACCTGCTCAACAAAGTATTCATTGAGCTTATGATTGAAGGTGATGCAGACGGAAGAGGATTTGCCTACCCTATTCCAACCTACAACATCACACGCGACTTTGACTGGAATTCTGAGAATGCCAAGCTTTTGTTCACAATGACATCTCAGTATGGTACCCCTAACTTCCAGAACTTTGTTAATTCAGACCTTAACCCAAGCGATGTACGTTCTATGTGCTGCCGCCTCCAGCTGGACAAGCGCGAACTCCGCCGCCGTGGTGGTGGTCTTTTTGGTGCCGACGAATTTACAGGTTCTCTTGGTGTAGTAACAATCAACATGCCACAGATTGCATACCTTGCCAAGAACGAAGAAGAATTCTACAAGCGCCTTGACTATCTTATGGACCTTGCAAAGGAAAGCCTTTGTATCAAACGCAAGGTAATCCAGAAGCTTTATGACGGAGGACTTTTCCCTTATACCCGCCGTTATCTTAAGACACTCGTAAATCACTTTAATACAATCGGTCTTTGCGGTATGAACGAATGCTGCTTAAACTTCCTTGGTGTTGATATTTCTGACCCACGCGGTAAGGCATTTGCCGAAAAAGTACTTCAGCACATGAGAGAGCGCATGCAGGATTACCAGGAGCAGACAGGAGACTTGTTCAACCTGGAAGCAACACCTGCAGAATCTACTTCATACCGTCTTGCAAGACACGACAAGGAACAGTTCCCGGATATCATTACAAGCGGAACTACAGAACCGTTCTATACAAACTCTTCTCAGCTGCCTGTTGATTACACAGCCGATGTATTCGAAGCTCTCGATCATCAGGAAGCACTGCAGACAAAGTATACAGGCGGTACAATGTTCCACGTATACATGGGCGAAGCACTCAAAGACTGGAAGAGCTGTGCAGATTTAGTTCGCACTATTTCTCACAAGTACAGAATTCCGTTCTTTACAATTTCGCCAACCTATTCAATCTGTAAGGTTCACGGTTATCTTACCGGCCAGCAGTTTGAATGCCCTAAGTGTAAGGCAGAAAAGGAAAAGGCTTTGAAGGAAAAACTCAAGGCTCTTGAAATGGAAAAGGAAAAAATTCTTGCTGCAGCTGCAAAATAATTTAATATTAGATTAAAGAAATTTGCACCTTATTCCGAGAATTTTAGTGTCAAACATGTTGACAATATAGTAAAACTACACTATATTTAGTGTAGGTGGAATAAATATAAAGTTGTAATAATTACAAAACAAAACTTTATATGAAAATTGGGAGGAGATAAAAGTATGGAAGCAAGAACTATCGAACAGATTGAAAAAGAAATTGCTGAAACAAAGGCAGAACTTAAGGACGTACACGGAAGCGAAACTGAAGTATACGCACGCATCGTTGGTTATTACCGTGCAGTAAAACACTGGAATAAAGGAAAGCGCGACGAATTTGACCAGCGCAAAATGTTCACCCTTGAAGCAAGCAAGGAATATGATATTACAGCAGCAGACGAACCATGTGCCTGCTCTGCACCTTCAAAAATGACAAAGGCAGAAGAACAGCCGGTTATGAATACACAGGCTGTATCTTTTGAAATGTATACACGCAAGACATGTCCAAACTGCCCTCCAGTAAAGGCATTTATGGCAAACGTAGAAATTGCCGGACGCAACATTGACGTAGATACAGAAGAAGGTCTTGCAGAAGCTGCCAGCAAGGGAGTTTTTGCAGCACCTACAGTAATCTTCTATAATGACGCAGGAGTTGAAACAGCCCGCTGCCACAATGTAGAAGAACTCGAAGCTGTTTTTAATAAGGTAGCAGTAACTGCATAAAATGTCACAGTTAGCCTTAGACAAACCTGCCGGCGTACTGGTTAAAACCACCTGTGTGGATTATCCGGGCCTTCTGGCAGGTTCTTTTTTTCTAAAAGGATGTAATCTCCGCTGCCCCTACTGCTACAACACAGGCTTAGTCCTTGGCAAAGACGATGGCACACAACCGCTCAACACCGTCCAGGAACTCTTTGACCATCTTGAAAAACGCCAGGGAATCCTAAAAGGCCTTACCATAAGCGGCGGAGAACCACTTATAAATCCTTATACACCGCTCATAATTCGAAAAGCCCGAGAACTTGGATACCAGATCAAATTAGACACCAACGGCACCCTCCCCGACGAGCTTGAAGCCTTTATAAACGATCCCGAATTGCACCCGGACTTTATTGCAATGGATATTAAAACAAGTCCACAAAGGTACGCAGAGGTTATATGTCCGGCCTTCAGCCAGTATCATAATAAGACAGAACACTTTGTAAACGTACTTGAACGCAGTGCAAAATTGGTTGCAGCCTACCCTTCAGACAAAAGAGAATGGCGTACAGTTCTTGTGCCACCGCTGGTACAAAAAGAAGACATCCAAGCCATGGCAGCCGTTTTACCCAAAGACGCCTCCTGGCAGTTTGCACAATTCATGAACAAAAATTGTATTGATCCTTCTTATAATGAAATATCACCATATACTGACAGTGAAATAAATGAACTAATACAATATGCCAAAAAAATAATCCCAGGTGCCAATTTACGCTAAAATTACCATCTAAAAAAATGCGACCCCTAAAAAAATACATTAAAAAAAGATATGTGCGAGCGAAAGCGCGGCTGCAAACTGTTTCTATGCTTGCCGAGCGAAGCGCGATAAATCCTTTCCAAGCAAGCATAGCCAACAGTTTGACAGACGCGATGCAGCGGGAGCATATCTTTTTTTCACAAAGATCTAATTACGGAAGCATTTTTTTATATGATTTAATTTTTTATGATATATTGACACTTATTTTTTTTTCATATAATATTTGTTCATTGCATGGGGATATAGCTCAGTTGGTAGAGCACACGGCTCATATCCGTGATGTCATAGGTCCGATCCCTATTATCCCTACTAAAAATCCTGTTCAAATTGAACAGGATTTTTTTTTGTTGCAATTTTTTAGTTGTAAAATTTTATTATAAGGTTTATAATTGAGTATTATTATTCAGGAGAAATTTTTTATGAAAAAAATATTTTTAATAACAATACTTTTCAGCCTTTTTACCTGCTCTGCTCTTTTTGCAGAAAATGCAGACCTTTCACATCCAAAGGATGAATCAAAATGGAGCGACTTTACTTACGTTACAGCTCCTGTTCTTAAGGTACTGGAAGCAAAAGAATATTATGTTATTATATATCAGAAGAAATATGCAGGAACTGCTACAACAGTAATTCCTAAATCATGGACTCAATTCAAAAAAGATACACCAAGAAAACTTAAATTCCGTAATATCAAAAATCCGGGAGATTCTTTTATCACAGTTGTTAAAAAAGGTGGAGAATTCTACAAGGTAATTCTTTCCATTCCTATGAAGAAAAACAACAACCTCTGGGGCGTAGTATCCAGCGACAAGCACTTTGAAGGTGCAGATAAAGAAACTCTTGAAGAATTAGATTTATAACAATGAGCATAATAACTCAAGAAGACTCATCCCGGCTCAAATCATTTATTGATAGTCATAATGCTTTTCTTATAATTGGTCACAAAGAGCCGGATGGGGATTGTATTGCATCCTGCCTTGGCATTGCAGCAATTCTTAAGCATTTTAACAAGCCCTACACTCTACTTTCCGCAGGTCCCTTTAAGCGTCACGAAATTATCCGCTACGAAAAGCTTTTTCAAGACAGCGTAGACTTTCTTGACGAAAATGACCGCAAGGCAACCGGCCTTATCATTACAGACTGTTCAGAGCTTTCTAGACTCGGCGACATAGATTTTGATTTTAAGGGTCTTGATACATTTATCATAGATCATCATAAAACCTCTGACCTGCCTCCCGGAGCACAGGGCTACATAAACGGAAGCGCACCAGCAGCAGCCTATCTTATCCAGCTGTTTTACGAAAGCCTTATAGGCCCGCTTCCAAAAGATCTTGCCGAAATCATTTTCTTTGGAATCTGCACAGACACAGGTTTTTTCAGATTCTTAAACTCAAGCGAAATTTCTACAGATGTTTTTAATGCCTCTGCCCGTCTTACTTCTTATGGCGCAGATCCAAGACAGATATATAACGACATCAATAACGGTAAGCCATGGTCTACCAGAAAGCTTTTGGGCCAGCTTTTGAGCCGTGCAGAACGTCACCTTAACGGCAAACTCATCATAACCTGGGAAACAATGGACGATACCCACAAGCTTGGCACCGAAGGCCGGGATTCCGATGCACTCTATCAGCTTTTACTTTCTACCAAAGATGTAAAGGCCGCAGTTTTCTTACGTCAGGATACTCAGACAACCTGTACAGGCGGTTTCCGTTCCAAGGATGATGTAGATGTTTCTGCAGTTGCTGCAAAATTCGGTGGCGGCGGACACAAAAATGCCTCCGGAATGAGCACCGAAGGCCGTATCGAAACACTTATCCCTTCTATAGTAAAAGAATTTGCCAGAATAATGTAAATTTCTTTTTTCATGGAGAATTTTCCATACTTGTCATAAAATTTATTCATCTCTTAATACAAAGGAGGAATTTTATGACAAGAGATGAAGTAGAATTGGTTCCTGAAAAAGTTACTTCAGGAGAAATCAGTTGGGAACAGGCATCCAGAGACCTGATTGTCTTTGTTCTTAGAAACAAGCCTTTATTTGCTCTTTCCAGATATGATGAAGATTTTATCAGCGATCTGATCATAGAGTTTCTTGACCGGAGTATAAAATCCTTTCAGTTTTATACGAAAGAGTACGGGTCTTTCTTTTCGTATCTTTATACCCTGGTTAAAAACCTTTGCAGCTCCCTTGTAAAAAAGAAAGCCCTAAAAAACATCATCGATTATCACAATATCAGTGAATGCATCAATAATTATGAAAATGAAGTAGAAGCGTATCAGAACATAAGGTATGCCGACTTTGATATGCCCAAGGTCCCCTACCGCTACACGCCCATTTCCTACAAGGATTTTCAGATTGCCTGCAAAACAGATTCTTATCATATTAAACAGATTATTTCTTCGGAAAAAAACAGTTTTGCATCCGAAATCAAACAAAAGCTCAGCGATTTTTCACCTATTATGATTCAAAACATCATTATGGTGCTGGCCTTAAAATCTTCCTATTACATTACAGAAGAACAGATAGAAGCAATAACCGGGCTTTTTAATATTGATAATGAGAAATTTCATCAGATTGTGCAGGAGCTCAAAAAAGAAATGGAAACAAGAATTGAGCACAAAAACATGATGGAACAAAGACGGAACAAGGCGTATTTTAATCACAAAAGGCTTAAAAGTCAGATTGAATGGAACGAGATAAATGATGATACTCCGGAATATAAAAACTATACATTAAAAAAACAGTATAACAAAAACACCCAGAACTGGAATATTCTGAACCATCAGCTCGAAGAAGGAAAAATCATGATACGCCCTACTACCAAAATTATTGCCAAGGTACTGGGGCTTAGTACGAGGCAGGTAACTTATTATCAGTCAACTGCCCGAAAGCTTGGTATAAAGCTATATAAAGTTTGATTTTTTTATTACATAAATGTATTATGTCAGCATGAAGATTTATTTAGCCACAGGTAACAAAAATAAAAAAAGAGAAATGTGTGAAATTCTTGCCGGACATGAAATAGTCACTCCCGGTGATGAAGGTATTGAATTTGATCCTGACGAAACAGGAACCACTTTCTACGAAAACAGCCTTATAAAAGCTAAGGCTTTGTATGATATAGTGCATTATCCGGTGATTGCGGACGATTCAGGAATCTGTGTTGACGCATTGGGAGGATCACCAGGTATTTATTCATCCCGCTATGCAGGCCCTAACTTCCCAAAAGGAACCCCGGACGGCCACAAAATTACCCAGGAAGAACAGAATATTTTCTTAATCCAGCAGCTCAACGACGCCATCAAAGCAGGCAACCTGCCAGACATGCCATACCTCAACGGCCCCCGCTCCTGCCACTACACCTGCGCCATGGTCCTCTACTGCGGCGGCGACCGCCTCTTTGTAGCCCAGGAAACCTTCGAAGGCACCCTTATCGACGATATCAAAAACCAGGCCGGCACCGGAGGCTTCGGCTACGACCCGATTGTATTCCTGCCGCAATATGGTAAAACAGTGGCACAAATTTCAGCAGAAGAAAAAAATGCCATCTCCCATCGTGGTAAGGCAGTCCGTGTTATTCAAAAAATTATAGAAAACTTAAAATAAAAACATATATTCGAAAATGCCGGTTTCGGAGCCTTTTGATTCAAGCTTAAAAAAATGCGGAGCAAAGGTTCGTGTTTTGCGGCGCATAGTTAGCGACCCGACCTAATAATATTTCCTGATTACCATTAATTAATCCCAAAGAAGACCGCAAAGTCTACTCGGCAGAGCAAAATACGGTTCTTTGCGGGAGCATTTTTTTATTTTTTAAAGAAAATACCCTCCGAAACCGGCATTTTCCCAATAAATTCAACTTTTTTTTAATTTTTTTTCTAAAGTTTTTTTCTAATGGTGACGAAAATTTATATGAACCGCCATGGGTGTGTCGACTTCGTAGAAGCAACATTCAGGAGGTTTAAGCAAAGATGTGTAGATGTAGCCTTGTAAACATTTGCACATTTTTGCATCTTTTCTACCAGAAGAAAGGATTCTTCTGCTACATATTCCAAGGAGGAATACTATGGTTATTAATCACAACATGTCGGCAATGTTTGCCAATCGTCAGCTCGGTGTAACTGGGCTCAGTCTCAACAAGGATATGGAGAAATTGTCTTCAGGCTTGAGAATTAATCGTGCCGGAGATGATGCTTCAGGTCTTGCAGTATCAGAAAAAATGCGCAGTCAGATTAGAGGCTTGAATCAGGCTTCACAGAACGCACAGAATGGTATCAGCTTTATCCAGACAACAGAGGGTTACCTCCAGGAAACAACTGACCTTATGCAGCGTATCCGCGAACTTGCTGTTCAGTCATCTAACGGTATCTATTCCGACGAAGACCGCATGCAGATTCAGGTAGAAGTTTCTGCTCTCGTTTCTGAAGTAGACCGCATTGCAAGTTCTGCCCAGTTCAACGGTATGAACATGCTTACTGGACGTTTTGCTCGCCCAACAGGTGAGAATGTTGTAACTGCTTCTATGTGGTTCCATATTGGTGCTAACATGGATCAGAGAACTCAGGTATTTATCGGTACTATGTCTGCTACTGCTCTTGGTATCCGCGAAATCGGAACAGAACAGAAGCTTTCTATCGCTACACCTGAGGAAGCCAACCGTGCAATCGGTACAATCGATGAAGCACTCAAGAAGATCAACAAACAGCGTGCAGACCTTGGTGCATACCAGAACCGTCTCGACCTTACTGTAAAGGGTCTTGATATTTCTGCTGAGAACCTCCAGGCTTCAGAATCACGTATCCGTGATGCTGATATGGCTTCTCAGATGGTAGAGTTCACTAAGAATTCTGTACTGCAGCAGGCTGGAACAGCTATGCTCGCTCAGGCTAATACCCAGAGCCAGAACGTTCTTAGTCTCTTGCGCTAATTGTTGTGATAGAGGATATATAGCAGCGGTTTCTTAATGGGGCCGCTGCCCTCCCCTATGATTCTTTAGTGTACAATACCTGAATCTGTTATAGGTTTATCCTATACAGACCAGGTGCACGGTGTTTAAATTCCTGAATATTTTTCTTAACAAAACACCAATTATATTGTACAATAAATATGTAATTTCAGTGCATATTGTTCTTTGAAAATAGTGCTGTTCCATGGCTGTATGGTGACAGCAGAAACAGAAGGTTCTACTTAAGCTTGTCTTAATATAAGGGCCGGCTGTTCCTGCTGAACAGGTCTGAAACTAATCCGGGGGCGCAGAACCAGATTAGCCTTCACCTGCAGGATAAAAACATGAAGTTTTTATTTTTAAGTAAACATGGAGGGCACAACTATGATTATTAATCACAACATGAGTTCGCTCTATACAGATCGTGTATTGAACATTTCTAATGATTCAATCATGAAGAATATGGAGAAACTCTCTTCTGGTGAACGCATCAATCGCGCCGGAGACGATGCATCAGGACTTGCTGTATCAGAAAAGATGCGCAGCCAAATCCGCGGACTTAACCAGGCTAGTAAGAACATCACAAATGCTGTTTCTTTCATTCAGACTACAGAGGGATATCTTGGAGAAACAACAGATATTCTTCAGCGTGTTCGTGAACTTGCTGTACAGTCTGCTAACGGTATCTACAGCGATGAAGATCGCATGCAGATTCAGGTAGAAGTTTCACAGCTCGTTGCTGAAGTTGACCGCATTGCTAGCGTTGCTCAGTTCAACGGTATGAATATGCTGACCGGACGTTTTGCAGAAGCTGGTGGCAGCGTAATGCAATTCCAGGTTGGTGCAAACATGGACCAGAACACAAGAGTCTTCATTGGTACTATGACAGCCCAGGCTTTAGGTCTTAAGGGCGCTCAGGGTGGCGATGAACAGATTACTATTGCTAGTCCTGATGAAGCAAACATGGTATTGGGCACTGTTGATGAAGCTTTGAAAGTTGTCAACAAACAGCGCGCTGACCTTGGTGCTTATCAGAACAGATTCGAAATGGCTGCTAAAGGTGTAAATGTTGCTGCTGAAAACACCCAGGCTTCTGAATCTCGTATCCGTGATACAGATATGGCTTCAGAGATGGTTGAATTCACAAAGAACCAGATTCTCACACAAGCTGGTACTGCAATGCTTGCACAGGCAAACTCACAGTCACAGACTGTACTTGCACTTCTGCAGTAGTTTCTAACGTCAAAGAAATAACTGGATGTCATTTTTTTGACGTTAAAGTTTATAATTGGAAGGGGTGCGCCCCCCTTCCGGTTATAATTTTCAAGGATGAAACAAACTCATTTATTGGGTTTGTATAATACAAGGAGGAGAGCCATGAATACAATAAGCACAAACGCTGTTATTCATACGGCAATGGATGGCCAGTCTCTCTACTCATCTGCTGTTACAGTTCAAAAAAGCGCTGTTGCAAAACAGGCAGTGGAACTTATGACTCCTAACGGAGCACAGGTTGCACAGAACATTGAACAGAATCTTGCTGAAATCAAGGAAGATTCACAGCAGCTTCAGAAAATGTACGAAATGGTGGACGGAAGGAAACTTCAGTTCAACGTAAACAAAGAGCTGGGTGCTGTTGTCGTACGCGTAGTAGATTCCAATACCAATCAGGTATTAAAGGAGATTCCATCGGAAGACATACAGAAATTAAAGCTCAGACTTCGCAAGGCCATAGGCAACTTATTTGACCGAAAAGTCTAGCAAGTCGTTTTTTAATAAAGTATTTTTCTGAGCGTTAGATTATGGCCGGATTAAGTATACCAGGCGTCACAGATACATATAATACAAATGATACTGTGGAAAAACTTATGCAAATCGAGCGGATTCCGCTGACAAGGGAGCAGAATCAGCTCGATGAGTATAAGTCCCAACAAACGGCCTGGCGTGAAGTAAACACACAATTAACATCTCTTCGTGACAGTACAAAAACTCTTTATTCTTACGAAAATCCGTTTAACAATAAATTAACAACCTCAACAGACGAAAACGCTATAACTGCAACGGCAAATCGTGGTGCAGATATTCAGTCGTTTAAAGTAGACGTAATTCAACCTGCAACTGCAGATCGTTTTTTGTCAGATGAACTTTCTTCTGACTACAAAGTACCTGCAGGAGTTTATACTTACAAGGTTGGAGAAAAACAACTGACAGTCAACTGGAAGGGCGGAAGCTTAAAGGATTTTTCTGCAGCAATAAATAAGCGCAGTAACGGTATTGTAAAATCAATGCTGGTAGGTGCCAGTGCAGGAAAAAAGACACTTCTTATTGAGTCCCTTTCTACAGGTAAAGAAAACAAACTTATCTTCGAAGGCGCTGCCAAGGATTTTGCCATAGAAACCGGAATGATTTCTCCGGTAAAAAGCAGCACTTCTTCTTTCGGTGCAAAAACCGCTGAAATAAAACAGCTTACATATAAAGAACAGGGCAAGCAGACACGCATGCCCGAAATGTCACTCACCCGCACTACTGTATCAGACGGCAAGGTTACCGTTCAGCCGCGCGGTGGTTATGAAGTAAGCATTCCAGATTCTGTAAAAAATAATCAGAACATGCACATTGCCTTTAAGGTTCGTGCAACAGGACTTACAGACATAACACAGGCATTAAACGAAACTGCCGCAGAACCGGAAATTCCTGACGGCTTTTATGCAGAGTTTGGCGGCATTTCAATTAAGAATGCTACCTCGGATACTCTGCTTCCTAAATCAACTGTAAAGCCGGAACCGTTAAGCCCGGTAACAGATAAAAACATTTTCTACGCAGTTTTTTCTGACGGAACAGAACGCGTAATTTCTACACCGGATATTCTTTCTGGAAACGAAGTCAGCATAGATCTGAGTGTTTCAGACTACAAGGGAATCAGTTCAATTTCTGTACGTAACGCAAACACCTCTTATTCTCTGGAAGTTTCTGAGTTTAATGCTTACGATGCAAACGCAAATCTTGGATACTCTCCGAACCATGCAGTTGCCGAAGCAGGTGACGCAATCATCAAATACGAAGGCATTACAATCACCCGCCCTACTAACGAAATTGATGATGTTGTTCCTGAAATCACTTTGAACGTACACGACAAAACAGAAAAGACAGCGACCATCAACGTAAAGGTAGATAAAGAAGCTTCTAAAAATGCACTTATAGAATTTGTCGGAAAATATAACCAGGCAGTTGCCAAGCTTAATGTACTTTCGCAGAACAAGCCTGATATTGTAAATGAACTTGATTATCTTTCTGATGACGAAAAAGAAAAACTGACCAAGCAGCTTGGAATGTTCCAGACAGATTCTTCTCTTTCAAACATCAAAAGCAATATGCAGACTATACTTTCTTCAAACTACAGGTTTACCGAAAACACAGAGGTTACTACCCTATCCACACTTGGTATCTCAACAAATGCTTCGGGCTTTACAGGAAGTTATTCTGCAAGCAGACTACGCGGTTATCTTGAAATTGACGAAAAGAAGCTTGATGCCGCACTTGAAAATCACATAAACGAAATTAAAGATCTGTTTGGTTACGACACAGACGGCGACCTTATTATTGATGACGGAATTGCATTCAGACTGGACAAACAGATTACGGCTTATACACAGACCGGTGGAATCCTTGCATTAAAAACTTCTACACTGGATTCTAAAATCAAAAGCTCTGAAACAAGAATTACAAAGCTTGAAGATCAGATGGATAAAAAAGAAGCCGAACTTAGACAAAAATACAGTACCATGCAGGGTTCCTTGAGCAATCTTGAAAACCAGCAGAATACTATCAATAACTTTACGAGACAGCAGAACAATCAGAATAACAGATAGGGAGGATATTCATGGTTAGTTTCTATATCAATGGCGTTCAGGCAGACATTCAGCTTGAAAACGAAAAAACAATCGGAGACATCTTAACGCCTTTTGCAAAATATTGTGATGACAACGATTCTGCTGTTATTGGTATTGTGGTAGACGGAAAAACTGTAACTGCCGAAGATTTTGAAAAAACTTCTGCGCTTCCTTTGGGCAGCGATACTAAATTTGAATTTTCAGTTGTAACCAAAAAAGAAATACACGAATCCTTTGAAAAGCTTGCCGGCCTTTTTGAAGAGCTTTCTACCAAAATGGAAGACGTTCCTGTTTCATTGCAGAGTGGCAAAACCAAGGAAGTAAGCGAATCAATTAAAACTGTTGCAGAAAGCATTGACCAGTTCTGTCATGTTGCAGCCCTTGCTTCGCTGTTCCCACAGGATTTTGGAAACGCCCAGATTGACGGCAAAAACTTTACAGAGTTCTTTAATGAGTTTGCACCGGTCCTTAAGGATTTTGAACTTGCGCTTCAAAATAATGATACAGTGCTTATCGGGGATTTATCAGAATACGAAATCTGTCCAAGATTAAAGGCAATTTCTCAATCATTACAAAAGTTAGTGTAAGGAGATTTGATTATGGATTCTGCTATATTTTTTCAAATTGGTTCTTCGCCATTAAGCGCCCGTGCAAGTTTTCCAATTGGAATTTATATTCTTGGTGTTGTACTTGTAGCAGCACTTGTAGGTGGATTCTGGTTCCTTACCAAGCATCTTCTTGATTATAAGAAATCAGAAAAATATATCCAGAAGCAGCTTTCAAGAGTTTCGACTTATAAGGATGTAAAAAAATTCATAGAGGACAACAGGCTTTCTTCGGAAGAAGAAGACATGCTTTGGAATATGTGCCGCATCCAGAAGCTTCCAAACATCAATTATTACATCAAGGAACCGGAGCCTTTTTTTGCCAAGCTTAAGGAATTTTATTTTTACCTTAAGGAGCACAACGCAACTCCAAAGGACATTGATATTTTCTTCCGCCTTGACTTTAATATTGAAAAAATTTCGGCTGCTACAAAAAACCTTCTTTCTACAAAGCAGCTTATACCCGAAGCAATTGTATTCTACCTTACACACGAAAGTGAACAGTTTCCGTTTTATGTTAAGAGCAATACTCAGGATTTTCTTGCACTTGAAATTCCAAAATTCATGTATGATAACCCTAACTTAAAACCACCGCTTTTGGAAAGATTAAGATTTATTACCAAGGCTCAGAACGGAATGACCTATCATTTTACTTCCAGGGCCATGAGATATCAGACTAACCCGGACGGTAAAATATACCTTATAATTGCACACTCAGAAGATCTTTTAAATCAGGCTCACCGAAATTCTAAACGTGAATCTATTGATACAGAATGTATTTTCCATCCTGCACGACCTGCAAAACCGGAAGAACGTACTAAAAAAGCAATCAAGAATAACGAAGACGAATATGTTATTGCTCCAAAGGAATATCCAGGACGCGTTACAAATATTTCTTCCGGAGGATGCTGTATCAAGACAAAGCTGCCGGTTAAAGAAAAACAGTATCTTACAATAAGAATTCCATCAATGAATCTGGATGAACACATAATAGGAATTATAAGACGAACCCGACAGCTTATAGACCAAACATATAATCTTCATATCCAGTTTTTAAAGATAGATCTTGAATCCAAAAACAAAATCAACGCTTATGCATTTAAGTATGAAATATAAAATTTAAGTGCATTATTGTAAAAATTTGATTTTTTTATTATTCTATAGCTAATTAATATGAAGGTCTTAGAATTGCAGAATCTGGAGAGGGAGGATGTCCAGATTTTTTACATCAGAAAATACGCTGCTACAGCTGTACTTGATTTAACTGCACGTACTGCAAATGTAGATATAGAGTTTTCTATAGAAATGAATCCGCTTGGCTGTAAAGAATTTTCACTTTCTATAAAAAGCCCTATTGATTATCCTCTTATTCCAATCCGCAAATCAATTCTTGATTATATTACAAATCTTGAAGTTGAAGGCAAATTACCTTGCTGACATTCCATACAAAAACTGAACAGGAAACCATAGAACTCGGTGAAAAAATTGGCAGGCTTCTTAAAAAAGGAGACATTATTGCCATGCAGGGAACTTTGGCTGCCGGAAAAACTACAATCACAAAAGGCATTGCCCGCGCCCTGGAAATAACCGACACAATCACAAGTCCGACCTTCTGTCTTATAAGCGAATACTACGGCCGCATGCCGCTTTATCATTTTGATGTTTACCGACTTGAAGGAACCGAAGACTTTATAAATCTTGGTGCCGATGATATGCTTTACGGAGACGGTGTGAGCATAATTGAATGGAGCGAAAAAATTATGGATGAACTTCCTTCGCGTACAATTATTCTGCGGCTTACTCCACAGGAAGACGGCTCAAGAATTATCGAAATTGAAAACTGGAATAATGGTGAAATAAAATGAAAGCGCTGGCAATTGACTGTGCGTGCTCACGAATGACTGTGGCCGCCAAAAACGAAGACTATACCTTTACTGCAATTTACGATATAGGCATGAGACAGTCCGAAACACTTGTTCCTGCTATTGATTATGTACTTGAAAAATGCGGGCTTGCAAAAAACGAACTTGACTACACTGCCCTTACTGTTGGTCCCGGAAGCTTTACTGGACTTCGCCTGGGCATTAGTGCGCTCAAGGCGATTGAATGTGCCTTTGGAACTCCGGTTTATGGAATCTCTTCGCTGGAAGCATATGCCTGGCCTTTTGTAGATTCTACTTTGCCAACCCTTGCCTGTATTGACGCAAACAAGGATAAGTTTTATGCAGGCATTTATCATTCAGGAAAAATTGTTCTGGAAGACGGAGACTATGACGTTCCTTTTATCATTGACCGTTTGCAGAATATTCACGAATTGAACATTGCAGGCTTTGAAAAAGATGCAGTAAAACTTATAGAGCTGCTCAAGGCTCAAGGCTGCAAGCCTTTAATTCATAAGCTTTCTGTACCGGTTGTTACAACTGACTGTCTTTTTGCACTTGCAGAAAAAAAAATAACCGCCAAGCTCCCTCCTCTGAAGGATTTTGACGGTCCTGTATATCTTCGTGCCAGTGAAGCAGAAATAAAGCTTACTACTTCTTAAGCAGCTTGGACAAAGCACTTACTGCATCGCGTGCCACATTGTTTTCATTCTGAGGAGCAACGGCAGCCTTGTTTTCTTTCTGGATTGCATCAAAGACTTCCTGGCGGAAAACCTTTACGTTCTTTGGTGCTTCTACACCAATCTTAACCTGGTCTCCGTGAACGTCTATGAGCGTAATGGTGATGTCTTCACCAATCTTAATTTTTTCATCAATTTTACGCGAGAGGATTAACATTATTTTTCTCCTTTCGCATTCAATGCATCAATAATATTTACCTTAGTTGTCCAGCGGTTGTCGTTTAATATTACCTGCATACACTGCCTGTTCTGTTTGTTTATAACAAGCGGTCCCTGGAAATTGGCAGTAATTGCAGATCCGTCATTTGGAACTGTAACTATTGTCATTATGATTATATCTTCAGGTTTTTCAATTCCGATTTTTGCCAGAGTTTCATCGTCAATGTCTGTTTCGTAATCGTTAGAAATTAAGAACGGATCTACGATTAAGAATGCAAGATTCATATCCTCAAGCGACTGCAGCCACAAGAAAGGCTCGTAATCTGAATCACAGAGCGCAAACTTTGTGTACTTTTCGAAACCGAATAATCCTTCCGGAATTGTAAGCATCCGGGTTTCCGGTATGTCAATTCTTCCTTTTGCTTTTGTCATTACTTCCATTTTGTTTACTTCCTTTGTTTATTATCTCATATAATTCAACAATGTTGAACTGTACATTTTTCCGGCATTACTGAGTGTTGCCTGATTTGTGTAGTCGAGCATCTTAAGGTCTGTAATTGCCTTTGTATAATCAAGGTCACCTTCGCGCGAAATCTGTTGTGTAACATCCAGGGCGAGTTTTGAACTTCTTGTTGCATTAAGTTGAGCTCTTTCATACTCGCTGCCAGATTTAGCAAGACGGCTAACCAGACTGTTTATACCAAGGTCAAGTACACCAAGTACACGACCACCAATAGATTCCTGATCTCCACTCAAAAGAGCGTTGCGGAATGCAATTACTGCATCAAACATTGAACCACCTGCAACACGAACTCCGTCTCCAAGATTGTATGGAGGGCGCTGGCTTGCATCTTTAACCATGCCAAGTTCGTTCAAGGCAGTACCCTGTACATCCTGGAGCCACAACTGGCGAGCATCTGTTGTTTCAAGATTAAGTCCATTGCGGATAGGATCCAGGCTTGCTTTTACTGCAGCATCACTTTTGTTGATTTTATTAATTACAGTGTAGATGTTATCTCCTTCGTTGATTTTGATTTCTACACCGTCAATTGCAATTACACTGTCGCTGTTTGCCTGCCACTGAGAAGCATCGCGGGCACCGAATATCTGCTGATTTTCTGCCCAGAAGGTTTTGTTTCCGGCATTGTCATTTACAAGATATTTGTTTTCATCAACTTCTACCTGATTTACATCAATGTTTCCGTTGTAGCGTACATTCTGAATAAGTGGAACTCCGGAGCCTTCTACGTTGCCCATTTCAATATCAAAAGCTGTTGCCTTTGTATTAGTTCCTGCAAAGATTGATTTTCCGTCTGCATCAATTGCGTTTGCATTTTGAACAAGAGCCTTCAAAAGCTCATCAACTTCGGCTGCCATGTTTTTCATGTCATCCTTGTTGTAGATACCGTTAGCACCTGTTACTGCAAGCTCGCGAACTCTCTGCATAATTTCGAGGGAGTTTTCCATATAGCCTTCGCGTACGGCAAATTCGTCAGAAAGAGTAAGTGCATTTTTTTCAAAGTTCTTTACGCGGCCAAGATATGACTGGTAGCGAACAAGGTGTCCTGCTGCAATAGGATCATCACGCAGATTAAGAAGTTTCTGCTGGCTGCTTATCTGGTTATTTGTACGGTTGAGCTTAGACTCCTGCAGACGCAAGGCACTCTGAGTATTCATATTGTTCATATTACTTGAAATTCTATGCATATATATCTCCTTCTGTTACAACGTCATCCTGAACTTGTTTCAGGATCTTTTATTAAGAGATTCCGAAACAAGTTCGGAATGACGTTAGATTTATACTCCCAATCTATTAATAATTGTATCAATGAGGCTATCCCACACGGTAATAAACTTTGCTGCTGCATTGTAGCCGTGCTGAAACTTCATTATTTCTGCAAGTTCTTCATCAATGTTTACACCACTGATTGACTCGCGCATATTTCTAAGATCATCCATAATGGCGGCCTGGCTAAGATGATTTGTTTCTGCCTGTTCACCTTTAAGACCTACGTTTGTAACGCTGTCGGCAAAGAAATCATCAAAGGTTCTCATTGAACCAACCATTATGCTTGTGTTGCGGATTGCGGCAATTTCTACTGCAGCACGTCCATCACCTGCAAAAGCATCTCCGCTTGGGCTTAAGTAACCTGCTGCAACATTCTGAACATCATTCTGAATTGCAGAGTTGATTGTTATATAAGCCGATGGATTGTATACAGGAGCAACACCAAACTGAGCACCAGCAGCCAGAGCATTTACTGCATCAGCCTGAGCAAAATCGTAAGCGCCGGCAGCACCGGTTCCTGCGAGTACTCCTGAATAATTTGCAAGGAAATATCCTGAATCTTCTACGTGGCGGATTACAAAGTCCGGATTATTTGTGCTTACAGAAGTTGTAGCCTTGAGAACAAGGTGATTATTGCGGTCAAGATAAGCCTTAACCTCGCTGTTTGAATCGTTTATGCGGTTGATTACAGTTTCTACAGTGTCTGTGTGGTAGTAGTTGATTTCTACATAACCGTCAGTGCTTGCAAGTCTCATTGTACCGTCAAAACCAACCTGCTGTTCTTTATCAAGTTCGTTTGTACCTGTAAAGCGGAAGATGTATGAACTGTCAAGCTCGCCGTCTCCGTTACGGTCAAAATTACCGTTTGTATTTTCAACAAATGGACGCTGAACAAAGAAATCAAGACCTGTTACATGATTTGCGCCAACTGCATTGCGGTGAACATCGTTTACAAGGTCTGCAAAGTTCATTGTCATTGTATTCAACTGCTGAATTTCGTTACGGATATCTACATCGCGCAGTTCTACAAGAGCGCCAAGCTTACCACCGCTAAAGAAAGCGTCTTTTCCGGTATCTTTCCATATAAGCTTATTGTAGCCTGAATCATCATCGCGCAGCTGGAAACCAATTTCGCGGGCAATGCCACCCTGTACAAGAACAAGTCCGTCTACATGAACTTCAAATTCATCAGGATCGCGGTGATCAACAGTTACATTTACAAGCTGGCTGAGCTTATCTACAAGAAGGTCGCGGCGGTCAAGAAGATCGTTTGGACTGTCGCCTACTCCCTTTGATTCAACAATGCTTGCATTCAAAGCGGCAATCTGGCGGGCAAGATCATTTACCTGTTTAACGGTAGCTTCTATATCTCCGTCAACAATATCACTTACACCCTTAAGGCTTTCCCATCTCTGATTAATTGATTCTGTCAAAGACTGACCGCGTGTAACAACAGCCTGGCGTGCAGCCTGACTTTCAGGATTTACCGACAGTTCCTGCCAGCTTTCCCAGAATTTATCCATATTATAGCGTACCGAAATATCATCCGGCTCGTTGTAAATCTGCTCAAGCATTGTGTAATAGTCAGAACGGGTCTGCCAGTAGGTTTCCTGGTTAGCCTGTGCAACAATGCGCTTATCCAGAAGTTCATCGCGTACACGAGTAATGCTCTGTACATCAACACCCTGTCCAATCTGTCCGGGACGTTCTGCACGAGTCATATCAGGCCTGTAAAGCGGGTCAAATTCCTTAATCTGTACTCTCTGGCGTGAATAACCTTCGGTATTTGCATTAGCAATATTGTGACCTGCAGTTGTAATGGCATCGGTCTGAGCCATAATACTGCGTTTTCCTAATTCAATTCCAGAAAATGTTGATCCCATATCTATTACCTCTTAAAAGTCCATATTCAGCACTACACTCTGTGGCTGCGGCTGAACAATCTTGCCGGTTTTTGAATAAACTTTATTACCAGACTGTGGAAGAGCTTCTTCTACAACTCCCTGAATAAAGTTCTTTGTTATGTTTACATATTTACTCAAAGCCTGATTTTCAATCTTGCACTTAAGAAGCTTAGCACGCATGTTGCCAAGACGTTCAAAATAAGGCTTTACTTCATCCATTTTCATCATATCCTGAATAATTTCGCGTTCTGCATCTACCTCAAGAAAGTTTCCGGATACAGTATTAATAGTATTGATGATCTTAGTAAGGCTTTCCCAGTTCTTTTCTGTAACAGCCTTACGCAGCTGGTTCTGAGCCTTCACCAGCTCATCAAGAATCCCTTCTTCCTTTACGAGAATCTGTTCAAAATCCATTTCATTCCCTTTCATCAATATCACCTCACAAAATATAGTTATAGGATATCAGTTGTTTATCGGTATTTGAAAATTTTAGTTTAGAATTATTTTCACCTTTTTTTAGGCCCGCAAATGAAAATAAATATTAATATTGAAGAACAATTAAGGATGAAATGAAATATAAATAGTTATGATGAATCCGGCGCGAAGGAACAAAACGGGGGACAAAATGACTCTGACTGTTGATGCCGCGGGAGCGGCATTTAATAGTTCCACTACAACAGTCAGCGGCAAGCGGCTTAAGCCGCGTTTTTGACCCCCGTTTTGTGACTGGGAGCCATATTTAATTAAATATTTCTCATTCTATACTCCCATTGACTCACGCACCTTTTTTTGATATATTTATTTTCACTTACGGTGCCTATAGTTCAGCGGTAGAGCGCCAGATTGTGGATCTGGTTGTCGTGGGTTCGATCCCCACTAGGCACCCTGAAAAAAACGGTGTAAATCTGCACCGTTTTTTTATTTGCGATTGTAGCTCATCTGGATAGAGCAACGGACTTCGAATCCGTAGGTAGCACGTTCGAATCGTGTCAGTCGCATTTCTTACATATAGACGTTGTTTCACAAGAGTATATTGACACTTTTTTCTGATTCTGATATATTACTTGACATCGACATTATATGTTTACGGGCCATTAGCTCAGCTGGTAGAGCAACAGACTCTTAATCTGTGGGTCGCAGGTTCGATCCCTGCATGGCTCAAAGCCTTTAAGTTTAGCGAGAGTGGTGAAATTGGCATACACGCTAGACTTAGGATCTAGTGCTTCGGCGTGAGGGTTCAAGTCCCTCCTCTCGCACAAGTCAGTCAAAAGAAAACCTATGCGGGAATAGCTCAGTGGTAGAGCGCCACCTTGCCAAGGTGGATGTCGCGGGTCCAACTCCCGTTTCCCGCTCTATTATAGAAAGAGGCCTGAAAACGCAAATTATTTGCGGGAATAGCTCAGTGGTAGAGCGCCACCTTGCCAAGGTGGATGTCGCGGGTCCAACTCCCGTTTCCCGCTCTAAAATATAAGAAAGCGATTCAGAATAATCTGAACCGCTTTTTTTTTAATCTTTTTTTTAAGGGGAATATCGTGAAACTTACAAAGGAATTCACAACACTGGAAAAATCGGCAGTAAAGCTTACTGTAACAATCGGAAAAAAGGATGTAGAAGAAACCTACAAATCAACTTTAGCAAAATATACTAAGAGCGCACAGATTCCTGGCTTTAGAAAGGGCCACGTTCCTGCTTCTGTTCTGGAACGCAAATACGGCGAAGCTCTCCGTGCAGATACAATGAGCGAGCTTATTGACCAGTCACTCGGTCAGGTTTTTGATGAAGAAAAAGAAAACCGCCCTCTTCCATATGCACAGCCTGTTATGGACCAGATGCCAGATTTTGATATTTCCAAGGACCTTGTTTATTCAGTAACTTATGACGTATTCCCTAAGGTTAGCGTAAAGGATTTTTCAGGAATTTCTTATAAGGAACCACAGGTTACAATTTCTGACGCAGATATCAAGGAAGAACTTAAGGCTATGCAGGAGCGCAATGCCCTTGTTGTAGAAAAGAAGGACGAAACTGTTGCCAAGGATGATATCGTAACAATCAACTACTTTGAAGTTGGTGACGACGGAAAGAAAATTGAAGGCACAGACCGCGAAGACTTTGTATTTACTGTAGGAACCGGCGAAAACCTCTTTAAGATTGATGATGACATCATCGGTATGAAAAAAGGTGAAACAAAAGAAATTACAAAGAAATACAAGAAGGATGATCCTGATGCAGACCTTGCAGGACAGACTAAGAAAATCAGCGTAACAATTAAGGCTGTAAAGGTTCGTGACCTCCCTGCTCTTGATGATGACTTTGCACAGGACATTAACGAAAAGTTCAAGACTCTGGACGATCTTAAGGCAGACATCAAACGCAACATGGAAACAGCTGTAACAAGACGTCTTAAGGAGCTTAAGAACAATGACATTCTCAGCCAGCTTGTAGATAAATATAAGTTTGATATTCCGGCTTCTATGCTCGACGCAGAACTTAAGGGCCGCTGGGATATGATGGCTCAGCAGTTCCAGACAAGTCCTGAACAGCTTGAAAAGATGGTTACTGCAAGCGGTCAGTCAAAGGAAACTATGCTTAAGGATTGGACCGGCGACAGCGAAAAGATGCTCAAGTCCCGCATTATCGTAGACAGCCTTATCCGCGACCGCAATATCAGCGTAACTCCAGAAGAAGTTGAAGCTCAGTATGCAGTTATTGCAGAACAGGGCGGAATGTCTGTAGAAGAAGTAAAGAAACACTACAGTGATGCACGCGCAAAGGAATATCTTGTTGACGATACAAAAGAAAATAAATTGTTCGAACAGATTTATGCAGAAATAAAGATTTCCAAAGGCGAAAAAAAGACATTTAAAGAGCTTTTTGAAAATGTGTAAGGCCGCTGGCGGCCGGTGTTCTATAGCAGACCGTTAAAAAAAACGCACTGCGTTTTTTAGGTCTACTTACCTGCGGGGGTTTTAGGGGGCAAAGCCCCCTAGGCGAAGGGGTAGCGAAAAACACCGCAGGTGGTTGAAGCGAGGGGAAGGCTTTCCCCTCTTTTTTTATTATTTTTCTTATATTTTTCTATTCTTTTATCGCAAAATTCATTATATTATATATATAAGGATAAGGAATTTTTATATATGAACGAAATGATGAACAATAATATCCCAAGTGTATGGGAACGAACCGGTAATGGCGAAAGAGGTTATGACCTTTTTTCTCGTCTTTTGAAGGACCGCATTATCTTTTTGGATGGGGAAATTAACGAATACAATGCTGACCTTGTTGTAGCTCAGATTCTGTTTCTGGAATCGGAAAATCCGGACAAGGATATAAGCATTTACATCAACTCTCCTGGCGGTGTTGTTACTGCAGGACTTGCCATCTACGATACAATGAAATATGTAAAGTGCGATATTCAGACTATCTGTATGGGTCAGGCTGCAAGTATGGCCGCTATTATCCTTGCTGGTGGTACTAAGGGCAAGCGTTATGCACTCCCTTCAAGCCGTGTTATGATTCATCAGCCTCGCGGTGGTGTTGAAGGTCAGGAAAGTGATATTTCTATTCTTGCAAAAGAAATTATCCGCCTTAAAAAGCTTTCCATTGAATATCTTGCAAGCGACACAGGTAAAACTGTTGAACAGATTTCTACAGATATTGAACGTGATTTTTATATGTCTGCACAGGATGCTCTGGATTACGGTATTGTTGACCATGTAATGCCGTCACGCAAAAAATAGACTTTTGATTCTTAATATATAGAAGGTTGTAAAATGAAAAGACCAGGTATGTTTAATGCTTCTAACTGCTACTGCTTTTTCTGTGGTAAGCCGGCAGATAGAGATAGAAAACTCATTGCAAGCCCGACAGGTGCTTTTATCTGCGACAGATGTATTTCTGCCTGCCAGGACAAGCTGGATCTTCAGGCTGCAGAGCTTACTCCAATTGAAATGAACGAGGTTCCTACTCCAAAGGAATTTAAAGATTATCTGGATCAGTATGTTGTTGGACAGGACGAAGCTAAAAAGGTTTTGTCTGTTGCTGTTTACAACCACTACAAGCGCATGGCTACCAACGGCAGTCTGGACAAGGTTACCGAAACCGGTGACAACGTAACTATTGAAAAATCTAACGTACTTCTTATTGGTCCTACAGGTAGCGGAAAAACTCTTCTTGCAAAAACTCTGGCTCAAAAGCTTAAGGTTCCTTTTGCAATTGCAGATGCCACTACCCTTACCGAAGCCGGCTATGTTGGTGAAGATGTAGAAAATGTTTTACTCAAGCTCATCAATGCAGCAGACGGAAACATAGAAGCAGCTCAGCGCGGAATTATCTTTATTGATGAAATTGATAAGATTGGACGTAAGAGCGAAAACACTTCCATTACACGCGATGTAAGCGGCGAAGGTGTTCAGCAGGCACTCCTTAAAATTATTGAAGGTACTATAGCAAGCGTTCCTCCTCAGGGCGGAAGAAAACATCCTAACCAGGAAATGCTTCAGATAGACACAACTAACATTCTGTTCATTCTTGGCGGTGCTTTTGTAGGACTGGACAAAATTATTGAACAGCGTATTGCAGCACACTCAATGGGCTTTGGTTCAAACATTGGTCAGATGAACGAAGAAGAAAAAATGAATCTTTTGAACCAGTGTACTCCTGACGACCTTGTAAAGTTTGGTCTTATTCCGGAGCTTATTGGTCGTATGCCTATTACTGTTGCGCTTAAAGAGCTTACTAAGGATGATCTTGTTTCAATCCTTACTGAACCTAAGAATGCTATTACCAAGCAGTTCCAGGCAAGCTTTGCAATTGACAATGCAGACCTTAAGTTTGAAAAGGAAGCAATCGAAGAAATTGCAAGCGAAGCTATCAGACAGAAAACTGGAGCACGAGGACTTAGAACAATCGTTGAAAAAATGCTCATGGATATTATGTTTGAAATTCCTGACATTCACGGAAAGAAAGAGCTGGTTATTACAAAGGATATTGTAAGACACGACAAGAAGCTTGATATTCATTCTCTTATCAAGGCGCTTCCAGATGCTACGGAGACAGCTTAGATAAGGTATGAAGATTGGTATAGATGCCTTTGGCTGTGCACACGGACAGTCCGGAGCCGGGGCTTATCTTTTAAACTGCATAAAGAACCTTCCCGACGACGGCGAATACGAACTTTTCGGCCTGGAGATAGACAGATATACCTATACTGCAAATAAAGAAATTCCTTTTGTTTCCGTAAACATTGACGAAAACCTTAATACAATACGCCGCTGGCACAGACACAAGCTCAAGGCATTTTGCCGTAAGAATAAATATGACGCTGTAATTTTTCCTGCCGCACATATTGTTCTGCCCGGTAAAATCAAAACTAAATCTGTAATAATTTTGAACGGTGTTTATTCTTCGCTTGGAGACAAGAGGGAGCATAAGGCAATTAAAAAAGCGCTCAACCGTTCAAGTCTTATTATTGCGGCTTCTTCTTACATTAAGGATGATCTTATTCAAAACAGCTTTAACCCGGCAAAAATTGTTGTTGTTCAAAACGGAATTGACCACAAGGTTTTCTATCCTCTGGCAGATACAGACAGCGAATTTGTAGACATCAAACCGTTTGCAATTAAGCGTCCTTATTTTATTTACAGCTCACGACTTAGCGGCCCGGACAAAAAACATATTGAACTTATCAAGGCTTTTGAAATATTCAAAAAGAGAACTAATGCACCTCACCGGCTTGTGCTTGTTGGAAGCGACGGACCTTTTGCGCCGGTTATTCATGAGGTTGCATACAATTCTGAATATGCCAGCGAGATTTTCATCACAGGACATTTTCCACAGGAAAGTCTGCAGAAATTATACTGCGGTTCTACAGCCTGTGTTTTTCCTGCCGTAAACGAAGGAGCCGGACTTCCTGTAACAGAAGCCATGGCCTGCGGAGTTCCGGTTTTGTGTTCTAACAAAGGCGCGCTCATGGAAATGGCAGAAGACGCACCGCTTTATTTTGATTCAGACAATATAGAAGAAATGGCCGTAGACCTTCAGAAAATTGTAGAAGACAAGCAGCTTGCAAAAGAAATGGTTCAGAAAGGACATGAAGTTGCACGCCGCATCAACTGGGAAACCACAACCCGCGAAACGCTCAAGGCAGTTTGCACACTGGCAGAATAATTATGAGTACAGCTACAAACGCATTCAATACACTCTCGCCGCAGATAGTTCAAAAGCTCAATGAAATACAGATCCTGGAGCCTACAAAGGTACAGGACAAAATCATTCCGCTTATTGCCCAGGGTAAAAGCCTTGTTTTTGAATCTGAAACAGGAACCGGAAAAACCTATGCATACCTGCTTCCGCTGGTAGACAGGCTGGAAAAAGACAGCGACACCACTACCCTGCGCATTCTTATCTGTGCACCAACCTTTGAACTTGCAAGTCAGATTAATGGGGCTGCAAAAAAGATCACCGGTCGTAAAACTGCACTGCTTATTGGCGGCGCTCCTATAAAACGTCAGCTTGAAACACTTAAAGAAAAACCACAGATTGTTATTGGAACTGCTGCACGCCTTGTAGAGCTTATAAGACTTAAAAAGCTTAAGGTAAATGACCTGTATGCTCTGGTCCTGGATGAATGCGACCGCCTGCTTAAGAAAGAAAGCTTTGAAGATACAGACAATCTACGTAACTGTGTTGCCAAAGACTGTCAGGTTATAGGCTGTTCTGCAACCGTAAACAAAGGTGCGCGAATCTTTTTTGCAGATTCAGAAAATATTAAGATGCCGCAGGAGTTTATCCTTAGTAAAAACATAACTCACTGGGCAATTTATGCAGAAAATCAGGAAAAAATTGACTTTTTACGTAAATTCCTTGCCGCAGAAAATCCCGGAAAAGCTCTGGTTTTTACTTCACGATCTGACCAGGTTGAAAATATCTACAAAAAACTTACCTACAAGCATGTAGACTGCCTTGCACTGTACGCAAAAGCCGACAAACAGATGCGCAAAGCTGCCATAGATAAATTCCGAAGCGGAAAATGCAAGGTCCTTATAACAAGCGACCTTGGTGCCCGAGGCCTTGATATTCCCGATATTACACATATAATCCAGATGGACGTTCCCGAAGATGACGACTTTTTTATTCATCGTTCAGGCCGTACTGCCCGTGCCGGCAAGCGCGGTATAAACGTAGTAATAGGTGACGAAGTTGAAATGCGCCGTTATGCAGCACTGGAAAAGAAGTTTGGACTTACAGTTTACCCTAAACAGATCCGTAATGGCAAAGTTACGGAACCAATGTTGTAATTGAATTTCCCCTCAAAAATCATTATAATAATAAGGATAAAATAATCATTTTTTTGATGGGCGGAAATAACAAGTGTTCTTAAAAAGTCTGGATATTTATGGTTTTAAGTCTTTTGCGGACAGAACTCATATAGATTTTGCAGAAGGTATTACAGCGTTGCTGGGACCTAACGGCTGTGGAAAAAGTAATGTCGTTGATGCAATCAAGTGGGTACTGGCCGAAAACCGCTCAAAAAATCTTCGTGCAGAAAAAATGGAAGACGTTATTTTTAACGGAACCGAAAAACGTCCTGCACTCAATACCGCAGAAGTTACTCTTACTCTTTCCAACGAAAAAGGACTTCTTCCTGTTGACGATTCAGAAATTGCAATTACACGTCGTCTCTATCGTTCCGGAGATCAGGAATATTTTATAAATCAGCGTCAGGCTGGACCTACAGAAATCCGCCGTCTTTTTATGGACACAGGTGTCGGTAAGGCAGCCTACTCTGTAATGGAACAGGGAAAAATTGACCAGGTACTTTCGAGCAAGCCGGAGGACCGCCGCTATCTTTTTGAAGAGGCTGCAGGTATAAGCCGCAGTAAGGCAGAATGTGCCGAAGCAGAACGTGAGCTTGAAAAAACCAGAATCAACATGCAGCAGATTGAAATCTCGCTCAACGAAATTAAACGTCAGTATGATTCCCTTAAAGTTCAGTCTGAAAAAACAATCAAATACCGCAAGTTCAAGGAAGAGATTTACGAAAACGAACTTGACCTGACCCTCCTCCGTCTTAAAAACTTTGTACAGGAAAAAGCGCGCCACGAAGAAGAGCTTAAAAACATGCAGGCTAAGCGCGACAAGGTTCGTCAGGAAATTGAAGAAATAAACAATACCATCAGCGAAAACATGGACAAGGTAAAGGAGCTTCAGAATAACCTTTACGCAAAGCAGGGTCTTTTGATTGGTATTGGTCAGGAAAAAAACGGTAAGCAGGAGCTTATCAAACAGGCTAACACCCGTGCCGGAGAAATCAAAGAAAAAATAAGCAGCCTTGAAGTAAAGATAAACGCAATTCAGGAACGCATAGATTCTTTACAGGAAGAAATAGACGAACAGAATGCTGTGCTTCATGAAAAGAACAAGCAGCTTCAGGGAATTAAAGATAACATCGTTTCATTCAAAAAGAACATCGAAACCTCAGGCTCTCAGATTACAGAAAATGATAAACGTGCCGGTCAGCTCAAGGACCAGATAGAAGAACTGGACAACAAGCGTGCAGAGCTTCAGAAGGAACTTGCCTCAATTACCGAAGACATTGTTTCGGAGCTTGATAAAAAGCTTAAGGATGCAGGCTTTAGCGACAGTGCAATGCGTCTTGCCAAGGAAGAGCTGGATACCGCAATGGGCAAGCTCAGAATCTATCTTGACGGACGCAAGAACATTTTTAATGATTTTGCAAACCAGAAGCATACTGCAGAAGAAAGCCTTGCAACTGTAAAAGAAGCCGCAGACTCTTTTGGCGAAGCTCAGGGACAGCTTACAACAGTACAGGATGCACTCACAAAATATCTTAACGCATCTCCTGCATTCATCACAGAGTTCTTGTCGCCTCAGGGTATTATGACAAAGAAGCGCGGCATTGATGAAAAAATTGAACAGAACATTGCCCGCATTGCAGAGCTCAATGGTCAGATAGAAGGACTTCATGCAGAAAACGCAGACCTTAGCCGCAAGATTAATGAATACAACGAAACACTGAACAAGCTGCGCATAAATGAGATTCAGATGGAAGAGCAGATTACAGCCTGTCAGAATCAGACCGGAATGCTCAACCGTTCGCTCACAACAGAAAAGAATACACTCAACGAAACCAATGACGAGCTTTATACAGAAAACAAGCGTGCTTACGAAATTAAAGAACAGGTGCTTGGTCTTGAAGAAGAGCTTGCAGAAATTGAACAGCGCGGTAAAAAGCTTGCCGACGAAATGAACGAGCTGGACAAGGAAATTGAAATCTGCAACAAGAGCGTTTCGGGCAAGAGTGATACCCTTAACAAAAAACGAGAAGAACAGAACAAGTACCAGGAAAAGGTTGAAAGCCTTAGTCTTTCCCTCAACTCTTCTGACAACGATATTAAGAACGTAAAACAGAACTTCCAGGATAAATACTCGCGCGACCTTATGGAATTTGAAGAGCGCATGTATAAAATCACAACACCTGCAAGCGATATCCGCGACAAGCTGGCACGTGCCCGTGAAAACTTTAATTCACTTGGTTCTGTAAACCTTATGGCTCCGGAAGAGTTTAATGAAGTTAAGGAACGCTACGAACGCCAGAAGACAAACTACGAAGATACTCAGCGCTCGCTTGAAAACCTTGTTCGTGTAAGTGAAGAAATCCGTTCTAAATCTGCAGAGATGTTTATTGAAACATACAACCAGATTAAAAAGAATTTCCATAACATGTTCCGCCGCCTGTTTAATGGTGGACGCGCAGAGCTTAAGCTTGCAGACCCAGCAAACATTCTTGCTTCCGGTATTGATATTTATGCACAGCCTCCTGGAAAGAAGCTGGAAAACATTGCCCTCCTTTCCGGTGGTGAAAAGACAATGACTGCGGTTGCCCTGCTTTTTGCAACTTATCAGGTACGCCCAAGTCCATTCTGTCTGCTTGACGAAATTGATGCGGCCCTTGATGACAAGAACGTTTCAAGCTTTGTAACAACACTCGAAAGCTTTGCAAATGTAAGTCAGTATATTGTTATTACTCATAATAAGAAAACCGTAATGGGTGCAAGCACAATGCTTGGTATTACAATGGAAGAGTCCGGTGTAAGTAAAGTAATTGCCCTGCGCCTTGATCAGGATATTAAACGTGGTGCCGAAATTGACAGAAGCACTACAGAATTTGTTGATGAAGATGTACCAGAGGAAGAAGGAGTTGTAATTCCTCCAAGACCACCTCGTCGTATTCACAACCCTGATGGTACTATTACCGATCCACAGAAGGAACAGCCTTCGGATGAAAACGGAGAAACAGAATAGAGATGGATATTAAAGGTTTCTTCGAAAACATAAAGGAAAAAATCATTTCTCTTTATCAGCTGGTAAAAGATTACTGCCACGACAACAAGCGCAATGCAATCCTGTTTGCCAGCCTTGGAGCCTGTATCCTCCTGCTCATAATTCTTCTTATTGCTCTTCCAAAAAACAAAAAGAAGACTAAAGAAGAACCAAAGAACATTGTTCTTACACAGGAGCTTTTGATTCCAAACGGACCTGAGTTTGACAAGGATTATAATATTACCCGCGAAACAAAGGACAAGTGGAACGAAGAACAGGCAGAAGAATGGTTTACAATACCTTCTGCAAAAGATATTGATTCACTGGAAAAAGCAAATGACAATATAATTTCAGATATTACAGGAGCCGCACCATGATGAAAAAAATATTATTTATATTGCTGTTGGCATCATTTTTCTCTCTTGCTTCATGCGGTTCCACAAAAGGTCAGCAGGATATAGATCCGGATGCAATTTCTGAATTGACTGAGCCGCAAGCTCCGGAAGTTGAAGAAGACGCTGAAGAAGCCGACGCACAAGAAGGAGCTGACGCCGACGCTCAAGCTGATGCACAGGCTGAATCTGCAACTGACGAGACCTTGGACAGCAATCAAAGTGAAAAGACTGAAGAAGACTCTCTTGAAGACTACCCTCCTTTGGAAGAAATTCCTGAACCAGAGGTAATTGATATTCCTGCAGAAGAGCTTGAAAAAATTGAAAAGCAGAAGCAGGAAAAAGAAGAAGCAGAAAAGCAAAAGCTTGAAGAACCTGTAACTGAGGAAGAAGAAGAGCTTCCTCCTTTGCCTGAGGGTACCGTTCAGAATGAAGAACAGACTGCAGAAGATTCACAGGATGGCCAAGCAGTACAGGCAGAAGAAGATCCTCTGGCCGTAGTAAATGTTGAACCTCAGATTGAAATACAGGAAGAAGAACAGCCTGTAATTGAAAAAGAAATAATTCCTTCAAGAAGCGTTACTCTTAAAAAAGGTGAAACCCTTATCATAACCTATCCCGGAAGCGGATGGATTTATATGGGTTCTACTTCTGAGTACAACAACCTTGCAAGTCGTGGACGCAAGCTTGGAACAACAGATACAAAATATACTCTGTTTGCAAAAGAAGCCGGAACTCAGATTCATCACTTCTACAAGACAGACAATCTTACAGGTAACTATATTGACGACTATATTGAAGTTACAGTAGTGGAAAAGAAAGGTAATTCTAAAACTGTTGTAAACGCTCCTGATTATAAAGAGGTAGTTCCTTCTAAGCCTGCAACTCCGGCCAAATCAAGTGCAACAAAGAAGAAGGAAGCTCAAGCTCAAGCCCAGGAACAGGCTCAGGAACAGCCAAAATCACAGACTCAGGCCCAGGCACAAAAACCTGCACAAACTAAAAAGGAAACACCGGCAGCTAAACCTGCTCCTTCAAAAAACAAGGACGAGGATGTTATTGTAGTTGATGATATTCAAACCGGCGATGAAGTAATTGCCGTAGAAGAAAGCAATACTCCAAAAGAGCTTGCAGGCTACATCACAAAAGCAAAGACTCTTATTGATTCAAAAGATTATTCGGGAGCATACAGCACACTTACAACTTATCTTGAATATGCAGATGATAACCGTGACGAAGCCCTCTATCTGCTCGGTCAGATTCTGGAAGCTGATTCACCAATCAAAAACATTAAGGAAGCAATAAACACATACCAGACACTCTGCGATTCTTATCCAACCAGCAGATACTGGGATGATGCAAATAAACGAATTATTTATCTTAAAAGATTTTATATAAACATTCACTAATAAGGAGGAATAGAATGTTCAAAAAAAGTTTATCAATCTTAATAGCAGCAGGAGCCTTGATTTTAGTCTCCTCGTGTACAATAAACAAACCTCAGGAACAGGTAAGAAAAATTACAGTAACAGGACGTGGAGTTGTTTCTCTTCCTGCAGAACAGCTTTCGGTAAGATTCCTTGTACGCACAAATGAATGGAATGTAAATCTTGCACGCGACAAGAATGCCGAAATTACAACAAAGGTAATTGAAAAAATTAAGGAAGCCGGAGTTTCTTCTGATGATATTACAACTGTTGATTACAGAATTACTCAGGACAACTCAAACAGCTATCCGGGAAAATATACAGTTGTAAATTACATTAAGGTACTTATCCGCGACCTGAACAATGCAGGTAACGTAATTGACAATGCAGTTGCAAACGGTGCAAACGGACTTACTTCATTTAATTATTCTGCCAAGGATAATCCTAATGCCGTAAGGGAAGCAAGAACTCTTGCAGTTCAGAACGCACAGGATGCCGCATCTCTTATTGCCGGTGCAAGCGGCTGTAAGATTGCAGATGTTCTTGATATTCAGGAAGGATATAATCCTTCTTCATACAATAAATCATCTTCTAATCTTGTAGCAGCAAGTCGTGCAGCTGCAGACTATACTACACCGATTGAAGCCGGCAACGTAGAAATTTCTTCTACCGTAACAATTACTTTTTCTTTGACTAACTAAGACAACAGGAGACATAAAATGTTAGACTATAAATTTATTAAAGATAATCTTGATGCTGTAAAACAGAATATCATCAACCGCAATATGACAGCAGATGCCGACAAGGTTGTAGAGCTTTTTGATAAGCGCACTGCCCTTGTAACAAAGCTTCAGGGACTTCAGCAGAAGCGTAACGAAAATGCACAGGCTATGAAGCAGAAGCTTGATAACGACAAGCGCCAGGAGCTCATTGCAGCCGGTAAGGCAATTAAAGATGAAATTACAACTGTAGAAGCAGAAACAAAGGAAACTGAAGCAGCGCTTGAAGAAGCAGCACGCCAGATTCCAAACATGGTTCACCCTGATGCACCAATCGGTAAGCTTGATACAGAAAACCTGGAAGTAAAAAAGGTTGGAACTCCACGCAAGTTTGATTTTGAACCAAAGGATCATGTTCAGCTTGGAGAGTCTTTGGACATCATCGACTTTGACCGCGGTACAAAAGTTTCTGGACCAAAATTTTACTATCTTAAGAATGAGGCAGTTTTCCTTGAGCAGGCTTTGATTATGTATGCGCTCAACACTTTGCGCAAGCATAACTTTGAAATGTTCATTACTCCTGACGTTGCAAAGGAAGAAGTACTTAAGGGTATCGGCTTTAACCCACGTGGTAACGAAAGCAACGTTTACTCAATTGAAGAAGAAGGAACCTGTCTTGTAGCAACTGCAGAAATTACTCTTGGTGGTTACCATCAGGATGAAATATTGGACAAGGCTACACTTCCACGTTTCTATGGTGGTTTGAGTCATTGTTTCCGCCGCGAAGCCGGTGCTGCAGGTCAGTTCTCAAAGGGCTTGTACCGCGTTCACCAGTTTGACAAGGTAGAAATGTTTGCCTACTCTACTCCTGAACAGAGCGACCAGATTCACGAAAAGCTCCGCCAGATAGAAGAAGAAATCTTTGAAGGACTTGGTCTTCCATTCCATGTTGTAGATACATGTACAGGTGACCTTGGTGCTCCGGCTTACCGCAAGTGGGACTTGGAAGCATGGATGCCTGGACGCAATGGTGGCGAATATGGTGAAGTAACTTCTACTTCTAACTGTACAGACTACCAGGCCCGCCGCTTGAACATTAAGTTTAAGGACGATGACGGAAAGAACAAGTATGTTCATACATTAAACGGAACTGCAATTGCCGTAGGACGCGCAATGCTTGCAATTTTGGAAAACTATCAGAACGCCGACGGTTCGGTAACAATTCCTGAGGTGCTGGTGCCTTACTGCGGATTTGATAAGATTTTGCCTAAAAAATAGATGTCCGGGTCAAGCCCGAACATGACAGTGTCATTGTCGGGCTTGACCCGACAATCTCTTAATAGATTGCATATGGAAAGAGACTATACCAAGCCAATCTTTTTTGTTCTCTTATTTTTTGCATTTATCCTTATGGGACTTTTATGCAAGGTTTTGTCTTCGGTTTTGATTCCGGTTGCAATTGCTATTTTTATGGCGCTGGCCTTTTATCCGGTTGTACGCAATTTAGAAATAAAGGCTAAAATCAACTGGTTAGTTGGCTCGCTGCTTATTGTAGTTGTAATTCTCGTTGTAATCTTTTTTGTTTCGGGCATACTCGTAAAGGGCTTTACAACAATTGCAAATGAATACAGCAAATATGAAACACGCTTTATGTCAATCTACAAAATGATTGCACAGCAGTTTAATCTTGCAATTGATGAAGAAAAAAGCTTTGCCAACAATATGTGGAACATCCTCGAAGTACGCAAATACATTCAGGAAATGGCACTCGGTATTTCAGGTGGTGTATTAAGCTTTGGAAAATCGCTGTTCCTTATTTTAATCATGTTTACGTTCCTGCTCATCGAGATCAAGGGGCTTAAACGCAGAATTACAAATGCGGTAAATGATGAAAACAAAAAGAGAGTTCTTAATATCTCTCAGCAGATTGGTGAAGATGTAGTCCGATTTCTTTCCATTAAGTTTTTTATTTCGCTGGCAACAGGACTTCTGGTTTATCTGGCGTCGCTCATAATCAAGCTTGATTTTCCTATCGTTTGGGCATTTATTGCATTTGTAATGAATTTTATTCCAACCTTTGGTTCAATTATTTCTACATTGTTTACGACAACCTTTGCGCTGCTGCAGTTTTATCCTCACTACGGTAAAGTAATATTTATTTTCCTTTTTATGCTGGCAGTTAATTTCATTCTTGGAAATATTTTAGAACCACGTATCGAAGGTGAACGCCTTGGCTTGAGTCCATTTGCAATTCTTGTAAGCCTTGCATTGTGGGGTTATATCTGGGGCTTTGTCGGAATGATTCTTGCCGTACCAATGACAGTAATTATAAAAATTTTCTGCGAGAATATTTCTTATTTGAATTTTATTTCTGTTTTACTAGGAAATAGAAGGGCAATAACTAAAAAATAGATTCCCGGGTCAAGCCCGGGAATGACACATTGTCATTGTCATTATCATTATCATTGTCATTGTCATTATCATTGTCATTGTCATTATCATTGTCATTGTCATTATCATTGTCATTGTTATTATCTTTGTCATTGTCGGGCTTGACCCGACAATCTTTATACAAACAACCTCTTAGTTGCTTTTTCGTATAAATATCTTAAATCTTCTTCCTGCAAGGTTGTATAAACAAAATCTATACATTTGCGTTTGTTCTCTTTGTCGGTATAAAGGTTGTTTACAACACAGGTTACGAAGATGTCTCTAGAAAGAATCGGGCTATTCTTGATTGAAAAACAAAGCTTGAGTCCGTATTCATGACCAAGTTCATACTTATCCTGAATATTTGAATCTCCAAGAACAATACGTTCATGATCAACGTAAAGAATTGAAAGCGGCTGCACTCTGTTTTCTACTGCCTGAATTTTCTGTTCAGGTTCAAAAGTAAGAAAGTTGCACACAGGAATAAGCTGGATTCCGTTTCCTGCATTTTTCTGAGCCTTGGCTTTTTCTACAAACTGCTCAAGATAATTCTTGGCCTTTTTCTGATTTTCCAGAGGAATTGATTTCCAAACCGGGCGGGAAAACAAAACTTCATTTTCCCATGGGATGCAGACAGTGTTTATATCCTTTTTATTATTGCATTCAAAAAACAAAATCGCAGAAAATTCATAGTCAGTTTTTTCTTCTACATCCTTAATGCGGTTTAATGTATCCGGTACAAGAATATAAAGACCCTTTCTGTCCTTATCTACTAGCGAAGAAAAATACAAGCCTACTCTGTTGAAATAAAATTCTACACGGACTGTTTTTCCGGCAAAGCCTACTACAGACTGAGGAGGATTTTCAAGATGAATCTTACCGTTTTTCTGGACATGGATATGCTCGGGTTTAAGTGCTACAGGAAAGATTTGAGAAGCCAATGAATGAATTGTTTCGCTGTCACCAGATGATTTTTCTTCATTTTGCGGAGTAAGGGTAACAGGTACATTACCATCCATCAGATACTGAAGAACAAGCTCCCGTTCAATACCCGAAAGCTTTTCTTTTTCAGAATTGATTACATTACTGTTATTCTTCTGCTTCTCCATTTAATTTCCCCCACCTGAGTATTTCAATATTTGTAATCTTATAACTATTATGGTAAATCAGATATACAGATAAATCAACAAATTCTTTTTTCCTGTAAAATCTTACCGGAACCTGAATAATGTCTTCGGCTTCAAAGGAAGTACAGATCAGGTACCTGTCAAAAAGTGTTTTTTCATTTTTATCAAAGGAAACTGCATCCTTTAAATCGTTCTTAAAGAAAATATAATTATAAAAATAATCTGAATGAAAGTAGTCCTGAAGGTTTTCTGTATCTTTGCATAAGCTGTCTGAAAATTCTTTCATTGTTTTATAAAGGACAGCATTCATTTTGGAACAATCCAGACCGGCAAAATCTATAATCTGCGGATATACCGGCTGCTGAAGATTATCAATAGATTGAAGGAACTGTGGTGTAACAAAATTAGTATCTGAAACTTCTATAGAATTATTTAATCTGGCAGTAAGTCGTTCCGGTTCAATCTCGTTTGTCCATACGGTTGCGGCATTTTTCAGCTGAACTGCAGCCCTCAAGGTGTTTTCCTGCTGGGTAAGAACCGAGCTTTGAGGGTTTGAACAAGAGAATAATAATATTGCCAGTGCTCCGCATGCAAGCGGAAGAATTCGTTTCATTACAATAATAGTAACATTTTTTTTGTCTATAAACAAGTGAATGTATTGACACAAATTTAGATTTTTGTTATATTATTTATATCACTTGTGAGTGATTCGGGCAGTTAGCTCAGCTGGTACGAGCGTCTGGTTTACACCCAGAATGTCGGGAGTTCGATCCTCTCACTGCCCATAACCTGGTCATTGTACCAGGTTTTTTTTATTGTATAACCATTTTATAGCCGACATATTGATGTTCAAGGTTTTTGCAGGATACAAGACCACAGAAAGTTTTGGTTGGAGAAAAGACTGCAAAAATATCCTGGGCGGTGGTCATGTTGATTTTTTCGGTGAAGAATGTTTTATGGATTGGCCTGCCGTAGCGGAAATCTTGTTCGCTTTGGGAGTCTTTAAGGTGAAGTAATTTGAATCCGCAGAGCAAGGCTGTTTGTTCATCCAGATCTCTTGAAGTGTCTACAATTTCTTTTTGGAATTTCAAATCATTTTCATGGTCTGCGTTTTTATGAGCTTGTTTTATAAAGCTTTCACTTATAGAAATTGAATTATCAATGTCAAACTTTGGAAGAAGGTTATAGCCTGCTGCATTTTCTACAGTAAAATCTCCAACCTTGGTTCTGTATAATCCTATTAAATGAGCGGAAGAATCACAGGCCTTACCAATGTCTCTGGCAAGGCAACGGATATATGTTCCTTTTGAAACTGAAAAATCTACAAGACAGGCAATCACATCATCATTTTCATCTTTTTTAATTTCAAGAATTTTTGCAGAATAAACATTAATTTTTCTTGCGGGAATTTCAACTTCCATGCCTTTTCGAACAAGCTCACTGGCGCGTTTTCCTTCTACATGAATTGCACTAAAGGCAGGCGGTGTCTGAAGCTGTTCTCCGACAAAAGAATCAATTACTGTACGTACTGTTTTTTCATCAGGAAGTTTTGTCTGGCGGATAATATTTCCTTCGTAATCAAGTGTGTCTGTTTCTGTTCCAAACTTGATTACAGCTTTATAGGATTTATCAAACTCTGTAATATTTGCGGCAAGTCTGGTAAGTCTTCCTGTGCATACAACTAAAAGCCCTTGAGCAAAATTGTCAAGGGTTCCGGTGTGGCCTACTTTTGTTGTATTGAATGCCCGTTTTACGTTGTAAAGAGAATTAAACGAAGTAACTCCGGGCTGTTTGGCAAGAAGGACTATTTTATCCATTCCCTTCTCTTTCTTTTTCAAGTTCGTTCAACTTACGTACCATGTTAAAGCCTTCCTTCATTCCGGAATCTACACAGAACGTAAGCTTTGGAAACTTAAAGATGCGGAGCTTTTTGGAAATCTCGCGCTGGATAAAACCGGCGGCGGCATTCAAACCGTCAACGCCAAGTTTTACATTGCTGTCCGGGAGGAAAGAAGATACAAATACCTTTGCATAGCTTAAGTCCTTGGTAACCTCCACACGATTAATGCTTAAAAAAGTATTAACGCGTGGATCTTTTACCTGACCTTTCATTATGAGCATTGCAATTTCATCACGCAGCTGGTCGTCCAGCCTCTGAATGCGGTACTGTCCCACTACTCTGCTCCTTCTGAACCGGCAGCTGTAACATTGCGTTTAGCAGCTTCGGCTTCTTCTTCGGCAATTGTTTTACCAAGCTTCTTTGCAACTTCAACAATTTCAAAGATTTCGAGCTTATCGCCAACCTGAATGTCCTGCCAGTTTTCAAGACCGATACCACATTCGTAGCCAGAGCTGACTTCCTTGGCATCGTCCTTAAAGCGCTTGAGGGAAGAAATCTTACCTGTAAACTTAACGATTCCGTCACGGATAAGGTTAACGCTTGAAGTTCTGCGTACAATACCTTCGCTGACCATACAACCGGCAATAATACCAATCTTTGGAACCTTGAATGTATCGCGAACTTCAACCTGTCCGATAACTTCTTCCTTAGTATCCGGCTGAAGCATACCTTCCATAGCGGCCTGAATTTCTTCAACACACTTATAGATGATATTGTATTTGCGGATTTCAACCTGTTCCTGCTCTGCAAGAGTTTTTGCCTTTGGAGTAGGACGAACATTGAATCCGATAATAATTGCATTTGAGTCTGCTGCGGCAAGTGTAACATCCGATTCGTTGATTGCACCTGCACTTGAGTGAATAACAGAAAGACGTATTTCGCGGGTTGAAAGCTTTTCAAGAGAAGACTTGAGTGCTTCTGCAGAACCCTGAAGGTCTGCCTTAATGATAACCTTAAGTTCACGAACTTCGCTGTCGGCAATATCACTGTAAAGAGATTCAAGAGTTGTCTTCTTAACAGCCTTGGCTGCTTCAAAGCGCTTAAGCTCCTGACGTTTTGCAGAAATTGCGCGAGCATCTTTTTCGCTTTCGGTTACCTGGAAAGGATCACCTGCATTTGGCATTTCTTCCATACCAAGTACTTCTACAGGGCTTGAAGGACCTGCTTCTGTAATGCGGCGGCCTCTGTCATCAAACATGGCACGAACACGTCCGGAATAAATACCTGCAACAAACGGATCACCCTGCTGCAATTTACCGCGCTGAATGATTACAGAAGATACAACACCACGCCCCTGATCTACGCGGGATTCAAGAATCTTACCTTCGGCACGGCATTCATCGTTAGCCTTAAGCTCAAGCATTTCGGCCTGCAAAAGAATTGCTTCCAGAAGATCATCAATACCTTCTTTCTTCAAAGCAGAAATGTGAACGTACTGAGTGTCTCCACCCCATTCTTCAGGAGTAAGTCCAAGCTCACTAAGCTGTGTCTTAACACGGTCCGGATTTGCTTCCGGCTTATCAACCTTGTTTACTGCAACAATAATAGGAACCTTTGCATCTTTTGCGTGAGCAATAGCTTCCAGAGTCTGAGGCATTACGCCGTCATCTGCTGCAACAACAAGAACTACGATATCTGTTACCTGAGCACCACGGGCACGCATCATTGTAAAGGCTTCGTGTCCCGGTGTATCAAGGAATGTAATCTTTCCTTTTTCTGTTGTAACCGAATAAGCACCAATAGACTGTGTAATACCACCGGCTTCTCCTTCTGCAACATGTGAATGGCGGATAGCATCCAGGGTTTTTGTCTTACCATGGTCTACGTGTCCCATTACAGTTACGATTGGTGGACGAGGCTTAAGTTCTACTCCTTCATCCTTTTCGCTTTCGATTACAGTTTCATCATAAAGGCTTACAAGATGAACTTCACAGCCGTATTCTTCTGCTAAAAGAGTTGCTGTATCGCTGTCGATGGTCTGGGTGATTGTTACCATCATACCCATGCCCATGAGTTTGGCGATTACTTCGCTGGCCTTAAGGTTCATTTTGCGTGCAAGATCCGAAACAGAAATAGTTTCCATAATATCAATTGATTTTGGAACTACGCTTGCAGGAGTTTCGACCTTCTTCTTCTGTTCAAAGAACTTGTCGTCGTACTGCTCTTCGTCCTTGCGGTTATATATCTGCTTTTTGCCTTTGTATGCGGCTTTCTTTCCTGGTGAACGTGAATTATCAATTGGCATTGCAGGTGCAGCACCAGGTCCACCCATTCCAGGACGAGGTCCACGGAAGTTTCCTCCGCCACTGCCACCGAACTTCTGTCCGCCGGCCTGACCGCCACGATTAAAGCCGCCCTGTTTGTTCTGGAAACCGCCCTTTCCACCGTCGCGTTCACGGTTCTGATAGCCCTGTCGTGCCTGAGCACCGGTAAAACCACTGCCACCGTTTCCACCTTCGCGGTTGAAATTGCCTTTCTGTCCGGCTCCAAACTGTCCGTTACGGTTAAAGTTTCCTTTTCCCTGATTGCGGCCCTTATCAGAAAGATTTCCGGCCTTTACATTAGGGCGTGGAGGATTAAGTTCAAATGTGGTACGTGTCTTGCTTTCGGTTTTTGCAGCAGGTTTTGCTTCACCCTCAGGCTTTTTTTCACCACCGGCAGCAGAAGCTGTCTGCTTCTTAACTACAACCTTCTTTGGCTGTTCACCGGTCTTTGCCTTAGGCTGTGCCGCACCCTGTTCTGGAGCAACAACCTTTTTCTTAACGACGCGAACCTTCTTTACAGGAGATGCAGGGCTTGTTGAAGCTGTACTAGCTGCAGCAGGAGCCGCATCCTGTTTTTTCTTGTGAACTACAAATTCTTGTTTCTTTTCAGTTTCTTCTGACATAAATTATTCTATTCCTCGTCCTCTTCAAATACAAGTTCAATTCCGCAGTTAGGGCAAACCTTGTCATCAAGGGTAATCTTTGCTCCACATTCAGGACAGAAGTATTCAGCTTCCTCTTCTTCAGAAGCTTCTTCCTGTGTTTCAGCAGCAGTTTCTTCACCCTGTTCCTGTTCTTCTGTTTCTGCGTTTTCATCTTCTTCAACAAACTCAACATTCTGATTGATAAGTTCGTTCACAGCATCAAGATCTTCTTTTGTTATGCCTTCGATATTGATTGTGTTTTCATCATAAGCTTCAACAAAATCCTGAATCTCTTCAATTCCATTTTCTTTAAGAAGTCCTGCAACTCTTTCGTCAATTCCAGGAAGTTCTGCAACTGTTGTAATTTCATCGTAGCTTTCTTCGGCAACTTCATCATTAAACAGAGCGTGTGCATTCTGTACTGTGCTGAATGAAGAAAGATCCATTTCGGCAGCCTGTTCAACTGTCTTAACATCAATGTTCCAGTCACAAAGACGATTTGCAAGTCTTACGTTCTGTCCCTGGCGTCCGATTGCCAAAGAGAACTGGCTTTCTTCTACAATTGCAAGTGCCTGACGTTTGTCTGCATCCATAATAAGTACACGGTTTACCTGAGCCGGAGACAAAGCGTTTTTGATGAACTCTACAGGATCCGGATCCCAGCGGAGTACATCAATCTTTTCGTTCAAAAGCTCACGGATAACGTTCTGAATACGGATACCCTTAAGACCAACACAAGCACCAACAGGATCTACTTCTTCGCGCTTTGAATAAACAGCAATCTTTGTGCGGTAGCCTGCATCGCGTACAATCTTTGTAATTTCTACTGTACCGTCTGCAATTTCCGGAACTTCTTTTTCAAGGATTGAGCTTACGAGCTTTGGATCGCTGCGTGAAAGAATGAGCTGAAGTCCTGTCGAAGTTTTTTTGATGTCTACGATAAGAGCCTTGATACGGTCATTCTTTTCGTAGTACTCAAGTTTAGACTGATATTTTACAGGAAGAACACCTTCGAGGCGGCCTGCATTTCCAAGGTCAACATAGATGTTACCGTTGCGTTCGCGCTGATAGTAACCGATGATGATTTCGCCAACCTTGTCTTTATATTCATTGTAAAGTGAGTCTTTGAAAGTTTCGTTCAAGCCCTGATGAGCTGTCTGCTTACCAGTTGCTACGGCAGAACGGTCAAAAGATTTTGGGTCTTCAAGAAGGTCAATTTCATCACCCTCTTCAAGGTCTTCGCTAAGCTTTTTAGCATCTTCAAGCTCGTATTCACGAACAGGATCATAAACACCGTCTACAACGACCTTGCGTGAATAAATGGAAACATCAGACATATCATCTGCAAACTTTACGATTGCATTTTCGTCTGTTCCATAGGTACGTTTATATGCGGCTTTAAGTGCCTTTTCGATAGTCTGCTTAACTGAATCCTCAGAATATCCTTTTTCCTGAATTAACTGGCGAATTGCCTCTGCCATTTCTGACATAAAAAACTCCTCGTGGTTATTGCCTTAATCGGCTTCCACTTTTTATATATTATATATAAATTTAGCTTTTGCTATATTTTCAAATGTTATTGTATGCTCTGTGCCGTCTTCTGCCTTGAGCGTTACACTTTTATCGTCTGCGGTTGTGATTGCACCGCCAACCCAGTCATTTACTGTTTTGTCCCAGACACGAACAAGTCGGCCTGTAAAAACAGAAAACTCTGCTGCGTTTTTGATGTTGTGTTCTATGCCCGGTGAAGTAAGCTCCATAGAAGTTTCTTCTGTTCCAAGCAGAGCTTCAAGCCGTGCAAGAAGTGTGCGGTGAACCTTGGCACAATCGTTTACACCAATGTTCTGCGAAGGATCTGTACCTGTTATAATTGCAGAAATCTTTGTGATTGTTTTTGAAGGAACAATCTTAAGATCTACAAGCTTATACCCAAGCCCTTCCACGATTGGTGCGCAGTCAGAATAATACTTAATTTTACTGTAAGGTATGTAATCCATATGCCTCTAAATGTAATTTGTCATGGCCCTTCGACAAGCTCAGGGTCCACAACATTCGGGTTCCCTGAGCCTGTCGAAGAGTCCCAATAATAAAAAATGGACTCGGGATCACCGAATCCATTTTTAATAGTTATATTAAGAATGTACTTATAATATAGATGTTTTTTTGGGTTGTGTCAAGCGGGACAACCGTCATAGAATCGGGTTTCCACATTATAAATAATAATATTTAATAGATTGGCTCCCGGTCACAAAACGGGTGTCAAAAGCGCGGGCTAGCCCGCTTGACGCTGTTTGTTGTAGTGGAACTATTAAATGCCGCTCTCGCGGCATCAACAAACAGAGTCATTTTGCCACCCGTTTTGTTCTCTCGCGCCAATCAATATATAATCTTGTATTTATAATGTGGAAACCCGATATGTATGCTTATAGATGGATTGTCTCGTCGCACTACGCTCGCAATGCCGTGGATATTATACCACCACCAACAATAACACCATCTTCATATAATACGACTGACTGACCTGGTGCTATGGCGCGTTGCGGGGTTTCGAAGGTTACTTTCCAGACCTGGCCTTTGTAGTTGTAGTCATCGTCTGCGGCTGGGGTATAGCGTTCAATGGTGGCAGGAACTTGTTTGCTGGCAAGACGGATTTTTACCATGGCTTTAAAGCCGTCCGGGGGTTCTACTCCGCCTGACCAGACAAAGTCATCGGCCAGCAGGCCTACAGAATCCAAGGCGGCATTTGGAGCCAGTACAACTACATTATTTTTTGCGTCAATTGAGTGAACATAAACAGGATAGCCAACGGCAACATCAAGACCGCGGCGCTGGCCTATTGTGTAGTGTTCAATTCCACGATGGTGACCAATAACATGTCCGTCAAGGTCAATTATGTCGCCCGGTTTGGAAGGAACGTCTGCAAAAAGTAAATCAAAATATTCGGCGCTTACAAAGTCCTGGCTTTCGTCACGTTCTGCGGCTTCAAGGCCAAGCTCATGGGCAAGTTCAAAAACCTCTGCCTTTTTCATAAGTGCAAGCGGAAAACGTACCTTTTCAAGCACATCAGCCGGAACTCGGTAAATAAAATAAGTCTGATCCTTGGAAACATCTGCGGCACCCGCAATCATTGCAGGACGTATGTCTGTTCCAAAAAGTCCCTGATTCGGACGCACAACCTTGGCATAGTGACCTGTACAAAAATAATCAAAATCAATTCCAAGCTCGCGTACACCCTGCATAAGTGCACCAAACTTAATCATGCGGTTGCAGCGGATACAAGGATTAGGAGTTCGCCCTGCCCTGTATTCTGCCTTAAAATATTCTATTACTTCTTTTTTATATTTTTCTTTTACATCGATAACGTGATATTCAATATCGTATTTTGAACAAAAGCGCTTGCATTCTTCAATGTCATCTGCCTCGCCGGGTCCAAAGCACGCATCCTTTAAAGCTTTTGGCTGCCCGTTTTCATCACGCAAAACCGGAAAAGATTCATCCCACAGAGACATGGTAACACCAATTACCCTGCATCCGCGGTTTTTGAGCATATAAGCTGTAAGTGTGGAATCTACCCCGCCGCTAAGACCTACGACAACAGTGTCGCCAGCAGCAGGGAGATTAAGATCGGTATATTTCATTTAGGCCGCAGCCTGTGCGTTCTTTTTCATTGGGCGTACAAGGAAGAGACACAGACACATAGCAACAGCATAAAGAATTGTTGTTACGATAAGTACTGTCTGATAACCGGTAGGATTAGCCTTTACGCCGGAAACTTCTACAAATTCACCAACGTGATTTACGATATAAGAAGCCATCTGGTTTCCGCTCAAACCTGCAAAGGCCCATGCAGAAAGTGTAATTCCATGAATAGCAGAAATATTACCCATACCATAGTGGTCAGAAAGAAGTGTCGGAACGTTAGAGAATCCGCCACCGTAGCCTGCGTTTACAATGAAAATCAAAGCAAGTACAAAGATGATGAGGAGAATGTTTCCTGCACCATTTGCAATTCCCTTTGTAAAGAGAACGATCAATGTAGAAATAATTGAAAGTGCAAAAATCATCTTGTAGATTGTGTTGCGGTCCTTCATTTTATCAGCCCAGGCAGAGAATCCAAGACGACCACCTGCATTGAACAAAGCAGAAATTGTAGAAATGATACCTGCTGAAGCACCAAGACCGATACACTTAACAATCATTTTTTCCTGAGAAATGATTGCAAGACCACAAGTGATGTTGATATAGAACATAAGCCAGATACCAATGTAAGAAGTAATTGGTTCTGTCTTGAGGGTAGCAATAATTCCCTCTTCCTTTGTTTTCTTCTGAGGTTCAACCCAGCCTTCCGGCTTGGCAAGAATAAGGTGACCTACGAACATCATTACAAAGTAAACACCGGCAAGGATGTAGAACATCTTGTAAATACCTGTTGGTCCCATGTTATCGAGCATTCCCTGCATGATTGGAGAAGCAATAGCCTTGGCAGCACCAAAACCTGCAACTGCAAGACCTGTAGCCAGACCTTTTTTATCCTGGAACCAGAGCATAAGAGTCTTAACCGGAGAAAGATAACCGGTACCAAGACCAATACCCATAATAAAGCCGTAGCTGATGTAAATACCTACAAGTGCGAGTACGCTTGGCTGACCTGCCTGAAGACATTTTCCACCGTACCAGATAAAGAAGCCTGTTCCTGCCATACCAAGTGCAAATGTAATTGATGCAATTAATGATGACTTATGGATGTTCTTTTCTACAAGACCGCCAAGGAAAGCAGCCGACATACCAAGGAAGAAAATTGCAAAGCTGAATGCCCATTCTACAGCACCCTTTGAAAAGCCGATGTAGTTAGCAATTTCCTGACTGAAGATAGACCAGCAGTATACAGTACCGATACTGCAGTGAAGAAGAAGAGCCGGGATAGCACCACGGAGCCACTTATTCTGAATGTTTTTCATTTTTTTACCTTCTGAAGATTTAGTCATTGCCGGACTGGAACCGGCAATCATATTTTTTCTATTTTAATACTTATGCGCTTTGTTTTCAAGAATTATTGAAAAAATTAAAAATTAAATAAAAAATAAAAAAAGTTTCCACTTTTAACCATTTTGATGTTATACTATATGTAGAAACAAAATAAACCTTAGGGGGACTAAAGTGAAAACTTTTGGAGGAACAGTACTTTTTTTAGACCGTTCAGATATCAATACTGATGAAATTATTGCTGAAAACTATTTAAAAGAGCTTCCTAAAGCAGAACTCAAAGCACATATATTTGAAAATTTGAAAATTGACGGCTTTAATGCACAAACTGATGTTGCAGGCTGTCGTGTAATCATCACAAGAGAAAACTTTGGCTGCGGTACAGCAAGAGAGCATACAGCTCAGGCCCTTGAATCAAGCGGACTTTTTACTGTTGTAGCCCCTACTTTTGCAAAAACCTTCCGTCAGGAAATGACTGCAGCAGGTATTTTTGGTGCAGAAATTGACCGCAAGTCTCTGGCAGACATGTTCCGTACCTTTGCAAGCAAGGATACTGAATGTAAGATTGTTATAAATGATGACGGAACAGCAAAAGTAAAGCTTATTGCAGGTTCTTTATCTAAGAGTTATCCTTTTGAACTTGATGATGCTGCCAAAAACATTCTGGCTAATGACGGCTGGCTTGGTTTTGCAGAAAGTAAATACTAGAGAAAGATTATCGGGTCAAGCCCGATAATGACATGTCATTGCCGGGTAAAACCCAATAACTATATGTCATTGCCGGGTAAAGCCCAATAACTATATGTCATTGCCGGGCTTGACCCGGCAATCCATTTTTTTATTCCACTAATCCCTTTTCTTTCAGTTTTTCAATTATTATCTCAACAATCTGTTCCGGCAGATAATTTGCGGTATCAATAATTATATCTGCAAACTGGTAGTCATTATTGTCAATATCGTAAAATTCCTTGTAGCGGCCTGTATCTTCCCTGTCGCGCATGGCAGTAAAGTCTTTGATTGCCTGTAAATCACCGCCTTCACGGTTGAAAATACGCTGGGCACGGGTTTCGTCGCTGGCAAAAAGGTAAACCTTAAGATCGGCTTCCTTGAGCATCCAGATGGCAAGGCGGCTTCCAAGAACACAAGGCTCGGCAAGTGCAAGCTCTACCTGGTGCTTGTCTACATATTTATCATAACTGTCATCATTTTTGGCTGCTTCTATAACTTCCTTAAGAGTCATTCCTTTTTCTGCCGCAAGCTGACGGAAGGTGTAATTGATGAGTGTGATTCCAAGCTTTTGGGCCAAAAGTCCGCTTACCGTTGTGTTACCGCAGCCTGATTTTCCACTGATGGCGATACGGATGTCTTTTGTTGGTTTCATAGTGTGCCTCCTTGGGTTAGATTCCCGGGTCAAGCCCGGGAATGACATGTCATTGTCGGGTCATGCCCGGGAATGACATGTCATTGTCGGGCTTGACCCGACAATCTCTACTCTACATTTTTACTCTGTTCGCGAATATTTTCAAGGGCGTCCTTGGCATTAATTACCATAGCCCCAACCTCGGCAAACTGATTTTTACTTCCTATTGTATTGATCTCGCGGTTCATTTCCTGGCAGATAAAGTCCAGTCGTTTTCCAGGAACAGGATTATCATTGATTTCGGTTTTCATTGCACCGATATGACTGTTTAACCGCACAATTTCTTCATTAATAGTGTATTTTACAAGCATAGCGGCAGTTTCTGTCATTATACGGTTTTGGTCCGCATTTTCTCCAAGCAGCTCGTTGAACTTTGTTGTAATCTGTTCTTTAAAATAGCTTTCCATCTTTGGCTGCCATTCCTTAAAGAACGAGGCACATTTTTCCAGGACTGCAAGCTTTTCAAGAAGGTCTTTTTTCATATTTTCACCTTCCCTTTCTTTGTCCTGCATAAACCGGCTCATAGCGGCATCAAAAACAGGCTCAATCATTGCCTTGTATTTTTCCACATCATAATCTGTAGAACTGATGATTACCCCTTCCTGATTAATAAGCGAGTTCAAAGCGGCCTGCGGATTAATTTGGGACATTCCTGCTGCGGCGGCAATCTGTCTGTATGCTTCCATATAAGTTTTTGCAAGCTGTGTATCTACACTAACCTTGGCAGAGCTGTGATTTTCCTTAATGCGGATAAATACATCAACCTTGCCGCGCGAAACCTTATCGCTTATTTTTGTCCTGAAATAACTTTCTATAGGATTAAGAAAATAAGGAAGATTTACAGTAAGATCCAAAAAACGTGAATTAACGGATTTTATTTCCACCGAAACAACTGCATCATCAGTAGTTTTTTCTTCATAGGCATAACCAGTCATGCTAATCATAGAGTGCCCTCCCCAGCTTCCAGTTGTCACCTGCACCCATTGTTACAAAAAGATAACCGTCGGGATATTCAGGCGGAAGCTTTTTTTCAAGTTCCATTTGGGCAATGCTTTTGGCGTCCAGAATTTCTTCTGTATAATATAGAGCATTATGCTTTGCGGCAATTGTACCTGCGGCCTTTTGATGCTCAACAGTTTTGTCATAAAGTGTACGTCCATTAATTTCAAAGTCCGAGGCATTTTCGCGCGCAGAGCTGTATATTTTATGAAGGATTACAACATCGGCACTGTCCATGCTTGCGGCAAATTCATCAAGCAATGCCTGGGTTCGTGTATAGGTATGACTCATAAAATCAAGGATGATTTTGCGGCCCTTATAAAACTGGCGGTAACCTTCCAGGGTAGTTTTTATTGCAGTAGGATGATGTCCATAATCATCAAGCACAATAACATCATTTCCAAGCGGAGTCTTAAAGCGCCTTACAATTTCGCTTCGTCTTTTTCCACCGCTGAATTCCAAAAGTCCCTGGGCTATTTTATCTGCATAATCAACAGGATGTTTTCCAAAATAACGCAGAATCTGGCAGACAAGTGCAACAGCCGCACCTGCATCAATTACTTCATGCTTACCGGGCATTTTGAGCGCAAGCGTCTTATCAAAAATTGACATGCTAAACTGATTAAGTTCATTTTCAAGCTCGCCAAAGGTAATCTTATAATCTCCGCCTGCATTTTCGCCGTAAGGCACCAGATGAATGTCAGGTCTTTTGTTATAGGCAAGCAAGGCAGTTTCTACCGCACCGGCATCGTCCGCACAATAAATAAGTTCACCAAACATAGGAAGCTTACAGATATAATCTACAAATGCATCGCGGATATCTTCATAAGTCGGATAATAATCTTCGTGGTCGCTTTCTACCGAAGTAAGGATAATCTTTTTTGGGAAAAACGACATAAAATGACGCTGATATTCGCAGGTTTCGGCAACAAAGATTGATTTTGATTTTTTATCCTGGGCCGGAACTGTCGGAATGAGCGGCGATGTATAGGTACAGGTGCCTCCAAATGAATTGATGACTGAACCTGCAAGAATCTGCGACGGAATATCATCTATGTGCTTTAGAATTGTACCTGTAAGTCCTGTTGTACTGGTTTTTCCGTGAACTCCGCAGATACCGCAGGAATAAGAAAGACTTGAATAAAAACCAAGGGCCTGGGTATACAAAAGGCATGGAAGCTTTCGTCTGGTTGCTTCTATTAAATCCGGATTTACGTCCAGCTTATATGCCGAAGAATATACTATATATTGTACATCATCCGTAATATTTGATTCTGAAAATTCAAGCGGTGTGATTCCAAGCTTTTCAAGAATTTCGTCTGTATAAAAGCGTTCTGCTACATCACTTCCGGTAATGATTGCTCCGTTGTGATGAAATATTTCTACAAGGGCAGCCATGCCGGTTCCCTTAATTCCTACAAAATGAATATGAACTCCCTCAAGGTTGTTAGGAAGCTGAAGATCCGGCGGAAGTGTGCCGTCATTATTTTTTATATCCTGTGACATATCTATATAATAAAAAAAAAACCACCATTATGCAACGCACAATGGTGGTAAGGATGTAAACAAAATTTCAGGAACAAGTCCAAAAATTAACCAATTTAATTAAACTCCAGCTCCCTGATGACTTCCTTGGTGTCATTACGGGTTAGAGTTACATAGCTGTTGCCTGGAAAACCAGGGCCTTTTCTATAGCTTATTGTATATTCGCAGTCCGGCTCCAGAGGAGGAACATTGAATGTAATTTCCTTATTTACGTCGCGGCTTGCTTCAAAAGCATTGATTGTTGTCTGACAGCAGGCTGCAAAGCAATCATCACTTGAAAATTCAGTTCTGTCTTCCTTATATAGTACCTTTAATGTCAATTTTATTGGTGTATTTGCAGGAACTTCTACAGGAGACCAGTAAGTTAGCTTTTCAGGTTTTGGTGTAGATTTGTTGTCATAAGTAACAAAGGTTGCACCACTTATTTCGTTCTTTTTGTAGAGTTCAAAATAAATATATGCTACTTCTACATCTTCATTAACAGAATAAGCCAATGGAACTGCCTTGATTGTATTACAGCCGGTTAAAAAGGTACAGGCAGCTAAAAGAATTGAAATTACTAATATGAATGATTTTTTCATTTCCCACCCCTTATTTTTTTTATGCCTGCAGACTCAAATAAATCTGATCTGCAAGTCCAAAGCCGGCATTTTTAGTCATTGCCGTTGCATATTCATCATAAAGCATATCTTCGTACATATTCTGTGCAAAGTCACTTTCGTTAGCTTTATGAATTGTTTTTTTCATTTCATTAAGCATCTGCTTTACGAAAAAGCTTTCCATTTCAAGGGCCTTTTCGTAAAGCTGGCTTGTCTTATCAATAGTTCTTGACTGAACATGAGGATTAGCCTGATTTGCAGCAGCACCTGTAGCCTGGGCTGTTTTGTCTGCTTCCAGAGTAAATGTTCCGGCAAAACCCGAAGAATAATCTCCGTTGAGCTTTCCATCTACAGCAATCTGTGAAGAAGAAAGTGTTCCTCTTCCATCATCCTGAGCCTGAAGTCTTGCTACAAGATCAGAAAATTTTGCGTTTTCGCTGTTGGTACGGGCAGTATTCAAAGCACTCTGCCCGCCGGTTATTCCGCTATATGTATTTGCTACTAATCCTACGTTCATAGTCTATTCCTATCGCTTAAGGTTTACAGCTGTGCTCAGCATATTATCGCTTGTTTGAATTGCCTTTGAGTTGAATTCGTAGGCACGCTGGGCAACAATCATCTGAACCATTTCGTTTACTACGCTTACGTTACTCATTTCGAGGAACTTGTGGCGTACATCACCAAAGCCGTCATAGCCAGGACGACCTTCAATAGCTTCACCACTGGCATTTGTTACCTTGAAAAGGTTATCACCTTCTGCCTGCAAGCCTACCGGGTTTGGAAAGCGGTAAAGTTCAATCTGACCAACTTCTACAGGGTCATTACCACCGTTTACCTTTACACTTACAAGACCAGTCTGAGTGATATTAAGAGTACTTACATCGTAGCCTTCCGGAAGAATAATTTCCGGCATTACGCGAAGACCGTTATTTGTAACTAACTGACCGTTTGAATCAACCTTGAATGTACCGTCTCGTGTGTAAACATAAGAGCCGTCATACTGCTGAACACGGAAAAATCCTTCGCCGACGATTGCAACGTCTGTGTCTACACCGGTATTCTGGAGAGAACCCTGATTCATGATGCGCTGTGTTGCACCAATTTTAACACCGGTACCCTGCTGAATACCAACCGGAGTAACAGTATCTTCTGTAGCAGGAGTTCCTGCAAGCTTTACATTCTGATAAAGCAGATCTTCAAATTCTACACGCTGCTGTTTATAACCAGTTGTATTTACGTTTGAAAGGTTGTTAGAAATTGCATCAATATTTGACTGCTGACCGTTCATGCCTGTTGCGGCTGTCCATAAAGATCTAACCATATATTACTATCCCCTATTTACTATTTACTATTCCCTACACTCTACTGAAGCACGGCAACCTTCTGCCAGAGTGTTCCCATCATAGAATCTTCAGAAGTGATAGTTTTCTGGTTTGCCTCATAGGCGCGGTTTACTTCTATCATCTGAACCATTTCGTTTACAACATTTACATTGCTTGTTTCTGTATAATTCTGAACAAAGCGTGGTCGTTCGTTACCTTCTGCAATGTGGGCAGGACCTGCAATGTCGTTTGTGCTGTACATGCTTTCGCCCATCTTTTTAAGGTAGCGTTCGTTATCAAAACGTACTACACGGAAGCGGTCAATTTCTTCACCCTCTTCGCTTGTAATTACACCGTCCTGATTTACCATAAAGCGGTCGTTTTCTACACGGATAATACCATTTTCACCAAGAACAGGATAACCGTCCTTAGTTTCGAGAATACCTTCTTTTCCGATTAAAAAGTCGCCGTTGCGGGTATAGCGTTCGCCGGCCGGTGTATCAATAACATAAAAGCCCTGTCCGCCGAGTGCTACATCTGTTCTTGTGTTTGTAAGCTTGAAAGAACCCTGGGTAAAATCGATGAAGTTTTCGTTTGTTTCTACACCAAGTCCAAGCTTTCCGATTACTGGAGCAGCGTCAAAACTGCCCATTCCGTTTGGAATCTTTTTTACACCATCTGCATTGGTGCGTCTGATGAGCAGTTCAGGAAACGATTTTGAAACTGTAATATCTCGTTTATATCCGGCAGTATCAACATTTGCCAGATTGTTGGATATTGCGTCCAGCCTGTTCTGCTGCGCATTCATACCGGAAGCGCCGGTATACCATCCACGAATCATGAACTTTTTCCTCCTGAGTAAGCCCGCTGACGGGCGGTGATAAATAGCAAACCGTTAAAAAAATTGCGATAGCAATTTTTGGGTTTACCACTATCAATTTTGTTTAATCCTTAACTTAATATTCGGAATATTAATTTTTTAGTTTAGAAAAAAAATCTTTACAGCTGGTCCCATCGTTTTTTATTTGCAAAATCCAAATTTCAGATTTATAATTAAAATTACATTCGTAAATTACACAGGAGTAATATATGGCAAAATCTGATGAACCGAGAGTTCTGGCATTGATCTTAGGAGGAGGAAAAGGTACTCGACTTTACCCGCTTACAAAGGAGCGCTCTAAGCCGGCTGTTTCTTTTGGCGGTAAATATCGTATCGTTGATATTCCGCTTTCTAACTGTATCAATTCAGGTTACAAGAAAATATATCTTTTGACACAGTTCAACTCTGCTTCTCTGCACCTTCACATTTCAAATTCCTACAATTTTGACCGTTTTTCGGGCGGATTCGTAGAAATTCTGGCAGCAGAACAGACATTGGAGCATTCAGGCTGGTATGAAGGAACTGCCGACGCTGTTCGCAAGAACTTTATCCACTTTAAGACACAAAAACCTACACATTATGTAATTCTTTCGGGAGACCAGCTTTATAAGATGGATCTGCGTGCATTTATGGACGCCCATATTAAATCCGGTGCCGAAATTACAATTGCAACAACTGCCGTAAACCGCAAGGACGCATCCGGCTTTGGTATCATGAAAATTGATGAAAAGAGCCGCGTAAAAGAGTTTATGGAAAAACCAAAGCCAGACATGAACATTGATGCCTGGAAGATTCCTGCAGAAGCACGTGGTGCACTTCCACCGGAAAAAGAATATCTGGCTTCTATGGGTATCTATATCTTTAATGCAAATACAATGGAAGAATGCCTCTTGGGCGAAAACGAAAAGTATACAGACTTTGGTAAGGAAATCCTTCCTCTTGCCATCGGTAAGAAAAAGATCTGTTCTTATGTTTTCGACGGCTACTGGGAAGATATCGGAACTATCCGCAGCTTCTACGAAGCAAATATCCAGTTGACCGAAATGTCTCCGGCATTCGATTTTTATTCGAACAATTCACCAATATATACACACATGCGTAATCTTCCGCCTTCTAAAATTAACAGGGCGGATATTACAAGCTCCCTTACTTCCGAGGGTTGTATCATTACAGACTGTAAGCTCAACAAATCTGTAATTGGTGTACGCTCTATAATTGAGAAAGGAACGGAGCTGGATGGTGTCATTATGATGGGTGCCGATTACTACGACGACGATGATGAAAAGGCAGATTACATTGCCCAGGGTAAACCTGTAACAGGCATTGGTCAAAACTGCAAGATCGCAAATACAATCATCGATAAGAACGCACGTATCGGCGACAATTGTCAGATCGGTGTGAGCGGTAAGAAATACGAGGACGGTGACCACGGCAGCTTCTATAGTGCCGACGGTATTATCGTTATTCGTAAGGGTGCCGTAATTCCTTCGGGAACGATTATCTAATCTTACAAACCACCGAGTTATTCTTTTATTAGGGTTTTACGGCTTTCCGTAAAGCCCTATTTTTTTGTAAATTCACGCATCAGAGTCTTGAACAAAAAAGTAATTTATTATATATTATATAAATCCACGGGCAATAGCGCAGCTGGTAGCGCGTCTGGTTTGGGACCAGAATGTCGGGGGTTCAAATCCCTCTTGCCCGATAGGGGCTGTCCAAAAAGAAAGGACAGCCCTAATTATTTTTAAAGACAAAAGAAATTTTCTGTGCTAAAATTTAAGCATGAGCAGAGGCGTAAGTGATAAGATAACTTTCAAACCGTACAGTCAGAGTGAGCAGTGGCTGTT
>JAFZOJ010000077.1 GCA_017550685.1 Treponema sp. | reverse complement strand
TGGCTGGTATGAAAAATCATGCGGTTTTATCTGCGGTAAGGAAGATCTTGCAAACTGGAATCCGCTTGAATCTTTGCAGCTGAAATATACGACAAAAGATTTATTCGGTAATCTTGAAAAACTGCTTTCGCCTGCAACAAGACAGGATGAAATCAATTATGTAAAAATCAGCCTTGGAAACTTTTATCACGAAATCTGTCATCGCTTTATTCATGGTGGCCAGGAAAAAAGCCGCGACAAGCTTCGTGCAAGTTGCAAGCAGTTGTACTTTATAATTCAAAATCTTCATTATCTTGAAAGTGGGGATTTTATTTTGAAGAAGAGTGAATTGAAGGCTGCGGTGTCGGAACAGGATTGTGAAATGCTTTGTATACCGGAGCTGCCTGATGATTATGATTTTGAAAAAACTTATGAAGCAGTTATTGCGTGGTGCCAGAAGGCATTTGTGAGAATAAAGTAGAACACCGGCAGGTAGCGGCCAAATTGATTAACACAGGAGACGTACATGGCATCGAGTAAAGAATATTTAGATTTTATAATGGATCAGCTTTCGGATTTGGAAGAGGTGAAAGTCCGTGCGATGATGGGGGAATACATCATTTATTACCGCGGAAAAATTGTAGGTGGTATTTATGATGACCGCTTTCTTGTAAAACCGGTTTCTGCAGCCGTTGCATTTATGCCAGAAGCTCAGAAAGAATTACCTTATGAAGGCGCAAAAGAAATGCTTCTGGTAGATGAAGTTGATAACCGCGAGTTTATGTGTAATCTGCTGCGAGCGATGTATGATGAATTGCCGGCGGCGAAAAAATAAGGGCTTTATTATGAGTACCAAAAAAGGAAACAGAAAATTTGTCTACAAAAATCAGGATAGTCTGAACAAGACGCTTGCCTTCTACGACAAAACTTTGGCTGCACTTGGAGTACCTTATTCTGAAGATTATTTTGAAACTTCGTTTGGTAAAACTCACTGTCTTCTTGTCGGTGATAAAGACAAGCCTCGAATCTGTACAATTCACGGTGGAAACGGAATTACAACTCTTAATCTCAAACTGTTTCTGCCTCTGCTCAAAGATTTCTGCATCCTTGCACCGGATGTAATCGGAATGCCGGGGAAGAGCGAGCCTTACAGAAATATCAGCAGCAGGAAAGACGAATACGGGCTTTGGATTAATGAAGTTTTGAATCATTATAACGAAGAAAAAATCTCATTTGTTGTGTCTTCTTATAGTTCTGCGATGTTTCTTTCCTTTGCATGGCGATTTCCGGAAAGAGTCAAAAGTGCCTTGCTGCTTGTGCCGTCTGGAATTGCTCATGGCCCGATTCTTCCTATGCTTGGTAAGATGGTTGTGCCGTTCATAAAATATTATTCAAAGCCATCAGAAAAAACGTTGGATGCAGTAATCGAAACTATGGGCGGGAAGGGCGATGAAATCTGGCGCGAGTTTTTTGATTTGATGATGTCTTCCTACAAAATGGAAATGAAGCCTCCAAAGGAATACACAAAGAAAGAGCTGGCCACCTTCAAGTCACCGCTTTTAATAATGGCTTCGCCAAATGATATTTTCTTCCCGGCAAATAAAGTTTTCAGCAAAGCTAAAAAGATTTTTACAGGTCCGGTAACTACAGTAGAAATCGACAGTAAGCATTTGCCGTCTGATGAAGTGATGGTTGAAGTTTGCCAACGGGCCAAGGAGTTTTTTGAAATGAATGAAAATCTAAAAGAATATCTTAGCGAAACCCCAAGCATAAATTATTCTCATCCGCTGATAGAAGCAAAAATCAAGGAGCTTCGTGAAAAATCAGATTCACAGATTGATTACGTCAGAAATGCATACGAGTTTGTCCGCGACAAGATAACGCATTCATGGGACGTAAAGGCAAAAGTTGTCTCAAAAAATGCGGCTGAGGTTTTAGAGAACGGAACCGGAATCTGCTGGACAAAATCCTGTCTGCTTGCGGCCTTGCTTCGTGGAAATGGAATCCCCGCTGGAATCTCTTATCAAAAACTAACGCGCGGTGATGATGACAGCGATGGTTATATCATTCATGCCCTGAACACCGTCTACATTCCAGAATTACAGAAATGGATTCGTCTGGATGCTCGAGGAAACAAGGCGACTGTCCATGCCAAGTTCAGCCTGGAAGAAGAAAAACTTGCATTCCCGATTCGCACACAATATACTGAAATTGATTACCACGACAACAACTCAGACTTGGATGAACGTCTTATCAAAATCCTGAACCAAGTTGATGTAGTGATGAACATCCGCACGGATTTTGAATTGAGGTAAAGAAACGTTTATGAAATATCCAATTGATAAAGAATTAAAAAGCATCTCAATTTACAGCGGTTCAATGGTTGGACGTTTGTATCCAATGGTGAACTTTGCATACGGATTTATCAAATGCAAATCAGATGATTTTGTTAATGTCAAAAAATTTTCTACGCCAGGCTATGATGGAGCGGAGATTTCAACTCTGGTAATCGAACCGCGTAAAAATGAAGGTCCCCTCCCCTGCATTATGTTTTTTCATGGCGGTGGATTTTTGATGAGGGCATCTGCAGCTCACTATGAAATTGCAAAATGGTATGCCCGGGAATTAAAATGCAAGGTTGTCATGCCGGATTATAGACTGCTTCCAAAATACCGCTATCCTGTTGCGATTGAAGATTGTTACAGCACTTATATGTGGGGGTTGCAAAACGCAGAATCACTGAATATCAACCAAGAAAAAATTATCGTAGCCGGAGACAGTGCCGGAGGAAATATTGCTGCTGCGGTTATTCTTATGCTTCACGATAGAAATCAGCCGCTTCCAAAAGGCGCAATGCTTATATATCCGGTTCTTGATAAAAGAATGATTACAGATTCTATGAAGCGTTTTACCGACACGCCAATCTGGGATTCAAATTGTGATAAACTTTTCTGGGATATGTATTTG
>JAFZOJ010000076.1 GCA_017550685.1 Treponema sp. | reverse complement strand
CGAGGACGGAGTGCGCGACTGTATGATTGTAGTTCCTGGCGGCGGTTACTGTATGTGTGTTCCTCCGGAGGCCGAAATTGTTGCCAAAAGCTTTTACGACCGCGGCATGAATGCTTTTGTTTTGACTTACACAACAGATATTACAATGTCTGTACCACTTAAAAAACAGCCTCTGTTTGATGTTGCACGCGCCGTTAGATTTATCCGTAGTCGTGCTTCTGAATATTCACTTACCGACAAATTAGTTATCTGCGGTTTTTCTGCAGGCTCTCATGTATGCGGAACTTTAGCCGTTCACTTTGATGACGCCACTGAAACCAATTCAAAATACAAGGATATTTCCTGCCGCCCTGACGGGGTAATTCTTTCTTATCCTGTAATTACAACTGGCGAGTTTACACATATTTATTCTGTCTGGGCTTTGATCGGACAAAACGCTCCGGCAGAAGAAATGGAATATTTTTCACTCGAAAAAAATGTTACCGATAAAACTCCGCCGTGCTTTATCTGGCAGACTGCAACAGACAATCTTGTTCCTGTAGAAAACAGCTATCTTTTTGCCAAGGCACTAAAGGAAAAAGGCGTACCTTTCGCGCACTATGTTTTCCCTGACGGCTGGCATGGACTTAGCGTTGCAACTCTGGATTTTTTCAAAGGAAACTTTGGCGAGCCGTACACCATGGAACAGGTAGACCGCGCAGTTAAGGCTGTAAAAGAAGGCAAAGGCATAAATGTTTCTGAAAAGCGTTGCGATGAACTAAAAGCCCAGTTTGCAGATGACGCAGAACAGCCGGCTCCTCCACCATTTTCGGCAGAAGAGATGGCAACTAAGTTTGCAGATGTTGCGATGTGGCCGGATTTAGCGATGAGGTGGATTACTTCCTTCTAACCTCAAATTCCTGCGTATTTTTGCGGGCTTTTTCGTTGGTTTCGTTCTGGTATTTGTAGTGCTTGTAAAGCATTTCCTGGGCACGCAGGTGAACGGCGCGCTTGTCTTTTGGAACAGGCTCCCAGCTTCCGTTTGGCATTAAGACTTCGGCATTTGTATTGTCTTCAAAGTACATGTCCAGCCAGGACTTTACCTGACGGAACGCATTCTTATCAAGAATAGGGAACATAAGCTCAATACGGCGGTCCAGGTTACGGCTCATCCAGTCGGCACTTGAACAGTAAAGCTCAGGTGTACCTGCATTCTGGAAATAGAAAATGCGGGAATGTTCAAGATAGCGGTCTACAATAGAAATAACACTTATATTTTCACTAAGCCCCTTAACTCCCGGCACCAGCATACAGATTCCGCGGATATTAAGCATAATCTTTACGCCTGCCTGGCTTGCACGGTATAAAGCGGCAATAACTTCTTCATGGGTCAGACTGTTCATCTTGGCAATGATGAGTCCCGGCTGTTCCGGTGTGCTTCGTTCAATTTCGCGCTGGATCATGCTCAGAATTCTGTCCTTTAAGGTTACCGGTGCCATGCCTAAATGCTTCATGTTCTGCAGGGTAGAGTAGCCTGTTACAAGATTAAAGAACAGAGAAACGTCATTTGCAATTTCCTGATTTGCAGTAAACAGCGAAATATCTGAATAAAGCTTTGCAGTCTTTGTGTTGTAGTTTCCTGTTGCCAGATGAACGTAACGGCGGACAGTGTCTGATTCGCGGCGGATTACCATCAAAACCTTGGCGTGAACCTTAAGATTTACAAGTCCGTAAATTACGGTAACACCTGCCTGCTCAAGCTCGTTGGCCCAGGCAATGTTGCGCTCTTCATCAAAGCGGGCCTTAAGTTCAACAAGTACAACAACCTGCTTTCCTCTCTGTGCTGCCCGTTCAAGCGCATCAATAATCGGAGAATTGCGTCCTGTACGGTACAAGGTCATTTTAATTGCCAGTACGTTATCATCGTCTGCCGCATCAGAAAGAAACTTTACAACAGGGTCATAAGATTCATACGGTACATGTAAGATTTTATCATGCAGCTTGAGTGTGTCCCAGTAAGGTTCATCCTCAGGCAAATCTGCAGGGTAAAAATGCTCCCATTCATCAAAGCTGAGCTTGCCTGTTTCGTCGGCATCGCGCAGCTCCATAAGGCCGCCCACATCTACCATGCCGTCTGTCAGATAAATATCGTCGTCGCTAAGCTCAAGCTTTTCTTTAAGAAAGTCTCGGATTACTGTAGAGCTTGCATTACACTGCAGCTGAACCGGGAACGAAGACTTTCTCTGAATCAAAACATCTTCCATTGCGTGAATAAAGTTTGAACCGGCATCTTCATCAACTGCAAAGTCTGCATCGCGTGCAACTTTAAATACAAGAGTTTCTTCAACCTCAAAGCCCGGAAAAAGCTGGGTTCCGCACATGGTGATTATATCTTCTATCATTGCAAACTGACGAACCTTTTTGTCTGTAGGAAGCCAGTAAAGCTTGCTTATGCCGCCTGGAATTTCTGCAAATGCAATTCTAGGCTGGTCATCGTCACCCTTAAAAAGCTCCGACGCATTGCGGATTCCGGAAATTGGTTTGAGCAGAAAGCCCGCATACAAATCAAGATTTTTTATATGAGGAAAAGCCTCTGTATCTGTACGAAGCGGTGTAAGCAGAGGAAAAATTTCTGAACGGAATAGCTTTTGCAGATATTCTGTCTGCTGTGGTGTATACTGTGCTGGCGGTACATAAACCAGACCTTCTTTGGCAAGTGCCGGCAGTATGTCGTTCATAAGGCATTCCTGCTGCTGGCGGATAATCTGGTGGGCACGTGCACTTATGCTGGATAAAACCATTTTTGGAGTAAGCCCCGAAGCGTCAGTTGTATCCGGTGCGGATTCAAGCATTCGTTTTGTTGCGGCAACGCGTACCTGGAAAAATTCATCAAAATTAGAAGAAACAATGGACAAAAACTGCAGGCGTTCCAGTAACGGAAGCTCCTTGCGTAGGCCTTGTTTCAAGACGCGGGCGTTGAATTCTAACCAAGAGAGTTCTCTATTAAAAAATGTTGTTTCTGCCATATATAATTCCTTCTAGAGAGAGATTATCGGGTCAAGCCCGATAATGACAAAACTATGTCATTGCCGGGCTTGACCCGGCAATCTCTTACAACAAAATCACCTTATAACCAAACACGCTTTCGAACATGCCGCATTTTTCGCTCATGGCAATCTTTTCCAAAACCGTATTCTTGGACTTGCGGGTCTGCAGATACATTGTGTTTTCCTGAAAGCGGATTGAAAAGTCGGTAAACTTCTGAATGTGTCCGCGGTCCATGGCATCAGAAATGCGCAGGATAGCCGTAAGCTTTAATATAGTCATTCGGTCAGAGCGCGGCAGCATCAAAAAACTGTCTTCGTCCTGAGGAACCGAAGTACCCTTATGATATTTTGCAATTTCAGAAACTATTGTGTTATCCTTGCGCGACAAACCAAAAATCTCTGAGTTACGGATTATATAACTTGAATGGAGATTATGATTGTCATAACGGATGAACGCACCAATATCGTGAAGAATTGCGGCAGTTTCCAGCAGAGTTCGTGCATGCTCATCCAGCGCAATCTCGTTCTTAAGCGCATCATAAATCTTGGCTGCAATCATGCGCACACATTCTGCATGGCTTTCGTCGCCGTGATATTTACGCAGGAGGTTCCTTGCAGAGGCAGTAATCTGCATGTCAAATTCCTTCTGCAATTCTTCGTTTTCTGTAGAAATCTGGCTAAGTAAAATGCCGTTACGAATGTTTGTTTCAGGCACAATAATTGTCTGAACCTTGGTCAGATGAATAAAAAGATTGTAAATCAAAAGGCTGGTCTGCAGCGTTTCTGCCTCGGCATAAGGAATCTTAAATCGCGCAACACATTCATCAACAGAATATTCCTGCACATCCTTAACAAAGGCATCAAAAGCATCGCGTTCAATGGACCACAAAAATGTAGAAACAGGCTCACCAATCAAAAGCGCCGTCATAGTCAAATCCTGACCAACCGCAATAAACTGTTTTACCTTGGACAGGTCAATTTCACTTTCGAGCGAACCCTTTGTATTGTTAATAGACTCTTCAATGTATCTCTGGATATCATCATAAGAAGTCGTAAGATTCTTCATCTGCTGTTCAATGCGGACTGTACCAAGACGCAGGCTGTGAACCCCTGCCATCTTTCCGTTGGAAATCATCATCATTTCGGTGGTGCTTCCGCCGACAACCAGAATCATTGTATCTTCGGTTTTAAAATCTACAGGCTGGTCCTTAATGGCTTCGGTTACGGCAAGATACATAAGCTTGTTTTCTTCTACGCCGTCTACAATCTGAATTCTAAAGCCTGTCTGAACACGGATTCGGTCCATTACAGGGTCACTGTTTTTTGCATCACGGAAGGTACTGGTTGCAAAGCAGGTGGTTTCGGCAGGAGTAATTCCCCAGCCGGCAAGCTGTTCTTTATAGCGCAGAAGAGTCTGAATAAGCAGTCCCTGTGTTTCCTGAGAAATCTGTCCCGTAGTAATAGTGTCTTTACCGATAGAAAGAGGTACATCGGAGCGGTCGAGGATATTCTGTTTTCTGTCGTCGGTGAATTCGGCAACCAGGAGGCGTACCCCTGTAGAACCGATTTCGATGACGGATTGAGGGGTCGCCATTAAAATCTCCTGTTACAGCTTGTCTATAAGCATAGAGCATTTGCCAGACGGAATTGGCAAAGTCTTTTTCTTCTGATCCAGGATATTGATTGTAAAGTAGTAAAGCTTTTCGCTTTCCATCTGGATTCCCCAGCCGCGGTCGCTCTTGTTGCTCAAAATTGTGATGAGGTTGCGTTTGAGAGAAAGCTTTTCAATACCCATAATTTCCAGGTTAGGAATAATCCAGTCTACAGTCTTGCGTGGAAGACTAATAGAAAGACCGATTATGTTTTCGATCATCAATGCAATTGTAGAAAGACCTGCAGTCAAAAGGTAGCGCTTGCGTGGGAAACCAGGCTTGCCCTTCATTATAGCCTTGCCTTCTTTGTTAGGCAGATATGCCTCCCAAAGGTCTCCTGCCTGCTTGCTGCTTTCGTTTGGCATAAGTCCATCCAGAACATAATACAGGTGGCGAATAGCACATTCGCGTGCCAGCTCGTACTTGCCGTATTTTTCCAGACCCTTAATTACCATAAAGTTAAAGGCAGGGAAAACACTACCGCACCAGCCGTTTCCGTCTTCGCTAAAGTTTGGATCGTTAGCGCTAAGAGTAGGGAACGGATGCTCAGTACCAAATGATTTAGGATTATTCAGATGGTCTACCAGTGCCTCGGCCTTGTCTGCATTTGGAATTTCTGCAAGCATAGTCCAGTAAGCGGCAATAGTCTTGGTCTTAAGTCTTTCCTGTGCCTTGTTCAGGTCATAGTAAAAGTTAGTTTTAGGATCCCACATGAGGGAGTTGATTCGTGTTTTAATAGAAAAATACATTCTGCGGTACTGGAAGCTCAAATCCTTGTCGTTAAGGATATCGCCCAGAGCAGACATGTAAGAAGCGTTAATAGCCATGCAGGCATTAAAATCAACAGGATAAACAGCGTCCTTGCGCGGAGAATTCATCATACCGCTGGCAACAGCCGGAACAGCATAAAGACCGTTATCCTTTTTAAAGTTTTTGTCAATCCAGTCCATATATTTGATAAGGGCCGGCATAACATCCTTGATTCTGCGTTTGTTTGCAGATTTATGATACAGGTTGAATTCTGCCCAGGCAAAAAGCGGCAGATCCAGACCCTGAGGATTTTTCTTGTCCAGCACAGGTTCGTCTGTACTTACATCATAGCGGTTACGGATAGCACCATTGTCTTCCTGATGTGCATAAAAATAGTCCAGGTTATTGCAGGCATCAAAATTCCTGTTGGAATATACCAGAAAGAAAGAAGAGAAAATAGATTCAAATTGATTCAGAATCATCTTTCCGTTTTCGGGATAAATAAACAACCCGTCATTTGCCTGTTCCCCAGTAGCAGGATTAATCCAGAAAGATGAAACCCAAGACCAGGTTTTATTATATATATCTACAAAATCCTGATCATAAAAATGGATTTGGGGAAAATCGTGCTTATTCACAATAACTCCTAAACATATTTTTTAATTGGTCGCGTCAGCAAAAAAAATAATTGCGAAAATCGCGCACTATATATATAGTATAACACAATTTCCGCAAAAACGGGAAAAAAAGTACAGATATTTTATAAATTTTTATTATTTTGTCTAGTACTTATATGGCAGCAAGGCCTCTTTTAATATCCTCGATAATATCATCTACGTTTTCCAGACCGCAGCTAAAACGAACCATTCCGCCGTCAATTCCTGCTGCAACAAGCTGTTCGTCTGTAAGCTGACGGTGTGTAGCACTTGCCGGGTGAAGTACGCAGGTACGGATATCTGCAACGTGAACTTCATCAATTGCAAGCTTGAGAGCGTCCATAAAGCGTACTGCAGCGGCGCGTCCACCCTTAATGCTGATGGAAATTACACCACAAGTTCCGTCAGGAAGATATTTTTGTGCGCGTTCATAATATTTGTCGCCAGGGAGTCCAGGATAAGTTACCTTTGCAATCTTGTCGCTGGACTTAAAGAATTCTGCAACCTTGCGTGCATTTTCGCAGTAGCGTGGCATACGAACCGGCAGAGTTTCAAGACCAAGGTTCAGATAGAAGGCGCTCTGTGCAGAAGGATAGCATCCAAAGTCGCGCATAAGCTGGGTGCGTGCCTTTACAATGTAAGCAGCCTTTCCAAAGTCGCCTACATAGCGCAGTCCGTGATAGCTTTCGTCTGGTTCTACCATGTCGGCAAATTTTCCTGTAGCCTTGTAGGCCTTTTCCCAGTCAAAATTACCTGAGTCAACGATACAACCGCCGCCCTGAACGGCATGACCGTCCATATATTTTGTTGTTGAATGAACTACAATATCTACGCCCCATTCAATTGGACGGCAAAGAATTGGAGTTGCAAAAGTGTTGTCTACAATGATTGGAATATTGTTATCGTGAGCAGCCTTTACCCAAACATCAAAATCAAAAACTGTAAGAGCTGGGTTTGCAAGGGTTTCACCAAAAATACATTTTGTATTAGGCTTGATTGCCTTGCAGATTTCTTCGTAGCTTGCGTCTACATCTACCCAGATACATTCAATGCCAAGCTTTTTAAGAGTAAAACCAAAGAGGTTGATTGTTCCACCATAAATTGAAGAAGAAGCAATAAAGCTGTCTCCTGCAGAACAAAGATTCAAAATAGAAAGAAGGCTTGCGGCCTGTCCGCTTGAAGTAAGCATACAGCCAATGCCACCTTCCATATCTGCAATTTTCTTTTCGACAGCATCGCAGGTAGGGTTTGCAAAGCGTGAATACATGTATTCTGTTGGCTTGTCAAAAAGTGCTGCAACGTGATCACAGCTGTCAAAGCGGTAAGTGGTACTCTGAACAATAGGAATAGTTCCCGGTCCGCCATTCTCCGGCTTATATCCTGAATGTAATGCTTTTGTCTCGATTTTCATAAATAACCTTCTTGTGTCATCCCGAACACTTCGACAGGCTCAGTGCACCGCTTGTTTCGGGATCTGCATTAAAATTTTGTTGAGATTCCGAAACAAGTTCGGAATGACATTAAAAAAATTATACCAAAAAAAAAATAAAAAAAAAATACTTTTTTTTTGTTACCACTTTTATAAGTGGTGGTTTAATATACGAAAACCAATTTTTGGAGGTTATGACTATGAAAAAGATTATTAAAGTTTTAATTATGGCTCTTGCTGTGAGCCTCGCATTTACAGGTTGTGCTTCAAAGAAAGCTAAAGATGCAAAAGGTCAAAAGACATATCGTGTTGAGATTGGTTCGGTAGTAAGCACAATAGAAATTGGTAAGGAAGTACAGATGATTAATGTAACATCACTTCTTCCTGAAGGTGCTAAACCAGTTGCCGGAGATAAAATCCGTGTATTCTGGAGCGTAATTGCAGATGCAGATATGGGAAATATCTATGTAAGCTGCGGTGATAATTCTGATGAATATGTTCTGGTAGAAGATGTTAAAGAAGATGAATCATACTATGCAGTAAAAGATGTGCCTATTGATCTTGATGTAGCAGGTCCTGTATATGTTTACATTTGGAGTGACAAACCTGGAATCTGCGAAACATTCTATGTAGATGAAAAATAGATTTAAGCAGGCATAAAAAAATTAAGCGTGCAGTTCTTCTCCCCGGACTGCACGCTTTTTTTATGTCATTGCCGGGCTCGACCCGGCAATCTTTATTCCTGCTCAGATGTTTCTTGAACTGCAGGCGCCTTTTCTTCCAAACTCAAATCGCCTTCCTTAATCCAGCCTATCTTACGGAACAAAAGTCCGAATGCCCAGCACAAAACTGCAGGCAGTACAAAGCAGATAAGTACAAGACCAAGCCAGTCCATAAAGCCCGGAGTAATTGCGACAGCACCATGTCCTATTGCAACCTCGCTAGGTTCAAACCATCCGGTAACAACACCAATCTGACCAACCAGACCGCAGGTTCCCATGCCGGAACTTACGGCTGCACCGTTCATTTCCATTTTGAAAAGGCAGGTTGCCAGAGGTCCTGTAATTGCACTTGCAGCAATTGGCGCAATCCAAACCTTAGGATTTTTAATGATGTTAGGCATCTGAAGCATACTTGTTCCAAGTCCCTGAGAAAGAATTCCACCCCAGCGGTTTTCGCGGAAGGAAAGAACTGCAAAACCAACCATCTGTGCACAACAGCCTGCAACGGCAGCACCACCGGCAAGACCTGTAAGACCAAAGGCTGCACAGATTGCGGCAGAGCTGATAGGAAGTGTAAGTGCAATACCAACAACAACCGAAACAATAATTCCCATCCAGAACGGATGAAGCTTTGTTGCCCAGACAATGAGCTTACCAACAGAGCTTGCGGCAGCACCAATGTACTTAGCTGTAAGAACAGTAAGCAGAGCACCGACTAAAATTGTAACAGCCGGAGTAACGATAATATCAACCTTTGTTTTTTTGCTTACAAGGCAGCCAAGCTCGGCAGCAATAATTGCAATTACCAAAACTGCCAGAGGACCACCGGCTCCGCCTGTAACATTAGCAGCAGCACCAACAGCAACAAGACTGAAAAGTACAAGGGCAGGAACACCCATTGCAAAGCCAATACCAACTGCCATTGCAGCCCCTACTACATGACCTTCTGTAGCAAAGTTTCCGGCATCTACAAGAAACTGAAAAACCGGATTAACAGAAAGGCGCAGCAGCTGCTGTCCCAGTGTCTTAATAATAGTTCCAATCAAAAGCGACGCAAAT
>JAFZOJ010000075.1 GCA_017550685.1 Treponema sp. | reverse complement strand
TATGGGAATCAACCGTGTTCGCGTAGTTGACCCATACAACATTGCAGACTGCGAAGCTGCCGTGCGCGAAGAACTCGAAGTAGAAGAACCAAGCCTTATCATAAGCCGCAGACCTTGTGCACTTTTGAAGGAAGTAAAACATAATCCTCCGCTCAAGGTTGACGAAGCAAAATGTAAGAGCTGCAAGATGTGTATGAAGATCGGTTGTCCTGCCATTGCAATGAAAGACGGCAAGGCAAAGATTGACACTACACTTTGTGTTGGCTGTGGCGTTTGTTCACAGATGTGTAAATTCGGCGCTTTATAGCCTTGTAATTTGAATATGAGTTTGAGTATTATTCTGGCCGTTGTAGCCGGCGTTCTTCTTATAGTTGGATTTTTTGGAACCTTTGTGCCTGTGCTTCCGGGAGCACCGCTTGCATGGGCAGGCCTCCTCGCAGCCTATTTTTCTGAATACTGCAACATTTCAATTTTAGGACTTGTAATCACAGGTATTTTTGCAGTCCTTGTTTCCATTATGGACAATATTCTGCCTATTACAATGACCCAGAAATTTGGAGGCAGCAAGGCAGCCGTAACAGGCGCCACCGTCGGACTCATCATTGGATTTTTTGTTGGTCCGTTGGGAATCATTCTTGGCCCGTTCTTTGGTGCAATCCTCGGCGAGCTTTTTCATCAGCATGGTCAGACAGAGGGAGTTTTTAAAGCCGGCTTTGGAGCCTTTATAGGATTCCTTACAGGCACAGGCATTAAAATGATTTGCGTGCTTTGTTTTATCTGGTATTACGCTGTTAGCTTCTTCAAGTAATTGGAATAAAGAATGACAGAAAACAAGGATTTTTTAACAACGCAGATTATTACCTATATTGGCAACAAGCGTCGACTCTTGGACAATATCCAGAAAGAAGTGAATGATATTGCCCTGCAGCTTTGCAAAAAAAAGCTTAACTGCACAGACCTTTTTTCAGGTTCGGGGATTGTTGCCCGCATGCTCAAGCAGTATTCCAAAACTCTGTATGTTAATGACCTTGAAAACTTTTCCTACGTTTTGAACGACTGTTATCTTACAAACACTGCAGATTTTCCGTCAGAACAATATGAACGCCTCCGTGCTCAGATTGAAGAAAGCTGCAGCAAAAAAAAGATTTCCGGAATCATCACAAAAAACTATGCGCCCAAAAATGATAAAAACATTCAAATGGGCGAGCGTGTTTTTTACACCCGCGAAAATGCACTTTTAATTGATACCTACAGAAACCTGATTGATGATATTGTTCCGGCCGAACTTAAGAAATTCTTTCTGGCCCCACTGCTTACACAGGCTTCGGTGCATGTAAATACAAGCGGAGTTTTTAAGGGCTTTTACAAGGACCGTACCACAGGCATAGGCTGTTTTGGCGGCAAAGGTAAAAATGCGCTGACAAGAATCCTTGGCCGTGTAGAATTGCCAACCCCGGTTTTGAGCAGCTTTAATTGTGATGTAAAGCTTTTTCAGGAGGATGCCGTAAAGCTTGCACAAAGCGGCTCGCTCAAAGGCCTGGATATTGCCTACCTGGACCCTCCGTACAATCAGCATCCATATGGTTCAAATTATTTTATGCTCAACCTTATCCTTAAAAACCGTCTGGATGTAGAAATAAGCCGTGTAAGCGGAATAACTCAGGACTGGAACCGCAGCGACTTTAATAAGCGTGCCCGTGTAATGAACTCCATGGAAGCAATTGTTGCCGCCCTGGATTCAAAATATATTATCGTTTCGTACAACTCGGAAGGCTTTATAAACTTTGACGAGATGTCGCAAATGTTAAAAAAATATGGTAAACTCAAGACTGTGGAAATTGCATACAACACTTTCCGTGGCAGCCGAAATCTGCAGAACAGGGATATTCATGTAAAGGAATATTTGTTTATTTTACAAAAATAGATGCTGAAACAAGTTCAGCATGACATAAAAACTAAGTCATCCTGAACTCGTTTCAGGATCTCAAAGGGGCAAAGATATGGTTAAAAATATAATGATAGTTGGAGTTGGCGGACAGGGAGCTTTGCTTGCTTCTAAAACTTTGGGACAGGTTCTGCTTGATGCAGGCTACGACGTAAAGGTCAGCGAAGTTCACGGAATGAGCCAGCGCGGTGGTTCTGTTGTAACATACGTACGCTACGGCGACAAGGTTTACTCCCCTATCGTAGACAAGGGCGAAGCAGATTTTATTGTTTCTTTTGAACTGCTGGAGGCTGCCCGCTACACAGAATATCTTAAATCAGACGGACAGATTGTTGTTAATACTCAGAAGATTGATCCTATGCCTGTTATTACAGGTGCCGCAGAATATCCTGCAGATCTTGAAGGAACAATGACAAAGGCAGGTCTTAAGGTTGATGCTGTAGACTGCCTTACTCTTGCCGAACAGGCCGGTACAAGCAAGGCAGTAAACATCGTTTTGATGGGCCGCCTGAGCCGCTACATGGATTTTCCTGCAGAGGCCTGGCTTGCCGCAATTGAAAAGCTGGTTAAGCCCCAGTTTCTTGAAATGAACAAAAAAGCCTTTCTCCTGGGGCGCGGTGAATAATTATTTCAAGCTTCCGATACAGGTGAATACCTGACCTTCTGCAACTTTTTTAGGAGTACCGGTGCCATTAAGATTAATTTCATAGTTGGCAGCCTTACCATTACTCCTGCCGGCAATATAAAGCTTAGAGTCGCCTACATTCCAGCCAGTAATCATAATATTATTCTTTTCTGAAAGCTTATCTGTGTACTTTATGACAGAACCGTTAGAAACTGAAACTCTGAAAAGTTCATTCTTATCATACCCCGTGCTATCATCTTCATGATAATAATCACGTTTCCATAACACATATAAACATAACCATCTTTTATAGTATAGCCATCTCCATTGAATCCACAACAATATGCTCTATCTGATTCTGTCAAAGGTACGCTTGCTACAAGTTTTTCGTTTTGTCCAGTTACATCCAAGAACCGAATAGTCTGAGTATATTTTGGATATTCTGTAGTGTCTAAATCATAATATAACATCCATACTTTATCTTTTGCTACAACCATCAAAGCATCAAAATATGAATCGCTCAACTCCTTAAATTTTTCGGGGTTTTTACCATTATAATCTGCTTTGTATACGATACGTTTATCTATTGTACCAGCTGCATGACCACTTTCATTATTAGCATATCTTTCTATCTTCACATAATATAATTGGTTTGCTTCTTTATCAAAATCCCAACAAGGATATGCTAATCCATATTCAGTGTTATTTTCATCTAAGACTATATCTGTACAGTTTGTTGGATCATCAACTGAAACTACATGAATATAATTCTTCTTATCTTTACGGATCTGAATATAAGCCCATTTACCATCTTTACTTATTTCCAATCTATCAATATTAATATGATTCGACTGCCAATCATCGTCTGTCCATCCTACTATCTCTTCATCCAAAGGAGCAGAACGTCCAAATCTGCAAAGTTCACTTACAGTCTTTGTTGCAGGATTATATTTTCTTATGTAATATTCCCAACCACCTCCATCACGGAATAAAAGAAAGAGTGAACCATCATCTGCAATCTGAATATTCTTTTTAGTGTCCATCGGATAAACTTCCAGGCCCATCGGATCATCATACATAATATCTGTCCAGGTGTTATCACTATGAATACAAAGCAGCTGACTTAAACTCCAGTAACCTACATTACCAGGTTTGTCCTGATATTCTGATGGAAAATGAGTTTCTCCATCAAACAATAAAAAAACATCTGAACAGCCAGAATTCTTTGGCGGAAGGAAAATATCTGTCAGCTTTGCATAATGTGTCATTCTTTGTGCATAATCTGCAGGCAAACCGTCAATTTCAGATACATTAGCAGAAAGCGCAGATTCCAGTGTTCCGTCCTGCATAATCTTTACCAGTGCAGAACCATTTGAATTGTCTGCAGCAGCACGAGCTCCGGAAGCGTATCTGGCTGGATTAATATCTCTACCACCAAGAGCATCTGCTCCTGAAATGTTGAAAGAAACCGTAGGGGCAGGAGCTGATTTTTTCTTTCCACAGCCTGTTAGTACAACTCCCACCACTAATAAACTGATTAACAATAAATTTTTGTTTAACATAGTTGAACCTCTCTTATGTCATTATACCAAAAAAATCACTGTTAATTCAATTCACGGGTTTATTTGCACAAGGTTATGGCGCGGTCCATCTGAACATCCTGGGTCAACGATGGATTAAGAAGAAGATTTTCTGCGGCAGGAACAATGCCTTTTCCTTCGGGAATAGATCCGTCCGGCGCACACACCTTTTGTACAGAAACAGAATATCTCCAGCCATTGGCAAGGCAACGCTCAAGCGCAAGAGAAAAAACTCCGCAGGTATGATTTCCAACCTGTGTAACATGACTCTGCGAACACATAGCCATGGTAAATTCTTCTCCTGCACTCATTGTCTGCGCGTTGGTCAAAAGAATAATCGGCTTGGTATACTGCCAGTCTCCGTTCTTTTTTATTTCAAGGTCTACACCCGGTCCAAACTCATCTTTACCGGCTCCGTTTTTTGTGCGCGAAATTGCATACACCTTATCCTGGGCACAGAATCTTCCGCTTATTCTTGTAACGTTTCCTGTAAGGCCGCCGCGGTTTCCACGAACATCCAGAATCATACAGCGTGTATCTTTTAAAGTATCCAGAGCAATATCAATATCTTCTGCCCAATCCTGCTTCTGGTTTATGCCGGTCTGTCCGCTGGAAAAAGCCGCAATGTGAATATAACCGACCGTACTGTCTGATTTGAGCGTTCCATAAGTGATGATGTTGTTTCCAACCTTGCGTACATCCTGTACATACTGCGAACAGGTTTCCTGCAAAGAAAAATTGTCTGGCACAACATTATCTTCTCCCGAATTCAAACAGCCGATCTTACTCTTTACATAAACATGAGAATCCTTGAGCGGATAAAGCAGCTTTCTCAAAACTGCAAGAAATTCACGGTCGGTCATATCTTCCTTAATCAAAGGGCGGCATTGCTCATACTGCTCATTCCAGTCCACACCGCGAACCTCAAACAAGGCATAAGTCTGATTATAATCATTCCATAAATAATCAAACATTGCAGAATAACTAAGCTCTTCTTTTTCTCCATAAAAAAACTTACATGACGGCAGGGCAAACAATGCAACCTGCAGAACAGCCATTACAACAATCATCCTTAATTTTTTCATTTTCCTACTCCTTAACTATTTGCTAAAAGGTTATACGTCCAAAGGTCTTAAAGCTTCCGTCCAGATAATAAAGCGGTTTTTCCTTTGGAACTGCAATGCGTGAATATTCAAAACCAAGTCCTACGCCGAGTGTAAAAAGTCTGCCAGCTTGTACCTTGTAATCGCAGTCAACAAAAATGGACTGATAATTATGAAGGCTCAAGAACTTTCCGAGCGTAAAAATCTTCATGAAATTTTCTTCTGCATATTTCATAAGCTGAGCATCGCAGCCGGCAAAAGGCGGTCGAACTCCAAAGCCTACCAGCGGAATTCCTCCACTAACCGACAGGGAATTTTTGTCATCAAATCTGTAATCAAAGCTGCAGGAAGGTCCAAGCGAAAAAAGCCCGGTAATTGACGGATAATGCGAAAACTGAAGATATGCATCTGTAGAAAAGCTTCCGCCCACTGCAAAATCCATTTTTTCATTAGAAGCAATTTTGTAATTCAAATCATAACGGACGCAGATTTTGTGAAACATCAGGTTGCTTTCAAAGCCTTCGTAATAAGTTTCGCCCGAAACCGGATCATAATTTTTGTATACAACCGAAGTCTTGGTCATGGCAGACTGCGGCCTTGCAAAAAAATAATCCATTGTAATTTTGTGAATAAAGCTTTTGGAATTAATTACGGTATCCAGCTGAAACCTTGGTGCCAGAAACCCCTGCGAAATACTGGAAAAAGTAGACTCCTTATAGCAGCCGAAAGTCCAGTTAACCGAAATGCCGATTTCAACGGAAGTATCTTCCTGCTCGGCAAAAATTGCAGCCTGCAAAAAAAGCATTACCGCAATCAAACAAATAATTTTTCTTTTCATACGAACTCCTCTTTATGCCCAAATTGTATTACAGGGGGAGTCATAAAAAAATCGGGGATAGCACCATTTTTTTGCGGATTTTAAAATTCAGGGGAAACCCTTAGTCGTTCAGGGGCAGATTTATTTTTGCAGGCGGGAAAAAAGCTCCAGGCGGTTCTTTACCCCAACCTTTCTGTAGATATTTGCCAGATGAGATTCTATTGTTTTTTCGCTTACAAAAAGGGAATCGGCAAGCTCTTTGTTTGACTTACCCTCCAGCAGCGAAAGAATAATTTCCTGTTCGCGTTTTGTAATGGAAAAATCATTTATAAATTCCTGAGTAAGAGTTTTTTCAGTTCGCGCCATAGGAGAAGAAAAATAATAGCGGTAAAAAATGTGATAAATCAAAACAGAAACCGAGATGATAAAAACAAAAGGTACTGCTTTTATTACAAATGCAAGAGCCAGATTCAAAACTGCCAGCACAGTGATAATCCATTTTTCTTTGCGGAACGAACCCTTATCTATGCGCTTAAAAAATATAATGCCTATGAGGACAGCAAAAAAAGCCGGAATCCAGATTCCAAAAATGTTCAGGAGTACAGACGGATGTTTAACTGCAGGCACAAAAACAAGAACAATTGCAAAAACCAGAACCGCAATGGAATACAGCGATAAAACTTTTCTGATTACTGCCTCTGAGCTTGTGTGAATAATATCCATAATAAAGCCGGTAAGCCCGTAAGAAAAAAGCAGCGAAAGTACTCCGCCAAAAATGCAGATAAAAATACGTCCGCCTATTGCACCGTTGAGCAGAGCGTAAAAAGAATTGGTGCAGATTAAAAAGAACGACGCCATAATCAAAAAGATATGAAAGAAAAACTGCTTTTTGTATTTAAAGAAAAACAGAAAGGAAATGAGGCCGGCTGCAAAAGAAAAAAGACAGGCTACAAAAAGGATTATGGCTTCCACTTATTTTTCCTCCAGCTGCATAAGCTTGTAAACTTCGCGGGCAAAGGTTGCGGCATATTTTTCGTTTTGAGGAACGTTCATCAAAATGATGATTGTAGTTTTTGTCTTGGGATGATAGGTTGCAAACGAATTAAAGACATTGGTTGCGCCGCCGTGGAAAATTTCTCCGTTCTGGACATTTACACCATAGCCGTAAGAATCTGTATTTATCATCTTTTTGAAGGTCTTTTTGCGCACCACCTTGCCGTTTACAAAGGCCTGTGTCCATTTATACAGATCTACAACGCTGGAATTAATGTCGCCGTAGCCGGTAGAAAATTCGTCGGGGATACTGTAGTAGCGGTTTTTCCAGTCGTAGCCGCGGGTGTCGGTTTTCTGAAACTCCATGTTGGTGTTGTCCATGTGGCACGGAACAAAAATATTTTTCTGCATGTATTCGCGGAAGCTTAAGCCACTCACCTGCTCTACAATTTTTGCAAGAAGATAGTAGTTGGTGTTACAGTAAAAATATTCGGTGCCGGGCTCTATAAAAAGCGGGGCTTCGTTCAGGTATTTTAAGATGATTCCTTCTTCCACAGGCTCGTTGCGCACAGTTGCATTTTCTATCTGGTTGGCAATTTTGCGCGGAAAAAATTCGAACGGGGCGTTAAGGCAGTCAGTAAGTCCTGAATGCATGTTCAAAAGCATTTCTACTGTGATGTCGTTGCCATACTGAAAATCCGGAAACCAGCGCGAAATTTTATCTGTAAGCTTGAGCTTTTTTTTCTGAACCAGCTGCATTATTGCGGCGGCAGTCATCTGCTTGGAAATGGAACCAATTTCAAAGGTTGTGTTTATCTGAATCTGGCCGGCCTCAGGATTTTTTTTGTCGCAGGGACCGTAGCCTTTTGCCAGAACAATGTCTTTGTTTTTGGAAATGAGCACTGCCCCGCCAAAGTTTTTTCCGTCAAGGTAAGCTTCAATTTTTTCAATTTCTTCGGAATAGGACGGATTTCTGATTTCTTCACAGTCAAACAGATCCTTGCTGGAACAACCCGCAAAAAGGGAAACACAAACTGTAAGTAAAAATATAAACTTTCTCACTCTCTCTCCTGCTCTTGTACCGGTAAATACCATTTATTTGTTTTGATTGCATTTTCTATAAATCGCGAAGCAACATCACAGGTTTCTTCTATAAGGTCTGTATCTATATCATGACCACAATTTGAATAAATTACAAGCTTGCAATGAGGAAGACATTTTGCTGTGCGGATCATAAGCTCCGGAGTACTGATGGGGTCTTCTACCCCACCGATCATAAGAACAGGAAGTGTGATTTTTTTAAGCTCCTCGCAAAGCTTTTCTTCGCTGCCAAGTGCCATAAGCGGGCGCCCATAATCTACCTTGCGTTCCAGCTCGGGAGCCGGCGGCTGAGCTGCAATATGCGCACTGCGTCGGTCTCTGCGGGCCTGTCGTGCAGGATCATTATCAACAGGCGGATTAAACGGCGGAATTTCTTTGATGATTCCCTGGGCAAGCATCTGGCGGTAAGACATTGTACCTTGAGCAAGACTGTGCGGACCACCAACAACGGCAACAAAAACACTCACCTTGTCCTGGTGACGCAGCATCAAGTGCCAGCCCACACCAGCGCCGTGAGAAGCACCCATATAAATAAATTTATTGATTTTCAATTTATCTGCAAAAGCCGCAACATCATCGGCAAAAACGTCGTACCAGTGTTCACCGTAATCTTCTTCTACAAGTGTTGAAGGATGAAAGCCCCGCAGAGTAACGCAGTAAACATGATAGCCAAGGGTTGCAAGATGCTGCTGCATTCCCTTAGGATAAAACCCAACCTGTGCCGAAATTATGATTTTCTGCGGGTCGGTATTTTCCTGTCCATATTCTTCATAGAAAAGCGAGATTTTTTCGTTTATCTGAATGTGCGGCATTATTTTGTTTACTCCGTGTCCTTTTATTATTATATTTATAGATGAATATTAATTCTAGTGGAGGTCACATATGAAAGAAATCACAATAACTTCACAAAATTACGAAACCGAAGTTATCAAAAGCGAAAAACCTGTTCTGCTTGATTTTTGGGCTCCCTGGTGCGGACCATGTAAAATGCTTGGCCCCGTAGTATCCGAAATTGCCGAAGAACACGACGAAATCAAAGTAGGCAAAGTAAACGTCGACGACGAAGAAGAACTTGCCGAACAGTTTGGAATCATGAGCATTCCAACCCTAGTCCTCATGAAAGACGGAAAGGTTGCGAACACATTTACGGGATTTGCGCCTAAAGAAACTCTGGAGAACTTTATTAAATTATAAAGAGATTGCCGCACTGCGCTCTCTTTATAATTTATAATAACTTCACAAATTCTCTCAGCCTTATCCTATCTTCCTCTGGTTTGTCACCTTTAAAATACATTTCTACAAAGGTGACAAGCCGTAAAGATTCCTGCCAGACAAAAATGATTCTTATTCCTGATTGACTACCCCGCCCTGGCAAAGATTTACATGCAAATTTTCGGACTTTGTTTGAAACATATTTTTCTCCACAAAAACCTTCTACAGGGACAAAAGCTGTGGTTGGAGTTTTTTGTTCATAAAAAGTTTCGATTGTGTATTTCTTAAAAGTTTCAAAATCACTTTCTAGAGTACGGTATCGTTTTAAGAGAGCTTTAAAATCCTTGTCAAATTCGGGCAGCGTTTTGTAATTAATCATCTTCTACACTGTATTGCCTTACAGAAGTTTCTGGGGTCCTATAAAAAACTGCTTCATAATCAAGAACTTCACGATCTTTTGCACCAATCCAAGGGATATCCTTATGAGAAAAATCTGATAATTCTTTCGCGGTTTTATTTGAGTGTTTTTCTAATTCTGAATCTATAAATTCAAGTTCTTGAGCAGAAAGCAGTTCAAGATTTGGCAGTTTCAGAGGAAGATACTTTGTCATCTCATGTTTAAAAAACTCTGTTTTAATCTCTGTGATAAGGCCCTCGTTTTGCATATCACGACTTAACTTTGCAAAATCAACAGGAGTTGGACCAAAATTGTTTTTAATATACGAAAGACCCATCAATTGTTTTTCATAAAGTTCATAATAATCAAAATCTATAAAATACAAGAGTTTATAGAGAACTGTCTGACCAACATTAGGCTTTGCGCCAACCTTTTCAAGAATATAAAGAAAAACCTGCTTGAACTTATCTATATTATTTTCAGGAATACTTATACGAATATCCGGTTTTTCTTCATTATTATTTGATTTTTGAATATCATACGAAGGTTCTTTCGGAAGCCGATTATCGATAATACAAGAGTAATCAACCTCAAATATTTGTGATACGTTTCGAACAACATCCAAAGGCATTTCAACTGTACCAGTTTCATATTTAATATAAGACTGCCGAGAGATACCTAGTTTCTTTGCCAATTCTTCTTGTGAAAAACCCTGTTGTTCACGTAATGATTTTAATATATTTTCCATAAAACTTAATATAATGCTCAATCTTCTGTATGTCAAGTTTTAATTACATAGCTTAGTAAACTTTTATATATATCAACTATTTCAAATTTACAATAAAATCGTACACATCATTTTTTGTACACAATAACTATTTTATGGTGTATAATGGTAGAACTATTATATAGATTGTCGGGTCTCCCTTCGACAGGCTCAGGGACCGCGACAATGACAGGAGATTCTTATGGAATTAAAATTTTATCGATGTAAAGTCTGTGGCAAGATTATTGCCATTGTTAAAGATACAGGCGTCCCGACAATTTGTTGTGGCGAAGAAATGGAACAGATTATTCCGGGAACTACAGATGCTGCTGTTGAAAAGCACGTTCCTGTTATTACTGTAAATGGAAATACTGTAGAAGTAAAAGTTGGCTCTGTTGACCACCCTATGGCACCGGAGCACTATATTGAATGGATTGCCCTGAGCACAAAGCAGGGAAACCAGCGTAAATGCCTTAAGCCGGGCGACGCACCAGCTGCAAAGTTTGCAATTGTTGATGGTGATGAAGTAGTGGCTGCATACGCTTATTGTAACCTGCACAGCTTGTGGGCATCTAAGTAATGAGATTGTCGGGTCAAGCCCGACAATGACAAAACGTCCTGTGTCATTCCCGTGCTTGACACGGGAATCTAAGGAGAACAAAAATGAGTAAATATACCGGAACAAAAACAGAAAAAAACCTGCTTGCGGCTTTTGTAGGCGAAAGTCAGGCACGTAACAAATATACTTACTTTTCGCAGATTGCAAAGGACGAAGGCAACGATAAAATTGCCGAAATCTTTACAAAAACTGCAAACAACGAAGAAAACCATGCAAAGATGTGGCTCAAAGAGCTTGACGGCTTAAAGTCTACAAACGAAAATCTTTCAGCAGCTGCCGACGGCGAAAACTATGAATGGACAGACATGTACGTTCAATTTGCAAAAGAAGCCGAAGAAGAAGGCTTTGCAGACCTTGCAGCTAAATTCCGTGCAGTTGCAGAAATTGAAAAGCGCCACGAAGACCGCTTCCGTTCACTGCTCAAGGATGAAGAATCTAAAAAGCAGCTTGCTAATTCAACTGTAAAGATTTGGGAATGTCTTAAGTGCGGTCACATTGTAACAGGTCCAAGCGCACCGGAATACTGCCCAACCTGTGGTGAATACAATCAGTATTTTGAAGTTAGGGATGATAATTACGATCTGATTTTGACTTGGGGAAGGTAATCTAGTGGCCCTTCGAGAACCTCAGGGACCACAACAAGAACAAACATGGATAACAAAGCATTATTCACTTTACAGTACGGAGTCTTTATTCTCGGCAGCCAGAGCAACGGCAAAATAAATGCCTGTGTAACAAACACCTGTATGCAGGTTGCCAATGACCCGGTGCGCATTGCAATTTCGGTAATCAATACTAACCTTACCTGCCAGATGATTAAAGATTCCGGAGTGTTTACACTTTCTGTGCTGGATAAAAAAACAACCTTTGAAACAATCAAAAGGTTTGGCTACCAGAGCGGCAAGAACGTAGACAAATTTGCAGGCTTTGAATATTCCAAGGATGCGGCAGGCTGCCCTTATCCGGACAGTCAGATTTGTGCACTGCTGAGTGCAAAAGTTATTGCCGCCCAGGATCTGGGAACACACACTCTGTTTACTGCAGAAGTAACAGACGCTAAAATTACAAGTCGGGAAGAACCTATAACTTATGCTTACTACCAGAGCTTTATCAAGCCAAAGCCTGCCGCTCCAACCAGTGGTAAAATTGTCGGCTGGCGTTGTAAGATCTGTGGATATGTACACAATAGTCCGGAGCTTCCGTCTGACTTTACATGCCCGTTATGCGGACATCCGGCAGAGGATTTTGAACCTATTTATGAACAGGCCGGCGCACAGGAACAAACCGTGCCAGCCACATCAAATAATACAAACGTAAAAAGTTCACAGGAGGAAAAAATGAACAAATACGCAGGAACACAGACAGAAAAAAACTTAATGGAAGCTTTTGCTGGAGAAAGTCAGGCAAGAAATAAATACACATACTTTGCATCAAAGGCTAAGAAAGAAGGCTTTGAACAGATTGCAGCAATTTTTGAAGCAACTGCCAACAACGAAAAAGAACATGCCAAAATGTGGTTCAAGGAACTGGAAGGAATTGGTGATACAGCCGCTAACCTTAAAGCTGCTGCTGACGGTGAAAACCACGAATGGACAGACATGTACGAAGGCTTTGCAAAAACTGCAGAAGCAGAAGGCTTCCCTGGTCTGGCTGCAAAATTCCGTGCTGTTGGTGCAATTGAAAAGCATCACGAAGAGCGCTACCGTGCACTCCTTAAGAACGTAGAAACTGCCGCTGTATTTGAAAAGAGCGAAGTTAAGGTTTGGGAATGCCGCAACTGTGGTCACATCGTAGTTGGAACAAAGGCTCCAGAAGTTTGTCCTGTTTGCGCTCACCCACAGAGCTACTTTGAAATTCACGCAGAAAACTTCTAATTACGCCGATAATTAAGGTATGAAAGCAAAGACATGGCGTTTTAACATTGCATTATTTTCTCTAGTTATTTTACCTCTGCTGTTAACGTCATGTCTGGCCGATTTGCTCAACAAGCATTTTGGCTATGAACTCCCGATATATCTTTCTTATTATTCAGATTATGGTGACGCGCCTTCCAGAAAAAGAATAGAATCAGGTTATATACTTACAGAAGAAGACCTTCCGGCTATTTCTGCCGATAATAATGAGTTTTTGGGCTGGTATCTGGATAAAACCTGGACATCGCCTGCAAATTCCGGGATGATGCTGTACGACAGCATCACGCTTTATGCCCGTTGGCGATACAATAATTCTAGTAATGAAAACAAAACTCCTTATCTGGTTCAAATCCATATATTTGACCCGTCTAACGGCAAAACCACATTTACATCAGATACTTACTGGACATTCATAAACGAAGATGAAATTGAAGACTTTACCCGAGATTTTGATGTAAATCTTGAACGTATTCCATCTCTCGATTACATACATTACGAAAATAATTATTATTATGGACCTGACGGCAACAACTATTGTGATGATGTTTATGTAGTTGATTTGTATTATTATTCAAAATACACAACCCTGGATTCGTTACCATATTATGAACAACTTCAATACTATGGTCTGACGCTAAATCTTTATTTAAAAGAATATATTCCGTCTGGTTTTGCAATGAGCAGCATTACCGGTCTGCCGCCTGTAAATCTTCACCTGGAAGAAAGTTCTATAAACGTAATAGGAAGTGGTTCATTTAAAGAATGCAACTGGCTCAAAGAAATATATTTCCCAGATACACTCATAATGATTGAATCCAATGCATTCAAACAATGCGTCAATCTTGAATATGTTCATTTCCCGGATTCAGCAAATGTCGATACCATTGGAGAAAGCGCCTTTGCTTCATGTGCAAATCTTAAAGATTTCAAAATACCAGATTCTGTAACCATCTTGGGCAGTTCTGCTTCTGGTTATGTATTTGACGGATGCACTTCTTTAACATCAATAAAAATTCCAAAAAATTCTTCTTTAACATCAATAAAAAGTGGAACTTTCATGAATTGTTCAAACCTTACAACCGTTTATATTCCAAAAAATATTAAAAATATTGGTTCAATAGCATTTTATGGCACTAACTTGACTGATGTTTATTATGAGGGTTCAGAATCCGACAGATCTGATTCAACGTTCCAGATTAACGATGATAGAATTAAAAATACCGACCTCGTCACCTGGCACTATAATGCTTACTAACAGCGAATAGACTTCCATTATACCACACCTTCTTCCAAAAAGATACAGCAATTTTTTTCTTGCAAACTTGTTTTTTCATGGTATTATAAAATTGTAATCAGGAACGAGATGAGGACGTACACCGATTACTTGAGAGGAGGCAATATGCAGATTCCGACAAAAATAACACACCTGGTCGAGGTTCTAATACGATAGACATAAATACAGCTGCCAGTTGCTAAAAACTGGGATAAAATATAGTGCCAGTACTATGTTTACTGAAAGCACATTACGAGCCGGGAAACCCCCGGCCTTTTTTTTTCCACCAAAAATCATTATACTTTCTCATTATGAACAGAAAAATCCTGCTTTTAATATTTGCCGCCTTTTTAATTACAGGCTGTACCCCAAAGGAGAACAAAATGTCTAATCCATTTTTAGCCGCAGGCCCTCAGGTGCCAATCCCACAACCATCAAAACCACAGGAACCTTCAGATAACGGTCTTGGCATTTCAGATTCAAAATATCAGCAGATAATTAAGAAAAGCCTTGTTACAACGGGCAATAACCATCTGGTAAAGCAGGTACTGGCAAAGCTCAAAGCAGGTCAGGAAATTATTGTTGCTGCAATTGGCGGTTCTGTTACCGAAGGCGCAGGTCCTCAGGATTTTCATGACGGCTATGCCTATCAGTTTAAGGAGCTTTTTACACAAAAATATGCGTCAAGCCCGGACAAAGTTAAATTCATTCCGGCAGGACTTGGTGGAACTCCTTCTGCCCTGGGCGCAATACGCTTTAAAAAAGATGTTGTGCAGGCAGCCGGCACTTACCCGGATCTTCTTCTTGTTGAGTTTGCCGTAAACGACTGGCTTGAATGCACAAACACCCGCGGAATTGAATACATTGTCCGCGACGCACTTGCTCACAACACAGCCGTAATCATTGTTTATGCCGCCGCCACCTACACAAACCAGCAGGCTCAAATTTCTCCGGTTGCAGATTTTTATTCGCTGCCTCAGGTAAGCATGAGTAACGGTCTTGCAGGCTCAGGAGTAAACCAGGAAAAAGACGGCAAGGTTTATTATTCAGACTACGTTCACCCGACAAAACCGGGACACACATACATGGCACTTTGCCTTATGAACCTTATAGAACAAATTGATTCTGCCACAGAAGACGCCCCTTATATACTTCCTCAAACCTGGAAAAACGAAAACGCCTTTGTAAACTTTGATACTGTTTTTGCAGATACCGACTTTGCCGCAAAAGGCATTACCATTAACCCGGGCAGCTTTACCAAAAAAGATGCAGAAGTTCAGGCCTATATGCATGGAGGAAAGAGCTTTGGGGAGAACTGGAGTATAAGCTTGGGAGGCCCTTCGACAGGCTCAGGGACCGCGGAGAGCTCAGGGACCGCAAGAGAGGCAGGGACCCCATTCACTATGTCGCTCAAATGTAAGACGCTCGTTATGGTTTATAAAAATGCCAGCTCAGACAAGTTTGGAACGGCAGAGGTTTATGTGGACGGCAAACTGCAGAAAGCCTACGCAGGCCACGAAGAAGGCGGCTGGAACAACTGTATGGTCGTAATGCTTCTGGACGAAAAAAATCCCGCCCTGCACACCATCGAAATTAAAATGGCACAGGACGGGAATGACAAAGCCTTTACAATTCTTGGCTTTGGTTATTCATATTAAACCTTAAACAGGTCTACGTCGTCACTAATCTTCTTGATTGCTTCGCGCAGCTTACTTGAAATACCTCTAAGGTTTACTGTACTTTCATTAACGTAGCGGGTTCCTTCGTTGATATCAGAAACTGCAGTACTGATGTTACTCATGCTTTCGCGCAGCTCAGAAACGTCGCCCTTAATGCTTTCTCCACCGCTTGTCATTTCGTTACCGGCATCGCGTACCTTACTTGTACTGTCGTTCATTGCCTGCAGTGCTTCAAGAATCTGCTGTGAACCGGACTGCTGTTCTTCCATGGCACCACGGATCTGTGTAATGAGTTCGCTTGTAAGATTGATGCGTTCAGAAACCGACTGGAATGATTTTTCTGATTCTGAAGAAGCTTCAACCACCTGCTCAATACCCTTCTGAATCTTAGAAAGCTCTTCGCCAATCTTGTTTGACTGTTCTGCAGAGGTTTCGGCAAGCTTACGGATTTCGTCAGCAACTACAGAGAATCCCTTTCCTGCTTCTCCGGCATGTGCAGCTTCGATTGCAGCGTTCATGGCAAGAAGGTTGGTCTGTTCGGCAATACTCTGAATTGTAGTGTTGGCATCCATCATGGAAACAGACTGTTCAGAAATCTTCTGGATAAGTTCGTTTACAGAGCTGTTCTTATCAATTCCATTCTTTGTATCAAGCTCAAGCACGGTAAATTCTTCTACCATCTTGATAACCGATTTATCTACCGAGTTGATGTTACCGATCATTTCTTCTACGGCGGCAGAAGCTTCTACTACAGAAGAAGCCTGACCCTGAATCATGGAATCAAGATATTCAATATTCTGTGAAATTGCAGAAATGGCATTTGTAGAGTTGCCTACAACAGTTGCCTGATTTTCTACCTGATTGTTTACAAGGTTGATATTGCCTGCCATCTGCGAAATGGTAGAGGTAGTATTTTCAATTTCGTTTGCAAGAACTCCACCGGCATCGTTCAGTTCAACCTCTGACTGCTTGATGTTGGTCATAATCTGGTGGAACTTTTCAAGGAACATATTAACACCAATTACAAGCTCACCAATTTCATCTGCACTGCGTACATCAAGGCGCACTGTAAGGTCTGCATCACCCGAAGAAAGGTCACGGATAAGCACATTGATTTTCTTAAGACGGCCGAGCACCCTGTTGATAGAAAGAATGAAGAAAATAGAAAGAATAAGGGCAACTGCAATTCCGACAATAATGATTACCTTTTGTGTACGTGTTGTTGCAGTGTGAACTTCGCCAAGCGAAACAACATAGGCAATTGAATAACCTGTATCTGCTACCGGAGAAACAAAGGAAACACATTCCTTGCCGTCCAGCTCCATTTCTACATAAGACTGCTTTTTCTTACCGTAAACAAGTTCTGCAAGCTCAGGAATTGCATCAATAGGCTTGAGCACATAATCAGGATTACGGTGTGCTACAATCTGGCCGTTTTTATCTGTAAGAAGGAAGTAACCTGTTTCACCAATCTGGAACTGTTCAACCTCTGCCTTAATCTGATTAATACCAAGCATACCGACAAAGAAACCAAAGGTCTTTCCGTTTGCATCTTTTGCGGCACGGGCAATAGGCATTACATACTGACCCGAAGTTTTAGAAAGAACAACGTTTCCAACAAAGATATCCTTGTTCTGAACCATCATTGCCTGATAGTAGTCGCGTTCTACAAGAGCGCCGCGTCCACCGACAAGACCTGTATCACGGAACGAAGTACCTTCTGCATCACAGAAGAACATGTAGTCGTAATCACGGTTACGGAACTGCTGGTGATGCTGCAGCCAGTCAATTACCTGCTGCGGATCTCCGGTTTTTACTATATCGGCCTCGGAATAAACCTTAAGGTCATTTTTATAAACTTCGATCCACTTATTAATTTCATCGGAACGACCGTTTACAATTTCGTGAGCCATTTCGTAATAGGACTCTGTTGTCTGTGATTTAATTACCCTTGAAGTAATAAGAAGAAGGATGGAAAACAAGAAAAGAACTGCAACCAAAAGTGCTATACCAAGGTTTCGTCCGATACTTGTTTTTTTAAGATTTGAAACTTCCTGATCAGCCATTATATGCTCCCTGAAAACGTTTGATTTTGTATTTTTATATTATACCATACTTTTTAACAGAGCGGGGATTTTTTTTTAGTTCAGCATAAATTTACAATAAATGTAACAAATTTTTATATTTTTTTGGGTTTGCAGGGTGTATAATGATAACATAATTAAAACAGGAGGCAATAAATGGCATGTTTTACAGTTCCTGCAGCAGAAGCAATCATTACAACTATTGCAGGAAAAATCATCAAAAATAAAGAAATCAAAGACGGAGAGCATCCAAAGGTACTTTTTTCTACAAAAATCGGCTGGCTCAATAAAATGCTCTGGGGTGGATCAGCACTTTTAGCTTTTGAACACGTATGGCACGGAGAAGTTGTTCCTTTCTTCCCATTCCTTACAGCCGTAGAAAACGGAGAAGCTGCCGAAATGCTGCACGAAATGGCTACAGCCGGTGTAAGTATGGCACTGCTTGTTACCGCCGTCTGGGGAATAATGGTCGGGGTAACCACTCTGATTGAAAAACGCGGTGATAAAAAGCCCGATGCCGCAAATGCCGTTGCAGGAGGTCTAGCATGACACTTCTTACAACTGTTTTTGCCGCAATTATCTGTACATATATCTGGTATAAAAACGAAGAAGCACGCAAGCTTAAGGCTGGAACCCTCTGCCTTATGTACTGGGGCGCTTCTTTGATGTGGTTCATAGACGCAGTTTTTGCCTATGCCGAAGAAGGAGCAGATTCTTTTGTTCCTGCACCACTGGATATGCTCAATGATCTTTATCTTGGACTTTCAGTTGTAGCACTTGGACTTATCATCTGGCTCGTAATTGTTTTAATTAAAGATCCAAAAGGCGTAGTAAAGGGAGCACTCCACAAAAACTAAGCTGTGGAAATAAGTGATGAACTACGATATTTTGACACTTCTGGAGGCTGTGAGAGACGGAAAGGTATCTGCAGAAGATGCACTTCTTAAGCTCAAGCAGCAGCCTTTTGAAGATCTTGGATTTGCAAAAGTAGATTTACACAGAAAAACAAGACAGGGGGCCGCCGAGGTTATATACGGAGCGGGAAAAACCCCTGATCAGATTATTCAGATTGTTCGTACTTTACAGCAGGCCGGTCAGGACACCATCCTTATTACAAGAATGGATGAACAAAAGGCCGCCGCTGTTCAAAAAGAAATACAGATTGATTACCACAAGGGCGCACACATTGGAATTGCAGGCAAGCTTCCTGCTCCGGACGGTCTTGGTACAATTGTTGTTGCAACCGGAGGAACGAGTGATATTCCTGTTGCAGAGGAAGCTGCTCTTACGGCAGAAGCACTGGGCAACAAGGTTGAACGCCTTTATGATGTAGGGGTTGCAGGACTCCACCGGCTGCTTTCGCACATGGACCAGGTTATGAACGCTTCGGTTATTATTGCAATTGCCGGTATGGAAGGAGCACTTGCCAGTGTGATTGGAGGACTTGCAGACTGTCCCGTTATTGCAGTGCCAACCAGCGTGGGATACGGATCGGCTTTTGAAGGCCTTTCTGCTTTACTTTCCATGCTTAATTCCTGTGCAAGCGGTGTAAGCGTAGTAAATATTGATAACGGATTTGGGGCTGGTTTTCTTGCCAGCAGAATTAATCATATGCGGGCAAAACCGGAGAAAAAATGAAAACTTTATATTTAGATCTTCCTATGGGTGCGGCAGGCGACATGCTTGGCTCTGCACTTTATGAACTTTTAAACGAAGAAGAAAAAAAAGCTTTTTTGCAGGAAATAAACGAAGCGGGCATTCCCGGTGTAAGCATTACCGCAGAGCCTTCTGTAAAATGCGGCATAACCGGCACCCACTTTAAAGTCACAATCGACGGCCAAGAGGAAGGCTCAGTTTATGAACACCATGGGGTCCCTGAGGCTCTCGAAGGGCCCCACGAAGATCACGATCACCACGATCATCACCATCACCATCATCATCACGACGACCACGAACACCATCATCACCACCACCATTCCTCAATGGCAGAAATTGAACAGATAATCAATTCATTAAAAATTCCTGATGATGTAAAACAAAGCGTCATCAAGGTTTACAATATAATTGCACAGGCAGAAAGCAGCGTACACGGCGTACCTGTTACCGACATTCATTTCCACGAGGTTGGAACAATGGACGCAGTTGCCGACATTACCGCCGCCTGCCTTCTTTTCAAAAAAATTGCACCGCAGAAAATCTGTGCTTCCCCTGTAAATGTAGGCTTTGGCCATGTTCACTGCGCACACGGAATCTTACCGGTACCGGCTCCGGCCACAGCACTCATCCTCAAAGACATTCCAATACAAAGCGGCCACATCGAAGGAGAACTCTGTACCCCTACAGGCGCCGCCCTGCTCAAATATTTTGTACAAGGCTTTGGCTCCATGCCTTCTATGACCCTGGAAAACATAGGCTACGGCATGGGTAAAAAAGATTTTGAAGCCGCCAACTGTGTACGCGCCATGCTTGGAGACGCAGAAGAAAAACCCGAACAGATTCTTGAATACACCTGCAACCTGGACGATATAAGCGCCGAACGCATTGCCTTTGCCATGGAAAAGCTTTTTGAAGCAGGCGCACTCGAAGTTTACACAATTCCTGTAACAATGAAAAAATCACGCCCCGGAAACCTTTTGTGCGTAATGTGCCGCGAGCAAGACAAGCAGAAGATTCTTCAGGCTATATTCAAATACACAACAACACTTGGCGTAAGGGAAAACGTAAGCAACCGCTACGGACTGGACAGAACAATTGAGACTGTAGATACAGAATTTGGTCCAATCCGCATAAAAAGAGCAGAAGGCTTTGGTGTAAAAAAAGCCAAACCCGAGTACGAGGACCTTGCCGCCATTGCCCGTAAAACCAACCTGAGCATAGACGAAATAACTTCAAGTTTGTACAATAAAAACATACTATGAAGCGATTTATAAAACCTGTTTTATTCGGTATTCTTTTTGTTGTTTTTACAGTTCTGGTAAAATTTGTAGATGTACTCCCGGTCGGCCCGGAAAATTCCCTTGTAGGATTTGCCGGTGTTAATATCTGGGTTCACCAGCTGCTTGGCACAAACTCCTACGGCTACGAGCTTACACAGATGTTTGGTGTACTTGCCCTGCTTGCTGCCGCTGCCTTTGCCCTGCTTGGTTTAGTTCAGCTTATTAAGGGAAAAAGCCTGCGCAAGGTGGACTCAAGACTCCTGTGGCTTGGACTTGTTTACATCATCGTAATTATTCTTTACGTACTGTTTGAAAAGCTTGCCATAAACTACAGGCCAGTTATTCTGGACGAAGGACTTGAACCATCCTACCCTTCCACACACACAATGCTCATCCTTACAATTTTTGGAACAGCTTACCGCGCTTCAGGCTTTTTTATTAAAAACGAAACAACCAAAGGTACAGTTATACTCACCACAATAAGAACCTTCTGCCTTGCAGTCATGGCACTGACAATTGTAGGCAGACTCTTGAGCGGAGTTCACTGGTTTACAGATATTGTGGGAGGAGTTCTTGTTTCACTTGCACTCATAACCTTGTACCAGAGCCTTACACCTTCTACAGCATCCAAGGAAGCCGCAAATGAATAAACTTAAGAAAAAGCTTAGCCGACACCTGATTGTATTGTGCCTTTTGTTGGGCACAAGTCCTCTTCATTCACTTTCGTTTAATTATGCGCAGCCTTTTGCACTCAACCCCGTAAATGAAGGCATTCAGCTTGGGCTTGGCACTGCGCTTTCGGGCTCAGCCATTGTTTTTGATAAAATAGTCAAAATCAAAAAGAACAATTACGACCCTGCAGAATATGACAAAAAAGACATTCCCGACCTGGATATGCTTTTTGCACGCCCATACAGCAAGGGACTTCATATAACCGGTACAGTAACCTGCGGCCTTGCGCTTATGACACCGGCCCTTTTTGGCATTCTGCCTTCAAACGAATGGCTTACAATAGGCGTAATGTATGCCGAAACCCTGCTTTTTGCCAACGGAATAAAGGAATGGATCAAGCTTACAGTTTACAGGGCCCGCCCATACATGTACTTTGACAATTATCCTCAGAAAAAAGTGGATGACGGAGACTGGAACTGTTCATTCCCGTCGGGACACACAACCCTGGCTTTTTCGGGAGCCGCCTTTACCACAATGGTCTTTTGCCAGTGCTTCCCGGACTCAAAATGGAAATATGCAGTTGCAGGCGCTTCATTTGGAATAGCAACACTCACAGGGGCTTTGCGCATGGCCAGCGGAAACCACTTTTTCTCCGATGTTTTTGCGGGAGCTCTCATAGGTACCATCTGCGGTATTGCAGTTCCATACATGCACACAAAGGATTTTTACAGCAAATTTGAAGTAAACCGCCACGGCAGCACAGAATTGTCCTTTACACCTGCAGGAATTAATCTGGCATTTTCATTTTAACGCATTTTATGATATAATTGTTCTATGGAAGTATTTTTAGGCATTCCTGCCGCAGACGGAATTGGAATTGGTACAGCATTTGTAATTCCAGATCCCGTAAAAAGAGCAATTTCTCAGCATCACATAAAGATTGACCAGCTGAACGACGGCTGGAACCGTTTTGAAAATGCAAGCCAGTCAGTAATTTTTGAGCTTACAAATTATCTTGAATCCCTTTCCAAGACCGATGCCAAGGATAAAATCCAGCGTGAAGTTTTTGAAACCTATATCCTTATGCTGGAAGACCCTGTTTTCTTAAAGGAAACCCGCGAATTTTACGAAAAAGAACTCTTTAATATAGAATACTCCCTCAACTTTAAGGCAGAAGAATACGCCCAGAGGCTCCGACAATCAGGAAACGACTATCTTTCTGAACGTGCACAGGATATTACCGATGTTTTTGGCCGCGTACTGGACGAAATGCTTGATATTCACCCGTTTGATATAAACAATGTACCCGACGGAGCAGTTATTTTTGCCAATGCGCTCAGCTCTTCGGACACAATCATCCTTTCCAAGCGAAAGATTGCGGGTCTTGCCCTGAGCGAAGGCGGCGTTTCATCACACGTTGTAATTCTTGCCCGCAACTACGGCATTCCTACAATCACAGGCCTTGAAGATATTAACAAAAAGGTTCACAACGGCGAAACAGTAATTATTGACGGTACCAGTGCAGAAGTTTTAATAAGCCCTGACCGTACAACAATTGATGAATATAAGGAAAAAATCCGTGCAGAGTTTGCCCACAAGCTGGAGCTCAAAAAGTTTTTGGACAAGCCCGCTGTTACTCAGGATGGTACCCAGTTCAAGCTTTATGCAAACATCGGTACCCCGGAAGAAGCAGAAATTGCGCGTGCAGAAGGTGCAGACGGCATAGGACTTTTCCGTACAGAATTTTTATACATGAGCCAGAACGGTGCTTCGCTGAATGCGGCAGCCCGATCCTTTAGCGAGCAGACCCAGTTCGAAGCCTACAAGCAGGTTCTGGAAGTTATGGGAGACAAGCCGGTTACAATCCGTACGCTCGATGCCGGTGGAGACAAGCTCATTAACTCGGTAGATATGCCGGTCTTTGAAGAAAAAAATCCTCTTATGGGCCTGCGTGCAATCCGCCTTAGTCTTGAATGCCCTAATGTTTTTAAAACCCAGCTGCGTGCCCTTTATCGTGCCAGCGTTTACGGCAACCTTCAGATTATGCTTCCGCTTATTTCGTGCGTAGAACAGGTAAAGCAGGCAAAAGAGCTTATCAAACAGGTAAAGGATGAGCTTACTGCAGAAAAAATTGATTTTAATCCGGATACACCGGTAGGAATAATGGTCGAAACTGCTTCGGCCGCAATTACCAGCGACTGCCTTGCAAGACAGAGTGATTTTTTCAGCCTTGGTACAAACGACCTTACACAGTATACGCTTGGTGTAGACCGCGAAAACCAGCATGTTTCGGACCTGTATGATGAATTTAATCTTGCTGTTCTGCGTCTTATTCAGGCAACATTGACCTCTGCCCAGACAGCAGGTATTCCTGTTTCGGTATGCGGAGAAATGGCAGGACGTGCAGACAGTATTATGGTGCTTGCCGGAATGGGTATACGCAACTTGAGTATGAGCCCAAAAATGATTTCGAGTGCAAAGGAGCTTTTGAGCCGCTTTACAATTCAAGAGCTCAAGGCAATTTCTGATAACAGATTGAACAGGTTCTAATATCATGGCTAAAAAAAAGAATAAACCGGATTTTTCAAAACCAAAAGAAGAAGAACAGCAGACACCTCAACAAATGCCTGATTTTATAGACGAGGCTCAGTCCGGCGCACAGGAATTTCCGCCTGATGCAGAATACGAAGGACTGCCGCTGGTTGTAATTGCAGGGCGTCCTAATGTAGGCAAGTCTACCTTGTTCAACAGATTTTTGCACAAGCGCATTGCCATAACCAACGACCAGCCCGGAGTTACCCGCGACCCTGTAGAAGCAACCGCGATTATGAACGGCAAGCCTGTTCACCTTGTAGATACAGGCGGTTACAAGCTTACACGCGACATAGGTACAAAAGAAGCAGAGATGGATGATTACGTAGTAGAACGCTCGCTTGATATGATAGACCGTGCAGATGTTGTAATTCTGCTTTTGGATTCCGGCGAAATTACGGGAGAAGATGAAGAGTTTATTCTTAAGATGCGCCCATACATGAAAAAGCTTATTGCAGCCGTAAACAAAACAGAAGGCGGACGCAACGAAGCCGAAGCCTGGAACTATGCACGCTTTGGTTTTGAAAACCTTATCTTTATTTCTGCAGAACACGGCGACAGAATAAGTGAACTTACAGACCTTATTACAGACCGCTGCGACTTTAGCAAGGTTAGGGTTTTGTCTACAGACAGACCTATTAAAATTGCAATACTTGGTAAGCCAAATACAGGCAAGTCTACACTTTCAAACCGCCTTACACATTCGGAAAATTCCATTGTATGCGATTATGCAGGAACCACCCGAGATGTTGTAGAAGGAGATTTTTCTTACGGCGGACGCAACTTTCATGTACTGGATACTGCGGGAATAAGACGCAAGGCCAAGGTTCATGATGATGTTGAATATTATTCCGTAAACCGTGCCATCAAAACTCTGGACGAATGCGATGTTGTTTTCCTTTTGATTGATGCGGTAGAAGGACTTGCCGAACAGGATAAAAAAATCTGCTCACTGGCTTTTGAAAAGGGACGCGGAATTATTTTTGTACTGAACAAGTGGGACCTGCGCGAAGAACAGAACAACAAGGCTGTAAAACAGGTTCGCGAATGGATAAACATAATGTTTGGTCAGATGGATTTTGCTCCGATTTTGCCGCTGTCTGCACTCGAGGGCAAAGGAATTAAGGACCTGCTCAATACGGCGATTGAACTTTACGAGCAGCTTAACCGCAAGATTGGAACCGCATCGCTCAACAATGCGCTGCAGGACTGGCTTGAACGCTACCCTCCTCCTGCAAGTAAGACTGCACATTTTAAGATCCGTTATATGACCCAGGCAAGCACAAATCCTGTTTCTTTTGTGATTTTTGCTACACGCCCGGAGGTTGTTCCGGAACCGTACGTTACCTACCTTAAGAACAGAATTAGGGAAGACCTTGGCTTTGACAATATTCCTATTCAGGTTGAATTTAAAGGCAGCCGCCAGAAATGGGAAGAACGCTAAGAAAATAAGGAGGCCGGAAAATGACTTATTCAATCGGTGAAGTAGAAGAACTTACAGGCATTAAAGCTCATGTACTGCGTTACTGGGAAGAAGTTGTTCCGGGCTTTTCTCCGCAAAAGGATATGGGTGGCCGCAGAGTTTATACTCAGCGCGAGGTTGAAATAATTTTCAGGCTTAAATATCTTATCAACGAAAAGAAATACACTGCCGAAGGAGCAGGCCAGCAGATTCTGGAAGAAGCACAGGCGCTCCAGGACAATGCCGACCTTATCCGCCAGATCCACGAAGCAAGAACGGAACTGGCAGACACATACCTTCAGCTTAAACGTTTATCTCAAGCTTGCGGCCAGTCGGCTCATACTGATAGTAACGAACCCCAGCAGCATTCATAAGGCGCTTGGAAGCTTCTACCGACGGAGTTCCGTCATATTTGTTATCTGCATAAACAACTGTTTTAATTCCCGACTGAATAATTGCCTTGGCACATTCGTTGCAAGGAAAAAGTGTTACATAGATTTTGCAGCCTTCCAGAGAACCACCGCGATAGTTTAAGATTGCATTGAGTTCGCTGTGGCAGACATAGGCATATTTTGTATCAAGGGTATCGCCTTCGCGTGCCCAGGGAAATTCATCATCAGAACAGCCGCGTGGAAAACCGTTATAGCCCATAGAAAGAATCTTGTTGTCTTCGCTTACAATACAGGCGCCCACCTGAGAATTAGGGTCCTTTGAACGGAACCCTGCAAGCTTTGCAACTGCCATAAAATATTCATCCCAAGAAATGTAATCCTTGCGCTTTGGTGTAATTACTGCCATTTTTTCTCCTCGTATACATCGTCATTCCGAACTTGTTTCGGAATCTCATCAATGAAGAGATCCTGAAACAAGTTCAGGATGACGTTTTTTTTATATAAGAAATTTATTTTTTATCTTTATTTTTTCTTCTTCGCTAAAGCCCAGCTTCTGGTCAAAGAACTCTTTGAGCGAGCCAAAGTCCTTTTCCAGCTGATTGAGCGACGCCTTTATAAAGTCCGGTTCGGCCATAAAATAGTGCTTGATTTTATGGGCAAGCTTGTGGTTACCGCGGGTAAGCAAAAGCCCTATGTAGGCCATGTTTGCCTTGAACTTGACCTTTTTGTTTGTAAGCAGATAATCGTTGATTATGGTTTCCCGGTCTACCCCAAGGAAAGAAAGCAAGAGTGCCGCAACAACACCGGTTCTGTCCTTGCCGGCCGTACAATGAAAAACAACTGCATATTTTTTTATTTCCAGCGTAAGGATGAACTTAAGGACGTTGACCAGGTTTTCAAGGTTTTCCTTGGTAACCATGCTTACATAAAGCTCAGTCATAGGGGGCATCATAAGAAGGGTTTTCATGCTGTGAATTTTCTTTTCATGACTTATGCCCGCAACTGCTTCGTCTATAATAGGCATATGGAAAAAATCAACGCCTTCGATAACCTGATCAGGCTTTTCTTCGCACTCTTTTTTGGTACGCAAATCTACGATTGTTCTAAGATTGTACTGGTTTTTAAGAACTGCAAGGGCCAGAAGTCCGGGTTGAAAAAGCGTTGTTCCACGGATAAGCATATATGGTTTGATGGTACGGCCGTCTGTTGTATGCAAGCCGCCCAAATCCCGGTAATTTTTTATATGCTTAAGTTTGATTTCCATACAAAATTTATTATATCACATATTTATGGATTTACAATCTTTTCAAAGGCGCCTTAAAACTCATTTTACGCGGAGTTGCTGTCTTTTCAAACTGAATGGTGTAGGTGCCGGCAGTGTGATCTACAGAAACTACAGTACCGCGCCCAAGAATGCCGTGTTCCACCGTGTCGCCGGCAGCCAGATCTGCAAGGGCAGACTTTTTCTGCAGGATAGAGGTACGTTCCTGTATGTACGCGCGCGATTTTGCCACCAGCTGAGGCGGCAACTCCACCACATAATCCAAAAGCGGCCGCTCAATATCAAAAATAAACCGCGACGGATACCGCCCGCCCGCAGCCTGAGAAAACCCTTCAGCCTCACTCAAAAACAGCTTCCCCTGCGCGCGCGTCACCGCAACAAAAGCAAGCCTGCGCTCCTCCTCCATGGCCTTTAGGGAATCCGTTTTTTTACTAGGGAACATATTTTCATTAAGCCCCACAATAAATACCACAGGAAACTCCAGACCCTTGGCAGTATGCACCGTCATAAGGTGCACGGCATTTTTGCTTGACTGAATGTCGGCATTTGTATAAAGGGCGGCGTGCGCAAGATAATTCTCCAGCGTACATTCTTCGCCGCAGGAAGTTTCGTATTCGTAAATTGACTGCTTAAGCTCCGCAAGATTGTCCAGACGCTCCTGGCTTCCTTCTGTGCGCAGCGCCTTTTCGTAACCGCTCTTATTCATTACATGACTGAACAGCTCCGAAATCTGCATGCCCGAATAAGTGGCCGAAAAATTTTCTATAAGATCTATAAACTCGCGGGCCTTGGTGTTGGCAAAAAGCTCATCGCCGGCGCAAAGCTTGAGTGCTTCGTAAAGGCTGCCCCCGTTGGCCGCAACATATTCCTGCAAAAACTTTATGCGCCGCTCCCCCACATTGCGCTTAGGAGTATTTACAACGCGCAAAAACGAAAGGTCGTCCTTGTAGGCAATCATGCGCAGGTAAGAAAGCGAATCCTTAATTTCTGCCCGGTCAAAAAACGGCACACCTGAGTTTAACGTATATGGAATTTTTTCCCGCTGGAATACTTCTTCAATCGAACGGCTCAAATAATGTGCACGGTACAAAATTGCAATGTCGCTAAGTCGCACCGGGGTCTCCGGGCCGCTTACCAATTCCCTTATCTTATTCTCCACCCATGTCGCCTCATCCTCCGCCGAAACCGCATGATAGTAAACCGGTAAATCAGCCTGCGGCAGTTCGCATCCCGGAATAAGAGTTTTTTTCATGCGGTTGGAGTTCTTGCTTATAAGGCTGTTTGCCACGTGAAGAATCTCGGCAGTGCTTCGGTAGTTGCGGTTCATCATTATTGTGCGCACGCCCGGGAAATTTTTATCAAATTCCAGCAGGTAACGTATATCTGCACCACGCCAGGTATAAATTGTCTGGTCAGGATCGCCCACAACAAAAAGGTTATTATGATACGGACACAGAGCCTTCATCATTTCGTACTGAATCATGTCTATGTCCTGAAACTCATCAATCATTATGTATTCAAGGCGCTCCTGCCACTTAAGACGTATAGCCTCGTTTGTCTGGAATATGTAAAGTACAAATTTCAAAAGGTCGTTGTAGTCCAGCCCAAAGCATTTTTTCTGCTGATAAAGGTAACCGTAAAAAATGATGTCGTCGGTTTTGGTGGCGGCAAGATATTTCTGATGAATCTCGTCCAGACTCATACGGATAAGGTCTTCGTAATAATGCGGTTCTTTAAAAAGCTTTTTGATTTCTATCATGTCGCGCGCATTGCTGAATGTCATCTGGCGCAGGGTAAGACCGCGTTCCTCGTAAATTATCTGCAGCATTGCATTGATGTCGGAATTATCCAGAACAAGAAAGCTCTTTGGATAGGACACGGCGTTGGAATCTTCCTGCAGCACGCTTACACAAAAACCATGAAAGGTAGAAATATAGCCTGTGTCGTTATCGCCTGTAAGCTCACGGATTCGGCGGCGCATTTCGGCAGCGGCTTTGTTTGTAAAGGTAACGCAAAGAATGTGTGAAGGAAGAATACCTATTTCGTTTACAAGATAGGCAAAACGGTAGGTTAATGCACGGGTTTTTCCCGAACCGGCCCCTGCAATTACGCGCACATAGCCTTCGGTTGTAGTAACTGCCTGGCGCTGTTCCGGGTTGAGATTGTCTAAAAATGAGGTGCCCTGCTGGGTTTCCTGTGTCTGTTCCGGCATTTTTTTATTATAGCATATATTAAAATAATTCACTATAATATAGTACATGGCTACACAACATAAACAAATTGATGCGCAGACTCTTGAAAATCTGCTTTATCTTAGTCGTCTTTCTCCGGAAAGCACAAATATGGAAACTCTCAAAAAACAGGTTGATGATATTGTTGGATATTTTGAAATTCTTTCAAAATACGATGACAGCGAAAACCCTTATGATGCATACCCGACTACAACTGCCGATGCCCTGCGTGGTGACGAAATTGTAGAAGGTCTTGATATGCCTGACGTTAAAAAAGTTTCCGAAAACTTTATGGACGGCTACTTCCAGGTGCCTAAGGTTTTGGGAGAGGGTGCTTAGGCTCGCTTTGTCATTCCCAGGCTTGACCCGGGAATCTCTCTTAAAATGAGATTGTCGGGTCAAGCCCGACAATGACATATTATTTATTTGGAGAATTAACAATGTATTATACAATAGATGAAACAAGAAAGGCATTAAAAAACGGCGAAGTAACTAGTGTTAAGCTCGTGAGTGATGCTGTTGAAACCTTTGAAAAGGATGCCTCCGCACCAATTCCTCTTAATGCATTTATCGAAATGTATGAGGATGCAAAAGACAAGGCTGCCGCTGCCGACAAGGAAATTGCCGATGCACGCGCTGCAGGAACTTTGGACAAGCTTTTTGAAGAAAAACCATTGCTTGGAATCCCTTTTGCAAACAAGGATAACATCAACTCAAAGGGCCATCGCCTTACCTGTGCTTCTAAAATCCTGGAAGGCTATGTTGCTCCATATAACGCAACTGTAATTGATCGTCTGGAAAAAGCCGGTGCAATTCCTCTTGGACGCTGTAACCAGGATGAATTTGCCATGGGTTCTTCTACAGAATATTCCTGCTACGGCCCAACCCGTAACCCTATAAACCGCGAGTTTGTATCAGGTGGTTCTTCGGGAGGTTCTGCCGCTGCAGTTGCCGCAAACCAGGCTTTGTTTGGTTTGGGTACAGAAACCGGTGGTTCAGTTCGTCTGCCTGCCAGCTACTGCGGAATCTACGGTCTTAAAACAACATACGGAGTTTTGTCACGCTGGGGTGTTGTTGCCTATGGTTCATCACTGGATCAGGTTGGTATTTTGGGACACACACCGGCCGACATTGCAGAGCCGCTCAGCCTTATGTGCGGTGTAGATATGTATGATGATACTTCTGCAGATTTGCCGGAAGGAAAAACTCTGGCCTCTCTGGAAGCACTTTCTGATGCAGAGTTCAAATCACTTAAAATTGCAATTCCAAAGCAGTTCTTAAAAACTGATGGAGCAGATCCTGATGTTGTAAAATGCTTTGAAGATACACGCGCATGGTTCACAAGCAAGGGAGCCACTGTAGAAGAAGTTGACCTTCCTATTCTGGATGCTTCAATTGCCGCTTACTATGTAATTGCTCTTTCCGAAGCTGCTTCAAACCTTAGCCGTTTTGATGGAATCCGCTACGGACTTCGCATTGACGAAGGAAAGGGTTACGACGAGCTTTATGTAAAAACCCGTTCACAAGGCTTTGGACCGGAAGTAAAACGCCGTATTGTTATCGGTAACTATGTTTTGTCAGAACAGTTCAGCGGCGACACCTATAAAAAAGGTATGACAGTTCGTGCCCGCATTCAGCGCGAGGTTGCAGCCGTATTTGAAAAATATGATGTAATTTTGTGCCCAACCTGCCCTACTGCCGCATTCAAGCTTGGTTCAAAAGTAGACAATCCTCTGGAAATGTATCTTTCCGATTTGTATACAACCTTTGTAAACCTTGCCCGCATTCCGTCGGTAAACGTTCCGGCCGGAAGAACAGGCGCAGACAACATGCCTATTGGTATGCAGTTTGCAGGTGCCATGTTTGCAGAAAAGAAGATTCTGCGCCTTGCACAGAACTGGGAAAACGATCACCCGGGCATTGGTATTCCGGTTAAGGCATGAGTACACTCGTAAACACAACCCTGTGTTATATTGAAAAAAACCGATGTTACCTCATGCTTCACCGCACCAAAAAGCAGAATGATTATAATCATGACAAATGGATTGGTATAGGCGGCAAGTTTGAAAATAAAGAAGACCCACGTGACTGTGCAGTCCGCGAAGTTTTTGAAGAAACAGGTCTTACACTCGACCCTGCCGACCTTATCTATCACGGAATTGTTACTTTTGTTGATGTAAGCTCGGAGCCCGCCTATACAGAATTCATGCACATTTTCAGGACACAGCGTTTTACAGGAGAACTCAAGCCGGCCTGCAACGAAGGTGAACTTGAATGGGTGCCCGTAGAAAAGCTTAAAGAGCTCCCTCACTGGCAGGGTGACGAAATTTTCCTGGACTTTATTGCCCAGGGCCACCCGTTCTTTGATTTAAAGCTTGTTTATAAAAACAATAAGCTTGTACAGACCTTCCTTGGCGGAAAGCCTTACAAGCATTTTATTTAGAATTATTTAAGCGAAAAGCTTTCCGGCAAAAGCTCTCCCAGAGTAAATACCTTTTCTTCCCCTGCACCATTTACCAGAATAATCTTAAAATCCTTGCTGCAAAATTCGCTCAAAACCTGGCGGCAAACACCACACGGCGGGCAAAAATCATTTATCTGCACTTTTCCGTTTGAATCTTCTGCACCGCCCGCAATGGCAATGGCTTCAAACTCCAGGCAGCCTTCACTCACAGCTTTGAACACAGCAGTACGTTCTGCACAGTTAGAAGGTCCGTAAGCAGCGTTCTCTACATTACAGCCGGTAAAAACCTTTCCATCCTTAGCCAAAAGTGCTGCTCCAACATGAAAGTGTGAATAAGGTGCATAAGACCTTTGTGTCATTTCTATAGCTTTGTTAATAAGTTCCTTGTTTTCCATAAGTATATTGTAACACAATTTGATTAGTTTTTGGGAAAATGTTTTGGTATTAGTTCTGTTCCAGAATCACTTAAGGAATGTGTTTATTATTTTTTCAATATACTTTGTTGAAAGAGGTGTTCTGCTTGTTTCCATGGTTAAGATTAAATTCTTACCCAAAATAATGTCTTTTTTCGCATAAACTGCAAGCCGAGAAACAAGTCTAATCGAATAATCCGAATCGCCCATCATTCCACAATGTTCCCAGTAAAACTCCTGCCTTGTACGTTTGTTAAGACAGAAAAAATCCGGATGATATGTAACATCCTGATTAATTATCACCGGGTATTCATAATGATATGGGACACCGGCTGCATTGAGCATATTTGCAATAATAACTTCTGATTTTGACCGAACTATTTCCTTCTTTTGTGTAATATAGTTTTCATTTGGTTCAAAATCCTTTTTAGCAGAATATTGTTTTGACTGCCATCGAATTGCATAAGTTTCATCATCAATAAAAATCGGTTTAAGAAGAAGTCTTCTGGCCGTTGATGTTTTGTTATAACAATCAATAAGTACAGTTGATGAAAATGTGCGGGCGAAATCCTTAAGCTGCCGGATTTGTTTATTATTAAGCGGAAGAAGTTTAAGATAGTAATCGCGCCGGGCAATTTTCGCCGCAATTTCAATATCTTTTTTGCATATATATTTGCGCTTACCTGAAGTTTTAAGATAATACTGATATCTATTCCGTTTTTTGGACGTCCATAAGTTTTCTTTTGGTGCATCCTTAAGAAACAAACTGATTTTGTCCGCTATTTGAACTAATTCATTCTTTGTTTTCTCAACTGTTTCAAGTAAAGTCATGTTTATCCTCCTGAAAATGATACATTTTGTTGGTTGTGCATGTTTAAACAGGCTGGAAGCCTTCCGCGCGTGTCAGTAAAAGGCTCGCGCGGCTGTGGCGGCATGTTTAAATAAGCTGGCATCCTCCCGCGCGTGTCAGACCCAGGCTTGCGCGGCAGAGGCGGCATGTTTAAACAGGCTGGAAGCCCTTCGCGCGTGTCAGTACAAGGCTCGCGCGGGTGTGGCGGCATGTTTAAATAAGCTGGCTGCCCTCCGCGCGTGTCAGAGCCAGGTTAGTGCGCTTGTGGCGGCATGTTTAAACAGGCTGGCAGCCCTCCGCGCGTGTCAGCTCCAGGCTCGCGCGGCTGTGGCGGCATGTTTAAATAAGCTGGC
>JAFZOJ010000074.1 GCA_017550685.1 Treponema sp. | reverse complement strand
TTACGAAAAGATTTGTTGACTGCTATTGTGACCAATATGGTCAAAAGCCTGTAGTTACTGGCGTTCACGCGGGTTTAGAGTGCGGAATACTGATTGAAAAGAAGAAAGAGCTTGACTGCGTATCGGTCGGACCTAATATTTTAAATATTCATACCACCAAGGAAAAACTTGACCTTGCAAGTGTGGAAAGAACCAGGGAACTTGTTTTAAAAGTTATGGAAATTAAGGAGAATTAGTTCTTTTTATATTTATATTTTTATTATATAATATAGATTGGTAAGCAAAAAAAGGTGCCAGGGGGACATTTCTTCCTGTACACAACAGAAAAATCCGATATTCAGGGAGGTTACAAAATGGAAGGTAAATTCTGGGCGCTTGTTCCGCCGTTAGTGGCTATTCTGCTTGCGCTAATCACCAAAGAAGCTTATTCATCACTTTTTGTCGGTATCATTATCGGTGCATTGTTCGTTGCGGGCTTTAACCCCATCGCTACCATTGATACCATTATTAACGACGGCCTTATCCAGGCAATCATGGACAATGCCGGTATTTTCTTATTCCTTATTCTTCTCGGAATCATTGTTGCATTAATCAATGCTTCCGGCGGATCACAGGCATTCGGAAGATGGGCAGAGAAAAATATCAAAACCAGAGTAGGTGCGCAGATTGCAACCTTTATACTCGGTGTTTTGATTTTCGTTGACGACTATTTTAACTGTCTTACAGTAGGTTCGGTTATGAGACCCATTACCGACTCCAAGAAGATTTCCAGAGCAAAACTTGCTTACCTGATCGATGCTACCGCTGCACCGATTTGTATGATTGCTCCCATTTCTTCATGGGCAGCAGCAGTATCTTCGGTAGCTGCGGATATGAACACCGGTATTAACGGTATTCAGCTTTTCTGTAAGGCTATTTTCTTTAACTATTATTCACTTTTGACATTTATTTTCATCATCGGACTCGTACTTCTTAAATTTGATTTCGGTCCCATGGTTAAATTTGAAAAGGCTGCAGTCAACGGTGAACTTGGCGGACTTGAAAACAAGGATGAAAATGAAGGAAATCCTAAGGGAAAGGTAATCGATCTTATTATTCCCGTTGTCATCCTCATAATTGCATGTATCATCGGTATGATTTATATTGGCGGATTCTTCGGAGTTGATCTCTGGGGCGGAACAGACTGCAAATTTGATTTCATCAATGCTTTCGCTAACACAGATTCAACAGTCGGACTTCCCTGGGGCGCGGTTATTGCACTTGTTCTTATCATTGCTTATCTTTTACTAAGAGGAGTTGTTAAGTTCAAATCAGCGATGGAATGTATTCCCAAAGGATTCAAGGCAATGGTTCCCGCAATGTTAATCCTTACACTTGCGGTTTCCTTAAAGAATATGACCAGCGCACTCGGTGCTGCAGATTTTGTAAGTTCCGTTATGGAAGGTGCGGCAGGAGAACTCTTTATATTCCTTCCCGCAGCTATCTTCCTTGTAGCATGCTTCCTTGCTTTTGCTACAGGTACTTCATGGGGAACATTCGGAATTCTTATCCCCATCGTAACCGCTATATTCCCGCCCGAAAGCACACTGTTTATCATCGGTATTTCTGCATGTCTTGCAGGTGCTGTATGCGGCGATCACTGTTCACCTATTTCGGATACAACCATTATGGCTTCTGCAGGTGCACAGATTGAACACGTAAATCACGTATCCTCACAGCTTCCTTACGCAATTGCTGTTGCAGCTGTATCATTCTTAACATATATCGCAGCCGGTGTTATCCAGTTCGTTGTTAAGGGATTCGTATTAAACGTTGTATTAAGCCTCTTCGTAGGTGTTGTTCTTACCATTGGAATGTTGTTTGTACTTAAGCTTATCTTCGGCAAAGAAAAAGCAGAAGAAAAAGCCGAAGCATAGTATTTTCAGACTAAAAACAATATGGATTGTAGCTTCCCTGTAAATTAACAGGGAAGTTACAATTTGTTTACATTTTATGTTAACGTCATAATTGACTTTCT
>JAFZOJ010000073.1 GCA_017550685.1 Treponema sp. | reverse complement strand
TTCTTGAAAGCTGCGACCTGTCTTTCCTGTCTTTCGATATAGCCTTCGTATTTTATTCTGATGCAAACCTGCTCAATAATATCGTCGGATAATTCTTCTCTTTCCTTATCAAAGAAAGAAAGATTTTCGTAGGTGATTTCAGGTCTGCAAAGTAATTCTGCAAGGGAAGTTCCGGTACGAAGAGGAGCAGAACCGAGTGACTCTAAATACTCCTGATTCTTAGTTGCGGAACCTACAAAAGTTGTTTTTAATCTTTCAACTTCGGCTTTAATTTTTTCATCTTTGTAAAGAACATAATCAAGCTGTTCCTTTGTTACAAGACCTACTTCATAACCGAATTTTCGAAGTCTGAAATCTGCATTGTCCTGTCGTAAAAGAAGTCTGTACTCTGCTCTTGAAGTCATCATTCTGTAGGGCTCGAGATTTTCTTTTGTAACAAGATCGTCGATTAAAACTCCGATATATGCTTCGCTTCGATCTAAAATTAAGGGGTCTTTACCTTGCAATTTCCTTGCTGCATTAATACCTGCGATAAGTCCCTGCGCTGCGGCTTCCTCATATCCTGAGGAACCGTTAAACTGACCTGCGGAAAAGAGTCCGCTCACACCTTTTATCTCTAGCGATAAAGTTAAAAGACCGGGTGTTAAACAGTCATATTCAATCGCATATGCGTTTCTTACAATCTTACAGTTTTCAAGTCCGGGAACGGTTCTGTACATTGCAAGCTGTACATCTTCGGGAAGTGATGAACTCATGCCTCCGACATACATTTCATTGGTATATAAACCTTCGGGCTCAATGAAAACCTGATGTCTTTCCTTATCCGCAAATTTAACAACTTTATCTTCAATCGAAGGACAGTATCTCGGACCTGTTCCTTCAATAATACCTGCATAAATAGGCGAACGGTCAAGGTTTGCTCTGATTATTTTATGAGTCTCTTCGTTAGTGTATGTCAGGTAGCATGAAACCTGATCTTTCTGGATATCTTCAGGATTTGTGGAGAATGAAAAAGGAATGATTTTTTCATCACCTTTCTGCTCTTCCATCTTCGAAAAATCAAGACTTCTCTTATCCATTCTTGCAGGAGTTCCGGTCTTAAATCTTCGAAGTGTAACACCCATTGCATTTAAGGATTCGGATAAATGCGTTGCAGCCTGAAGGCCGTTCGGACCGGTGTATGTAATTGCTTCACCGCATAAACATCTTGCGTTTAAATATGTTCCGGAGCAAATAATAACAGCTTTGCAAAGATAAGTTGTTCCGGTAAAAATTCGAACACCTTTTATAATTTTGTTATCACCGTCTTCGTCAAAAAGAATCTCACAAACTTCACCCTGCTTGATGGTCAGATTTTCCTGATTCTCAAGAGTTTCTCTCATTGCATGTGAGTAATTTGCTTTGTCGGCCTGGGCTCTAAGCGAATGAACTGCGGGACCTTTTGAGAGATTAAGCATCTTGGACTGAATAAAAGTCTTGTCGATATTCTTGCCCATCTCTCCGCCCAAAGCATCGATTTCTCTAACCAAATGACCTTTGCTCGTTCCGCCTACATTGGGGTTACAGGGCATCAAAGCAATACTTTCCACGGAAACCGTAAAAATGACGGTATCAAAACCAAGCCTTGCCGTTGCGAGAGCTGCCTCACAACCTGCATGACCTGCACCGATGACACATACGTCCGTTTCAATTATCAGATTGTTTTTGTTATTTTCCATTTGAATAATAACTTTTCCTATTTATTATTTTCCCATGCAGAATTCAGAGAAGATTTTATCAACCAGATCATCACTTACTTCTTCGCCGATTATTTCACCAAGCGATGCATAAGCACTCATAAGGTCGATTGAAAGGAAATCTTCAGGCATTGAATTTGCAATGGATTCAGATACTTTTTTAAGTGATTCCGATGCTGCAACAAGTTCATTTTTCTGACGAAGGCTTGAAACGATAATTTCATCGTTAAATGAAATCTCTCCGTTGAAAAACATACCTTTAATTGTTTCAAAAAGTTCCTCTTTTCCTTCGCCTGTTTTGGCAGAAGTATAAAGGAAAACCGGTCTTGTCGTACTGCCTTCAAAATGCGCATTTAATTCCTGCTTGGTCATTTCTCTGGGAAGATCGGATTTGTTTAAAAGACAGATTGATTTTTTACCGTCAATTAAAGCGATTATCTGATCGTCAATCATATTGGTTTCGGTTGAAGAATCCGCAACATATAAAACAAGGTCTGCTTTTTCGATGGCGGATTTTGCACGCTCGATACCAATCTTTTCAACCAGATCATCAGACTCTCTGATACCTGCGGTATCTATAAGATTAAGAGTAATTCCGCCGATATCATAGGACTCTTCGAGAGTATCTCTGGTCGTTCCTTCAATCTCGGTAACTATTGCTCTTTCTTCATTTAAAATCATATTTAAAATCGAAGACTTGCCTGCATTGGGCTTTCCGACAATTGCAGTATTGATTCCTTCTTTTAGGATCTTTCCGCTCTCATAGGACTTAATCAGTTTTTCGATTTTCACTTGTATTTCCTGTAATTTGCCGTTTAACTCTCCTTCAAATCCGTCAAGCGACATATGCTCGGGATCGTCGATTGCAGCTTCGATTTTGGCAATAAAGAAAAGAATCTCTTCACGAACGGATTTAATCTTTTCATACATTTTTCCGTTTAAAACAGAAACTGAATTCTTTCTGGCCATCTCGCTCTTTGAAGAAATCAAATCCATTACGGCTTCGGCACTTGTAAGGTCAATTCTTCCGTTTAAAAAGGCTCTCTTTGTAAATTCACCGGGCTCTGAAGGACGTGCGCCGTTCTCAAGAAGCAGATTAAAAACCTTCTTAAGCACTAAAATACCGCCGTGGCAGTCAATCTCCACAACGTCTTCCTTGGTGTATGATCTCGGCCCCTTCATAAGCATTACAAGGACTTCATCAACGATTTCTTCGCCGTCAACAATATGACCGTAATGTATTGTATGTGATTCTTCATCACACAATTTTTTTCCGTTAGGACTTTTGAAAACCTTATCAGCGATTGCTATCGCCTCTTCACCAGATATTCTAATAATTCCTATTCCCGACGGTGATAATGCTGTACATATAGCTGCTATAGTATCCATAATAATACCCCTAAAACAAAAGGCTGCCGCAGCAGCCTTAAGGTTTTATTTCTTTAATGTGATTACTACTTTACGATAAGGCTCTTCTCCTTCGGAATGAGTAGTTACATAGCTGTCATTCTGTAATGCCGAATGGATTACTC
>JAFZOJ010000072.1 GCA_017550685.1 Treponema sp. | reverse complement strand
GAGCTGGACCTTACCGGTGCCTTTATTCAGGAAATTGTACAGCCGGGCTATGATATGCTTGCGCTTTATACTTACAAGGAAGGCACGGCGAAAACTGTTGTTGTCTGCACGGCGCAAAATTCTATACGCATGAATGAAACAAGACGCAAGATTACAAAGAACGACAAACCTCTGCGCTTTATGGAGTTTTTACGCTCGCACATAAAGGGCTGTCGCATTAATTCCTGCGAGCAGATTGGCTTTGAACGCGTTGTAAAGATGGAACTTAGCAGGCTTGTTGCAGCAGACGAAAAAAGGGCCAACCAGCAGACGGTGCATCTTTCTCTTGTGAAAAAGCCGGTGCTTTCTAAAGAGGAGCTGGCCGCGCAGGATGAACCGGAGGAAATTGAAGAAAATTACATTCTTTACATAAAGCTCTGGAATAACGCGGCCAATATGATTTTGTGCGACACGGAAGGAACTATTCTTGAGACTATGTTCCGGCGGCCGGAAAGAAATGAGGTTAAGGGGGAAAAATATATTCCGCCGGAGAGTGTTGAAAAAGACGATATAGCAGAGAAATATCCTGTGCGTGAATGGAAAGATTCCGGAGACGAAGCTTTCCCCTCCTTCAATGCCTACATCGACTGGTGGTACAGCGAGCATGCGGCCAGCCTTTCGACCGAGTCTCTGCTGGAAAAGGCTGAAAAATGGTACAACGTTCGGCACTCCAAGATGGAAAATGCGCTGAAGAACCTGCTGGAAAAGAAAAAATCCTTTGAAAATGCGGGGCAGCTTAAGCACCAGGGCGACCTTATCCTTTCGTTCGGCCACCTGATTGACGGTACCTCTAAATTTCTTGAATGCGAGGACTACGAAACGGGCAAAACCCTGCAGATTCTGATTGATCCTAAAAAATCGGCACAGGAAAACGCCCAGGACTACTACAAAAGCTACAAAAAGGCCACCTCGGGCATTGAAGAACTGGAACAGGACATTCAGGCAGCCCGCCGCCAGCTGGAAAAGCTGGAAGAACAATACCAGCAGATTTGCGCCGAGAAAAACCCCGTAAAAATAGAGCAGCTCCTGCGCCGCGACACCACCCCAGCCCAGCAGAAAAAGAAAACCCACCCGGGCCTGGACTACACCATAAACGACTGGTACATCCTTGTAGGCCGCGACGCCACCGAAAACGACGACCTGTTACGCCATCATGTACGCGGAGACGATCTTTGGCTGCATGTGCGTGACTTTCCTGGCGGCTACGTCTTTATAAAGGCACGAAAAGGGAAAACTGTACCCCTGGATATTCTGTTATATGCCGCAAATCTGGCCGTTTACTACTCCAAGGCACGTACCAACACCAAGGTAGACCTGTACTACACCCACGTTAAATACCTGCGCCGCGCCAAAAACGGTCCTAAAGGCCTTGTCCTCCCCACCCAAGAAAAAAATTTGTGCATCTCCCCTGACAAAACGCTGCTCACCCAAATTTTTAATATGCACGAATAACATGATGCTTGTAAAAACGGCATTCTAAAAGCAGTTCCTAAAAGAAATAATCTAAAAATGATATGCGCGAAGTTGAAATCTGTCCTCGACTGGGAGCATATCATTTTTCTTATGAATACATTTTATATAAATTCACTTTTTTAATGACGTTTTTTCAATAATATAGTATAATATTTTAGTGCATATTTTAAATTTGGGTGAAATAGACGCTGTTGCTTTTGATATTGACGGAACCTTGTACAGAAACAGTTCTCTGTACCTGAGGCTTGTTCCACATTATCTTGCAAATCTGCGCTTTTTCAGAAAGTACAATGCAGTGCGAAAGGAACTGCGGGCAAAACCGGAAAATGCAGAAGGCTATACAGACTTTTTTGCAACACAGAAGGAGCTTCTTGCGCAAAAACTGATGTGTACACCGGAGCAGGCCGAACAGCAGCTGGACAAAATAGTGTATTCCGGACTGGAGCATTATTTTAGACGGATAAGGCCTTGTACTGCAGCGCTCAAACTTATATGCCGACTTAAGCAGGCAGGCATGAAAATTGCCTTGCTTTCGGACTTTCCGCCCGAACAGAAAGGGGAAATCTGGGGGATACGGAAAGAATGTGATCTTCTGTTGAGTACAGAAGAAATTGGGGCTCTTAAGCCTTCTGTAAAACCTTTTAAGGTGCTGTCAGATAAGCTTGGAATCCCTCCGCAGAAAATTCTTTATATCGGGAACAGTCATAATTATGATGTGGCAGGTCCCAACAAGCTTGGTATGAAAACTGCATGGTTCATACCGCGCATAAAAGGATTTTTTGGCTGTCGTTCCAGTCTTGCAGATATAACCTTCTGTAGTTATCCGCAGCTGGCAAGAATTATTTTTAATTCAAGCTCCGACTAGGCTCGGGGAAAAATAAATTGGGTGGGGAATAAAAAGTGGAAATCGTAATTTCAATTCTCATTGCTTCTGTAGTTTCATTAGGAATTTCAATCTTCTTTCATGAGCAGGACAAAAAAAACAACGCCATAGACCGTGTTAAGCGTTATGCTGATTCTCGCAAACAGGATATGGAAGACTCTTTCAAGACCCTGGAAAAGAGCTTTAATTCTCTTATAGCCGAATTTGATACCAGACAGAACGAGGCTAATGCGGCCATAAGGGTTTTGGGCAAGCAGAACGAGGATTTTTCTGAAAAAATCAAAGGCCTTGATAACAGCATTAAGGCTATTCAGGCAATCGAAGCACAGATAAACAAATATTCTGAACTCATAAACGACCTGAACGAAATGACCGGCCAGGTTGAAGAAAACCTTCTGCGCATTCAGAAGGAAAGCGTTATCGTAAACAAGCTTAACGACAGACTGGATAAGCAGCAGCAGACTGTAGACAATATCGACAAAAAGATTCCTCAGATTTCTCAGGATTTTTCTAAGGAAAACGAGGAACAGCTTAAGGCTGTGGGCACTACCCTTCTTGATGAATACAAAAACTATGCTGATAAAATTGCGGCAGACATTAACAAGGCTCAGAACGACGCAGAAGAAGCCCTTGCCAAAATCAAGCAGAAAATTCAGGAGGCTTACAACGAAGCTGCTGTTAAGGCAGAAACCCTTGAAAACACTGCTTTTGAACATCTTAGCGAACAGGCTACAGAACGTTCAGAAAAATATATCAGCGAGCTTAAGCAGCAGAACGAACAGCTGGATTCTCAGATCAAGCAGAGCTTTAAGGAATCTGAAACCAAGCTTGTTGCCGACATAAAGGCAGACCTGGCCAAGATGAACGACAACTTTACACAGACTATCAACAATCTGTCTACTAATTACACCGGCAAGGTTCAGGCACTTCATGATAAATATAACGAGCAGCTGGAATCGGTTTCTGATAAAAACGAAGGAATTATGTCCAAGCTGGAAGCTCAGTTCAACAACGACTTTACCCGCATAGATCAGAAATGCAAAAATGACTTTGAAAAAATCAGTCAGCGTTATGAAGAAAACTACAGCACACTTACACAGAAGTACGAAACTGACTATCAGAACTTCTCCAGCAAATATGATGAAGCTGTGGGAAAGATTACCCAGAAATATGATACTCAGCTCAATTCAATTGGTGCAAAGGGCGACAAGGAAATTTCTGACATTGAAGCACGCGTAACTGCAGACATTCAGAAGCTTAAGCTTGATTATACAAAGAACATTGAAGCAGCAACCTCCTTTGGAACCAAGCAGATTAATGAATTTAATCAGAACTTTAACAACGAAAAAGAACGTCTCCAGGCTGAATACGACGAGGCCATTGCCGACATTGGCAACAGACTTTCTGCTGTTGAAAATGAATACGAAGCTAAAACTGCTGCCCTTGAGTCTAACATCCAGGATATTACAGAGCGCTACCAGACAGAAGAAGAAGGACTTCAGAATGTATTTGGTGAACGCCTGCGCGCCCTTGATGAAGATTACAAGCAGAGAATTGCAGAAATCCGTCTGTCGCTTGAAGAAAGCATCAGTAAGTGTAATGAAACTACAGAATTCCTTAAGCGTGATGTTGACGGAAACTCAAAGAGCCTCGAATCCATTCAGACAGAACTGGACGAAGAAATCAGAATCATGCAGGAAAAATACGGCGGACTGTTCAAGGATGCCATTGCTTCTGCAGACCAGAAAGAAGCCGAAGCTCTGGAAACCTTTACAACCCGAGCAAACGAAAACATCGACAAATACTCTACCCTTGTTCAGCAGAAGATTGATGCTTTCCAGCAGAACCTTACAGAGACAATTAAAAATCTTACTGCACAGTCAAGCACTTCTATTCACGAGGCAGAATCGGCTGTGGCAGACCTTCAGAAGGAATGTTCAGAAGCCAACAGAAAGGCAGACGAATTCCAGCCAGAGCTTGAAGCCAAAATCAAGGCTATGGTTAAGAGCATCGAAGACTTTAAGGCAGACACAGACATTAAGCTTAACAATATGAATAAGTTTATTTCTGATTCTGTTAAGCGTTCTGTTGCAGAGAGTGAAAAGACACATCTTAATATTCTTGAAGGAATTGATGAACAGCTTAATTCTTACAAAAAGGATATTGAATACAAGCTTTCTCAGATTCAGAACAGCGGTTCGGATGTTGATACTCTGGAAAAGAGCCTTCGTGCAGCCATGCAGGAAATTCAGTCTCGTGTACTTGGCGACTTTGACAGCTTTACAAATGAGCAGCAGCGCAGACACGAAGAATTCTCAAATCAGATTAAGCAGGATTCAGAAACCATCGAAGTTCGTCTCCACGAAATTGACAAGTCGCTGGATGACCTTAAGGCAACTGCAACAGGCAGCATGAGCGAAAAGCTTCTTTCGTTTGAAAAAGCCTTTGACGACAATATCCTTACAAAGAACAACGAAATTGATTCTACCCTTGCCGACTGGAAGCACGAGCTTGACGGTAAGCTTTCTTCCCTCACCAATTCTTACGAGGATTCTCGCAAGCAGCTTGAACAGCAATATCAGGAAGAACTCAGAACCAACCTTTCTGCAATTCAGACAAGAGCTGCAGAACAGTTTGATAAGCTTGCAAATGCAGTGGATCAGTCTAAGCTTGGCATGGAAAACAACATCAAGGAAATTCAGGATACAATCAGCGACTTCCAGGAAGAAACCCGCAGCAAGATTTCTCAGATTTCCATCAGTACAGATTCTGAGCTCAAGACCGAGCTTGACCGTACTGTAAATATGGTTCATACAAATCTTAACAAGGTACAGACTGAGCTTCTGGAAGACCTTAAATCTTTTGAAGAGCAGATTAAGGAACGTCAGGACACAGGTACTTCTTCTATCGACGCTGCTCTTTCTGAGTTTAATGCATGGAAACAGCAGCTTCGTTCACAGCTTGATGGTGCCAACTCTGTATTTATGGAAGAGCTCGACGCCTTTAAGGCAACCTCTGCTTCCAGTCTGGAAGACACAAAGGAAAAGGTTGGTCAGGATATGAAGACCTACGCTGCCTTTATTCAGGACCAGCAGAATGAATTGAGCGACAAGATTACAGCTCTACAGGACAAGGCAGACAATTCGCTCAAGGAATACGAGGAACGTTCTGCACAGATTATTGAACAGTTGAATCAGACTTATACACAGATGCTTACTGATACCGAAGAAAGGGTACGTGCCCAGAACAATGATTCTGCACAGAGCCTTGCACAGCTCAAAAAAGACATTCAGACTGCTTCTGAACAAAACAGAGCTAATCAGGCACAGTTTGTATTGAAGATCCAGAGCGATGCAAACGACATGCAGGTTCGAATGAGTGAGCTTACAAAGGAGCTTCAGACTATCCGTACAAATATCCAGCTGTATGAAAAGGCAGATGCAATGAAACGCCAGCTTGATGAAAACATGGAAGATCTGAACAACCGCTTTGAAAAACTGGACGGCTTTACTGATACTGCAGAAGACTTAACTGCACAATATAACAAGATTGTTCATATGAACGAAGACATGACACGCCAGCTTGCTTCTATTGAACAGCAGAAGCAGAGGGTTACAAGCCTGGAGCAGAAGTTTGGCCAGATGTTTGCACTGTCTAACACAATTGATGAAAGAATCCAGAGTCTTAATACTACTTCCGACGACATTGGTACAATGGAAGTTGCAGTACGCGACTACAGGGATAAGCTGGATATTGTTTCTCAGCAGTATGAACGCCTTGAAAAGAAGGACGAAGTTATCAACCGAATTCTTAAGGATGTAGATACTTCTTTTGCAAACCTCAAGACACTCGAGCAGCGCATCACAGACTGTTCAAGACAGATAACTTCTCTCCCTCAGGAAATAAAAGAGATTCAGCAGAATGTAGACAGACTTCTCCAGAATGGACCTAAGATTACCGAAGCTGCTTCTAAGCTGCAGAATCTGGATACTGTCCTCAGCGATACAGAAAAGAGAATGGATAACCTGCAGGCAACTAACAGCGGAATTAAAAAGGCTCAGATGAATATTGAAGAGCTTAACCGCCAGGTAAACAACAAGTTTGATACTCTTCACGCTCTTACTCAAAAAGAAGTTGCCAAGACCAAGCCTGCACAGTCCAAGAGCCTGTCTCCTGCAGATCGTGAAACAATACGTGCGCTTAAACGCGAAGGCTGGTCAATTGATGAACTTGCATTGCGCTTTAAGAGAACAACAACAGAAATTGAATTGCTTCTGGAGATTCAGGACTAAAGCTTTAATCTTTAGAAAGCAGACAAACGGCGGTTGCTTCTACAGCATCGCCTGTACCAACCGGTGGGAGCTTCTCACCGGTTTTTGCTTTAACAAAGACCTGGTCGGGAGCAACCTGGAGTGTGCGGGCTATTGATTGGATTACCTGCTCGCGGTATGGAATGAACTTTGGTTTTTCAAGCTTTACTACACAGTCAAGGTTTTCTACCTTCCAGCCTGCAGCACGGACTTTTTCCATAACAGTTTCCAGCAGTGCGGCAGAATCGGCATCCTTCCATTTCATATCTTCCGGCGGGAAAAATGAGCCTATATCTCCAAGGCCGCTCGCACCAAGTACTGCATCGGTGATTGCATGAAAAAGCACGTCTCCGTCGGAATGGCCGTCTTCTCCTTTTTCAAAAGGCAGCTCTACCCCGCCAAGCAAAAGGCGGCGACCGGGAATAAGTCTGTGAATGTCATAACCAAGTCCTACACGAATCATAGGGAGCCTCCTTTTCCGCGCTCAAGGTCGCCGGGATATGTTATCTTTATGTTTTTAGAATCTCCGGGAACAAGCTTTACATTGCCGCAGTATTTTCCCCAGATTTCGCTGTCATCGGTATAATCGTGTCCGTCAGAAGCGGCTTTTTTATGGGCGGCAAACAGTTTTTCAAAAGCAAAGCCCTGTGGTGTTTGAATTGCCGTAAGGCTTTTTCGTTCAAGGTGCGCCGTAATAAAGCCTGAATCATCCAGCTGTTTGATTGTGTCGGTAGGAGTAATGCCGGGAGCGGCTGCGTCAAATTCCTTTACAGTCTGCAAAACAGAATGAATCAAAAGCGGTGTAACAAAAGGACGTGCTCCGTCATGAATTAAAACATAGTCCGGCAGAACAGGCTTTTTTACAATATGTTCAAGTGCATTAAGCACAGATTTCTGTCTTGTATATCCGCCCTGAACATATTCAACCTTTCCTTTCATTTCATCATCAAAACCAAAAAAGGCATTAACTGCTTCGGCGGCCTCGGCAGCACCATTCATGGGAACAGTAATAATCATGTGTGAAATTTCAAAAGGATGCTCCACAGATTTGGAAGCATCCTCAAAGGCCTTAACACAGGCAGAAAGAACGGTACCGTCACCCAAACGAAGATATTCTTTTTTTACTTCTCCGCCCATTCTTGTAGAAGAACCGGCGGCAGTAATTATGACGGCAACCTTGGAAAGTTGATTAGAACGAATCGTCATCCTCGTCAAAATCTCCTGAATCATCCATATCTTCAGATGAGCTATCATCATCGTCCATGTCATCATCAGAATCACGGGATTTTTCGTTTACGTCATCCATCAAATCATCATCTTCGTCGTCATCAAGCTGAATTGTATGCTTAACACGAGGAGCAGCTCCAGGAGGTTCAAGCTTTGTATGAATGGCAGCTTCTATTTCTTTATTAGGTTTTCCAAGGGCAAAAGAAATTTCGTCCTCTAAAAGTTTTTTTGCAGAATCATAAAGTTTGCGTTCAAGGATTGGAAGCTCCTTTACTTTACTGCGGTTATAAAGGCAGCGTACAATAGTTGCAATATCCTTGACGGTTCCTTTTTTGAGCAGGTCAAGGTTCATCTGATAGCGCAGCTTCCAGTCAGAAGTAATCGGTTCAAAATCATCAGAAAGAAGTTCAAGAGCTTCTTCGGCTTCTTTTTTAGAAACAATCTGGCGGATGCCAAGTTCTTCTGCTTTTGCAACAGGAACCATAACAATCATGTCAGATGCTTCGATGTAAATCTTATAATAAAGATTCATCTCATCTTTAAATTTCTTTTCGAAGATTTCTGTTACAACGCCTACACCCTGACTCGGGTATACGACCTTCTGATTTACCTTAAATTTTGTATCCATATAAAATTATTATACCACAAAATTTGGAAAAATTCAAATATTTATGGATTGCCGTACTGCGTCCGTAATGACGGTTATTTACTGTAGTTCACCACCTGCTCAGTCAAGAGAGGAATCAGCTGCTTTTTGCGCGAAACTATGCCCTGCAAAAAGTATACATCCTGTTCCTGAACCGGGAAGGTAATAAACTGATTGAATTTTGGATCGCATGACATAAACAGAATGCTCGAAAGTGCTGTAATGTCGGTAACCAGCAGGCATGAAAAAAGTGCTTTGCGGCTGCGGGCTTCTATTTCCAGTTCCTTTAAGAATTCTTCCTTGCGCTCCAGAACTTCCTTGGTGCTGCCAACTTCTATCTGGCTTACAGTGTAGCTTACCTTGCCTTCTGTGTATTCCTTGAGATCCTGGCGTACAAGATCCCCTGCTGCACGGCCATTGATGTTGCTGCCGGCAATGAGGATTTCGTTTCCAAGCTGCTTTATATCCTGATCCGAAATATTGGAAAGATATTCTGCAGTTTCGCGGTCTACATCTGTTGTTGTTGCAGACTGAAGTATGAGTGTATCCGAAAGAATGCCGCAGAGCAGAAGCGGTGCTACATCCTTTGGAATAGGGATTTTATATTCGCGGTAAAGATTTGCAATCTGAGTTGCTGTAGAACCAACAGGACGGTTGATAAAGGTAATTGGATTTTTTGTAGGAATTGCGCCGATTCTGTGATGGTCAACAACCTCCTGAATTGTGTAGTGTTCAATACCTTCTACGGCCTGAGTAAGCTCGTTGTGGTCTACAAGAATAACTTCTATGTTCGGTTCCTTCATAAGGTCGTGCTCAGAAATCATTCCAATGACCTTGTTGTCGTCATCCACTACAGGAAGATATTTACAGTGTGCCTCCTGCAGCAGCTCCTTGATTTTAGAAACCGTATCGTTGATGTGAACAGTTTTTATTTCGGTGTCGCCCATAACGCTAACCGGCATGGAATAGGCAATGAGCATAGAGGTAGGCGAAGTCGAATAAGGACTTACAATTACGCTAACTCCGTTTTTTTCTGCCAGGTCACGCAGTTCTTTATTTATTACATGGCCCGAAGTTGTGATGAGAAGCTTTACCTTGTGTTCAATACACATCTTGTGAATATCTGCACGGTCAGAAGCAATTACAACTATGTCTTCGCTGGCATGAGCATCCAGGCGGCGTACAAAGGTCTCCGGGCTGGAAGAACCAACGTGAATGGAAGCCTTAAAGTTTTTGTCTGCGTCGTCGGCAAGAATGATTGGCTGAGCATTTAGCGTTTTCTGAATAAGATTGATTGTTGTAGAAAAGCGGTGTTTTTTTTCAGGGTTCAAGATTGTAAGCACACCCTTGGCAAAGCCTGAATAATGCAGCAGAGAAAGATAATGTCCGTCCTTGTCCACAACAGGCATTACGCGGTTTTCTGATTTTTCCATGCGCGCAATTGATTCCCAGACAGAAACATCTTCGGTAACAGTTTCTACATTGTACTGCATAAAGTACTTTACCTTTGGAACAAGATCAGGAAGGTACTCAGGACGAGGCACATTAAACTTTTTGAAAATATATGCCGTCTGAGGATTTAAGTGTCCTGCGCGGGCAGCCTTGTATTCTTCGTGTCCCAAAAGATTTTTGAGTCTTGCATAACCTACTGCCGAAACAACTGCATCGGTATCAGGGTTTTTGTGTCCTATGATGTAAACTGTTTTGTTCATTATATTATCCTCTGTCATTCCCCGGCTTGACCGGGGAATCTCTTATATATATAGATTGTCGGGTCAAGCCCGACAATGACATTAACTTTTCCAGATTGACTCTTGGGTAACTACTGACCAAAGCGCATTTTTTTTATGAGGGTTCACGCCGCATTTTTCAAAAAGGTCAGGAAGATTTACAAACTCAAAACCCTGAGACTTAAGAACAGGAATGGCGCGGTCTACAGCTTCCAGTGTTGCCTTGTTGCCTTCCATTACGTGAAGCAGGAAAATTGTTCCGTTGTAGGCATACTGCATCATGTGCTCGTAGCGATAGTCTGCATCCTTGTCGTCTTCCCAGTCATTGCAGCCGCAGCCGCAGATAAAAGGAACAGAAATATTATCATACACAGTCTGAGACAAATTAAGATATGGCGGACGGAAAAAGGTTGGTCTTACTCCAACAATATCTGTAATCAGATCGTCGCATTTTTTGTATTCGTCTTTGATTTGTTCAGCGGTCATCTGGCCCATAAAAGAATGTGTCCACGAATGATTCTGAATATCGCAGCCAAGGTCTACTGCACGGAGAATTACCTTTTTGTTTTCTTCCGTGATTTTGTTTCCGATTAAAAAGAACGAACCCGGAACGTTGTATTTTTCGAGGATGTCGAGCATATCATTCATTGTGTTGTCACCAGGAACATTGTTTGGTCCGTCATCAAAACTTAAACAAAGATACTTACTCATAATTCTTTTACTCCTTCTCCAGCCCCGCAGGCAAAAAAGTCACCGCTGTAACCGATTTTTTCTGTATATTCAGTCTGAACGTTTTTTATAAAGTCATCAACACTGTCTTTGTGAACAAGTGCAATTGCACAGCCTCCAAATCCGGCTCCTGTCATGCGTGCACCAAGACAACCTGTCTGATGTGATGCAGATTCTACAAGGGTATCCAGTTCTATGCCGGTAACCTCGTAATCATTTTTAAGCGAATCGTGTGAAGCATACAAAAGTTTGCCAAGACTAACAAGATCATTTTTCTTAAGTGCATCTACCGCGCGCAAAACTCTGTCCATTTCTGTTACACAGTGGCGTACGCGTTTATATATAACCGGGTCTGTAATGCAGCTGCCCCATTCGTCAAATTGAGCAGGTGTCATTGAGCACAGGTCCGGGATATTGTGGCCGGCAGTCTGCAGCATTTTAAGCCCCGCTTCGCACTGACTGCGGCGTTCATTATATTTGGAATCTGCAAGCTTACGCTGCTTTTTTGTGTTCATTACTATAAAGCGGTAATCGCCTAACTCAAGCGGCACATATTCATGTTCAACCTTTGCACAGTCCAGTAGCTCTGCTGTATTGGTGCGGGCAGTTGCAATTATGTACTGATCCATAATTCCGCAGTTTACGTTCATAAACTCATGCTCGCTCTGCTGACCCATAAGTGCTATGTCTTTTCTGGAAATGCCAAAATCAAAGGTCTGATTTATTGCCCACGCAAAACCGCATTCCAATGCCGAAGAAGAACTGATTCCACCAGCGGCAGGAACATTGCTTGCAATCAAAACTTCAAAACCACATTCAAAGCTGTAGCCCTGTTTTTTCATGCAGGAAAGAATGCCGTTTAAAAAGTTGGCGTAGTCGTTGGCCTTGTCGTAGATAAAGGTGTCGCCTGTGTCAAAGGTGAACGTTCCGGGAAAAAACAAATCATTGTAAATAATCCTGGAATCATCACGCTTACGGATTGCAACATAAAGATAGCGGTCTATTGCAGCCGGAAATACCTTGCCGCCGTTATAATCTATGTGCTCACCGATAATGTTTATGCGTGCAGGAGAAGCAAAGATGCGGGGAGTCTGACCCGGACCATAGAGTCTCAAAAATTCCTGTTGCAATTCATTTGGTTTTATTTCTTGTTTTGCCATAATTACCTTGTAAAAGATTCCCGGGTCAAGCCCGGGAATGACACTTCTTTGTCATTGTCGGGCTTGACCCGACAATCTTACCTCAAAATTTTTCCCTCTTTATTCTTAATGCGTTCTGCATAATCAAAAATATCACGCAGAGGTGTGTCAAATTCCATGCCGCCGATATTGAGTTCGTCCGGTTTATTCGGAATAAATTCAACCCAGTGAATATCACTTCCGCTTGTCACAGGAAAATCATAAAGTTTGGCATAAAGCTCTGCAAGTTCATTATCTATAGGATTGTTTCCCGCATTATAAATTTCAACTCCATGAACCTCACGCGGGTGCAAATGCATTGCCTGAATATACCCGCGCAAACGGAAAGGATGAGCCTGAATCATAAGTCCGCCTTCCCGATTCACTGCATCAAAAAGCTCTTTATGCCGCATAGTTTCAATTTCGGGATGATCATAAAGCCACTTTTTGTCCAGCCCGTAAATAAGATAATCATCGCCGTCAAAGGTCTGTTCAATTCCAAAAAATACCTTGAACTCGCTGTCGGTACCAAGCAGGCCGTTTTCTTTGTTGAATTCCTGTGCCTTTGCCAGCGCTGCCTCATATCCGCTGCAATAATGATCTATTCTGTCAAACCAGTTGCCTTGGCGCGGAGCTGCCGTGTTGCCCCCAAAAAAGTGATCAGTTACAAAAATGCCGGAGTAGCCTGCCTTAAAAAAAGGTTCAATATATTCTTCACCACCGGCACGCCCGCAGGCACTACCCTGTTTTGTATGTAAATGAGTTTCGTATTTGAATGTTTTCATGATTTTCAATTATACTCTATTTTAGGGCTATATACAAACCCTTTGTAATTACGTATAATTATTCATTATAATTGTATAAATATTCATTTTACAATTATCATTCCTGGGCTCGCCCGGGAATCTGCGCCTGGAGGTTTTTATGAAATTTATTGATGGCGGAGTTTGTGCTCCACAGGGATTTACCGCAAACGGAATGAGGGTTGGAATTAAAGCCAGCCGCAAGATTAATGATACTGCCCTTGTATATTCAGAAGTACCTTGCAATGCAGCAGGTGTATTCACAAAGAACCGCGTAAAATCAGAAAGTGTAAAAATCACTCAAAAGCATCTTCAGGATGGACGAGCACAGGCCGCAATAGAAATCAGTGGAAATGCAAATACCTGTACAGGCCCTCAGGGAGCAGAAAATGCACTCAGAATGGCCAAGGCAGCAGCCACAGCACTTGGAATAAAAACAGAAGATGTAATGGTTTATTCAACAGGTGTAATTGGCGCTCAGTTTGATGTTACAAAGGTTGAAAATAATATAGAAACCCTCAAAGCAGGCTTGAGCAAAAAGGGTCATGAAGAAGCCCGCGTTGCAATTATGACTACCGATACTCACTACAAGGAGTGCGCAGTAGAATTTACTGTCGGTGGAAAAACCTGCCGCATGGGAACAATGTGCAAGGGTTCCGGAATGATTCACATTAACATGGGAACAATGCTCAGCTTTATTACAACAGACTGTGCTGTTTCAAGTGCAATGCTGGACAAGGCTCTTCACAGCTCAATCGAAGGCACCTACAACTGCGTAAGTGTTGACGGCGATACTTCTACAAACGACACACTCATCATCATGGCAAACGGACTTGCCGGCAACAAGGAAATTACAGCCGAAGGACCAGACTACGATGCATTTTTGGGAGCACTTAACAAGATGAACACCATCATGGCAAAAAAAATTGCAGCCGACGGCGAAGGTGCTACACGTCTTGTAGAATGCAATGTTCATGGAGCGGCTACAGTCGAATCTGCCCGCGCACTTGCAAAGGAAATAATCTGTTCTTCTCTGGTAAAGGCCGCAATGTTCGGTGCCGATGCCAACTTTGGACGCTTCCTGTGTGCCATGGGTTACAGCCCTATAGAATTTGATCCGGAAAAAACAAGCATCTGGTTTACAAGTAAAGCCGGCAGCAACCGTTATTTTGAAAACTATGATGATTTTGAAGTTCACGGCGACAATATAGTTCAGGTTTACAAGGAAGGTGTTCCGACCGACTTTGATGAAGAGCTTGCAAAAAAGATTATGTCAGAACAGGCAGTAGAAATTCTTGTTCAGTGCGGCGAAGGCTCTGCAAGTGGTACCGCATGGGGTTGCGACTTGACCTATGATTATGTTAAAATTAATGGAGATTACAGGACATAGGGGTCCCTGAGGCTCTCGAAGGGCCTGGAGTAAATATGAATAACGAAGAATTAACAACAGAACAGTGGTCTGAAGTTCTTGTTCAGGCGCTGCCATATTTTAAAAACTGGGTTGGCAAGGTTGTTGTAGTAAAATACGGCGGCAATGCAATGCTCAACGAAGAGCTCAAAATGGCTGTTATGGAAGACATTGTTCTTCTTAGCACAATAGGCATTAGAGTTGTTCTCGTTCACGGCGGCGGTCCTGAAATTAATCACATGCTTGAGCGTGTAGGTAAAGAAAGCAAGTTTGTAGACGGCCTGCGCTATACAGATGCCGAAACCATGGAAATAGTTCAGATGGTTCTTACCGGTAAATTGAATAAGGATATTGTAAGTATTCTGTTGCAGAAAGGCGGCAAGGCAGTTGGCTTGAGCGGTGTAGATTCCGGCTTGCTGCGCGCAAAAAAATCTGAAAAGGACCTTGGTTTTGTTGGTGACATTACTGATGTAAATCCTGAAATAATTACATCCCTTCTGGATAAGGGTTTTATTCCTGTAGTTTCAACAGTTGCTCTTGGTGAACAGGGGGACGATGCACGCTACAACATAAATGCAGATACAGCCGCTGCTAAAATTGCAGTTGCTTTGCACGCCGAAAAATTTGTTCAGCTTACAAACGTTCCCGGTATTCTGCGTAACATTGATGACCCTTCAACCTTGATTAAACGCATTGAAAGAACTGCAATCGGTTCTCTTAAGGCAACAGGTATTCTTAGCGGCGGTATGATTCCAAAAATTGACTGCTGCGAAATTGCTCTTGCCGGTGGAGTTCCACGCACACATATTATTGATGGCCGTGTCCCACATTCTCTATTAATAGAAATGTTCAGTGATCGTGGTATAGGAACTATGATTTACTAGAGGCTATGAGCTTTTCAATTTCCTGCTCATAATCCCGGTCAATCAGAACAACTTGTTCTCCGGCATTTTTAAAACCTTCGGTAAAACGGAGGTTTTCTTTTTTAACCAGGTCTTTGGTAAGATATGATTCATCAAGGCGGGCTTCTATGTCTGAACCGTGAGTACGGATATCTTCAAAATGTTCGTCGATGTAGCGCCCGGTCAAGGCCAGGCAGATAAAGTTTATCTCGCTCAGGTATTCGACGGTAAAATCCTTGCGCCAGTCAAAAGGAATATAACAGCCTTCGACAATAAGGTTCTGTTTGTTTTCGACTGCAGTTTTGATGAACTCGCGTACGATCGGCCACAGGTAATCTGTAAGCTTGTCGTCATCTTCGGGAGTCAGTGTTGTGTTTCCGCTGCGGATTAAACCCATTTTAAGATGATCAATCGAAAGGTATGGAAAATTGCGGGTTTCCAAAAGCTTTTGTGCCAGAGCGGTCTTTCCTGTATGCGATGCGCCAGTAATCAGATAAATCATTTTTATTTCCTGCTATTCGTTTGATTCCATTCTAACGATTTTATCTGCAACTGTCTGTGCCTCCTGCTCATCATGTGTCACCATGATTGCAGTAAAGCCCAACTCCTGCTGCCATTGTCTTAGCTGGGCTGCCATGCGGTGACGAAGATCTGTGTCCAGTGCAGAAAATGGCTCGTCCAGAAGAACAAGCTTTGGCTTTGTGATAAGGGTTCTTGCAAGAGCTACACGCTGTTTTTCGCCGCCGCTCAAGGTCTGGGGCATTCGTTTGTCAAAGCCGGCAAGGTCAAATCGTGCAAGATATTCCGAGGCCATTTTGCGGGCCTGAGACTTTTTTATTCCCTGAGAAATGAGTCCGTAAGCAACATTATCCACAACAGTAAGATGATTGAACAAAGCACCCGACTGAAACACCATGCCAATCTGGCGCTGTGAAGGAGGAAGGGTGTCGATGCGCTGACCGTCGAGCTCTATCTTAAGGGGGCCCTTCCCTTCGACAAGCTCAGGACAAGCTAAGCTCAGGGACCCCATGTTATCATTCTGCTCCAGCCCCGCAATAATATTCAGCACTGTAGACTTTCCGCAGCCGCTTGGACCAAGGAGGCAGGTCATTGTGCCTTTTTCGCATTCAAGAGAAAATTCTACTGTTTTGGTTTCCCAGGTTTTGTGGATGTTTTGAACGGTAAAGAACATTAGTTAGCCTCCTTTTGGTGGCCCTTCCCTTCGACAAGCTCAGGACGAGCTAAGCTCCGGGACCGCATACAGGCAAACGGACACATGGCCAATATAATCATCACAACCGCACAGGCACAGGCCTGATTAAAACGGAAGGCTCCGGCGAGCCTGTATGTATACAACGCCAGCGTAGAAAAATCCGGTATTGCAAGAACGAGCGGCAAGGTTGCATCTCCTATACTTACAGCAAAGCAATAACAAAAGGCTGTAAAAATCACCTTGCGGCACGACGGCAGATAAAAGCGCATTGCACAGTCCAGACGACTACGCGACAGAATAAAGGCCGCATTCTGAGTATCGGTAGTCAGCTGGTTCATTCCATTCTGAATCTGCTTGTAGCCGACCGGCCAGAACAACAATGTCTGACACAAAACCAGCAGAACAACATTTCCTCCGCCAAAAACAAACGACAAAAGCCAGCCTGTTACAACCGAAGAAATTGCCATTGGCAGCACCGGTATAAGCTGAAATAAAACCTTCTGCTGCTTACCCTTCATGCGGATAATCACAGAATAAACAAACGAAATAAAACAGCACAATGCCGAAGTACTCAGCCCTATCAAAAGCGAATTCAAAAACGCCTTCCAAAAGCTTGCAGAGCCAAACAGGCCCCGGAATAATCCAAAACCGAATACTTGTGCATTGTTCTGCTTAATTGTAAATGACGAAATCAAAACTGCAACGCCCGGCCCAACAAAAAATAAAAGCGCCAGCACACCAAGCACAACAAAGCCCGCAATCTCAGCCACGCGTGCCCCGCCAGTTTCAAAAGCCTGCCTGCCGACATAACTCCTCTTGGCTCGGGTAAACGACAGTCCCTCTACTCCAATCTGATTTTTGCGAACCACATAACTGTACAAAAATACAACCGACAGTGCAGAGACAGTCTCTATAACCGCAAGCTTTACACCGGCTGACATATCAAGTGTAGTTCGTACAGAATGATAAAGCTCAACCTCCAGCGTAGAGTTTCCGGGCGGAGAAAAAAGCAGGACAATCATAAAGCTGAAAAAGCAGAAAAGAAAAACAGGAATACAGGCAGCGCCGATTGCTCCAGTCAGACGAGGCAATGTTACCGTAAAAAATACACGGGCTTCTCCGGCTCCCAAAAGACGTGCGGCATTTTCATTATCGCGAGGCAGACGCTCCCAGGCATCGTTTACAATTCCTGTTACAAGCGGAAAGTTATAAAAGCCCTGTGCAATAATTACACCGGCTGTGGTATACAAAAAAGTAAGACCGCCAAACTTACCGCCGGCTGCAGCAGATATAGCCTTGAGCCATCCGCTTACAATTCCGTTTACGCCAAAAAAGCTTACATACCCAAGTGCAATTACAAGCGGAGGCACGCACAAAGGAACAATGCCTGCCGCAAGCAGAAAACGACGCCCAAAGAACCGTCTGTGCGAAGTAAAAAATGCCGTCCCCACCCCGATTAAAGCAGCAATCAGGGTTGAGAGGATGGCAGTATATAATGTGTATAGAAAAATCCTACTCAATTGTTTTTGGTACCGGAGCGGCTGCGGCATACGAGGCCGGGAGCTCTACGTTCTTATTTGCAGGGAACATCCACTGTGTAAGCGGAATCAGGTTCTGGGCTTCGTCACTGATAAGAAAGTCCATAAACTTTTTGGCACCTTCCGGGTTTGGAGCACCTTTTACAACGCCGGCACCTTCTACCTGCATTACGTGGCCGTCTGTAAATACAAGGGCCTTAAAGCGGTCACCTTCGCCATATTCAACATGGTAGGCAGGACTTGTTGTATAGCTGAAGCACAAAGGAGCTTCGCCGTCTGTAAACATTCCGTAACCTACACTCCAGCCCGGAGCAACAGTCAAAAGCGATGGTCTTATGCGGGCAAAAAAGTCATCTGCTTTGTCTTTGTAAACAGCCTTTACCCATTCTTCATAACCAACACCAAGAGTACTTGTCTTGGAATCCATAATAATGATTTTTTTTGCATATTCAGGCTTTGTCAAATCTTCAAGACATGTTGGAGCAGCAAGCCCGCTCAAAGAATCAAAAATAAAAGCAAAGTGGCTGTAATCATAAGGAGTCAAAAACCACTTTTTGCTGCCAGCTCCGCCGTTTAATTTGGCGCTCAATTCAGCAGGAATAAGTTTTTCTGCATCTGCAGGCTTGTAATCAATAAGAACACCACTCTTCAAAGCTTTTTCTGCAGAATAGTTATCAAGTCCTACAAGAACATCGACAACAGGCTTTTTCTTTTCCAGAATTGCTTTAGAAAGAATCTGCCCGCTGTCTCCTACTTCGGCATAGGTTACCTTAATTCCGGTCTTCTGTTCAAAAAGACGTGCAATCTCAGGACCAGCACCCCATTCACCACTGAATGAATTGTAGGTGTAAACTACTACCTCGTTTGTACGAGCTGACTTTTTTTTGGAAGCACTTGTAAAGAGTCCAAAAACCAAAATTGTTGTGATTGTTAAAAGAAAGATTTTCGCAAATTTATTGCGCATAAAGTTTCCTCCGCCGGCATTATCCGGATCAGGTTTTGAGGGTATATTCTCAGCCGGGTCCTTCAACGAAGGCCTTAGGCACCCCTTTTAGAATAGGCATATAATATATAAAAATATGGAAAGTATCAATAATGAAAATAAAAAATCCCGATACTAATGTACCGGGATTTCTGATTGGTTTATAAAAGCAATGGTTTAGAACAACTTAAATTCCAATCCCAAACCACCGTAAACTGTGCGGCGGTTGAAGGAATATTCCGGAACTCCTGTTTTTACACCGTAAACTTCTACTTCTTTCTTTTCAAAGTCCATTACGTAGCGGCCTGAAAGAACGATGCCAAGGTGGTCTGTAAGATAGAACTTAAAGTCTGCACCGGCAATAAGACCAGGTTTGAAATCCTGTTTTTCGGCATTCTTAATGTCACCAATAGAGTCTACCTGGATGGCAAAATCAGGACCGGCACCAAAACCGATTGTGAGCTTCCACAGATCAAGGTTGAGCCAAACCATAGGAGCAAGGTCTACAATATGCATAGCATACTGTACTTCGTTTTCTGGTTTTCCGTCCTTATTAAAGGTCATAGAACTCTTTACATAGTTAGCTTCTGCCTGAATACCAAGTCCTCCAAAGAGGGCAAAGTTTCCGTATGCACCAAAACCAAAATCAAAAATCTTGTCGGCTTTGGCATTAGCGAGCTCCTGCTTAAAATCTCCACTGTCAAGGTTGCGTCCTAAAAAGGCACGTGCACCAAATTCAAGGTCGAGAGCAGATGCTGCACTTACAAATAAAACGGCTGCTACAGCCATTGCAATAATCTTTTTCATAGTATTACTCCTCCATGTTAAAAAGATTCTTATTATAAAACGTTTCTGTAACCACAAGGTTACAAACACTTTTTGATTGCGTCCAAAAGTTCCGAATATTCGGTAAATGCCGGATATTGAGGATATTCCTTGATGATTTTTTCTGTAGAACGGAACAAAAAGCCTGCTTTAGAAGCCTGAATCATGGCAAGATCATTAAAGCTGTCACCGCTGGCAATTGTTTCAAAACCACAGGACTGCAGGGCTCTTACAGTTGTAAGCTTGCTCTGAGGGCATCTCATCTTATAGCCGGTAATTTCGCCGTTTTCGCCAACAATAAGTTCATTGCAGAAAATTGTAGGCCAGCCAAGCTTTTTCATAAGCGGTGTTGCAAACTGGCTGAATGTATCGCTCAAAATAAGCACCTGTCCTATAGAACGAAGCTCATCCAGAAACTCCTTTGCACCAGGCAGAGGGTCAATTTTTGCTATTGTATCCTGAATTTCCTTAAGTCCAAGTCCATGCTCCTTGAGAATGCCGATTCTGTACTGCATAAGCTTGTCATAATCAGGTTCATCGCGTGTAGTACGGCGCAATTCCTGGATTCCCACTGCATCTGCAAAAGCAATCCATATTTCTGGAACAAGAACACCTTCCAGGTCCAAACAAGTAACAGTCATTATTTATACCTCTGCCGTACATTATGCTGAATTTACCTGAAATTGTCAAAAAGTGATTTCGTGCAGATAATTTGTCAAATTTTTTATTTAAATCGTTTCCTATTTTTGTTATAATGATTTTATGGCAGTAATCCGCAGAACTAAGAGTACAACAAGGAAAAAAACAACTTCTTCAAAAAGACGTACATCCGCAAAACGAAGTACTTCCGGTAAGGTATATATCCCTGCCTACAAAGCTATAATTTTATGCCTCGTTGTAATTGTAATCTGCCTTGTACTGCTGCTTGTAAGTACAGTTTCTAAAAATTCACGTCAGGTTGAAGATGAAATTCCTTCTACAATTGCAGAACGTTTTGAACCGGCCGTGTCTGATAAAACTGAAGAACCTGTAAAAAAGCCGGAAATCCAGAAAAAGCAGGAGCCTATACGAGCCCCGGAAACAGTAACCAAAAAAGATACAAAGGATGAACCGGTCCAAAAAAAGCAGACCGAAAAACAGTCCGAAAAGCAGACTCCAAAAAAGGAACCTGAAAAGAAAAAGGCAGCCTCCTTTGGTTTTGAAAAAGCACGCAACCAGGCACAGCTTTGTTTTGTTTTTGATGACGGCGGCCAGAATCTTGATCACCTTAAGGCCTTTCTGGACCTGCCCTTTCCTATAACCGTGGCAGTGCTTCCCCAGATTGCTCATTCCATAGAAACCGCAGACCTTGTAAGAAAATCAGGAAATGAATTGATTTTGCATCAGCCTATGCAGTCGGTTAATGAAAAAATAAACCCGGGTCCAGGAGCAATTACACCGGACATGACCGATGAACAGATTTGCGCCCAGCTTTTTGTGAACCTGACACAGATTGGACCTGTTGCGGGCATGAACAACCACGAAGGCTCTGGCATTACCGCAGATGCCCAGAAGATGGAGGTTATCCTTAAGCTTGCGAGCGACGAAGGTATTTATTTTCTGGACAGCCGCACCAATGTAGAAACCCAGGTGCCTTATGTTGCGGGCGAACTGGGATACTCCTGGTATGAACGCAATATTTTCCTGGACAACGAAAAAACACGCGCCAACGCACTTGCCGAACTTAAAAAAGGTCTGGCTATTGCCAATAAAAACGGAAGCGTTATAATGATAGGACACATCTGGAGCGCAGACTTTTTGCCTCAGCTCCTCAAAGAAGCTTACCCTGAGCTTAAAGAAAAGGGATATACCTTCAGCGTGGTTAGTAAGAGTAAGGCAAGGAAACAATAAATGAAAGTATTGGGCATAGAAAGCAGCTGTGACGAAACAGCCTGTGCAATTGTAGAAGACGGAAGAACAATCCTGAGCAATGTTGTTGCAACTCAAATTCCATTTCATAAAATTTACAAGGGTGTTGTGCCCGAAATTGCCAGCCGTAAGCATGCCGAATGGATTTTGCCCGTAGTGAACCAGGCACTTAAGGAAGCTTCTCTTACTCTGGATGATGTAGATGCCATTGCTGCAACCAACCGCCCGGGTCTCATGGGTTCGCTGCTTGTAGGCTTTACCTTTGGAAAAACTCTTGCCTGGGCAACAAACAAGCCTTTTATTGCAATTAATCATATGCTCGGTCACCTTTATGCGGCCCAGCTCCAGACTCCCGTTGAATATCCTTTTTTGGGACTGCTTGTAAGCGGCGGCCACAGTATAATCTGCAAGGTAAATAATTTTGATGATCTTGAAATACTTGGAACAACCGTAGACGATTCTGTAGGAGAAGCCTTTGATAAGGTTGCTAAGTTCTACGGCCTTGGCTACCCAGGCGGAGTAATTATTGATAATCTTGCCAAAAAGGGAGATCCTGCTGCTGCAAAGTTTCCTATTCCAAAGCTTGATGAAGAAACCCACCGTTACGATGTTTCTTTTTCAGGACTCAAGACTGCAGTAATTCATCAGTGTGATTTATTCTGGCAGCCGGGTTATGAACACAGCACCGAAAACATGTGTGCCGCTTTTCAGGAAACAGCAATCAAATCTCTTGTAGGCAAGCTTTTGCGCGCTGCAGATGATACAGGACTTAAAACCGTAGTTTGTGGTGGTGGTGTTGCAGCCAATTCGCGACTGCGTGCCATGCTTGCCGAACGAAGCGACTTAAACTGTATATTCCCGCCTTTAAAGCTTTGCGGAGACAATGGTGCAATGATTGCAGGTGTAGCTTATCACTTTTTGCAGAGGGGTGACCGAAGCAGTCTGGACACAGTAACCTGTGCACGTATTCCACAATTTAAAAGAGGGTTGGAGCAGGTACGTCACCCTTCGACAAGCTCAGGGACCCCGCGTTAGAATTCTACTTTTACCCCGACACCAAACATCAAGCCGTCAAGAGACTTGTCGGTAAAAACCGAAATCGGGAAGAAGATGGAAAGCTCCGGTCCGTATTTTGTAGTTCCGTAGTAAAACAGCCAGTCTGCCGCAACCGAAAGATAAAGGAATCGGGCATTCTTATAAAACCAGCTGTTCATGTAATCAATATCAGTTTTTACGGTGCCGGTATAACCTGGTTCTGTATCCTTTACATTTACAGGCACGGTCGCAAAACGGATGAGCCCCGCAACACCGGCAAGAATATCAAGACTGTATTTATTGTGAATATTAATCTTAAAAGCAATAGGAAGATTTACAAGAAACGAAAATGTAAGTCCGGTACGGTTTTCAATTTCGGCAGGGAGCACCATATCGCCGTAAACCAGATTGAATGTTGTATAAAATCTTATCGACGGCTGAAACGAAACGGCCGTATAGTTAGGAATTGCAAGACCAAAATAAATCGGGAAAAACATTGGCGACGGAGCGCTAATGAATTTTCCTTCTGCATTTTTCATGTGGGTGTTTATAGATACCTGGGGCTCAATACCAAAAATTAAGTCCAGGTGGTAAATACCTGACTGTGATTCAATAAGCTCTTCTACTTCGGTTACAGACATGTTCTGCTGGTCAACGTAGTCCTTTTCAGATTCTGTAAGCTGTGTTTCAGGAGCAGCAGGTGTTTCTTCCTGTACTTCAGTTTCTTCCTGCGGCTCAACAGCCTCTGCTTCCTGAGCAAAACAAGGAACACAAAAGAGAAAAACAAGAATTGTAAAAAGCCAGATCCGGTTTCTTTTCATATTATCTATATTATCTTATCCTGCTGTACAAGGTTGAATCAAGGTCTACACTCAAAAATCCGCTGCGATTGATTTTATAAAAATCGGTTTCTTCCCAGGCGGCATAAAGCACAGTTCCGCTTATTACAAAGTCTGAATAAACATAACCCTTATCAAGCTTTGGAAGCCTTACTGCAACAGCTTTTCCTCCACGGAGAATATGCTTGCCAGGCAGAGCGCCTTCTAAGAACAAGGTACCGTCTTCAAACAGTGCGGCACTCCAGCTCTGAGAAATAATTGCCTTGGCATTAAGCTCCTGTTCAAAAGTTCCCTGAGGGAGATTTTCATATATGCGCGGAGAACTGCCTCCTGCAGATTTTACCTCGATAATAAAAGGCACAGTATCTGCAAAACCCGCCAGCATCTTTTTAATTCTTTCAGGGGCTTTGGAATAATCCCTTACACTCATTGCATTACGGAATTCGTTTACATCTGAGCTTTGAATTGCAAGGGCATCGCCGGCAGAAACCGGGGAAACCGAAAGAAGCTGTCCCATAGGATGAAATTTGATGTATGAAAAAGCAGTTCTTCCGTCGGGACCGGCCATGCGCTTAAGGCTGCAAAACCAGTTTGTTCCGTCCCAGAAGAAATCTGTAACTTCGCTGTCGTTTTCGGAAGTAAGATTTGCACAGTTCAAAAGCGGATACGAGATTTTTGAAGTATCATCAAAATGAATGAGGAACAGATGCTCCAGAGGATTTTTCTTATATAATTCTGAATCTATTGTATCGTTGAAGAAGGCACTTTTATAAACTGAAAAAACAACTTCGTCATCTATAAAAACCATATTACCGGCAGTGCGTTCAGAAAAAATTGCAACGTCCTTGGCAATGGAAATGGTATCTCCTTCAAAGCACAAAACGCCAAGCCTGTTTACCAGTGCAAAGGCCTTGTTGCCGAAAGGTCCGTTACTGCCTGCCGCATTGTTGGCCGCAGAAATTCTAAGGGCTTCGGTATATGGAATTGAGCCGGAAAAAGGAGCATTACGGGGTTTATCAATCTGGGCAAACCCGTCTGCAAGAAAATAAAACCATTTATGAGCGGTCTGACCGGCTTCTTTAGGGAGAATATCTTCAATTTCAACTGTTTTCTTACTGTTTTTATTCTTTTTACAGCCGCAAAGCACGAATAAAGCCAGAAAACAGAAAAATATTACTTTAAAAAATCTTTTCATATCGCTTAAATTTATATCGGCATGGAAATGAACTCAAGTGATATATTTTTTTCAGAAGCTGCACAAATTAAAACTGAATAGCGAAAGGCGGCGGTTCCCGGTAATTCAAAGAGCGTCTGCTTGTTTTTGCGCAGAACTACACGATTTTGATCTGCAGCTGTCATACAAACCTGATTTTCGGGCACATAGGGTGAATAAAGCGGAAAATCAAAGCACACAGAAATAACTCCGGTAAGCCTGAGCCTGGTGGCCGTAAAATTTTTATACGCAATTCCTTCCAGCACCTGCTGAATATCAAGCAACCAGGGGTTGTAGAAGATCTCCGATTCCTCCGACTGACGGTCGTTAAGGGTCTGGACAAGTTTTTTCCAGTTAAAACGGCCCAGGTATTCATTAATTTCCTGTTCTGAATTGTGAACCGAAGCTTTTATGACAGACTGCATTAGATACGCTGCATATCCGTTTACCCAGGAAAGCTCTGCCGTGCATAAATGAGGCTTGGATTCTGTAAAACAGGCCGGGTACACTGCCCCCGCGCAATGGAACTCTGATCCGGTTTTTGTTACAGGCAAAACACAGATGCTTACGGGTTTGTTTTTGCAGACTTTGTGCGTAAAGCTTTTTTGTCCGGCGTCTACATTAAACTGTACGCAGGAGTCGGTCCGGGCACAATAAATCTGCACCTGCCATAAGTCAAGCTCGGGCAAAGTTTCGGGCCACGCGGGCAGAATACATTCAATTTGTTCATGCTCCAGATCGCTGAAATATGAATACAAGGCACAGGAACAGACGGTCCCGGCCGCAAAAAGGCACAATGCCACGCAAAACAGCATGCGCCGCCAGATAATAGTATTTTTTCTCATACTATAGTATTCAAAAAAAAGTGGGGGTTATTACAAAAATTTGGGATTATTTTTAAAAAAATGTGACTTTTTATAAAAGATTGTCGGGTCAAGCCCGACAATGACATGACAATCAACTATTTGAATTTCTTAATTTCTTTCTGGCATAGCTGATCGCAAAGCTCGTTGTATTCAACGCCGGCGTGACCTTTTACCCAGTTCCAGGTAACATCCAGGGCGGCATTGAGTTCGTCCAGCTGCATCCACAGTTCATAATTTGGTCGAAATCCATCTTTAGTCTTCCAACCTTTTGCTTTCCAATTATGAATCCACTGAGTAATTCCATTCTTTACATACTGGCTATCGGTGTAGACTGAAACATGTCGTCCCGCAAAGGCAGGAGTATTTTTTACAACAGAAAGCCCTGCAATTGCGGCACTAAGCTCCATTTTGTTGTTGGTGGTCATTGCTTCTCCACCGCTCAGGCTTTTTACTACTCCGTCGGCAATAACAACAATACCCCAGCCACCAGGGCCAGGGTTACCGGAGCATCCACCGTCTGTATAGATAATGATATCGTCCACGCGCGCGCCCCTAAACCAATACACCCTTTGTAGAAGGAATGGCACCGTTACGGCGGTCGTCAATGCTTACGGCTTCGCGGATAGCACGACTTACAGCCTTAAAGGCGGCTTCTATTTTGTGGTGGTCACTGCGGCCACGGATTGTATCTATGTGTAAGTTGCACTGTGCGGCATTTACAAAGCCCTGCCAGAAATCTTCAAAGCAGTCTGTCTGGAAAGAAGCTTCTTTTCCGTCTTCCCCGATTGATACAAGAGGAACGCCTGTGAGTTTGGCATCGTTTACAAGATATGCACGGCCGCCAAAATCAACTGCTGCCTGAACAAGAGATTCATCCATAGGGTAAATAAAAAATCCTGCACGGTAGATTCCGGCACAGTTACCAAGCGCTTTCTTAAAGCATTCACCAAGAACAATGCCTGTATCTTCGATTGTGTGGTGCTGGTCTACGTTAAGGTCGCCCTTAATTGTACCTGTAAGGTCAAAAAGCCCATGCTTACAGAACGAACGCAGCATGTGGTCAAAAAAACCGATCGGATTTTCAACTTCGCATTTGCCGGTTCCGTCAAGGTTCAAAGTTAATTCAATCTGAGTTTCACCTGTTTCTCGTTTAATTGTAGCTGTTCTCATATTACTATCCCCTATTTACTATCCCCTATTTTCTGTTCTACAGCATCACCTTTCTTAATTCGTATTCAACAATGTCGGTGGCTCCAAGAGACTGCAGCTTTGGCAGGAGCACCGGCACCTCAGATTTTTTCACTGCAATTTTTACGGCAAATCCGTCGTCGTTGAACAAAGGAGAAACCGTAGGGCTCTTCATTGCAGGAATGCCCTTTATAAGCTTGTCAAAATCTGCCTTGGAAACATTCATTTCGAGCATTACACGGTTGCGTGCGTTCAAAACTGTTTCAAAAAGCATTTTGAGCTCAAGGATTTTCTGTTTTTTAGCAGAATCTTCCATAGCCTTGCGCGAAGCATACATGCGGGTTGAGCTTTCCATCAGGGTGTCTACAATCTTAAGGCGGTTTGCACGGAGAGAAGAACCTGTCGAAGTATTATCAATCAAAATCTGTGCGATAGAATCTTCTGTATCCTGAACAAAGCCTTCGGAAGTTCCCCAGGTACGGAAAATTGAACCGTCAATCTTTTTATCTTCAACCCATTTACGGCTAAGTGCCTGATATTCTGTTGCAATTGTAACAGGCGACTTTAACAGGGTGTCCAGATCTTTTGTATCCGGGATTGCGGCAACAATACGTACCGGGTCAAAGCCCAGATCCATGATTTCTACAACATCATCCTGTACGCCGTTTTCGTAAACCCAGTCCTTACCGCTAAAGCCCAGATCTGCCTTGTTTTTGGCAAGCAAAAGGCTGGTAATCTGAGGCTTAACAACCTGAAAAGCCAGGTCTTCCTGATTTGTAGTTGGGAAATATGTTCTGTCGGGCAAAGAAATAGAAATGCCCACGTCACTCAAAAGTTCATAAACCGATTCATAAATGCGGCCCTTGGCCAGTAAAATTTTTAATTTGTCCATAAGTTCATTTTATAGAAGAAAAGGGAGATGTTCAACAGTATTCTTGCGTGCTGTGAGGTGTTGTATTCAGAGTTTTTTACAGATATTTTTCTTCATATTCCGAAATTGGAACAGGCTTACTGTAGTAATAGCCCTGAATGATTTCGCAGCCAAGCTCTCTAAGACGGTCTACCTGCGGCTTGCTTTCGGCACCTTCGGCAAGGCATACAAAGCCAAGCTCTTTTGCAAGTGTGATGATATGACGAAGGACAATAATATCCTCCTGGCGTTCACTGACGGTTGCAACGTTGTCCACAAAGCTTTTGTCAATTTTTAATGTATCAATCGGCATCTGTGTAAGCAGCGAAAGTGATGAATAGCCGGTTCCAAAATCATCCATGGAAATTTTAAAGCCCTTGTTGCGGAGCTCACGAAGAACACTGAGCATGTGTTCCATGTTGTCGTAGGTTGCGCTTTCTGTAAGCTCAAAATCGATCAGGCTGTGGTCTACTCCAAAGGAATCTACAATGCCGACAAGATTATCAATCAGATCTTCATCATACAAACGGCTGCGCGAAAGGTTTACAGAAATCGGATAAAGCGGCTTGCCTTCTTTTTTCCAGCGGGCCATGGCAGCACAAACCTTTTTCAAAACAATATCATCAATTTTGCCGATTGAACCGTCCTTTTCAAAGAACGGAATAAATCTGTAAGGCGGCAGGAACTCTTTGTTTTTGTAGTTCCAGCGGATTAAGGCTTCGGCACCTTTTATTGTTTCTTTTTTAATATCAAACTTTGGCTGGAGGTAAACAACAAACTCGTCCTGTTCAATTGCAGTTTCTATGTAGGCTTTGATGTAATTACCCCACGCAAGGTCATCGTGCATTTTATCCGTGTAAATGACAATTTCGGTACCCTTTTGATTTGTACACATGCCCTGGGCCATTTTTGCGGCATCGGCAACACGGTTCCCGGAAAGCATGGCACGCTGCATCGGAACAACACCACACTTATAGTAGATTTTATAAAAAGGATCTTCTTCAAGAACAGAAAGCTTTTCAAAAAAATCCTTGAGCTTTGCAATGAGTTCCTTTTCGGGCATATCCTTAAAGAGCATTGCAAAATTGTCGTTATGGCAGCGGGCACTTGCATAGATAAAATCAGATTCATTCATTGCGCGGACTATATTGTTCAAAACCTTATTAGCTGCAATATGACCATATACTTCATTTATTACACGGAACTCTTTAACGTCAAAATGCGCAAACGCATAATCTGCAATTCCCTTATCGGCAGGAACTTCAAGATATGCTTCAAGATGATTCCAGTTATAAGTGCCTGTTATAAAATCGGTAAAAGCTGATTTATAAAGTGTTTCCTTTTCAAACTTTGAAAAATCATCACACATTAAATAGACTGCCTTGTCGCTTACAAGCTTCCATTCGTGTAAAAGCCTGTTTTTTTTGTATCCGTGAAAAACACCTATGCTACCTGGATTTTCATTTATATAAAGGTCGCTGTAGGGTCTGTGCGCATTATCTTCGGCTGCAATCTGTGCAAATAAATCCTTTATAAACTCTAAGTTGATCTGGACATCATCATCAATTTCTACCGAATAAAAAAACGAAGGATCAAGTTCGAATGTTTTAAGGCCATCCGGATACTGTACGCGCTCATCATTTGGCCTGAACTCAATACCAATTACTTCCTTCTCCAGCCCATCCACAAAAAACACACCCGGGTAATCATAGGTTCCAAATGCGTTTGAATATTGAGCGATTGCGTCCGGAACATCGCCTTTGTAAAACGCCTCGATCTGCTCTGCGGTTGCGTCCATGTAGTAGAGGATTCGTTTTGGTTTATATAACTGGTTGAGTTTGTTTATAAACATATTATTATGATAACATAGAATAACAGAATCTGCCATTGAATAACATGAATTCATTTATAAAAAAAAGCCTCCCGGTCACAAAACGGTCTTCAAAAGCGCGGGCTAGCCCGCTTGACGCTGTTTGTTGTAGTGGAACTATTAAATGCCGCTCTCGCGGCATCAACAAACAGAGTCATTTTGAAGCCCGTTTTGTTCCCTCGCGTCTTTTTTTTACAATGTGTTTTTATATATGGCAGGTTCAATAAGTTACTATCACATACTATTCACAGAAACGATTCTTTCTATTATAATGTTTTTACTATTTTATCATTAAAAAGGAACTCGACATGCCAATCACACAATATCTTGAACGAAACGCAGAAATCTATGCTACTGACTGCGCGCTTGTAGAATTGAACCCAGAGGTTAAGGAAAACCGACGTATTACCTGGAAGGATTATGACCTTACTCAGCCCGAGCCTAACCTGCCTTACCGCCGTGAAATTAACTGGCGCATTTTTAATGAAAAGGCAAACCGCTGCGCACATTATCTTTTGGACCGTGGCGTTAAGAAGGGAGACAAGGTTGGTATTCTTATGATGAACTGTCTTGAATGGCTGCCTATTTATTTTGGTATCCTTAAGACCGGTGCCCTCGCCGTACCTTTGAACTTCCGCTATGCTTCTGACGAAATTGAATATTGTCTGAACCTTGCAGATGTTTCTGTTTTATTTTTTGGTCCTGAATTTATCGGGCGTCTTGAATCAATTACAGATAAAATTATTGCACACCGTCTGCTTGTTTTTGTAGGAGAGGGAATGGCTCCAACTTTTGCAGACAGCTACTTTATGTCTGTAATGAATTTTTCTTCTGAAAATCCGCACATCGTTGTTTCTGATAACGACTTTGGTGCAATTTATTTTTCGAGCGGTACAACAGGTTTCCCTAAGGCAATCCTCCACCGCCATCAGGCTTTAATGCATTCTGCAGCCTGCGAGCAGGCACACCACGGTCAGACAAAGGATGATGTATTCCTTTGTATTCCGCCGCTTTATCATACAGGTGCCAAGATGCACTGGTTTGGTTCGCTTATCAGTGGCGGCAAGGCAGTATTGCTCCGTGGTACAAAGCCGGAGCCTGTAATCAAAGCAGTAAGCGAAGAGCGTTGTACAATCGTATGGATGCTCGTTCCTTGGGCACAGGATATTCTTGATGCACTCGACCGTGGAGAAATCAAGCTTGAAGATTATCATCTTAGCCAGTGGCGCCTCACACATATGGGTGCTCAACCAATTCCACGCAAGCTTGTAGCAGACTGGCTCAAATACTTCCCTAAACATGAATATGATACAAACTACGGTTTGTCTGAATCTATTGGACCAGGATGTGTTCACCTTGGCGTTGGGAACGTAAACAAGGTTGGTGCAATCGGTATTCCAGGTTACGGCTGGCAGTGCAAGATTGTTGACGAAAACCGCAAGGAAGTTGCTCAGGGCGACGTTGGTGAACTTGCAGTTAAAGGCCCTGGCGTTATGGTTGAATATTACAAGAATCCTGAAGCTACTGCCGAAGTTCTTGATAAAGAAGGCTGGCTCTACACCGGCGATATGGCTCAGATGGACAGCGACGGCTTTATCACTTTGGTTGACCGCAAGAAGGATGTTATCATTTCCGGTGGTGAAAACATTTACCCTGTTCAGATTGAAGACTTCTTACGCAAGATGGATCAGATAAAAGACGTTGCAGTTATCGGTCTTGCCGACAAGCGCCTTGGCGAAATTTCTGCCGCAGTTATTGAAGTTAAAGAAGGAATGACTTTGACTGAAGACCAGGTAAATGAGTTCTGTCTTGAACTTCCAAAATACAAGCGCCCACGCAAGCTGATTTTCGCTCCTGTTCCACGTAACCCAACAGGAAAAATCGAAAAGCCAAAGCTGCGTCAGTTGTACAGAACTGAAGATCCGTTTGCGGTTATGAAACAGTAAAGGATTTGCGCATTGCAATCAGTTGTTAAGTAATTCTTAACAACTGATTTTTTTTAATCTTTTCTATGTTTTATTGAAATATCAAACTATCTCAAACTGTTGAACTTCTTCTCATAGTTATATTATACCATGAACATGAGTTTTTTCTATGAAATAACATCTATTTCCAACTGGCTGATATCCGCAATATCTTGAAAAAGGAAGTTTATATTTTATCTGATTGTTTACTAGAATTTCAAAATTCATTGTTTCGTAGTTCTCAATTACATCAAAAGATTTAGCTGATGCGCATGACACAAGAAAGAATAGACATAATACAAACATTACAGACTTTTTATTTTTCATTATTTTACCCAGACACCATCTGTGTTTATATAAAATGTTTCACATCCAGATTTTACCAAGGCATAGTCGTTTTCAAAATCATGAGCTTCATCAAAGTTAATTTTGGAAATGAAATTTCCTTCTGTATTTAAATAATTATATTGCGGCTTATTATTCACCTTAATTTGTACAAGAGAAAGACCACAAGAAAAATATCTTGGATAACTTATATTATTAAAAATCTTAATAATGTTGCCTTTATCATCAATAAGTGCATAAGTAGTTTCTGAGTTTTTGATAATTGCCCGGCCTGCATAAAAATCTGTTGCATCAAGATATCCATCTGTTGATTTTACATCTATCTTAAACAAGATGTTTCCTTGAGCATCAACTACACCTGTTGTTGAATCCTGGAATTTTGCAAAGTTTTTACCTTCAGAAAATCTTTGACCTAATTGTAAAAATGTCTTGGTGGAGATATTTCCTTCTCTATCAAGAATTGCGTAATCCCAATTCATAAGAATAACTACTGCAACGTCTGAATAAAAACCATAGCATTTTCTTAACTCCTGTTTGAATAAAAAATTTCCATTTTCCTCTGTAAACGAAAATTCATATCTGTCATTTGGACTTGTTGAAAACGAAATTATTTTATTTACTTGTTTAGACTTTTCAATTGCATTTATGGGATTACAAATTAAGAAGAATAATACTATCAAAAAGTTCCTAAAATTCTGAATATTCATTAATCTTATTATAACAGAATTATCTGGAAAATAAAGAATTTTAGAGTTGGTAAAGAACAGCTGAAAACTTTTATGATAATATTTTCCAAATAAATTTAAAATATGATATAATAAGTTGAGGTAAAAGGAGGAAATCATCATCCTCCCCACATCAAAATGTTACGACCAACAGTAATTAATGTTATTATCCTACCACAAAAACTACGATTAAAATACCGCAAAAACTACGATTAATATTGCACAAAAACTACGATTGATATAAAATAAATCGGAGTTTGATATGGAATATAAATCACGATTACAGGATGATGAACTGTTATTCCGGTTGGAATGCAGTGGGGCTGTTCTCATTGAAGGTCCAAAATGGTGTGGAAAAACTACGCTTGCTGAACATCATGCAAAAAGCATAATTAAAATGCAGGACCCTGATAAACGGGAAGGTTATATTCAGACTGCCCAAACAAAGCCGTCGCTCTTGCTTTCCGGGGAAAATCCAAGACTCATAGATGAATGGCAGGAGGCTCCTGTTCTTTGGGATGCTGTTCGTGTTTCTGTTGATGAAAGAAATGAAACAGGATTATATATTCTTACCGGTTCAAATTCCGTAGATAAATCAAAGATAAAGCATTCTGGTACTGGAAGAATAGCACGAATGCAGCTTGAAACCATGAGTCTTTTTGAATCTGGGGAGTCAAACGGTTCGGTTTCGCTTTCTGAGTTATTTGAAAATCCGAATAAGGAAATTGAAGCTAAGTCTGATTTGCAAATTGAACAGATAATTTTTTCAGCTTGTCGGGGCGGTTGGCCAGGAATGTTTTCTCGAAAAACAGATCGAGCAAAATTACAGATTGCCAGAGATTACATTGACAGTGTGTGTGAAACTGATATTTCAACTGTAGATGGTGTAAAACGAAATCCACTCTGGGCTGCACAGATTTTAAAATCATATGCAAGAAATATTTCAACTTTGGCAAAAGAAAGTAATATTCTAAAAGATGTTGTCTCTGTATCTGATACAATTTCACATGATACTTTATCATCTTATATTCGGGCATTTGAAAAATTATTCATTATCCAGGATATTGATGCCTGGTGTCCATCTATTCGTTCTGCAACTGCAATTCGGTCCGGCAAAAAACGCGGATTCTGTGATCCTTCTGTTGCAGTTGCTGCTCTTGGACTTAATCCTGATTATTATATGACAGATTTACAGGCTTTTGGTTTTATTTTTGAAAGCCTTTGTATGCGTGATTTACGTGCATACAGCACAAAGCAAGGTGGAAAAATTTCATATTATCACGACAGATATAATCTTGAAGCAGATTGTGTCCTTCATCTGCGTGATGGTAAATATGCGCTTATTGAATTTAAACTTGGAAGTAATGAAATAGAAGAAGCCAGCAGACATCTTCTGCAAATAAAAAGTCTAGTTCGGGAGTATAATGAAAAAAAGAATGCTCCAAAACTGCGAGAGCCAGACCTTCTTATTGTAATAACAGGAACCGAGTTTGCATACAGACGGCAGGATGGGGTTTTTGTAATTCCAATTGGATGTTTAAGGAATTGATTTTTTGCGCCTGATTGTGCAACTCAAAAGTATGTTTTTTTCCATTTTTATATATAAACAAAACTTTTGCGTTCTTCTTTACCATTCTTAAAAATCACTGTAAAATTGCAATATAATTAAATAGATATAAGGTTTAAAATGAAACAACTAATGTTAGGAAACGCGGCTGCCGCTCGTGGACTTTTTGAAGGTGGCTGCGAATTTATTTCAAGCTACCCTGGAACTCCTAGTACAGAGATTACAGAGGAAGCTGCTCGTTTTAAGGAAATTTATTGTGAATGGGCACCTAATGAAAAGGTTGCCTTAGAGAGCGCTTTTGGTGCCTGTCTTGCAGGACGCCGTGCTTTCTGTGGAATGAAGCATGTTGGTTTGAATGTTGCTGCCGACCCGCTTTTTACAATGAGCTATACCGGCGTAAAT
>JAFZOJ010000071.1 GCA_017550685.1 Treponema sp. | reverse complement strand
CCGTCATTGGACAGTAAAATTTCTTAATTATTTTTCTTCTTAAAATTTGTATAGATTGTGTAAAACCTGTACAAATTTTACACTTATACCCCAAACTTTTTTTGTCTTTTTTAACTTGAATTTGTAATGGCGCATGTACAAGATATCATGTATTAATTTTTATTAATATAGACCCAGGTCACATTTTTAAATGCAAAAATGTGCCTTTTTTGATATTTGCCGACCCCTTTGCAAATCCCTCAAAATTCGTTATGCACTTTGTCTAATTCCCTTGTAGTATGCTGCCATCACAAGTTCTGCAAGGAAAAATTATGAATCAAGTCGCTGCTGTAAAATCAAAACCTCTTCCTGCCACTGACAACTGGTTTCGTCGTTTTCTTGCTCAGAAAACCGAAGAAAGCAAAAATCAGATGGCAGCTCCTGGTTCGTTTCTGAAACCGATTGATGAAACGGTAACTCAGATTGGTTTTTCCGGTATTGTGGCAGGAACCTTTGACTATCTTGGATTAGAGGAAATTATTGATGAATGGGCCGGCAAGAACGGCTCACATGTAGCGGTAAATACCGGGGCCATAACCAAAGCTCTTGTCATGCAGATGCTTCATGCCCCGTATCAGACTCTGTATGGAACATCTGAATTCTTTGCCAACATTCCAGTCAATGTTCTGCTGAATCTTGATATTGGGGCAAAGGATCTGAGTCGTGAAATGCTTGGTCGTTACCTTGACATTATCTTCGATTCAGAACCGGACAAGCTTTTTGTCAAACTGGCGTCGGCAGCATGCAAAAAGATAGGAGTAACAGTATCAGAAGTTCATCTGGACAGCACCAGTTTTTCTTACGACGGCAAGGCTAAATCAGAAGATATCTGTGAAATGGAGATAGCACGTGGGTATTCCAGAGATCACCACCAGGAACTTCCTCAGGTCTGTCTTCTTGGACTGACAGAAGGAACGAGCCGGATGCCCGTTTTCACTAAAGCGGTAAGCGGAAACATGTCTGATAAGACGTCTTTTCTGGATGTTGTAGCATCGGAATGGCCTATGATTAGAGAGCAATTTAACGATCTGAAATATCTGGTTGGTGACAGCGCCCTGTGTACTCCGGATATATTAGCGAGTGCTGATAGGAAAATCTTTATAGTCACGAGAGTTCCTGATACTTACAGGTTTGTGACACAGATGATTAACGAAACCAAAGAGTCTGATTTGACTAAAGTTTATGATACTGACGAGGAAGATCAGAACTATGGCTGCTGGGGAGAGATCCAGAAAATAGGAGATATTCCGGTTAAGGTTCTGCTGATCAAAAATCTTGAGCGTAAAGAAAGCAAAAGAGAAACGATAATGCGACGAGCAGAAAAGGAATTGTCGAAGATCTCTGCAGCTCTGAAAAAATTGAAAACTCACCCGACAGCATGCCGGGAAGATGCAGAACGTGCTGTTGAAAAATTAGAGAAGTCATGCAGAGCCTGTGTCATTTCCGACATTCAATACACGGAGATAAAAAAGCATAAAGGCAAAGGACGTCCTAAGGCTGATGCACCAATGGCAGTTACCGGAGTAGAAGTCACTGGTAAAGTGAGCATAAGTGAAGACTACATCAGCAGGAAAGCAGAGGAAGAGATACAGTTTGTAATTGCTACTACTGACACAGAACGGCAGTGGACCATGGCTGAACTTCTTTCTACCTACAAGCGTCAGTCAACCATAGAGAGAATGTGGAAACTTTCGAAGGATCCGAAAATATTTCTTGATGCCATCTACCTGAAAACACCTCACAGGATCCAGGCTCTTATGTGGATCCTCTCGGTAGCTCTGCTGACATTTGCAACAACAGAGTACCTGATGAAAATTGCCATGAAGGAAAATAACATTCCTATGCCGGCACCGGATCATAGAACAAATCTTGCAGTTCCGACTCTGCTCAGACTTAAGCAGTATACCGACAACTCGAACATTAATTTGATTTTCAGTAAGAGTACCAGGGAGTTTAAGATCGCGGGTCTTACAAACACCTTTGCACAAATTATTACCGCTATGGGTTATGAGTGGTCGAAGTACTACCAGACGTTAACCTACGAAACCTTCTACAATGCCTATTATAACGAAAGCGAAGCAGGTTAAAAAAGAACAAACACAGAGATTTACGGGGAAGAAATAATTAAGAAATTTTACTGTCCAATGTCGG
>JAFZOJ010000070.1 GCA_017550685.1 Treponema sp. | reverse complement strand
ATGAATAAAGAAGCAGACAAGAAAATGATTAAAACATATTCTCGCTGCTCTACAATCATCCCAGAAATGGTAGGTAATACTATTTCTGTGTATAACGGTAAATCATGGATTCCTGTATATATTACAGAAAACCTGGTTGGTCACAAGCTTGGTGAATTTGCACCAACTCGTACTTACCATGGCCATGGTGGTTCAGACAAAACAGCCGGTAAGGCTTAATAATAGGTGGATATTATGGCTGAGAAAAAAGGTTATGTAGCCACTACAAAGTTCCTGATTGCATCTCCAACAAAGGTTCGCCCAGTTGCAAATGTAATCAAGCAGAAGTCCTATTCGGAAGCTATGGCAATTCTTGCTAATATGCCTCAGAAAGGTGCAAAGCTCATTAGCGCAACATTAAAATCTGCAGCTTCTAATGCTTTGAACCTGAATAGCAAATTGGATGAAGATATGCTCTACGTTAAGGAAATCAGAATTGATGAAGGTCCACGTCTTAAGAGACTTTGGTGCCGTGCACGTGGTCGTGCAGATCAGTTGCTCAAACGTATGTGTCATATTACCGTCATCGTTGACGAGAAGGCGGGGGAATAAAAGTGGGACAGAAAGTTAATCCTATTGGTTTACGACTTGGAGTAAACAAAACATGGCAGTCACGCTGGTATGCAGATCCACGTGAATATGCAGATTTAGTTCTGGAAGATATTAAGATCCGCAAAATGGTATCTGAAATTCCTGAATGTAAAAATGCTGATATAGCTGAAATTGAAATTGTACGCCATCCACAGCGCGTTACAATTGTTATTCACACAGCTCGCCCTGGTGTTATTATTGGTGTTAAAGGTGCATCAATCGATAAAATAAGTAATGATATCCAGAAGCAGCTTACAAAGAAAGTTCAGATTAAGATTAAGGAAATCAAGCGTGCAGATTTGAATGCAAACCTGATTGCCCAGAATATCGGACGTCAGCTTTCTGGTCGTGGTTCATTCCGCAAGGCTATGAAACAGGCTGTAAGCAATGCTATGCGTGCAGGTGCACAGGGTGTTAAGGTTCGTCTTAGTGGTCGTCTTGGCGGTGCAGATATGTCTCGTACAGAAGAACACAAGGAAGGACGAGTTCCTCTTCATACTCTTCGTGCAGACATCGACTACGGAACATACGCAGCATCAACTACCTACGGTAAGATTGGTGTAAAAGTATGGGTTTACAATGGTATGAACTACGGTGTTGAACACAACGAAGATGCCGGACAGCTTGTAAAGAAGCCACGCCGCACAGTTCGTGCTGCTTCTGCTGAAAAGGCTGAGGGTGCTGAACCTGCTAAAAAGGCAAGGAGTTAGAAATGCCACTTAGTCCAAAAAGAGTAATTCACCGTAAGGTGCAGCGCGGTCGTGAAAAAGGAAATGCGACTCGTGATAATCACATTGATTTCGGAGACATCGCACTTGTTGCTATGGAACCGACATGGCTGGATGCCAGAGTAATCGAAGCTGCCCGTGTTGCTATCAACCGTAAGCTTGAACGTAAGGGAAATGTATGGATTCGTATCTTCCCTGATAAACCGATTACAAAGAAACCGGCTGAAGTTCGTATGGGTAAGGGTAAGGGTGCCCCGGATCACTGGGCTGCCGTTATCAAACCAGGTATGATTTTGTTCGAAGTTGGAGGCGTAGACCTTAAAGTAGCTCACAGAGCTCTTGAACTTGCAGGTGACAAGCTTCCTGTTCTTACAAAAATAGTAGTTAAGCCAACAAAGGACTAGGAGGAATAAGATGGCTGATTCAAAGAAAAAGAATGACAAAGAACTGTCTTATAAAGAACTAGTTGCTAAACGCGATGAGCTTAAAAGAGAATACATGGATCTCCGTTTCAAAATGGTAATTTCCCATGTAGATAACCCAATGCAGAAACGTACAATGCGCCGCGAAATCGCACGCTTGAATACGTTCATTCGCCAGAAAGAAATTGCTGGCGAAAATAAATAGGAGCTGAACCGTGGAAGAGAAAGCTGTTCAGACTGTAAAGAAGGCAAAACGTTCATTTGTTGGTCTTGTTACAAGCGACAAAATGGATAAGTCTATTGTTGTAACTGTTGCAACAAAGAAAATGGACCGTCTTTACAAGAAGTATGTTACCAGATCAAAGAAATACATGGCACATGACGAAAACAATGATGCACATGTAGGTGATACAGTAAGAATCGTTGAATGCAGACCGCTCAGCAAGAAAAAGAGCTGGCGCCTTGCAGAAATCGTTGAACGAGCTAAATAAGCGAAGGAGTAAGAATATGATTCAGATGCAATCTTGTATGACAGTTGCTGATAACTCCGGAGCAAAAATTGTTCAGTGTATTAAAGTTATCGGCGGTTCACATCGCAGATACGCTGGTATCGGCGATATCGTGGTTGTAGCAGTTAAGGAAGCAATTCCAACTTCTGCTATAAAGAAGGGTTCAATCGAAAAGGCTGTAATCGTTCGCCAGGCTAAGGAATATCGCCGCCCGGACGGAACTTACATCCGTTTTGATGATAACGCTTGCGTTATTGTTGATGACAGCAAGAATCCTAAAGGAAAGCGTATTTTTGGACCTGTAGCCCGCGAGCTTCGTGATATGGACTTTATGAAGATCATATCTTTGGCTCCGGAAGTTCTCTAAGGAGTAATTGAAATGATAACTAAATCAAAAATCCGAAAGGACGATACAGTACAGGTACTTGCTGGAAAAGACAAGGGAAAGCGCGGAACTGTAATCCGCATTATTCCTAAGAAAGATGCAGTTATAGTATCTGGTGTAAACATTGTTAAAAAGGCAATGAGAAAGAAGAGTCAGCAGGATCAGGGCGGTATTGCCGAGATCGAAGCTCCTCTTAATATTTCAAATGTAGCAATCGTATGTAAAAAATGCGGTCCTACAAAAATTGGTTATAAAATTGACGGCGACAAGAAAATTCGTGTATGCCGTAAATGTGGAGATGTTCTGTAATGGCAAATTACGTACCTCGGCTTAAGAAAGTCTATAAAGACGAAATCGCACCTGCTCTTACAAAAGAGTTTGGCTACAAAACCCCAATGCAGGTTCCTGCAGTAAAAAAGGTTGTTGT
>JAFZOJ010000069.1 GCA_017550685.1 Treponema sp. | reverse complement strand
GGCAACAGATGTAAACGGATTTGTTCTTGGCGGACGCAATGTTGGTCCATGGCTCACAGCCTTTGCATACGGAACTTCATACTTTTCTGCCGTAGTATTCATAGGTTATGCCGGACAGTTCGGCTGGAAATACGGAATCTCTAGTACCTGGATTGGTCTTGGAAATGCATTCCTTGGCTCACTTCTTGCCTGGGTTGTAATGGGTCGCCGCACACGCGTAATGACACATCACCTGGATGCAAAAACCATGCCGGACTTTTTCGGTAAGCGCTACGAAAGCCAGTCTCTCCGCATAGCAGCCGCAGCAATTGCATTTATTTTCCTTATTCCATATACAGCTTCTCTTTACAAGGGACTTTCTACCCTTTTTGGACTCGCATTTGACATTGACTATAAATGGTGCGTAATCGGTATGGCAATTCTTACAGCCGTATACGTAATTCTTGGCGGCTACATGGCAACAGCCATCAACGACTTTATCCAGGGACTCATCATGCTCGGCGGTATCATTGCAGTAATAGCTGCAGTTATCGCAGGACAGGGAGGCTTCTTGAGCGCACTCGATAAGCTTTCTAAAATCCCGGGCGATCCTGCAGTTGCTGCTCCTGCCCTCAAAGGAATGAACGGAATGTTTGCCTCATTCTTTGGTCCTGACCCGCTCAACCTTCTTGGAGTAATTATCCTTACTTCGCTCGGAACCTGGGGTCTCCCACAGATGGTCGGCAAGTTCTATTCCATCAAGTCAGAAAAAGCAGTAAAAACCGGAACCGTAGTTTCTACAGTATTCGCAGTTGTAATTGCCGGCGGATGTTACTTCCTCGGTGGCTTTGGACGCCTCTTTGATTCCCCTGCCATTCACAGTGCAAAAGGAATCGTATACGACAGCATAGTTCCACAGATGCTCTCAACACTTCCAGATATTTTAATCGGTATTGTAGTAGTACTCGTACTCTCTGCCTCAATGTCAACCTTGTCGTCACTCGTTTTGACCTCAAGCTCAACCCTCACACTCGATATGCTCAAAATTACCTGCATGAAAAAGACCGACGAAAAGAAAACCGTTTTTGTAATGCGCGTTTTCATCGTAATCTTTATCGCAATTTCCGTGGCAATCGCCCTTAATCCGGACAAGGTTCCATACATCGCACAGCTCATGGGTTATTCATGGGGTGCTCTTGCCGGTGCCTTCCTTGCTCCGTTCCTCTACGGGCTCTTCTCAAAGAAAACCACAAAGGCAGCCGTTTGGGCAAACTTTATCTGGGGTGTTGCTCTTACAGTAGTGAACATGTTCCCTGCCATCCGATTCATTCAGTCACCAATTAACTGTGGTGCCGTTGCAATGGTCGGCGGTTTGATTATCGTTCCTATCGTAAGCCTTATAACTCCAAAACTTCCTTCTGCCGACGTAGACCAGATGTTCGCCTGCTACGAAGAAAAAGTTCAGGTTACCAAGAAGATGGTCCTCGTCGAAGAGGAAGAAAAATAAAACAGCGGGGTCCCTGAAATTGTGCTGGGGTCCCTGAGGCTCTCGAAGGGCCATAAGAAGGGGCGCCTGCCCCTCGCTCCAACCAGTGGTAGTTTCGACAAGCTCAACCACCACTGTTTTCCGCTACCCCCTCTCCTAGGGGGCTAGCCGCCCCCTAAAACCCCCGTTTTTCAATTTGTATAAATATCCCATTAATTTCCACATTTGTAATAGTAATTTTCAATTCTTTATGTAAGAATGATATTTATGAAAGAGATCCCGAAACATAGGGAACGACGGCTGTAAGCCGGCAAAATGCTCCAGTGGAGCATTTTGAGTGAGTCTCCGAGCAGCTATGCTGCGAAGGGTTCGGGATGACACGCATCATCTCATAGGAGTAACACATGAAAACAATTCTGGACTGGAAAGAATATGAAAACACTGCACGTCAGGCAATTGCCGAAGGCTGCGTACTTTTGGAAAACAATGGCGTACTGCCGCTCAAAAAGGATTGCACCGTTTCTGTATTCGGAAGAATCCAGACAAACTACTATAAAAGCGGTACAGGTTCCGGCGGTAAGGTAAATGTTTCCAAAGTCTGGAATATTGTAGAAGGCCTGGAAGAAAGCGGCTTTGTAAAGGTAAATCAGGACCTCAAAAAGATTTACGAAGACTGGGAAAAAGAAAACCCTTATGACGAAGGTCTTGGCTGGGGAAAAGAACGCTGGTCTCAGGACGAAATGCCTCTTACAAAACAGATAGTAGATGATGCCGCCGCAAAAAGCGATGTTGCACTTGTAATAATTGGCCGAACAGCAGGAGAAGACAAAGATAACTCTGCAACAAAAGGCTCATATTTTCTTACAGACGAAGAGCTTGAAATGCTCAAAATGGTTCGCGCAGGCTTTGATAAGGTAGCAGTACTTTTGAACGTCGGCAACATCATAGACATGGATTTTGTAGCCCAAATCAAACCTGATGCAGTAATGTATGTATGGCAGGGCGGAATGCTTGGAGGCCTTGGAACAGCCGATGTCCTTACAGGAAAAATTGCTCCATGCGGTAAACTCACCGACACAATTGCAAAACAAATTACCGACTACCCTTCCGACAAATGGTTTGGCGACCTTAAACAAAACTTCTACTGCGAAGACATTTTTGTAGGCTACCGCTATTTCGAAACCTTTGCAAAAGATAAAGTCCTCTACCCGTTCGGCTATGGATTGACTTATTCAAGTTTTAAGATTGAAACTGTAGGGGCTTCAAATGACTCTGCTTCTCAACAACTTAATCTTAAAGTAAAGGTAACTAACACAGGCAACACTACCGGTAAAGAAGTTGTTCAGATTTATATCGGAGCTCCTAACGGAAAGCTTGGAAAGCCTGCCCGTGTACTTGCCGACTTTGAAAAGACAGATCTCCTTGCCTCAGGTGCTTCACAGGAAATTAATTTTACAATCCCATACTATAACTTTGCCTCCTACGACGACGGCAACTACACAGGAAACAAATCCTGCTTTTTACTCGAAGAAGGCACTTACAAAGTTTATGCCGGAACTGACGTGCGCTCTGCACCACAAGTTTTTGACTTTACCCTCGACAGACTGCTTGTCATCAAACAATGCGAAGAAGCCTATGCACCAATCCAGGCCTTTGAAAGAATGCACGCTGCCTCGGATGGCTCTCTCACAATGCAGGCCACCCCACTTTCTACAATAGATATGTGGGAACGCCGCAAGGAACGACTTCCAAAAGAAATTCCTTTTACGGGCGACAAGGGCTACAAGCTTAAGGATGTTCTTGACCAGAAGGTTTCCATTCAGGATTTTGTCGCACAGTTTACAGACGAAGAGCTTGCCTGCTTTACCCGCGGAGAAGGAATGGGAAGCAGCCTTGTAACACCGGGAACAGCCTCTGCCTTTGGTGGAGTTTCTCCACGCCTCAAGGACTATTACGGTATTCCGGTTGCCTGCTGCGATGACGGTCCAAGTGGTATGCGCCTAGACTGCGGTATGAAAGCCTTCTCACTTCCAAACGGAACTTCTGTAGCATGTACCTTTAACAAAAAACTTATTAAAGAGCTTTACTCATTTACAGGCCACGAAATGCACGCCACAAATGTAGAAAACCTTTTAGGCCCAGGCTTGAACATCCACCGCCACCCGCTCAACGGACGAAACTTTGAATATTTTTCAGAGGATCCGCTGCTCACCGGCCAGATTGGTTCCGCCATGGTACAAGGCTTGCAGGCTGCAGGCGTTACCGGAACAATCAAGCACTTCTGCGGAAACAACCAGGAAGCTAACCGCCACGGAATAGACTCAATCATAAGCGAGCGCGCCCTCCGTGAAATATATCTTAAGGGCTTTGAAATTGTTGTACGCAATGGCGGCGACTCTGTAATGACAACTTACGGAATTGTAAACGGCATCCACACTTCAAGCTCATACGACCTTAACACAACAATTCTACGAGACGACTGGGGCTTTAAAGGCATCGTAATGACAGACTGGTGGGCTCTGCTCAACGAACCTGGCGAAACTCCAAACAGAACAAACTTTGCAGTTATGCTCCGCGCCCAGAATGATGTTTACATGTGCTGTCCTGACGGAAAAACCGATGCCTCAGGCGAAAACACATTTAAGGCACTTGCAGACGGAACCTTGACACGTGCAGAGCTTCAACGAACTGCAATAAATGTCTGCGACCATGTAATGCATACTCAGGCAATGAAACGTCTTCTTGGTACAGACCAAGGCGTAGAAATCATAAACCGCCCGGCATCTCCTGATGATATAAATATGGAAGATGTTGAGTTTACAGAGCTTGGAAAAGACGAGCTTGTAATAGACCTTTCATACAAAGAAAGCAAGGCAAACACAAACTTTGTACTCGCACTCGATGTAAAGGAATTCGGCGCCTTTGAAGCCTCCCTTACAGCAAGCTCAGAGCTTGGCGAACTTGCCCAGCTCCCTGTAACAATGTTCTTCCAGGGAATCCCAATGGCAAGCTTTACCTTTAACGGTACCGGCGGCAAGGATGTTACCATAACAAAAGAAATCCCGCTGGTCACAAGATTCAGCATTTGCCGCCTCTTTGTTGCAACCAACGGGCTTAAGTTGAAACAGATTAAACTTAAATTCAAAACTCACGATTGTAAAAGTCTTTTTGATATGTAAACTTTAAGGGCCCTTCGACAGGCTCAGGGACCACACTGTCCGCGGTCCCTGAGGCTCTCGAAGGGCCCTTAAATATCTGTCATTCCCGGGCTTGACCCGGGAATCATTTAATTAGCTTTAATAGAATTCTTCACAATAACATCATGTGCTCCACCCTCGCGGATAGATGCAGCGCTGACCAAAGTTATCTTTGCATTCTTCTGAAGTTCAGGAATTGTAAGAACACCACAGTTACACATTGTGTGAATAACCTTACTTGTTGTCAAAGTAACGTTATCGTGGAGCGAACCTGCATAAGGAACATAAGAGTCAACACCCTCTTCAAAGGCCATACCTTTTTTACCGCCAAGGTCATAGCGCTGCCAGTTGCGGGCACGGTTTGAACCTTCGCCCCAGTATTCCTTTACGTAGTTGCCGTTTACGATAAGCTTGTTTGTAGGAGATTCATCAAAGCGTGCAAAGTAGCGGCCGAGCATTACAAAGTCTGCACCCATAGCCAGAGCCAGAGTTACATGGTGATCATAAACAATACCACCGTCAGAACAGATAGGAATATAAATACCTGTTTCTTCGTAGTACTTGTCGCGTGCCTTAGCAACTTCGATTGTAGCAGTAGCCTGACCACGACCAATACCTTTCTGTTCGCGGGTAATACAAATTGAACCGCCGCCTATACCAATCTTTACAAAGTCAGCACCTGCTTCAGCAAGGAAACGGAAGCCTTCTGCATCTACAACGTTTCCGGCACCAACCTTTGCGTTAGGCCACTTACCGTGAATATCCTGAAGAGCACGTCTCTGCCATTCAGTAAAGCCTTCGCTGGAGTCGAGTGTCATTACATCAACACCGGCTTCAAGCAAAGCAGGAACTCTTTCCATATAATCGCGGGTGTTAATACCGGCACCTACAATATAGCGCTTCTGATCATCAAGAAGTTCATTAGGATGTTCTTCGTGACTTGCAGCATCCTTACGGAAAATCAAATAAAGAAGGTTTCCATCGCTGTCAACAATAGGAAGCTGGTTTACCTTTTTCTGCCAGATAATATCGTTTGCTTCTTCAAGGGTAATTCCTTCGTGGCCCATAACCAAAGAACCAAGCGGAGTCATATATTCCTGAACCTTAGCATCAGGAGCAGCCTTTTTAATGCGGAAGTCGCGGTCAGTAATAATACCAAGGAGCTTTCCGTTAGCAGTACCATCAAGAGTAACGGCTACAGTAGAATGTCCTGTGCGTTCAATAGCTTCAACCAGCTCGGTCAAAGTCTGTTCAGGACGAATGTTTGTATCAGAGGTAACAAAACCGGCCTTGTAAGCCTTAACGCGGGCAACCATGGCAGCCTGATTTTCAATAGTCTGTGAACCGTATATAAACGAAATGCCGCCTTCTTTTGCAAGAGCGACGGCAAGTTTATCGTCAGAAACAGCCTGCATTACAGCAGATGTCATAGGAATGTTCATAACAAGCGGACATTTTTCGCCCTTCTTCTTGTTGTAACGCACTACAGGTGTCTGCAGATTTACGTTGGCAGGAATGCAGTCTGGCCCGGTGTAGCCCGGAATCAACAGATATTCATCAAATGTGTGGGACGGTTCTTCAAAAAAATATGCCATGATCTTTACCTCTTATATATAAATATTTTAATCGGAGATTATATATTATTATAAACTATTTGTAAAGTATTCATATACAGGAGAGATAGCAGAAGTATTGTTGGCAAAATGAGCAATGATAACATACCAGGCCTTTCCGTTTACGTCAGAAGCATTCATATCTTCTCCGGCAGCCTTATCATTGAATACCACAGGATCATTTGCAGCATCACCGGAATAATAATGTGTTGCTACAAGTTTTCCGCGTCTTTCCCATTCATCAACATCATTTCCAAGATTATACATACTTGAAATAACATTGATAATTACCGGTTTATTAGATCTTACAGAGCCTGTCGAACTGAAAAGTGAGCCCTTAAAATCCTTGAGTTCAGTAGCATTAGCTGGAATATAATAGTATACAGTGTTGGAAACAGTTTCCTGAGTACACAAATCATATTCAGTTTCATTTGCAATATAGTTTTCTATATTCTTATTCTTAAGATTATCATTGTATGGTCTGCCGTAAAGCTTGTTTACACCCTTGCCGTCCTGAGGATTGTATACATTTTCATTAAAGCCCTGAACAGAAATCCTGTAGAACTTGCCCGGTACAAGACTGTGATAAATCTTGCGTGTAACACCATTTTCTATATATTTATAATCATTTACAGTTTCGTTTCTGATTATTCTTTCGCTGCCCTTTGAAATTACAGTACAATCCTGAAGCTCATTCTGACTTCCATAGAAATTATACCATTTACAGTCCTTCCATTCCTTTGTCTGCTCATCCTGGATTCCGCTAAGGCTCTGAATATTTATCATATTCCTGTCAAAAACTTCATCAAGTGCGCAGTTAAGGGTAGAAATAAACTTATTATTTACAGCATCGTAATCAACGGTAAGCTTGCTCTTAAAGGTTCCTACATCGGCCTTGCCAAGAGTGATAAAGCGGTAGTTTCCATAAATATCACTAACCTTTGCAAAGAACATGTATTTTCCATCTTTAAGACCATTAAGCTCGACAACCGGAGACAAAGTATAAGCGGCAGCGCCATTATCGTTCCAAGATACGCTGTCTAAGTTTCCTTTATTTGCAGGAAGCAGCTCAATCTGATCCTGGCTCAAAACCGAAAGATTATTACCCCAGATCTGATTGTAATCTGTATAATACCAGACATAGTTCTGCTTTGTATGACCGTCTGCTTCGTCAACAAGATTATCAAAAATAAATGAGCGGCCGTCGTAAGAAAGCCTTGAGTCATGAGAAGAAATAAGAGAATTCTGTTCCGGAGCAATATTATCATCATCCTGTGTAAAGCTTACAGTCTGAACTTCTGAATAAATGCTGTCCTTATCCTTTACGGCAAGAATCCTTACATAGCCTTTAACCGGTCCGTAGTTTCCAAGCTGGTTTCTAACCTCGAACAATGATTTTCCGTTCCAGCTGCCTCTTACCCAGGACCATTCTCCATCCTTATCAAGAGGAGCTGTAAGAGGAGTTTCTACAGAAAAACACAATTCATCCGCAGAAGAATCTAAATCAACCTCATAATAATTCCAGTTCTGGCCGTCAAGACTGTAGCAAGGAATATACTGAACATCATCTTCTGCGTTGGAAATTTTAACGATGATATTGTAAAGGCCGGTATTCAAGCCGGCAGATTCTTTTTGAACTGTAAATTCAGGCACTGCAATATTATCAGGAATTGCCTTTTCCGGAGAAACATCAACCTTAACTATAGGTCCGAATGTCTGTCCCGAAAATTGTCCGTTGAATTTTGAGCTTGTAATATAAACCGGCTGAATATAAGCGGTATATTCGCAGTCATCTTCAATTTCAAATTCCGGCAGATCCGACATCAATGAATATGGTTCATAATCATAGTCAGCACAAATATTGCGCTTGAGGATAATATCCTTTTCAAAAAGCCCCTGCACTTTCTTTCCGTAGAAAACCCTGTAGGCAACCTTATTAAACTTGTCCGGAATGTTGGAAAGCTTTGTAATGTCGCTGGTCATATCAGAATAATTCAAGCGGATTTTTTTCTTTCCGTTCTGAGAGCCTTCGGCAACCTCGTAGTTGTAAAAAACAACCTGTCTTGGCACAAGGGTATTTATGATATTCTGATTTCCTACAGAATCTATGATTACAGCCTGAAGATAAATATCCTTATTGCGGTAACGTTCGCGGAAGGTTTTATATTCGGCAGGAAGATTATATTTTTTGTTTGTGCTCAAATCCTTTTTCTGCATATTTGTGAGTAAAGGATCTGTTACAAGATAGCCCTCAATTTTTACAGGCTCTGTAAGTTCTGTAAGCGAAAGTCCCCACGAAATATAATACTCAAAATCATCCTTTGAATAGCTGCAGGTTTTTCCGGATTTAGAAACAAAATATACATCATCTGCAATATTATCAAACTGGATTCTATAGCAGAAATTTTCTATATCCTTGATTTTAGCATCCTGAACATCAAAGGCGCTTAAGAGATTTTTCTTTTCCTGTGGAACAAGACCTTTGTCTACATAAGAAGGAGTTTCAAACAGAATGAGCGAGTTGGTACTGTAAACAGGAGTTGTATCGCGGATGATATAATAAACTGCGCTTGAACTGCTGTACAGACCGCATTCATCCGAAACCCTTACTTCTATTCTGTACATACCGTCAAGGAAATCTGAATATTCTGTTGAACTAAGATCCATGCAGATCTGTCCAAAGTAATTTCCGTCAAGATTTATATCCTTGAGTTTTTCGGTTTGATAAGAGTCTGGCTCTGTTACTACATTACCTGCGGCATCATAAACACGGCGGAATTTAAAGTCTGCATAAACTTCACCCTGAGCATTATCCTGACCTTCTACATAAATGTCCAGCCTGCTGTTGATGTGGTTTGTAGTACAGATTTCTTCTTCGTTAGAAAGCTTGTATTCACCGGGAACCAGCGTAACAATGTTTCCGTCATCCTTGGAAATATAAGAAGAAGGCAGCTGTGCATAAACAGTAGAAAGCTCCGGTGCAGTGTTATCTGTAGTTTCGTTGATGCGGTATTTATAATCTATACCTGTCTGAAGTGACAAGCCCTTTATATCCTTTATTGATTTAGGAACAGTAACATAGATATCTTTTTTACCGGTTTTAGAAGTTATTTCTATAAGGTTGTTTTCGTCAGCATTGATTACTACAGTTTTTCCATCGTTAGACCATACCGGGGCAAGGAAATGCTGCTTAAGGTTGTTTCCGGCAGAATCCGAAATAATTACTTTTTCCCAGAACAAATCTGCGTCTATAGATTTTGAAAAGCTGATAACGATTTTGCGGTTTTTTGGAACGCCTTCTTCATCAAAAACAGGCTGTTCAACTTTGGCCTGTGGAGAAGCATTTCTTACATTAAAGCTGGTGCTGTTGTTAAGACGGTCAGAATCTTCTGTATCTGTAAAATTTGTACAGGAAGTAAAAACCAGCCCCACGCAAAGTAAGGAGAGAACAATTGTTTTGATGTTTGAAAATACAAACTTATTCATAACGCTCCTAAAAACTTCTCACCAATTAAATCATAACATAGAATAAAATAATAGTAAACAACAGCACGGATTATCTCGTTGCATGACAAACACCCATGTAATATGATATATTTTAATATCGTGATTAACAAACTTAGTACCGGCAAAGCTTTATTTTTCTTTTTCCTCGCTGCATTTTTCGGGCTGTGCTTGAACTCCTGTGGAACTACAAAGGGTGCTTCGGACACGGATCTTGCAATTGAGCAGGAGCTTGATGAGCTTTCAAGCCTTACCGAAAATCATGACGCAGAACAGCTTTACAAAGACAAGGATTCCATCACACTTTTGTTTGCGGGCGACATAATGGCTCACAGCGTAAACTATTATATTTCTGATTATCCAAAAATCTGGCGCGATGTAAAATACATGATTACCCCCTGTGATCTTGCCTTTGGAAACATAGAAGCCCCTATAGACAATACACAAAAGCAGCAGAGCTACCCAAACTTTAATATGCCTCAGGCCTATGTAGAAGCGGCTGTAGATGCAGGGTTTAACGTTTTTTCGTTGTGTAATAACCACACCAATGATCAGGGGCTTAGCGGAATAAAGGAAACAATCAAATCTGCAGAGCGTCTGGTCAAGCGTTCAAAAGAAGTTGGCCAGGACATTTATTTTTCGGGCTTAAAGGACGGCAAAAGCACAGCCTATACCTACAATCTTATAGAAAAAAACGGCTGGAAGATTTTGTTTCTGCCTATGACAGAAATCTTAAACCGCCCGCAGAATTCGGAATGGATTAATTATATAGATACTTCTGAAAAATCACGCCAGGCTTTTATTGAATATGTAAAAAAGCTGCGCAAGGCAAATCCGTGCGACCTTATGGTTCTTTCGCTTCATGCTTATGAGCCGGAATACACACGCAAGGTTACTGACAGCCAGAACCAGTTTTATATGGATCTGCTTGATGCAGGAATAGATATTCTTTGGGCTAATCACGCGCACATTATAAAGGATAGAAAATATATTTTTTACAGCGCAACCCAGTCGCACAAGGTTATAATGTATGCCAACGGAAACACTATAAGCGGCCAGCGTACCAAGCCTGAGCTTACCTCCAAAAATCCGGTTGGAGAACGAGATAATACCGGTGACGGTCTGATGGTTAGGCTCACATTTAAAAAACAGGAAGACGGAAACCCGCCGCGAATTACAAAATCGGAGAATCTTTTTATAACAACGTACATAAATACGGCAAATGAATATGTAATAAAGCCTTTAAATCAGGATTTTATTGATTACCTGTGGGATGTACCACGGGCTAACTGGGCACGTTACATTCAACACCGAATTGATATAAACAATGAATACACAAAGGATTACATTTTATGGCAATAGATTATAAGTCTTTACCGGTTTACGAACAGAAACAGAAAATACTGGACTGCATGGAACAGAATAAGGTTGTAATTGTAGAAAGTCCAACAGGTTCAGGAAAAACAACACAGATTCCGGTTATTTTATACGAAGCAGGCTATGCCACCAACGGAATGATTGCAGTTACCCAGCCGCGCCGCATTGCCGCACTCAGCGTAAGTGAATTTATTGCAAAGCAGATGAACACACCCTACCCTGGTCTTGTCGGCTACAAGATGCGTTTTGAAGACAATACAAATGCAGACACCCGAATTAAAATTATGACAGACGGTATTCTTCTGCAGGAAATGAAGCTTGACCCGTGGCTCAGTAAATACAGCGTTGTAATGGTTGACGAAGCTCACGAACGCAGCTTGAACATTGATTTTATTTTGGGATTGCTCAAGCGTGTTCTTAGGGAGCGCAGCGACTTTCACGTTATTGTTTCTTCTGCCACCATGAACACACAGGCGTTCAGCGATTATTTTGATGGAGCTCCTATTGTTTCCATAGATACAATTACTTATCCGGTAAGCGTTATTTATGATCCGATTGAAGGCGGTGCAACTACTGCGACCGAAGCAGGCAGCGATATTCTTTTGAGTAAAATCTGCAGTACTGTAGACCGCGTTCTTGATAATGATGCCGAAAGTGATGATGAGCAGGCTGCCAAAGGCGGAATACTCATCTTTTTACCGGGAGAAAAAATTATTAAGGATTGTGTTGAACGACTGCTTTTGTGTCCGTTCAGCAGGCATCTACATATACTTCCTCTTTATGGAAGGCTTGCCAAGGAAGAACAGGAACGGGTTTTTGAAGATCCTCCGGCCGGCAAGAAAAAAGTGATAGTAACAACTAACATTGCCGAAACCTCTGTAACAATTCATGATATTACAACTGTAATTGATTCAGGCCTTGCAAAGCTTAACTTTTATAATCCAAGAACCTTTACTTCCAGCCTGAACGAAACTCCGGTAAGCAAGGCAAGCTGTAACCAGAGAAAAGGTCGTGCCGGCCGTACACATCCGGGTACCTGCTACAGACTTTATACACGCAAGGATTTTGAGTCCCGTCCGCTTTATACTACAGAAGAAATTTACCGCACAGATTTGAGCGAAGTAGTTTTGCGCATGGCAGAGCTTGGCATTACAGATTATTTTAATTTTGATTTTATTGCTTCCCCAGGACGCGAAGGAATTATCGGGGCTGTAGATACCCTGCATATGTTAGGTGCACTGGACGAAGATAACTGTCTTTCGGCAATTGGAAAGATGATGGTTTTATTCCCGCTTGAACCTCGTATAAGCCGAATCATTGTCGAATCAATTATGCGCTTCCCTGAGGTGCTGGACAAAACTTTGACCGCTGCTGCATTCCTTTCTGCAAACTCACCTTTCCTCTTACCTGCCAACGAAGAAATGGAAGCACGCAAGGCACATCACCGTTTCCGCGATCTGCAGGGAGACTTTGGCACTTATATAAATCTTTTGAATGCCTACAAACAGAGCGATTACAAGGAAAAGTTCTGCAAAAAGAATTACCTTGATTACCGTGTTATGGCCGAAATTGACAACATCAAGTGGCAGCTTGGACAGATTGTCGGCGAAAAAATGGGAATCCCTATTACAGAAGGAACCGGCAGCATGAGCGATTACCTTTGCTGTATTGCTTCCGGAATGATTCAGTTTGTATGTATCCGTACAGGCCGGGAAAATTACCGTTCGCTTACCGCAGACCACATCTGCATTCATCCGGGCTCAGTAATGTTCCGTCAGGATCCTCTTTTTATAGTAGCCGGAGAAATTGTCCGCACATCCCGCATTTTTGCCATGAGTGTTTCTCCACTTACCAAGCCGATGCTCGACACTATTAACCCTGCCCTTTTCGAAAGATTGAAGGCTTGCAAGGCTTCAAGAAGAGACGAAGATGGAATGTCATTGTCGGGAAAAGCAATGTCATTGTCGGGCTCGACCCGACAATCTAAAGCCAAAGATTCCCGTGTCAAGCACGGGAATGACAAGTCCCTTCGACAGGCTCAGGGACCACAGTCGGCTCAGGGACCACAGTCGGCTCAGGGATTGCAATCGGCACAAGGTTCACAAGGTGATGCCCTCTCCATCGGCGACTTTATGTTTGAAACAACCAAAATCAAGGGCAAGAAAACTGCAATACTTCCGCTTGAATATCTGGTACCTGCCGTACGTGGTGAAAAGGATAAAAACAAACTCCATGCCTGCGAACAACTTAGAGGTCAGATAAAGCTTAATGCAGGCGGCATCCTTATGGACGGCGAAAAAATGGGCGCAATCATAAATGCAGTACAGGAGCTGGACCTTACTCCGCTTAGCGAAAAGAAATGGAACCGTCACCTGAATGCCAGCATCTACGACCCGGTAGGAAAAGAAAGCCTTGTAGATTCCCTGGACTGGTGCTTAAAAACCGCCATTGCAAAACAAAAGAACCGCGAATACGGCTTTATAACCTTATACAATGACGACAACGGAAACTACTGGTACAAGGTAACCCGCGGCTTTAATACTGCGGTCACCGAGACTCATCACAGTCTAGAAACCCTTATCGAAGAAAATGTAGATTTTACCCATGACGAAGAACGAAAGATAAATGGTTTGCTGTCTTTAGTAAATAGGCTTTACGAGTAACTGGATTATTTTTCGTCTGCCTTTTTTTCTTCTTCTTCAATACCCAAAAGCTTCTGGGCTCTTGTTTTGTTGCCGCTGGATTTTTTCTCGTTTGCAATTTTGTTTACATAATCTGTAAGTGAGGCAGGCTTTTTCTGCTTGTACATGTCAAGACCTACAGAAACAGTAGTTGCATCCTTGGACTGAAGATATAGTCCGCAAACCTCGTCATAAGAAGACTTATATTTTTTGGCAAGCTCACGTCCTATGGCATAACGTAGATCCTTACGTTTATCATCATTTACTACAGACTTTGCAAGCTCAAGAATTTCTTTTTCTCCTGCATGTCCTTCCTTAAGCAGTACCTCAACAATTTTTTTCTTGGTACCGTCTGCAAGCTTTTTTTCGTTCAGTTGTGAAACAAGGTAGTCATTACCTTCGTCAGTATTAAGAGCTGCAATTGCAGTAATACTTTCTTCTTTGATGAGCTTTTCAGAATCGTTTTTAGCACGGTAAATTAAATAAGGAACAGCATCCTTGTTGTCGTTTTCTTTTGCAGTTCTGATTGCTTCCTGTCTTACGCGCCAGTGTTCATCCCTTATTCCCTGAATTACTGTAGCACGGGCTTCTATTACATCCGGAAAATGACTCAAGCCCTTTATTACATACTGACGCAGGTTTGGATCTGTTGCATCAAACTGATCAATCAACACAGGAACAGATTTTTCTACTTCCATAAGGCCAAGACTTTCGGCAGCGTACATGCGGACAAAAGCATTTTCATCATCATCATTAAGAATGTCTACAAGCTTGTCCCAGGTTTCTACTGCATGCATTTTTCCACAGTTGCGCATGAGTGTCTGTCTCTGGGCGTTTGACAAATCTTCGCGCTCAAGATATTCAACCAGGAACATGGCTTCTTCCGGCCCGCCTATATCTCCGAGCGTAGAAATTGCATCATTAAAATAGTTTTCATTTTCGCTTTCAATCAGCGTGATTACAGCAGGAATTGCAGCCTTGGTTTTTACTGCAGAAATATACTGGAACGCTGCCTTAACAACATCATTTTTTTCATCATAAGGGTCATTCAAAAGATCCACTGCATAATCTTCAAGACAAGGATCTTCGGCCTTTGTAAAATATTTCAAAACCTTTTCTTTGATTGCCGAGCTTTTTGTAGCCTGAAAAAGATCATAAATTTCTTCGGTAAAACGAGGGTCATCATTTTTTAAGAGGTCATCCAAAAGACTTGCAATTTCAGAAGGAACACCATAACGGATTGTATTTCTTTTTTCCTCTTCTTCTTTTGGAGTTTCGTCCTTTTCTGCAGCAGCGGCAGCTTTTTCCTTATCTATAGGACGCGGACGTTTTGCAGGAGGTACTTCGGCATAGCCGCCCTTAGAAGCAACAACAGACGGAGTGTCATCGGCCTGCTCCACTTCCTGCGCAAAACAGGCACCGAAAAAGCTGAATATTAAAAGAAAAAGAAATAATTTTTTCATAATATATCTCCTTGACTAAACCTCTCCATAAAAAGCTTCTTATAGTCTTCAAATCTATCCTGTGCAATTGCCTCGCGTATTTCCTTCATCATATTCTGCAGAAAATACAGGTTATGGTAAGAAGCAAGGATACAGCTTAGTATTTCCTGCTCTTTAAACAGGTGTCTTAAATAACTTCGGGAATATGTGCGGCAAACTTTACAGTTACATTCAGGATCTATTGGACCAAAATCATGAATAAAACGCTCCTGTTTAATAGAAAGATTTCCGCGTCTTGTAAAATATGAGCCGTTTCTTGCATTGCGCGTAGGAAGTACACAGTCAAACATGTCTACTCCGGCCGCAACCGCATCCAGTATATACTCAGGGGTTCCAATACCCATAACATACTTTGGTTTTGCTTCTGGCAGATACTGGCAGGTATAATTCATAAAATGAACAAATTCATCGTGAGGCTCCCCTACACTAAGCCCGCCGATAGCAATTCCGGGCATATCAAGAGAGCTTACAAACTCTGCACTTTTTTTACGAAGGTCTTCACTAAAATGTCCCTGTACAATAGGAAACAAAATTCCCTTGTAGCCTTTTTCCTGTGCAAGCTCCCATTCTTTTTTTGCACGGACAAGCCAGTCACTGGTTATGCGCAGAGCTTTTTCTGCATTCTTGCGCGGTTCATGATAGCCGGTACAAACATCCAGCTGCATCTGAATATCTGAATTAAACTTGACCTGGGTCTGAACAACATTTTCCGGTGTAAAAAAATGATAGCTTCCGTCAATATTGCTCTGAAACTTTACCCCGTCATCTGTAATCTTACGAAGCTTGCTCAGCGAAAAAACCTGAAAGCCGCCTGAGTCTGTAAGAAAGTTGCGGTTCCATTTTGAAAAACCATGAAGTCCGCCTGCTTCCTGGATTAAATCCGGCCCCGGTCGCAGAAAAAGATGATAGGTATTTGCAAGGATAATTTCAAAATCAATTTCTTCCAGAAAATCCTTGGGCATGGCCTTTACAGTTGCGTTGGTTCCAACCGGCATAAAAACAGGAGTCTGCACATCCCCATGCGGCAGATGAAGAACACCTGTCCTGGCCTTACCGTCAGAGGATTTGTGTTTTATGTCAAAAATATTCATAATCATTTTTTACCCTTCAATGCGGTTACTGAGCTTGTCGAAGCACGGTTGCTGAACTTGTCGAAGCACAGGAACCCCGCTAGGTCTTGCTGAACTTTAACAGCACTCCTGCAATAAAAGTAAAAACTATATCCGGAAGCCAGGCTCCCATAAAAGGTGTCATTACACCTGTTTTTGCCAGTACCATGGTCATCATCTGGAATACATAAAATAAAACAACTGCAACGATGGAAAGTGACAGACTTATAAGAAGAACATTTTTTCGGGTTTTACCGGTTACACCAACTGCAAGAAAAGCCGCAATAAACAAAATGAACGGGAACGAAAACTTCTTGTAGTAAACAGAAAGCGGTTCGTTAAAAGGAAGTCCGGCCTTTTTGAGATGAGTAATATAAATCTTAGCATCGTTTACATTTACGTTGGCAACATCAACATTTGTGCGCCTGAAAATCTGATAACCTTCTGTAAGCCGAGATTTATAATTGTCTGAAAGCGGAGTTATCTTAAGGCTGCCGTTCTGGTTTTCATACTGCACTGCGCCCTCAAGATCCCACAGATTTTTTTCATCATTCCACAGGGCAACCTCGGAATGAATTATTGCTTCAAGTTTTTTATTATCGTCCCTGAAAATTACAAACAGGTTTTCCAGTCTGTGAACAGAATCGCGGTATCGTTTTGCCTTATAAATGATTTTTGATGAATCAGAAAGAACTACTATATTATCATTGTTGCCCGATTCCTTTTCTCCCAAAAGCTGCTTTTGTAGTGTGGATTTTTGTTCAAGCGTAGAAACAACCAGCCTGTCTTCCAGAAAGAACATTCCGAAAGAAAGTATTATTCCCAGAATAAAAACCGGGAACACAAAACGGAAAAGCGAAACTCCCGAAGCAAAAATGGCTTCCATTTCGTTTTTGGAATACAGGTCGCTCAAAACATAAGTTATGGAAAAAAGAAATGCTATAGGTGCCGCATACCAGATTGTTTTTGGAATATAAAGCATCATAACATGTATAACTTCTTTTGCAGGAGAATTCATTTCCAGATATTTGGAAATATTCATAAAAAGATCTACGAGATTCAAAATAAGCGAAATAAAGAAAAGAGAAACTACAAAAAACGGAACGACTTTTTTAAGAATGTATCCTGCAAACTTCATTTTTTACTCCGTTTTATTTCCTCAAAAGATTAATGGAAAGCAAAGCCGCAATTGCCGCCATGAGCAGGTTTGGAATCCATATACACGCAAACGCATTAAGGTTTACGCGCGTAACCAGAAGCTGTCCCGAAATCTGCATGGCCCAGTACAAAACACAGATTACAATTCCAACAAAAAGTCCCATTGTAAGTCCGTTGTGTTTTCCAAAAAGAAAGGCAATTGAAAATGCCAGGAACGCAAAGAAAATTGACCCGAACGGAATTGCAAACTTTTTATAATATTCCATAAGCCAGCTGTTTATTCGCACGGGGTCTTCGTCTTCGTCATTTTTCATGCTTATAATTTCTTTACGCAGGTCTATAAAAGTCATTTCGCGCGGGTTTCGTCCGCCTCGTCCGCTAAAGGTTGAATCAAAAATATTAAGGACAGTTTTTTCCGAAGTAAGCACATCGTAGGTTGTGTAATCGTCCATGTCAAAGGTTGTCATGATTGTATCGTTCATATCAAGCTGCAAAAGCACACCTTCGTTTTTGGCACCGGTAAGCACCGACGAACCTGCAGAAATAATTGCTTCTTCGTTGCTGTTGTTTTTGCTTGTAAAAAAAAGGATATCGGAAACATCAGAGTTTTTTACATCACCAATTACAACCATGGAGTTTCCGATCTGCTTAACGCTGTTAGGCTCCAGAACAACCGACGGATTTGAACGCATGATTTTTCTGTAAAGCTGATTGTACTTGATTGTTCCAAGCGGCAAAAGATAATCATTTACAAAAAATGAAACCAGAGAAATTGCCATGCCCAGAATAATTACAGGACGCAGAATTGAACGGAAGCTGAAACCCGAAGCACGGAAAATCAGGATCTCGTTATCGCTGCCCATACGGCCAAGGCACATTAAAAAACCGACCAGGGTTGCAAAGGGAGCGGACTGCGCAATAATTGCAGGCATACTGTAAATCATGATTTTGGCAACATCAACAAAGGGAGCACGCTTGGAAAGCATATCCTCTCCAATCAGCAGAATCTGATTTGCAAAAAATACTACAAAAAGAAAGGCAAAACAGATGAGGAAGTAATAAAAAAGTTCCTTATAGAGATATTTGATTAAGATATTGTTACCGGGAGTCTGCGGATCCCTAAACGCCAGTTGAACCAAATCCCTTTTCTCCCCTCTGAGTATCTGACAAAGAATCTGTAAGAGTAAAATCGGCAACTGTAACAGGGCTCACAATTATCTGGGCAATTCTGTCGCCGGAATTGATTGTAAAATCCTTGTCTCCCAGATTTATGAGGATAACCTTAAGCTCTCCGCGGTAATCACTGTCTATGGTTCCCGGAGTATTAAGAACTGTAACACCATTTTTTGCAGCAAGGCCTGAACGTGGTCTAACCTGAATTTCGTACCCTGTTGGAATCTCAAAAAAAAGTCCTGTAGGAATCATTGCAAATTTGCCGGGCTGGATTGTTACCGGGGATTCTATAAGAGCACATACATCTGCACCTGCAGCGCCTTCTGTTTTGTAAGAAGGAATTACGGCACCCTGAGAGGCTACGCATTTTACATTAATTTTATTCATACTTGTAATATATCATATTGTAAGAAACTTAACAAACTCTGATTGAGGTAATGGCCTTGAAAAATAAAATCCCTGTAAATACTCACAGCCCTCCTTCTGACCGTACTTAAGGTTCATAAACTGCTGTGCATGTTCGGCAGTTTCAATACCTTCGACAAGAATTTCCTTGCCCAGAGCCTTAAGCATATGAATTGTGTCTTCTACAATAGAAACGGTTGCAGGGTTATCAATTTCCATAACAAAGGATTTATTAAGCTTAACAACATCAAACGGAAGCGAAATTATCTTTTTAATATCTGAATAGCCGGTGCCGTAATCATCAAGCGCAAAATTAATGCCCATTTCCTTAAGCTCGGTAATATTTTTCTCTACAATCTGCGGGTTGAATGAAGCGGCACTTTCGGTAATTTCAAGCCTTATCTGCTGCGGGCGTACATTATACAGGTTAAGCCAGTTCTTCATTTTTTCGACAATATCCTTTTCCATACACTGAGAAGCAGACATGTTTATTTCAATGTAATCAAGGCCCAGCCCTTCTCCCTGTTTGCTGCCAATAAATTCGCAGACCTTTTCAATTACAAAGTCACCGATAATATGAATCTGGTTTGTACGTTCTGCATGGGCAATAAACATTCCTGGCGGAATATTACCAAACTCAGGATCATTCAGGCGTACAAGAGCTTCGGCAGAACAGTAGCCTTTTTTCTCCACGTTATAAATAGGCTGATAGTATACATCAAAGCTTTTGTTTTCTATGGCACGGGCAAGAATAGTATCAATATTATTTTTGATGATAAAGTTTCTGTCGGCCGCATAATCGCGGTACCACTGAGGCTTACCTTCATATTCTACAATGTTATAGAATGCGTGAGAAATATACGAAAGGAAATCAAAATTAGAAACATCCTCCGGTGTGCGGATTACAAAAAGCCTTGTTTCCAGATTTATCTTTATTCCGTCGGTAATGAAAACCTGAGAAAAATATTTTTGCAGCGAGTTCAAGGCAGAATCAATCATTTCGTCTGTCTGGTTCTCTGTAGGAAGCGCATAAAGATAATCGTTGAGGTAATAAACCATTGCATTAAGCTTTTCTTTTTTGGAAAGGTTTCGCAGGTACAAGGTTACCTTTTTAAGCAGACTTACAAAGCGGTCGTTTCCGATATACATATTAATGCTTTTGTAATTGCTGATTTTAATAAAAATAATTTTGGCATTACAGCTGGCCTTAAGGTTTTTCCTCAGTTCACTTTCAAAGGCAATTGAAGACTGCGCCAGAGTATCGGGATTAATAAGAAGCTCGGGCCGTTGTATCGTAGAAAAAACAAGATAAGCTGTAACCGCTATAACAAACAGCTCCACCTGGGCCTGTGGATACATTGACTGAATTATAAACAACGTTATATTAAGCGGATACAAAATCATGGTGTATAGGATGTGAATTTTTTCAAGCAGGCGGATATAATAACAGGCCACCAGAAATCCGCAGCAAAGCATGACTACAACACAGGTATTCAAAACCATGCGTGGACGTAATAAAACAAGCTTCATATTCGTATCAATTTCGAATATTGTATTGGACATTAAATCCATAAGAATATAAATGATAGGAACAAGCGAAAGAATGAGCGTAAGGATTTTTATGGTAGCACTCTTTTTTACAAGAGGAAGTAATCCGACTAAAGAAAAAACAAAATAAATTCCAAGAGGATAAATAAAGCTTTGACTCAAGAGGGCCAGATATACAAAAGATTTGGCCGCAAAAACACTTGCCGCAGAATAAGGAGCATGACGCAGAATAATCTGAAAGGTAAGCCTGAAGATAATCGTAATCATGCAGACAACAAGTTCAATTGTATATAAAAGGTTTGCCTTGCTTTTGATTTTGTTCTTGGACATATTTGAAATAATCAGGGTTCCAAATATGAAGAAGGCCGAAACGTCATACATCATAAAATCGTTCATACTGCACTACCTCCCGAAGAAGAATATGCCATGACACTGTTTATGCTTTCCGGTCCTTCGTTGGAATTCTTAAGGAATTCAAAGAAATCTGTTTTGGTAAGCGGACGTGAAAAATAGTATCCCTGAATATAATCGCAGCCTATGTTGCGGAAGTAATCAAAATCTTCATAAGTTTCTACACCCTCAATCAAAAGCTTTTTATTCATTTTCTTGAGCATTGAAACTGTTTCGCTTATGATGGTTTTCATTCCGGGTTTATTAAGGTCATCTACAAAGCTCTTGTCCAGCTTGATGATATTGAGCGGCAGCTTTGTAATACGGAGAATATTTGAATAACCGGTTCCAAAATCATCAAGCGAAAAAGAAACACCTTTGGAAGAAAGATTATTTATGTTACGTTCAATTACATCGTAATTAACATTTTCAGAAGTTTCGGTAATTTCAAGATTTATTTTCTGCGGGCTTACAGTATATTTTTCCAGAAGCGACATTACCTTGTCGGACAGATTGCTTTCGATACACTGAGCCATAGAAAGATTAAGCTCTATATATTCAAGCCCGTATTTTTCTATGCTGTTCTGCGAAATAAAACTGATTACATCTTCCAGAACAAAATCGCCTATCTGGTGAATTGCACCGTTCTTTTCTGCGGCAGGAATAAAGATGGCTGGAGAAACAAATCCAAGATTATCATCCTTAAGGCGGATAAGGGCTTCGGCAGAAACAAACTGTTTTTTCTGAATGCTGTAAATCGGCTGATAGTACATTTCAAAGCTGCTGTTCTTAATGCCCTGAGAAATAATGTGGTCAATCTGATGATGAATCTGAAAGTCGCGTGAATCAGAAATATCGCTCAAGTATACGACTGTATTTTTTTCCTGAATAATCTGCATCAGGTTTTTCTGAAAATTGATTAATGATTCGTAGGTTGTCAAATCCTGAGGACAGCGGATATAACAGATTTTTGAATCAAACATAATATTGATTTTGTGAATCTCGTGGCGGCCTGTCAAAAAGTCCTTTACCTTTACGGCAATGCCTTCGTTCTTTTCTACATCATCACGCAGGGTAAGAATTACAAAGCAGCCGTCGCCAAGGTGAAAAACATCATACTCATCGTCATTGCAGATTGAATAAAAAACCTTGGTTAAATGATAAAGAAAATAATTAATGTTCTGTTTGCCAAGCTGATTGTGGAGTTTATCAAAATCTATAATCTTTACCATGCACAAAAAGGAATTTCTTTTGGCGGCAAAGTTGCGGCTCATTTCTTCGCGGAAGGCATGCATATTCATACTGCCCGAATTCATATCCATAATTTCTTCCGGCTTTTGAACTGCCAGCGAAATGAATACCAGCGGGAAGGTTGTACACATAACTTCTACCATATAGTTTGGCCAGTACGACTGAATAAGAACACCTATTACATTTATAGGACAAAGCAGAAGCAGAAGATAGAGCTTCTTTTTGGAGATCATATTCATATTGTAAATCAGACAGATTATTGAATATGCCAAAAGCCATATTGCTGCAATGCGCATGTACTTTATCCATTTGCCGCGGACATACATCAGGTTTTCGTCGATTACAAAAATCTGATGAAAATAGATATCCACAATGAGCATGCCAAGGATACAGGCAACAGGAAGTCCCCAGATTATCTTAAGCAGCATGTCATTGTTAAAATCGTGCCACATGCCGCAAACAGAATATATAAACAGGATGTAAATTGGTGTCGAAAGATTGCGCAGTAAAAGATACAGATAGTTAAAAATATAAATTACAACACGCGAAGATGTTGAAGGAACTAAGTGTAAAGGGCAATAAATTCTTAAAATGTCAAAAATACCGGAAAAGAATACCGTAATGGCAAGGATCAGGAATATAACATTGCTCCTGCCCCTTATCATTTTACGCAGAAAAAGCGACGAAATGAGAATTATAAGAATAATAATAGAACATATATCAAAAGTTATAATTCTTGGCATACTTTTCCCCGGACACGCCAAAAGAACATCCGAACAAAAAAAATAGCATTCCGGCAAACATTATTTTTCCCGAAATGCTAACATTTTAATTAGTATACTACTACTTCAGTAAAAAGACAATAAAAAATTATCAGACGCGGGGTCCCTGAGGCTCTCGAAGGGTCCCCACACCAATCTATTTACTGTTCCAAAGCGTCAATATACGACAGGTTAAGGCGGCCCTGCTTGTCTACTTCGAGCAGCTTAACAGGAATTACCTGACCTTCTGTAAGAACATCAGTTACCTTGTTTACGCGCTGCTTAGAAAGTTTTGAAATGTGGCACAAGCCTTCTTTTCCTGGAAGGATTTCTACAAAGGCACCAAAGTCCATAATGCGCTTTACAGTTCCCTGGTAGATTGTTCCTACTTCTGGATCTTCTGTAATGCCCTTTACAGCCTTCTTTGCTGCTTCTGCATTCATTCCGTTCTTTGAGTAGATTGTTACAGTTCCGTCGTCTTCTGTGTTGATTGTTACATCATACTGAGCGCACAGAGCTTTAACGTTCTTTCCGCCTGGTCCAATGAG
>JAFZOJ010000068.1 GCA_017550685.1 Treponema sp. | reverse complement strand
GGCTCGACAAACCAATCAAAACGAGAAATCAAGGTTATGGCGGTATGTCTATGAGCTGATAACACGCTCTAGGATTGCCGTAGAAGCGTCAAATTGCCCTCGGTGATATAAAATCATTACCGAGCAAAACGGACGCTTAAAAAGGCTTCCAGGAGCGTTTTAGAGGTCATTTTAGGGCAGTGTCTAGCACTGCCTTTAAAAATGTGATAAAGTGCATAAAATGTATTGATAATATACGCCCACTACCGCCTATAAATGGGGGTTATAGTATGAGTGACAAAACAGAAGATTTTGAAGAACAAGAACTTGATTTATACCAGGAAAAAGTTGAATGGTTCGACCTTAATTTTGAGGGGAAAAGAACTTCTGCTGCTGCTTTTTACAGAGATGTTTTTCCGGAAGGTTCTTTTGAAAATGAAGTCGGAAAAATGGACGATTATCCGAGAACTGGAAAAGGAAACGGCTTCCTGATTTATGAAAATGAACTCGGAGAAAAACATCACCGTTTTATTTTTGACGACCTTTCAGAAATCGAAAAATATTCTGACTGTCCTTACTGTACGGTTGCCCCAGTTTCTTTTTTTGGAGCAACAAACACGACTGTAAACGCTCGTGAAGCTTTTGGGATTGCTATCGACCTGGACAATGTCGGAGCGGAAGAAGCAAACCTACTTTTCAATTTTTGGATTTACCAAAAAAGAATTCCGAACCCGACTTATACAGTGATAAGCGGAAACGGTCTGCACCTTTATTTTCTTTTCGAGCAACCTTTGAAGCTTTACGACAATGTAAAAAAACAACTCAAACAGTTGAAGCACGGACTGACCGCCAAGATTTGGAACGGTGACACTTCCAGGCTCAAAAAGAAACAGTTTCAGCCGATTATCCAGGGCTACAGAGTTGTCGGTGGAAAGTCAAAAAAAGGTTATGAAATCCTCGCCTATCATACTGGAGAAAAAACAACGGTGGCGAAGCTCAACAATTTTGTAGACCAGGAATATCAAGTCCAGGATATTTGCTACCGCTCATATACTGGCTTGACGCTTGCCCAGGCAAAGGAGAAATTTCCCGAATGGTACGAGGAAAGAATTGTCAAAGGTCGTAAAAAATCCGCCTGGACTTGCAATCGAGCTTTATATGATTGGTGGCTCCGCCAGGCGGAAAAAGCAGAATTTCATCACCGCTATTTTTTCGTTATGAGCCTGGTTATTTATGCCTTGAAATGCAATGTTGATTATCAGACTGTCAAAGCGGATGCACTCGGACTGCTTCCGCTTTTCAATGACCCGAACCGCTTCACAAATCCATTCACGAGGGAAGATATAGAATGTGCCCTGGAGCTTTACCGCAATGATAAAATCCTGGGCAATTACAAGAGTTTTCCCCGTGATGAAATCGAACGCATAACGGCTATAGATTTACCAAGGAACAAACGCAGAAAGAAGCCTTTGAAAAGAGATAACGGAGACGCTTTTAAGGCAGCTCGTGCAATTCAGAATATTCAAGACCCAGACGGAACATGGCGAAACAAAGACGGACGTCCGTCTTATCGTGAAGCTGTGTTCAAGTTCCTCGACCTCAATCCGTTCGCAACAGTCACAGAGTTTTGTGACCTTACGAATATGAGTCGAGCGGTTTTCTTCAAGTATAAAAAGGAGTGGGAACTTGAACGGAACGAAAAAAAATGACAAGAAAATCTTGTCATTTCCTTTCGTTCCCGACAAGAAGAACTTCCGAAGATCTTCCACCACCTACCCCCACGGAACTCGCTAAACCGCTCGTTTTTTTCCGTGTGTGGG
>JAFZOJ010000067.1 GCA_017550685.1 Treponema sp. | reverse complement strand
TTTGACTTTGTATTCTTCCTGGGCGGCTTTGCGTTCTATCTGCTTTTTCTTTTCGCAGTAATCTTCGTAAGAAATAAGCCCGTCGGTATACTGTTTTGAAAGTTCTGTAAGCTCTTCGTTGCGCTCCTGTTCGTTATTCTGACGGGCAAGAGCGGTGATGTCTTTTGAAATGCCGGCAAACTGCTCAATATAACTCTGTATTTGAGAAATAGTGTCTGCAATAGCATCTTTCTGTTCCTGTAAAGCTTTCTTCTGTGCTTCAAGAGATTTCTGTCTTGCTGCATCTTCTTCTTCTGCAATCTTTTCGTTTATGTTCAGAAGGGCAAGACGCAGGCGTTCTTTTATTTCAATTTCTTCATCTGTAAGCTCACCCTTAGAATCAAGGTAAGTCATGTAATCCATGAGAGCTTCTTTCTGCATGGCAAGAGTTTCCTCTTCTGTAATCTGCCATGCTTCCATAAGGTCCTTAGAATGCTTCCAGACGTCCTCGGTTGTCTTTGCCTGTTCTGCCCACTTTTCAATCTGTGCAAGCTGTTCTGTCTCACCGGCCCATATACCTGTTGATGTAAGAGAGCGGTCAAAAGCCGGATCAGAATACATGTTTATATAAGCCTGTGTTGCAGCGTTCAACAAAAGCTGTGCTTCTGTTTCTTCGCTGATTTCTTCTCCAAGAGTGCGGCGGTTGTTTATCTGTTCCTGTGTTTTGCGTAAAGTTTCTGCATAATCTTCGCGCAGTTTGTTTCTTCGCTCAAGCAGGGCATTTGCTTCTGCTTCTTTTTTTGCCTGTTCTTCTGCTGCTTCTGCTTCAAGCTGTGCGGCTGTTTTCTGTGCATTTATCTTAAGCTGGAGCTCGCGTCGTTCTTCACGTCTTGCAGTCAGGAGCTCGCTCTGTTTAGATATTTCATCCTGGATGCGCTCGATTTCTTTATCGACATCAAAAGTACCGCGGGATGTTCTTTTGAGCTGAAGTTTAGCAGCATCCGTCATATTCTGATAACTGTGAAGAGTTTCGTAGTAATTGTCTATCTTTTCCTGCAGTCCGTCTATTTCTTTTGTGAGCGTTTCAATAGTCTGCTTTGTCGGGTCTGTGTTTGCTTCTACAGCTTCTTCGTATTCACGCTTAGCTTTCTTTGCATCGGCCCAGCCCTGAATAAGCTCTGTAAAGAACCGGCGCATAGGAGCAAGCTTCTTTTCAAAAGTTGCTCCGACTTCTTCTTTGTAGTCAGACATTGCGTTTTTGAGCTGTTCTGTAGAACCTGTTGCCTTTGCAGTTTCTTCTGACATGCCTTTGAACTTTTCGGCAACAATATCAATGGCTTTTCCACTTTCAAGCTCTTCTTTTGTAAGTCCTTTTAATTCTGCTATCTGGTTTCCAAGCTGGCCTGTTGAACCGGAAAAGGTTTTATTTAAAGCAGAGACTGCAGAATCAAGCGACATCATGCCGGATGCAGAAACATCAAGCGCTGCTGTCATTATGTTCTGAATTTCTTCCTGTGTACGTCCGGCACTTGCAAGTTGGGCCATCATTGGCAGAAGCTGTTCGTCTCCAACTGTAGAAATACGCTGCAACTGTGAGGCGTAGTTCTTAAGCTGCATAACAGAGCCGTCATCAAGATAAGGATTGTTTCTTGCAGCAACCTCAAGCTGTTTTTCGGCGGTTGCCTGTATGCGGTATAATTCTGTTGTTTCTTTTATAGCTTCGTTTGCCTTTTTAATAGCGGTCACCGCAACACCAACTGCTGCGCCTACCGCTCCAAAAGATTTTACAGCGCCCGTTATGGCACCGTTAAGACGTTTTAAGCCTGAAAGGTTCTGATTATTGCTTTTCGAGAATTCGTTTATCTTTTTGCTTACTTTATCTAAGCCCGTTTCGGCATCTTTTGTATCCGATGTTATTTTTATGGTTGCCTTTTTACTCATCGTCTGTTCCTTGCTTTATAATAAAGTCAGTTAAGAAGAAAAGA
>JAFZOJ010000066.1 GCA_017550685.1 Treponema sp. | reverse complement strand
TAACTACGCGCTTAAACCGCAAACCAGCTTGACTGGTTTGTCGGATTTGAAGTGCATGTTATGGCAAATTTTTATGCATAAGCATAAGCCTTTATTTCTTCCAGCTGTGGAGCAAGTTCCATCTTTGCATTTCTGATATCTATATCGTCCTGCAAAGACATAAAATATCCATCCGATACTCCGAAGAATTTTGCAAGTCTTAATGAAGTATCTACTGTAATTTTTCTGCGGTTATGAAGAATATCCTGAATACGGGAAGTTGGAACATTTATTGCCTGCGCCAGTTTATATGCAGAGATTCCAAGAGGAATAAGAAATTCTTCGCTGAGGATTCCTCCAATTGTTGGTGTTTCGATAAAATCAGACATAATATACTCCTAGTGGTAATCCACAATTTCTACATCGTAATAATGTCCGTCTTTTTCTGTAAAACAGACACGCCACTGATCGTTTATGCGGATTGAATGCTGCCCTTTTCTGTCTCCATAAAGCTGTTCAAGATGATTGCTTGGTGGAACTCTTAAATCTTCCAGGCACTTTGCATTATCTATCATCATCAGTTTTCGTAAAGCAACTTTCTGAATTGTATTCGGCAGTTTTTTTGAAAATTTCTGATTATAGATAAGTTCCGTTTCTTTATCCGCAAAACTCTTTATCATAAATACATTATATCTGTGCTGCGTGTATATGTCAAACAGATAATTATATTTTAAACGAGCGGTGTAAAGCCGCTTATAATCGCTACCTGCTTAGCTCTAAAGTTCAATTTCATTTCAGAAAGTAAGCTTGACTTGCTTTCTGAAATATTCTTCTTATTCTTTTATTCGTTTTAATTCCTTTTTATCAAACATTTCATTTCCTTTGAGTTTGCAAATATAGTCAGTATAAACAGATTTTTCTTTTACACCAAAGATAAAGCTAGTAAAAAGATCAGACTTTTTCTGTTTACATAATTGTAGTATATAAAAACTTCCGCAGTTTTTTATATATACTATTTCTTCCTTATCAGAAATTGAGATTTTAATATTTTCTTTTACTATTTGATTTTTAACTATAGAAATTTTATAGAGTTTCTGTTTGTTTTCTATTAAAAACAAGGGTAGTTTTTCATCATTAAATGATATTTTCCCTTTTCCATATATAAGTTCTTTACCATCTTTTTTTGAAACAATAGAAAAATAATCTGTTTTAGTGTCTGCAAAATTTATTACAATATAATCGTGGTAAAAAAAGTAACCTGTAACAGCAACCGAATATGCCCATTGTTTTGATATTTCAAGATTAGTTTTTTCTTTTACTTCTGATGATGAAAGATACCGTTTGGTTAGAAAATATTTATCTTCTTTCAGTTCATATTCTATACAATAAATTTCATTTCCAGTAAATATGATTGATTTTATTTCCGGAGAATATAGATTTACCCTGTAAAGTTCCTTGAATTCACAGGTGTTCTTATCAAGCTCATAAAAAATGGCTTTATTGTCTAGACTTGCAGTTACTTGATCAAATGCAATTACTTTATCGTTGTAAAAATAAGTATGTAAATACGGAGGTTTTTTTTCCTTATATTTTAAAACAAGTTTATCGGTATATTTGTCATTTTTTATATTTCTCTCATAGATTCCATCTTCACCAAATACTTTGTATGAATACTCTTGAGAATAAAGTGGGATTAAATATAAAAAAAATATAATACAATAAATAATTCTTTTCATTTTCCTTCCACAAAAAAGGGCAGGCCAGTGCGCCTGTCGCCATAACATAGATTATACGTATCCTTCATAATAATTTTATACTGACAAAAAGTGTCTGTATAAAAAATTATAATAATTCGTATTTAATTATATTAGCATGAAATACAATAAAATAATACATAATTATGCTGATCATTTTATAATAGGTACCATCTCAATATCCGTCGTAACATTTGGACTTAAGAATTCTCGCTTCATTTCCCAGCCGGTCTTTGTGTAGGACTTGGCAAGGGTGATGGAACGGCGGCCGTACATTGTGGTTATCTGATCTACGGCATCCATGAGCTTTCGTTTTTTGATGTCTTCTTTTGGGTCTATCCATAGCCAGCCTTGATATTGTGCTGGCATAATATCTAATAGAGAAATCATAATAACTTTGTAGCCGTATCCTTTGCGATAAATTTCAGGTAAAGCTAGTCTTGCAGCACCTACTATATCGGGTGTGTAGGATGTAAGCCGTGGAAGAGAGACAACAATTCCATTTGAATACTGACTATTTATATCTTCACTGTAATAGTTGCAGGTTGAGATTGTTACCTGAACTGCCTGGCATTCTGATTTTTGCTGACGCAATCTTTCTACAGCAAGTTCTGCATATTCGACGGCAGCACATTCCAGAGTTTCAATGTCATATACTTTGATTGCAAACTGGCGGCTTGAGGTGATGATGTCTTTCTTTTCTCTGGTGACTTTTTCAATACATCTGATTCCGTTTAGTTCCTGAACAGTGTTGAAGCCCTGACACGTGAGAAGTTTATTTGCATCTGATAGAGACATGTTCTTTAGCATTAAGGCATTTGTGATTCCGTTATACATTAACTTCTGAGCCCGCTTGTGACCGATACCCCAGATTGTTTCGCAGTCTGTTTGCGCGAGTAGAGAATCTACTTCGGCTGGATCATAAACAAAAACTCCGCCGTGTTCTTTAGCTTTTTTGTTATAGAGCTTAGCCAGTGTTTTTGTTGGTGCAGCTCCTACACAAATAGGGATACCGACTTCTTTTGCGATTCTTCTTTTGAGGTCATGGCCGATTTCATAATAGTCTTTGATGGACCAGTTGCATTTATCAAAGAACAAAAAAGATTCATCAATAGAGTATTCTTCGATGTCGGGAGCATATTCCAGATAGATGGAAGTAATGCGGCGACTTATATCTGCATACAATGTGTAGTTACTGGAGAAGACTGTAATGCCTCGCCATTGGCAGATGTCGCGTACTTTGAAATACGGGTCACCGCGTTTGATGCCGCAGGCTTTGGCTTCTTTATTTAAGGCGATTATGATTCCGTCATTATTTGAGAGAACAGCGACAGGCTTACCGCGTAAATCTGGACGGTAAATCTGTTCGCAGGATGCGTAAAAAGAATTTCCATCCGCGTGTAAAATCATATTTCTTTTACCGTGTGAATTACGTGGGTGACGGCTCCAGTAACTATAGTTTCCTGTTCAGGATTCTTTTTGATTTTATATACACGTCCTAAAACAAAATGTCCTTCAGATTCGTAGACTACAAGGCTGTTAGGAGTGATTCTTTTTGAACGGTCTATAACAAGAATATCTCCGTTGTAGATTCCCATGCTGATATAATTTGAACTTTCGATTTTCATTACAACTGTTGCTGACGGATGCTTTATGAGGATGTTATTAAAGTCTATACCTTTCTGTTCATACCCTTGTGCAGGGCTTGGAAAACCTGTAATCATGATTTTGATGATAATACGGCTTTATTCGTTTGTCAATAAAAATACTCATTTAGGTATTTATTTATTTAAAAATCGGGTGTAGAATGGATTTATGGATGCAGATGTATTTTGGAAAAAGGTAAAGATGAAGCTTTCGGAACTGGGTAAAAACCAGGAATGGCTTTGTGATAATGCCGGAATTGTTCTTTCAACTCTGAGAAATAAGATTCATATCAGCCGAATGCCGACTTTGGAAGAGACTCTCAAAATCCTTAAAGTGTTCAAAATGACAATGGAAGAATTCATTGCTTACCCGGATGTTCCTTCCAAGGATGTTATTAATCTTCCGGTTTATGAGCAGGCACTTTCTGCTGGTAAAGGGCAGGAGTTTAATGATTACGCCGAAGTTAAGGATTGGGTGGCTTTACCAAAAACATTGAACAGCATTAGTGAAAATATGAGTGCGTCTTATGTTCGCGGCGATTCTATGGAACCGACTTTGTATGACAGCGATATTGTTTTGTATGACAGATTCGGTTATGACGGCACTGACGGTATTTATGTTATCAATTATAGAAGTGCTGCCTTTGTAAAACGTCTGCAGCGTGATAAGGATTTTGTGAGAATTATTTCTGATAATAAGAAGTATGCGGAAATGACAGAAAGGGACGAGAGCCAGGACTTTCAGGTTATTGGGCGCGTAAGGTATGTTGTGCATAAGGTGCAGGGATAATTTGAACCTTAGAGTGCTTGTAATTTAGTATATTGGAATTACAAATCGATTTTCTTTTTCAAAAGACCATTGTACTTGCCATGTAGAACCTTCATATTGATCCAATAAGATGAAGGTCCAGGTATTTGCTGTAGGATAAAGTGTAAAGCGTCCAACTATTTCTTCTTTATTTGCTGCAAGGTTTTTGTCATTTAAAATTGAACCACCTCGATTATTTCCTTGTACATCATACTGAATAATCCACATTTTTTCGGTAACAGTATCTAACATAATAAAGTTCCATGCATTTCGAGTTTCAAATAATCTGAATGGAACTTTAGGATCTTGAAAAGCTTCTGTTTTCTCTGATTGTGCAAAACATAAAAAACATGAGAAGAACAATAAAAATACAATAAAAAATCTCTTTTTCATTACAGACCTCTATGAAATTTCTTCTAATTAATGATACTAAAAATATTCAATATTGCAATAATAATATCATTTTCCCCCGTGCCCCCGTGTTTTTACGCCGAGTATAAAGTGTAGTGCCCGCACGTTTAAGTGTTCTTAAAAAACATTTTAATTTTCAATAATCTTAGGAAAATGTGTAGTTTACTACAGTTTGAAAGACTTACTGTAGTAAATGTGTAGTTTGCACTATGTAGTTTAAAAAAGTATAGAGTTGTATTTATTTGTATGGATTGCAGATATATTTTATATTTTTCTTGCATTACACATTTTTAAAGAAATTAAAATAAATTTTATATGAAATAAAGATAAGTTAAAAACTACATGTAGTTTTACAATGTGTAGTTTTGATTTTGTTTGTTCTGAATTAAACTTTTTGGACCGCTGCGCGCGCTCCCCCCGAGATTTTGAAAATCATCGTGTCGTCGCGGAGCGACGGATGGGAAAAATCAGTTCGGAGCGAAGAAAGTTGGATAAGCTAAAAATTGCTTTCGCAATTTTTTTAACGCTTTCCGATTGAACACCGGCCGCCAGCGGCCTTACACATTTTCAAATCCAAGCGTCTGCGAAGCAGTCGCAAACTTTTGGAAGATGACGTTTTTCCTGGACGAAATCATTTTGTCCGAAGGACGTTTACGAGGCATTTTCATTTTGTATGAGGCATACGGAAGGAGCAGTCTTGCTCAATATCAAGTGGCCGCGTAGCGGGCACAGGCTTATGGCAAGTCTGCGACTGGAGCTGGAAGAATCATCGGTCCGCTGAGCGACGGGAGCGCACGGACGCGCGACCAGAGCGACCTGCGTAAGAGGCACTGTCATTTTGGAAAGAAAAATACAACGGCGGAAAAGGCGGCAACACGGATGTTGCCGCCTTGCCGATTGAGCGCAGCCTTCTGGGCTGTGCGATTGAGGCAACAATTTTTCCCACACAAAGATATAACCCCATAGCCGCCATTTGTAGAACCAATTAAGCATCTTAAAACTGTGGGACAACTGTAATGTTGAGCAAAAGGGTGCCCCCTTGCCCCCCAAGAGCGGTTCAATAACATTCCTTATTTTTTACGAAGGGGGAAAAGGGGGATGCCCCGCGGCGGGGGGAAAGGGGGAACGCTTTTGCGTGCCCACAGTTTTAAGTTGCGTCACGAACTCGAGGCACTTTTTTTTAACGACCAATTTTTTAAAACTAGAGGAACGGGCGGCGTGCAACCAGAGAACCCATACAACGATTTTCTTCTCGCGGAAACAGGCAGATGCACCAAGCGAAGGGTACGCGAAGCGGTCCCGTAGCGACTGCAGCTGACTGTGCTTGCATTGCTCCTTGCTTTGCTTTCACAAAGGCCACCCTGCGAGCTTTCTAGTATATGCAAACAGTCTGTGAACGAATGGAGCGGAACGAAGTGAAGCGGAATGCAGCGAATGAGTGAGCTGTCTGTTTGCTACCTTTTTGGAAGTGGCGTTTGTGGAACTAGATAACCTGTAATGAGCGGAAGCTGTACGAAGTACGGCTGGAGCGAATGGCATTAAACACACCCTTTTTCTGAAACCTGTGTTATAATAAAACTATTATGAAAATTGAGCATGTTGCACTTTACGTTACTGACCTTGAAAAAGCAAAAGATTTTTTTGTTACCTACCTGAATGGAAAAGCCAATGAAGGCTACCACAACCCAAAGACAGATTTTAGATCCTACTTCATTTCATTTGATGACGGAGCTCGCCTGGAACTTATGACAAGGCCGGAACTTGAAGAGCACAAAAAGCACCCGTTCAGGACTGGCTATTCTCATATTGCTTTTAGAGTTGGAAGTAAAGCTGCAGTTGATGAACTTACAGCAAAACTTGATGAAGCAGGATATTCTGTTTCCAGTGGTCCACGGACAACCGGTGACGGCTATTATGAAAGCTGCATTGTTGGGCTTGAAGAAAACTTAATCGAGATTACAGAATAATAGATTTTCCGCCCTTATAAAACGCCGGATTTTTCACGGATAAGTAGTCCGTACGTCAAAAAAAGTACCGGATTTTTCTGCTTAAAAACAGTAATAACAATCGTCATAAAAATCGTCATAAAACACTATATTACTAAAAATTAAATAAACAAAATTAGTTGAAATTTTTGGATTTTGCCTATATAATAAAACATATGATACAGTGATAACGACAGTCCACAGGTGCTGATTTTTGTTTCTGAAAATCCGTATGTCGTTGGTTCGATTCCAACCTGTGGCACGAAAGGCTTTTGGTTTTTCCAAAAGTCTTTTTTTTTGTCTCAAAATGCATTATATTATATAGTATGAAATTAAATCAAAATGTCGTGGCCTTTACCGGTGGGGGAACCGGGGGGCATATTTATCCGGGGCTGGCGGTTGCTGATGAACTTAGGGCTCTGGCACAAAAAGAAAATAAACAAATCACTATAAATTGGATCGGATGCTCAAAAGGAATGGACGGGCAGCTTGTAAAAAAGGCTGTTGGGCCTGATGGTAAACCTACTGCAGATGCTTTTTATGGCATTCCTTCGGGTAAGCTGCGCCGCTATTTTTCATGGCAGAATTTTACTGACCTGTTCCGTATAATCGGCGGATATTTTGCATCGCGCCGCATATTAAAAAAACTGCGTCCTGCATTTCTTTTTTCAAAGGGCGGATTTGTAAGCGTGCCTCCGGTTCTTGCCGCCAAACATCTTGGCATTCCAGTATTTACTCATGAATGCGATTTTACATTGGGACTTGCAAACAGGCTAAATTTTAAGTCTGCAAAAACTATGTTTGTTTCTTATGAAGAAACACGTAACCGCCTGGCCCAGGCAGACCAGGAACGAGTAGTAGTTACCGGTAATCCTGTGCGCCCTGTAATTTACAAAGCAGACGCAGCCGCCGGAAAACGCTTTTTAGAAATTACTGCTGACAAACCAATTCTCCTGGTACTTGGCGGTTCTTCCGGTGCCCGACAAATCAACGAGTTAGTATGGGCTAACTTAGACTGGTTGTGCCAGCACTTTACGGTAGTACATCAAACCGGCCTTTTAAATGCAGACAGCACGACAGAAACAACACTTAAACAAAAATACAACGGCAGCTACAAACCGTATCAGTTTATTTATGAACAGATGCCTGATGTAATTGCGGCTGCGGATGTTATACTTTCGCGTGCAGGTGCAAACTCAATCTGGGAAGCAGCAGTGCTTTGTAAACCTATGGTACTCATTCCGCTTTGTGGCAGTGGTACCCGAGGCGACCAGGTAGACAATGCAAAGTTTTTTGAAGAACAAAATGCAGCTGTAGTTCTGCTTGGTCAGGACGCTAACGACCAGAACCTCAAAACAGCTCTGGAAAAAATGTGCGACTCACAAACCCGTGCAGACTATTCAGAAAATGTCAAAAAGCTTGCCGGCAGTATAAAACCTGCTGAAAAAATTGCACAAATATTATATAATCAACTATAAAACGGAACAAAAGAGGGTAAAAAATGACTTTTGGAATCTTTACTTTGACAGATATAATCTTTCTTATAGTAATCTTAATTTTTGCAATCATTGCTGCCGCTAAAGGTTTTATCAAAGCCATTTTCGGAAAGCTATGCTGGATCTTTGGACTTTTGGGAGCCTTCTTTTTTTACCGCAGACTGGTCAAGCACATGGACGCGCTTATCCATAACGAAACAGTTTCTTTAATCCTTTGCTTTGTACTTATTTTTGTTGTAATTTTTCTTATTGTAAAAATCATTCAGACAGCTTTGGAAAAAGTTTTTGACGGCGAAATTATGAAGGGCCTTGACCGTTCACTCGGATTTTTCTTTGGAATTGTAGAAGGCCTTACAATCATATTTTTCATCACATTTATTCTTCTTAAGCAGCCATGGTTTGACTGTACTAAATTATTTGAAGGAAGCTTTTTTGTAAAATTCCTAAATCCTCTTTTTGAGTATTCAAACAAACTGGAGGCTTTGAATGCTTGAAAATCTTGTAGGGCAGGACGCAGCAAAATCAATAATTGCAGATATTAAAAAAAATAATTTTCCCGGAGCTGTACTTTTTGCCGGCAACACAGGAACAGGAAAGCTTACTGCCGCCCTGGAGGTTGCACGTGCTCTTTCCTGTAATGGAGACGATAAACCTCACTGGCTTTGTGAATGTCCTTCCTGCCTGCGCCACAAGGCTTTGAACTGTTCAAACATTCTGCTCATGGGTCCACGCGACTGTTCCCTCGAAATTTCCGCCGCCAAAGATTCCTTTATCAAATCTTACAGAGATAATGACAGCCACCTCAAAGCCTGCCGCTATCTTTTTTTAAGAAGCATCCGTAAGCTTACCCTGCGTTTCAGCGGAATCCTTTGGGAAGGAGAAGCCAACTTGAGCAAGGTTTCTCCGCTCATGGAAAAAATAAACGAAAACCTTGAGATAATAGATTTTCCGCGCGAGCTTCCTCCGTTTGATGAAACAGTAAAAATCTGTGCCGAGCTGGAAGCCGACTCCCTCAAGCTTGAATCAGATTTTCTTTACGATTCCATTCCTGTAAACCAGGTACGTAATATGGAAAAATGGGCCTGCATCCGCGCCGACGAAGGCAAAAAAACTGTAATTATAGAAAATGCAGACAGCATGCAGGTAAGCGTAAGAAATGCTCTGCTCAAGATTCTGGAAGAGCCTCCTGTAGACTGCGTATTCATTCTTCTTACAGCACATCGCAGTGCAATTATGGAAACCATTCTTTCCAGAGTTAGAACCTACAACTTTAAAGACCGCCCGCTGCAGGTTCAGCAGGATGTAATCCGCAGGGTTTTTCATAACGAATATTTTAACGGGCAGATAAATGAATACCTGCTTACGTTCCTTCCGGTTCCAGCAGACAAGGTTCGTGCCAAGGCAAAAGAATTTTTTACTTCTGTAATTCACGCAAAAATTCCAGATTGCGATGCAGTGGTTAAAGACTGTGCCAATTTTGAACCGCGTGTAGAACTCAAGATTTTCTTAAATGGTATTCTGGAAGCAGTTCGCCCGGCCATGATGTCAATGGCAGGAGCCCAGGCCTGTACCGAGCTTAACCAGACCCTGCGCCAGTGTTACGAAAATGTTACTCTTTATAATCAGACGGTAAAGGCTGCACTAGAATGCCTGATCCGCGATATAAATAAAATAAACGTTTTGTACGGGAAGGTATTTGCCGCAGTATGAGGGGATACGTAAAACGAGTTTCGCAAAAGTTCAATAAACTTTCGAATGAACAGCTTATTGCTCTTTTGGACGACATGGTAGAAGAAAATGAAAATCTTTATTCAATTCTCGAATGTATTTCTGCAGGCTTATTAATTGTAGACAACGACTTTTTCCTTAAGCAGTCAAACAAGATTGTAGAAAGCCGTCTGAACTTTTCTGTATATCTTGATGACCCAAAAGCCACTGCAGTTCCTCTGTGGGAAATAATGGAAGATCAGGAAATAGGCGAGTACTTTAAAAAATGTGCCGAAAAGGGCATTACAAATACAACCGAAGATTTTACCGTTATGACCAGCGGCGGTTCCGTAAGATTTTTGACCATAACAATGACACCGCTCATGCACGACGGAAATACCACAGGCAAAATTATTCTTGTCCGCGATGTTACCGAAAAAAAGAATCAGGAAGTGCTTTTGCACCGAATGGAAAACATGGCCAACCTTACAAACCTTGCGGCAGGCATGGCTCACGAAATCAAAAATCCTCTGGGGGCAATTTCCATTCACATTCAGCTTATTCAAAAGGCACTGGAAAAAGCCAGGGAAAATAACGATAAGCTTCCTCCAAGAAAATTTGTAGAAGATCACGTAGATGTAGTGAATGACGAAATAGAACATCTGAACAAGCTCATAATGGATTTTCTTTTTGCAGTCCGCCCGGTAAATGCACAGCTTCAGCTTAAAAATCCGGCCGCACTTATTCAGAACATCACAGAATTTTTTACACCGGAATTTCACGACAATAATATAAATGTAAAGCTCATAATCAAAGATTCGCAGTCACGTCTTCTTGTGGACGAAAAGCTTATGCGCGATGTAATTATGAATCTTGCACAAAATGCGCTTGCCGCCATCAACCAGAAAAAGAATGATGAAAATACACCTGCCGATTACACCGGAGAATTTTCAATTGAATGTGCATCGCGCGAAAATAAGTATTATATTATAATAAGCGATAACGGCTGTGGTATGAAAAATGAGACAGTCTCAAAAATATTCGAGCCATATTTTACGACAAAGGCAAACGGAACAGGTCTTGGCATGACTATGGTTTATAAAATCGTAAAGGAATTTTCCGGAGATATAAGCGTAGAATCGCAGGAAGGAAAAGGAACCGTCTTTACCATGGTGTTCCCATTAAAGCAGGATGGTACTCTGGCCATAGAAAACTAAGAGACCAAGGGGTCCCTGAGGCTCCCGAAGGGCCTTTATAAGGAGGCAATATGTTTACAATACTTACAATAGATGATGAAGAAAACATACGTAATGGTCTTGCAGACAATTTTGAGCTGGAAGGTTATAACGTAGAAAAAGCCTCTAATGGAAAAGAAGGTCTTGCCAAAATTGCGGCCGGAGGAATTGACCTTGTAATTACCGACCTGCGCATGGATGGAATGAGCGGCGAAGAAGTTGTGCGACATGTCACCACAGAACATCCTGCAATTCCAATTATTGTACTTACAGGACACGGTTCAATAGAAGATGCAACCGCCGCCATCAAAGCAGGTGCCTACGATTTTCTAACCAAGCCTCTTGATCTGGATCACTTAAACCTTATCGTAAAAAATGCGCTCAAGGGAAGACAGCAGCAGCAGATAATCAGCGAGCTTCAGCAGAAAATAAAAACAGCCGGCAGCCCGGACGGAATGATCGGCAAAAGTGCAGAAATCAACCGTGTAAGACAGCTTATTTCGCGCGCCGCACCTTCCAGGGCAAATGTTCTTATTACCGGAGAAAGCGGTGTAGGTAAGGAGCTTGTTGCAAAATCAATTCACGAACAGTCTCCAAGAAAAGACAAGCCTTTTGTAATAGTTCACTGTGCAGCCCTGTCCGAAGCACTTTTGGAAAGCGAATTGTTTGGTTACGAAAAAGGTGCTTTTACAGGAGCCGATTCACAACACCAGGGCCGTTTTGAAATTGCAGACGGCGGAACAATCTTTCTGGACGAAATTGGAGAAATCAATCAGTCCACACAGGTTAAGCTTTTGCGCGTAATTCAGGAAAAATCTTTTGAACGGGTAGGTGGAAATAAAAGCATTAAAGTTGATGTACGCATTGTAGCCGCAACCAACCGCAACCTGGAAGAAGAAGTAAAAAGCGGAAAATTCCGCGAAGATTTGTTCTACCGCCTTAACGTTGTAAGAATTCCTATGCCGTCATTGCACGAGCGCAAGGATGATATTCCGCTTTTGATTCATGCCTTTTTGCGCGAATTTAATATTGAAAATGAAAAGAACATTACAGGTTTTGATAATCGTGCCAAGGCCGCAATCATGAAATACAGCTGGCCGGGAAATATCCGCGAGCTTAGAAACTGCGTCGAAAGTGCCGTTGTAATGTGTACCGGTGATGAAATAAAAATTGAAGATCTGCCTTCCAGCGTGCGCGAAAAAGGTGAAGAAAAAAATATTTCCATCCCAATAGGCATGCCGCTTGAAGAAGCCGAACTCATAATTATTCAGGAAAACCTTGCCGCCTGCAACGGAAACAAATCCAAATGTGCTGATATTCTTGGCATTGGCCGCAAAACCCTGCACCGAAAACTCGGCGAAGAAGAGTAACCTGCCGCCCCTGCAAGCCCATTTTCTCAAAAAAAAGTAGATTTATTCTATATAATGTGTTAAAATATAATGTATTTTTGTTAGCTTCTAAGCTGCCATAATTTTTTTTCTGGGGAGTATTTTTTATGACAAACAAAAACATTTTTAACAAATCCCGCAATTTTAAATTCCTTTCAGTTTTAGCCTTACTCGTATCATTCATCTTTACCTCCTGCGAAGGCTTCTTTACCGAAAACGACCTCGACGAAAAAATCCGCGCCGCAATTGACTACGCCCACGCACCATATTCTACTTTTGTGGTGAGTGCGGACTCTGGAACAGGAACAATCATTCCTTCGGGACAGGTTCAATATAAACCTACAGACCTCCAGAATATTGAATTTACCTGTAATTCAAATTATGAATTTCTTGAATGGTCATTTAATTACAAACAAACCAGTCAGGCTTCCGGCAGTGTAAATGTTACTGCTACAGATCCAAACTGGTGGAAAGAATTTATAGAAATATTAAAAGACGAAAAAGAAGAAACAGTCAAAGATGGCCAGATTGTTTATACCTATAAGCTTCAGATTCAATTCAAAAGTGCTGTAGAAAATCTTCTTATTCAACCAAAGTGTGGCAAAAAGCCGATGATAGAAAGTCTTTATCCGGACGCACCTACTGCTGCAAGAAGTCAGAGCCGCGATAATGATATTAATATTACTTTTGATTCTTTAATTGATCCTCAAAGTATAACAGGTGCTATTGTTATAAAAGATGACGGCTTGGATTGTACATCTTCTTTTGATACACCAGATGTTATTACTACCGGAGACGGTGCAAACAAAAAATCAATTGTAGTAATCAAACCAATTGAAACTCTCGATTGTCCGGAAGGTGGTACTGCAAAAATTACAATTGAACTTTCATCAAATATTAAAACTATTGAAGGTGTTGCATTAACTCCTCAGACTCTGTTTTATTATGTAAATGATACTTCTTCTGTTAGTTGTTTTGTAGACTTAGGTGGAACTTATGAAGGTGGTTCATTAAGACCAAATCGTTCTCCTTATGAATATGGATTAAATAAGGTACAGAGTCTTGAATTTAGTGAAAATCCACCTTACAAGTTCCTTCATTGGGAATGTGATAACTCAAAAATTGAATTCCTGACAGAAGATCTTTCTGAAAACCCTATACGCTTCCGTTCAACTGATGAGTTAAAAATATCTGATAATGCTAAGATAATTCCAACATATACTACACGCCCTGTTTTTAGAGAAGCAAGATATTCTGTACAAAATGTTACTTTTCAGCCACGTGATACAGAGATCACATTAGTTTTTGATAATATTCCTTCTGATGCAACTCTTAAAATTCCAGATGGAACAAAATTTTTAATTGAATGTACTGGAAAAGGTTCAGTAGCGGATAGTTTCAAGGATCCTGTAGTACGTGATAATAATAAAAATCAAATCTATATTGAAGCTTATCATGATAACAGAAGAATTCAGGTAACAGAACCGTCAGATGTATATATCACTATTCCAGATTCCATTTATTATGTTTACCATGATGATATTACAAATAAAGATGTTAATGTTACATTAGGAAAGTCAGTAAGAATTTCTTATACGATTAATAACACAACTATTGATAAAACTCGTATTACATACAGCCGTAAAAATGGAAATAATGTTGTAGGAAATCTGTTTATTAATAATGAAAAAATGACAGCCGATGAAAGTGCAGAAGATGTTATTTATAATATCGGCGAAACTGTTTCATTAAAATTTGAACAGAATTCGGATTACGAATTCCTTTACTGGAGTGTTATCGGCAACGATGAAGAATCAATAGAAGTAGATGACAAGTTTTCTACACAGACCAGTTTTACAGTTAAAAAAGAAGGAATTGTCAATATTTATCCAAAATGTGCACCAAAGATCAAGTTGACACTGGTTTCTCCGAATGAAGATTCAAATCCATGTGATTCTGATATTATATTAGAATCAAATATTAAACCACAAGCATTTGGTTCACAAGTACAATATTCAAATAGTTATAATGCCATTACTGTTACATTTAATGGCAATAATGTAACTTCTAATAATTATAATCTTCCGGTAATAAGTGAAGAAAATGGAAAAATATTTATTAAATTAATTTCTAAACAAAAACTTCCTGTACCTGCAAATTCTCCTGCATTGCCAGTCTATGTAAAAGTAGATGGAACATTATTTTATAATTTTGGTTCTGATGATTCAGTAATTACCAGTCATTATGGTTCTTCATCAGGAATACCAATTAAGATTACAAATAACGGAGATAGTTTTACCTTTAATGTTACTGAAGATACAAAAAATAAGGTTTATGTAAAGTTCCAGCAATCAGAGGGTCTAACAATAGATTATTCTGCTTTTGAATCATATAAAGATCCAAATTACTCTACTAATAATTTGTATGCATTTAATGAAGCCTCGCAGTTTGTATTAAATTATTCAGTTGATCCAGGCTATCAGTTTATTAAATGGAATATAACGAATGGAGGAAACAACTTAACACAAGGACCTGTTCAAATAACTTCAAATGTTCAATATGGTTATACTGTGAACAACCTTACAATTTCAAAAAGAACTTCAACTGTTGGATCAAAAGATTCTTATATATTAATTGGTGATGATTCTGCAGAACGTCTTAAAGTAGAAAATATATCTCCTCAAAATAAAACTGAAGGTGTAGAACGAGATAGCAGCATAAAGATTATTTTTAATATAAAACCAGATGCTACTATAAAGGATAAAATCAATATATTTTGCGATGGTAGCTCAGTTAATGACAGTTTCAAATTAGCAGATGCAGTATTTTCTCAAATACAATACAATGGAAAATCCTGCTGGCAGCTCTTAATTCAACCAAATCCAAATAACAGAATTTCAGTTTCTTCAGGAACAAAACGTAAAGTTAAAGTAGTAGTGCCTAAAGATTCTTTCTATCTTAGAACAGGCGAGACTACTCCAAATATTATTCTTGGAACTGATTATGAATATGAATATACAATAAATGAGAAAACTGATAATAAAGCAAAAGTACAGTTCCGTATATATTATGGAACAACTGAGGTTTCAGCCGGAACAATCAAATGTGAAGGTAGAACAATGCCTCTTGATTCAACAGGCGAACAAACATACTATATGGACGGCTTAAAACGTTCATTAAGTTTTACAGAATCAGATGATTATCAGTTCTTATACTGGGCAACAAACTCTACATCTGCAATAATTTATGATTCAGAATATCTTAAGACAGATAAAGAAATAAAATTTAATGTAAATGGTGCAGGAGACGGTATCATAATTTCTGCTTATTGTGCACCAAGACTAAGGGTTTCAACGTTTACTCCGTCAAATAGTATTGATGGTGTAGCACAAGATTCTGATATTAATTTGACATTTAATCATTATCCTGCAAATGTCACAGCAAATCTGAATAAAATAATAGTTTATAGAAATGAAATAGAAGATAATGATAATTATAAAACAAGAAGTATTACTACCTCAACTAACTCATTAAAAATATCTACATTGAAGATAACTGAATCTTCAAAAAGGTTTGTTACAACTGGTACACAGACAGTAAAAGTTAGAATTCCATCTGATTTATATTATACATATAAAGCACCAGATAATGTTGATTATCCTGTTTATTATGGTACCGTAAAAGATTATTATTATACAATAAATCCTGCTACAACAAATAAGGTAACAATAACAACTTCTATAAATTCAACAGCAGGAAGTTTAACTTTATCGCCGTCAAGAACAGATAGAAAATACAGCATAGGTGAAACTTTCTCAGTAACATATGTTCCAAATACTGATTATAAACTTACAAATTGGTCTTTTAATACAAATAGTACTAATACTCTTAGTTATACAGTTACAGGTTCTAATGGCGAACCAAATAATCCATTACAAATAACTGTTAGTGGGGCTACTACAGCAACAACAACAAGGACTATAACTGCAACAGCTACATATTTAACAAAAATTTCAACAGTAGAACCAGAGGATACTTATTATGGTGTTCCTTGTGACAGTACAGTTAAAATTTATTTTAATAAAAAAATGAATTTTACTTCTTTATCAATGGGAAGTGATGTTGTCATATATGATCAAAATAATAATAACATAACATCATTTTATAATAATCCTGAAATTGATAATTCTACTGGTAAAACAATAATCACGATGAATATAAAACCTGATTATTCGATTAAACGTCTTTTTACATATAATAATGCTGCAGATATAAAAATCAAATTTAATACTTCAACATGGAAAGGATCTGATACTGTACCTTTCTCTAATACAGGTTTTGAAACACCTGATTCAAATAGTATTTATATAAAATATAGAATTAATAACCAGACAGAAGCTATACCTCCTGCATTTTCTGAACAGATTGTTTCAAATCAATTTGAATATAAAACAGTCCCAATAAATGATGATTCATCAACAGAATATTATATTCCAAAAGCTGCTGATTATGTTCCAGCCGATTCATTAAATCCATATAATGCAAGGAATATTGTTAATACTAACATATATTTTAAGTTTAAGACTTCAGATTCAGGAAGTGGAATTGATAATAAGATTACAATAGCTTACAAAAAAATATCAGATAAAAACGGAAATCCTTATTCAGGCGAACAAACAGTTTATGGAGAAACTAAGCAATATCCAATATATGACAGCCAGACAATAAAACAATTTGTTCATCAGGATGATAAATTAAATGTATTCTTTTATGATGGTTATGTAACAGGTTATTTTCCTATTACAGACTATATAATGAATGAAAGATGTATGCTCGAATTGAATTTTACTATATATGATATTGCTGGAAATACAAAAACACTGACATATAATGTTGCTTTGGATCGAGAACCCAGAAATACTGTTTCAGATTGGTATATATATAACAGATACTTTAGTTCTGATTTAACTGCATCTACAGCTCAGAGTAATGCATCTATTATTGATACTCCTGTTACGAGTTATGATAAATCCTGGAGAGTAGCAAATGAATCAAGTATTAATCTTCTTAATGGAGTTACAGATACATATGTTTTTGTAAGAATTCCAAAACAGAATGATTTTATTACTTTTAATGGTATAACATATTCTCCTCCTTCAGCTTATAGTGCATACATACAATATGGTACAAATGCAAATTCTCTATCAACAAAAAAAGATGCTAGTTTTGTTTTTGATAAAGGCAGTTATTCTTTTGCAGTAATTAAAATTCCTGCAAATAAGCAGGCACATACATATTTCCAAATATATGTTCAAGACATCAGTGGTTCTTATAATAAATCTTTAAAGATGTATATACCTCATAGTCCTACTGTTCGATTAAATCCTTCAGAATCATCTGGTATACAAAGATTTGATTATACTCTTGATTTTGAAACTCCTAATAAAACAATCGATGAACTAAATAATCAGAAAATCAATTATGTGGTAGATGATGATAGTAAAGCATCTATTAGTTATAGTCTTTTACGTCATCAGAGTATCACCAAAACAGGTGCTACCCCATGGAGTGATACAAGAAGTTTTACAACATCAAATTCTTCTGCTTATTTTCAACAAGATACCGAGAAATTTATTTTTGAATCAAGATTTTTAGAGGGTGATTTTCAGGGTCAGCAATATATACAATCATTTAAAATTGATTTAAGAAGTCCTGCAAGTGATCCTCTTGTTTGGAAAAAGAATGCAACAACATTACCAACACTCTCTCTTCAAACAACCAACTTAACAGTAAATAGTAGTGATGGGTCGGCAAGCGGTTTATATACAGTTACAATACCTGTAACAAATGCTTCTAGTTATCCAGCAGGTACAATTGTTACTGTAAATAAATATTCATGTGCACTTAATAAAACAAACGGAACAATACAAGTAAAACTACCTAATAGATCGACAAGATATACATTCTTAGCAAGTTGTGATGGTTATAATTCAAGTGTAGTAAAACTTCCTGTAGATTTGTCATATGAAACTTTAAATAGTCAGAGTTATAGTGCTCCAGATAATTTATCTCCAATGGGAAATACTTTTACAACTGATCAACAAAAAGAGATAGAATGTATTTACTTAAATGATGGTGTAGTCGCTAAGGAAAATATTACTGATAGAGATGGAATTGGTATTAAAGCAAATACAACAAACTCTAATTTATATGAGTATACCTATACAATTTTACCAGAAAACACCTCTTTCAAGTTAGATTATCTAACATCTTCTCAATATACTGATAGGCAGGTTAAAGTTTATTATCCTTTAAAACAAGAAAATGATAAAAATGGTAATGCTACTGATTTGTTTTTCCCTGTTTTCCCTTTAGCAAAAGGATGTAAAACCTATGTAATGGTAAGTGATAAAAGATCGAATCAAGCTATATTTACATTGAAGTTACCTTCAGAGGAAGTTGATATCAAGGATTTATGGCCTATTAAAAATATAAGTTATACTACGAGTAAAGTAACCATTACAATTGATCATAATACAAAATATTTAAAAGATACTAGTGTAAAACAATATTATAAAACTATGGAAACATATGATAAAAATACAGGAAGATGGATACATAATTGGAAAACGGATAATCAATTTACATATTATTATGCAGCCAAATTATCTGTTAATAATAATTCAATAACTACTTTTACATCTAACATGAATAATAAAACAGAATCGTTCACTCCATCCGCTGAAGAAACTTTCGTGAGATGCAGATTAGATACAGATAAAACACATACAAAAACGGTATATTACTATAGACCAAAAAAGGTCGGAAACGAATATGTTACAGGTACTTATCATAATTTATATACGGGTGCAAATGCAGTAACTATTTTATGTGATGCTCCAACTTTGTATTATTGTTGTTATAGTAATGAAGACTATGGTGATGATATTGACAAATGGGAATTATATGGTGCACATACACCATCAAAAGTAATAGAAACCTCTTGCGATGTTAATACCTCAGACGTTCCAAAAATCCCTATAGGTAGTGCACAATATACTTATTATGTAGTAATCGCACATTTTGCAAACAATACAACCGCAATGAGTAGTGTACTTAAAAAACGTTAATTGTTTTTTTTACAACAGGCTGCCGCCCAATCCTATTAAAAGATTGAGTGACAGCCTGTTTTTTTTTTAGAAGGGTGGATTGCCGCGGCCTGCGGTCTCGCAATGACGTAGTTTTTTATGCCTTATTGTTAATGCTTTTTTGCAGTTCAAGTACTTTTTCAAGAGGCAGGTCTTCACATTCAGCAACATCTTCGGGAGACATACCTTTATTAAGCCAAGCGATTGCAGATTCTTCAGCTTTTGCTTGCTGGCCATCTTCAAAAGCTTCCTGTTTCTTTACTGCGATATCCATTTTATAATCATATTTTGCACAAAGCATGTTTATGACCTCCCTAGACTTTCTGTCCAGGTAATCGATTAAGATTCCTTCTTCCATTGCAATTTCTATTGCCTTTTTGAATGATGTTCTTGGTTTGAGTCTGTTGTAATTCTTTTCAACAATCTCCAGAAATCTGCAATACTCTTTTAGAATATCACAATTTCCTGCTATCGGCAACAAATTTGGATTAGTACAGTTTTTGACTCTTACAATAAGTTCAAGTTTGCTTGAATCTTTTTCATAAAACGCATCGGATAGACGTAGTTCATATTCTGGTGGTTGTTCTTTATTTCCAACATAAACAACATAAAAATCAGGATTTGGTATTTTGAATACTTTTTCTGCATAACGTTGTTTAACTGGTACAATCCCTTCGTAAATACGCGTAACATATTCAAGACATCGGAAAGGCATATTGTTATTTACTGTGGATTGATGTTCAACAAGTACTATCAATTTTCCATTGATTTCCCAACTTACATCGTTATTAAATGTTTTGTAAAGTGTCTGGTCAATAACCTTACGGACTAGAGATACTTCTTCCAGTTTGTAATTACTTCCCGAAAGCGCATTGTACAATTCAAGAAAATTCTTTTTCCCATCTCTGTCGCTGCCGAATAAATCTGTGAAAACAGAATCTTTATACTTCCTGTTAAAAATAGACATGATTGTCCTCCTTTATTTTGTATGAAACTCATCAGGACATAACATCCCGCACAGACGAGTTGTTTCTACAAAAAATTTGGAGGAAAAACCTCTGTATATAGTATAGAAAAAAAATTGGACTTGTTACAAAAATTTGAGAAAATAAATAAAAAAAATTTGAAAAATGAAGGGGAAACTCTCTAAAAAACAGGCTGCCGCCCAATCGAATTAAAAGATTGAGTGACAGCCTGTTTTTTAGAAGGGTGGATTGCCGCGGCCTGCGGTCTCGCAATGACGTAGTTTTTATGCCTTATTGTTAATGCTTTTTTGCAGTTCAAGGACTTTTTCAAGAGGCAGGTCTTCACATTCAGCAACATCTTCGGGAGACATACCTTTTCTTAGCCATGCAATTGCAGATTCTTCGGCTTTTTCATGTTTGCCTTCAACAATGCCTTCAGCTTTGCCTTCGCGGAACTTTTTGGCCATTTCTCTTTCCCATTCCATGAACTGCTTCCTCCATTGAGAGTTTTGCTTGGCTTCTTCTACCAGTTTGGAAATCTTTTCAGTAAAACTGTTGGTTTCATTTGCATCAGGTTCCATAACTAGTTTTAAGAATGCTTTCTGCTTTTCATCAAGTATTTTATCATAGTTTTTTGCAATAAAAAAGTACTTGTAAGCTCTGTCATTCAGTTTAATTTCTGGATTTTCTATACAGAGATTTTCAAAAGTGTATTTTGCAAGACCTTTTTTAAAAATATCCGGCACACAGATAAATATTATATAACTGTCTTTTAGATTCTTATAATCATCACCCTCGTTAAGCTGTTGAACATCAAGAATTCCCTGATAATATCTTGAACGTTCTGCCAGTTCTCCATCATCTGTTGCCTGCATTTCAAGATTATAAGCTTTACTTGATCCTACAGCATAAACATCCAGTCTTACTCCTTTCTTACCAAAATCAACTTCAATAGATTCTTCTGTGTGCATTGTAATGTGATCAATTTTAATCTTCAGAAGGATTTCCAGAAGTTCTTTACACACATCAGGGTTGTTGTGCATGACCTTGTAAAAAATGAAATTGTTTGCAATTGTAGCGTTCTTCCATTTTTTCTCGAGATTTAAAACGTCATTGTTTGTTTCGTTTGCTGGCTGATTCATAGTCAGTCCTCCTCAATTTAATGTGAAACTCATCAGGACATAACATCCCGCACAGACGAGTTGTTTCTACAAAAAATTTGGAGGAAAAACCTCTGTATATAGTATAGAAAAAAAAGTGGACTTGTTACAAAAATTTGAGAAAAAAAAATAAAAAAATCCTGTATTATTTTACCTTTAAAAAAACATCAAAATAATGTATAATTAAATATTATATATAGAAGAAACTTTTTAATCGGGGATAACATAAATTGAAACGGATATGCACCTGGACACTTTCAGTTATTTTGTTTGTTGCTCCACTTAGCGCAGTTGATTTTACTTTTACGGCAGCACCTTCAGTTAATATTTCGATGCAGAAAGAAATGCCGATCGGATTTTCGGGATTTTTGCAGGCGGATGTAAATCTTTTTAATTTTATGACTGTCGGTATTGAAGGAAACTATACCTTCTTTAAACCGGATGGATTTATTAAACCGGTTCAGCTTTATGGCGGCGGACTGGACCTGGGCTTTTACTTTTATCCTTTTTCAAGGCTTTATACTGGAATCGGCGGCGGCTTTGGCGTAAACTCAGGCTATGTTAATGTCCGCGAAGCAAACAATATCTACAACACCTATAAACCAAACGGACTTTATTACCGCGGTTATGCAGACATTGGTTTTCGTTTTACTCCTGATTTTATTGTTACTGCTCACGGCGGCTATCTTTCTTATGTCAAAAAAGATTTTTCTGCCTTTAACAACGGATTTTTTGGCGGACTTGGAATAAAGATAAACCGTTCGGCAGGTACTAACAAAAAACGTTCCAAGGCAGTTACCGTTACACTTGATCAGTACGGCGACATCTATCCTTCGTTCAGTCGTATTTACCGCGACAATGAATGCGGTGTCCTTAATATTACAAATCATGAATCTGCAGAAATCAGAAACGTACGCATAAGCTTTGATGCAGACAAGTATACTTCCAGCGTTATTGAATGTGGAAAAATTTCTAAACTCAACCGGTACAAAACTGCACAGATTCCTCTTTACATAGATTTTTCTGATGCAATTATGACATTCAGCGAAAACGGGCTTATTCCGGGCAACGTAACCATTGAGTACGAAATGCTCGGACAGAAGCGCAGTGTTCAGCAGAGTGTAAACCTTACTGTGCGAAACCGCAATGCTTTTGTCTGGAGTGATCTTGCGGCCCTAAGTACCTTTGTTTCTTCTGAAACTCCTGATATCCAAAACTTTGCCAAATCTGTTGCGGGCATTGCACGTAACCAGCTTGCAACCGGTATGAACCGTAACATTCAGTTTGCGGCCGCTATGTTCCTGGCTTTGCGTTGTGTGGGAATTACTTATTCCGAAGATACTTTAACACCTTTTGCCCAGTATCATCTTGGCGAAGACGAAGATTCCATTCTTTATCCTTTGCAGACTATGGAATGTCTTAGCGGCGACTATGATGATTTTGGTATTCTTTTTATGTCTTGTCTTGAGTCACAGGGTATAAGCTGCGGTTACATTGTAACTCCAGATGATTTTCTTGTTCTTGTAGATCTTAAGCTTTCTGCTTCGGCAGTGGGAAATCATTTTGCAGATCCTGATTCAGTTCTTGTAGACGAAGATGCAAATACTGTATATCTGCCTCTGGCCATGTCTATGTTTGAACAAGGCTTTTCTCCAACCCGTAAGAGAGGCTCAGAGCTTTTGCAGGAAGTACTGAACGACGAAGAAGGTAACTATGAATTTATTCTTCTTGAAGATGCATGGACTGTTTACAAGCCTGTAGTTTATAATGCGGCCGGATTTACGCTTCCGGTTCTTGATGATTCTTATCTTGTTTACCAGCTTGATACTGCAATCAGTAACTACATAAGGACAGACTTAAATCCTATTATTGACCGCCTGCGTACCCAGGGAGATTCGAACAAGCTTGGTGTAGCACTTGTAAGGGCAAAGCGTTACAAAGAAGCAAAGGCAGAATTCCAGAAATCAAACACTGTTTCTGCCATGAACAACATTGCTAATATCCTTGTAATTGAACAGAACTATACAGAAGCAATTAATATGTATCAAAGGGTTCTTGCAAAAGATCCACAGAATAAAACAGCACTTGCAGGATTAGAAAGCCTTAAGACTAAGCTTGGAATGTAATATATGAAGAAAATAAAAAGCTGCATACTTATTTTTTTTCTAAGCCTTTCTCTTTTTGCGTTTGAATTCCAGGCGCGTGTATTACCAATCTACACTTATTTTTTTAACGGACTGTGTGATGTAAGTGTTGGTTCTAGTTTGAGCTTTGATTTTTCACTTTTAAAATTCCGTGCTAATGATCGTCTTTTGATAAGCGGGCAGGGTACTTACCTGAACATGTTCGAAAATGGAATTAACTCCGAGCAGTATATTGATTTTAATATTGCTACCGGCTATTCCATGAGGCTTTCTGACCGCCTGTATTTGTACCCTGAACTTATCGGCGGCATCTGGAGCATTAACGAAAACAAGGTAAACAACCTGCCTGGCGAAACAGGATATTTTTACGGTGCGCGCCTTAGCACAGAAATCCTGATTCTTCCCGAACTTAGCTTTTCTCTTTTTGCAGGTTATAAATCTTTAAATACCTTTAGAAGACCATTTGCACATACTGTTCAGGGCGGGCTTAGTATAAGCTATAATTTTTCTAAGGGGCTCAGATATTCTTCGAATGTGGAAATAAGCAACGAAGATCTTCAGCCGCTTTTCCCGGTTTTTTATTCTCACTATATTGATAATCCGTTTGGAACCATAACTCTGGTAAACAACGAAGAAGCCGCCATTACAGATGTTCATGTATATTTTTACACCGAGCAGTATATGCTTGTAAGGACTCTGGTCGGCAGCTACGAAAAAATCAAACAGGGCCAGTCTGTTGATGTAGAAATAACAGCGCTTTTGAACGAAAACATTCTTACTCAGCTCAACGATTCCATTACCACCGGCGAAATCTACGTTGAATATAAGCTGCTTAATAAAAACAAGGAATATTCTCATACGCTTTCTTTTACTACCTTGAGCCGTAACTCCATGACCTGGGAAGATGACCGTCAGGCTGCAACCTTTGTTTCTCCACGTGATTCGTGTGCACAGAAATTTGCAAGGCAGGTAAAATCAATTGTCAAATCATCTTTGCGTCCTGATATTCCTGTGAACATTCAGTATGCGGGCGCCTTGTTCTGCGCGCTCAAGGAATACGGAATTAATTATGTAATTGACCCGACTTCTGCTTATTCAGATAATACCGGCGGACTTTCCATAGACTTTCTTCAGTTCCCGTATCAAACCCTTTCTTATCATGGCGGTGACTGTGATGACCTTTCAATCATGAACTGTTCTTTGCTGGAAGCTATTGGTATTAAAACTGCATTCATTACAATACCGGGACATATTTACATTGCTTTTGACAGCGGCGTTAGTGTAAACGATGCTCCGTCAATGATTCCGGGCGGCAGATATATTGTAGACGGAGACAAGGTCTGGATTCCTTATGAAATTACACTTTGTACCGACACCTTTGATCTGGCGCTTAAAACCGGATACAGCCAGTGGAACAAGGCAGGGGATAATGCAGCCCTTATTCCTATTGAAGAAGCCTGGACTGCATTTAATGCCGTAAGCGTTCCTGAATCTGATACTTCCATTATGCTGCCGGACCGCAACAAACTTGTAAAATCGTTTAAAAAACTTGTATACTAATTAAACTCGAAAATAACCACGGAGGCTTTATGTTTTACGAAGGTAAAAACACATTAGTTTTTAAAAAAGGAAATGAAACTTTAATAATTGAACCATGGGGAAAAGATTCTCTGCGTGTGCGTTCTACTCTTGAACGTGATTTAATAGATGAGCCATGGGGTCTTACTCAGAAGGTTGCTGCCTGCAACGCAAAAATTGTTGTAGATGAACAGGGGGCTTCCATTACAAATGGCCGCATAAGTGCACGCATGAACAATAACGGTGTACTCAGCTTTTACAAGGATGATGTAAGAATTATTCACGAATATTTCCGTGCCTATGATCCGCAGGCTTCTAAGCATTCGGTTTGTACAAAGGTTGTTGCACGTCAATGGCAGGGAATTATAGGCGGAGACTATAAGCTTACCGTACGCTTTGAACCAAACGACGGCGAAAAGATTTATGGTATGGGTCAGTATCCCGTACCTTATCTTGATATGAAAGGCTGTTCATTGGAGCTGGCTCAGCGCAACAGTCAGATTTCTATTCCTTTTGCAGTATCTAATCTGGGCTACGGCTTTTTGTGGAATAACCCTGCTGTAGGCCGCGCAAACTTTGCCAAGAACGTTACTGAATGGTCTGCTGAATGTACAAAGCAGCTGGACTATTGGATTACAGTTGCAGATACTCCGGCTCTTATTATGGAAAACTTTACTGCTGCTGTTGGACGCGCTCCTGTAATGCCAGATGAATATCTTGGCTTTTGGCAGTGCAAGCTCCGCTACAGAACTCAGGAAGAGGTTTTGACAGTTGCACGTAAATATAAGGAAATGGGTATTCATCTTGATGTAATGGTAATTGACTTTTTCCATTGGCCGCGTCAGGGCGACTGGTGTTTTGATAAGGAATACTGGCCGGATCCAAAGGCAATGTGTGATGAACTTCATGCAATGGGAACAAAGGTAATGGTCAGCGTATGGCCAAGCGTTGATAAAAAATGTTCTCATTATTACGAAATGCTGGATAAGGGTTATCTGGTTCGTACAGAACATGGTTCAAATCAGACCTACGATTTTAACGGGGATTGTCTTACCTTTGATGCAACTAATCCTGAGGCACGCGAATACCTTTGGCAGATTTGTAAAAAGAATTATGCCGATTACGGAATTGATATGTTCTGGCTTGATAATGCAGAGCCTGATTATAATGTTTACGATTACGGAAACTACCGCTACCAGATGGGCACTGCTTTGTCCTGCTCAAACATTTATCCAAAGCTTTACAGCCAGGCATTTTATGACGGCATGAAGGCCGCAGGATACAAAAACTTTGTAAACCTTGAACGCTGTGCCTGGGTAGGAAGCCAGACCTTGAGCCAGGTGCTCTGGAACGGAGACGTTCAGTCAAGCTGGGAATGCCTCCAGGATTCGATTGTAGAAGGCTTGAATATTGGTCTTGCCGGTATTCCATGGTGGACAACTGATATCGGCGGCTTTATGTACGGCGATCCTTCGGACAAGGGCTTTGTAGAGCTTTTGCTCCGCTGGTTCCAGTTTGCAGTATTCAGTCCGGTACTCCGTCTGCATGGAGACCGTGATCCTCATAATATTCCGCCACTGGACAAGGATCCTGAGCGCGGATATGGCGGAGGTTACCTGTATACAGGTCAGCCAAACGAAATCTGGTGCTACGGCCCTGAGGCTCAGAAAATTATGGAAGCACAGATTAAACTTCGTGAATCGCTTAAGCCATACATTGCCAAGGTAATGAAAGAAGCCAGCGAAAACGGAAGTCCTGTAATGCGAACAATGTTCTACGAATTCCCTGCCGATGAAAAATGCTGGGAGCTTAAAGACCAGTACATGTTTGGAAGTAAGTATCTTGTAGCCCCTGTTTTGAATGCAGGCCAGACCAGCCGCAGCGTATACCTTCCGTCAGGTAAGTGGAAGCATATTCATACAGGTGCAGAATATGAGGGTGGTGCAACAATTACAGTTGACACCCCAATAGAGCAGATTCCTGTGTTTGAAAAATGCTAAAAAAAGATTCCCGGGTCAAGCCCGGGAATGACATGTCATTGTCTGGCTTGACCCGGGAATGACATGTCATTGTCGGGCTTGACCCGACAATCTTTATTATGAAACCACGTTAATCGGCCTTCCTTCAATCCAGGCTTTAAGATTTTCTTCTGCAATTCCCTGGAGGCGCCTGCGGGTTTCGTACGGTGCCCAGGCAATGTGCGGAGTAATGATGCAGTTCTTTGCACCAAGCAGCGGGTTGGTGGCGGCCATTGGTTCCTGTAAAAGAACATCTGCGGCAAAGCCTGCAATTCCGCCGGCATTAAGGCAGTCGGCCAGATCCTTTTCTACAATAAAACCTCCGCGTGCCGTGTTTATAAGGTATGCGGTTGGTTTCATCATTGCAAGTGTATCTTTATTGATAATATTAGTTGTCTGAGGTGTAAGCGGCGCATGAAGTGTCAAGAAATCTGAACACTTTAAGAGTTCTTCAAAGCTTACGGCAATTGGCATATCGGGTTTTGGAGTACGTGTGCAGCAGATAACGTTCATGCCAAAGGCTTTTCCAATCTGAGCAACGCGGCTGCCTATATGACCATAGCCGAATATTCCGAGAGTTTTTCCTACAAGCTCGGTGAGGCTTCCGTTCCAGTAGCAAAAGTCCGGACATTTTACCCAATCTCCGTTCATTACAGACTGGCTGTGCTGTGCTACCTGATTTGTAAAATATAATATAAAAGAAAAAACATGCTGTGCTACAGAGTCGGTAGAATAGGCTGGAATATTTGTAACGGTAATATTGTGTCTGCGTGCGGCTTCCAGATCTATAACATTGTAGCCTGTTGCAAGAACACCTATATATTTAAGGTTAGGGCAGGCAGAGAGTATTTCTTCTGTAATCTGGATTTTGTTTAAGAAAATTGCATCGCTGTCTGCAATGCGTTGGGTAACAAGCTCTTGAGGTGTGCGCTCAAAAACAGTTATATCAGCATACTTTTTTAAAAAATCCCAAGGAAGGTCACCCGGATTAACTGCGTGACCGTCTAATATTGTGAGCTTTATCATAACTATTATTAGCCGATAACATCTACACCGCAGGAAGAAATAGCTGCATTAATTGCATCTTCCTGGCTTGCATCGCCATAGTCAACCAATACCTGTGATTTTTCACAGTTGGCAACGGCATTTGTAACGCCTGCAACTGCGGCAACTGCTGCCTGAACCTTTGATGCTGTATCGTCGTCGAACATACCGACTACATAAATTTTCTTTTGCATAAATTTATTATATGCTATTTTTTTTCTTTTTTCAATTAAATAATCTGTATATAAATACAAGATAATTGTATAAAAAATGAAAATTATTGGTTATTTTCCTGTTTTTTGTGGGAATAAATGTAATTAAGGATGGCCATGGAGATAATGATAAGGTATCCGGTAATGCTGAGCCAGTCCGGAATTTGTACAAAGAAAATAAAGCCGAACAGTGCAGAAAAAACAACCTGCGAATATTCATAAATGGAGATTTTGTTGGCAGGTGCATGGTAGTAAGCTGCAGTTACAGAGAATTGGCCTCCTGCGGCACAACCTCCGGCACAGCACAGGAATAATGTCTGCTGCCAGGTCATTGGATTAAAGCTTGTAACAAGATATGGGACCGAAAGCAGCATGGAAAAGGCCGAGAAAAACAAAATGATAATCTTTCCGTTGCAGCCAAGATAGCTTAATTTACGGATACTGGCATAGGCAAGACCTGCTCCAATACCACCCATAAATGCGGCAAGGGTTGGAATCATTCTGGAAAAATCAAAGGAAGGTTTGACAATCAAAATGGAACCCAAAAAGGCAATTATGATGCAGACAAGCGGCACCGGTTTAATTTTTTCTTTAAGAATGATATAGCAGAACAAAATTGTAAAGAATGGTCCCATCTTGTTTAAGATAGTTGCATCGGCAAGCAGGATTCTGTCTATTGCATAAAAGTTTCCGAATACTCCGACAGAACCAGCAATGGCTCGCAAAAACAAAAATACCAGCGCACCTTTTGGAATGACAATTGCCTGTCTTCCGTTCAAGCGTACATCTTTAATTGTACCGCCCAGCGCAATCATAAATGCAACAACATTACGGAAAAAAGCCTTTTGCATAAAATGGATATTGCCGGCAAGCTTTACAAAAACTGCCATGAGTGCAAAGAAAAAAGCCGAGCAGATTATAAAAAATACGCCCCTTTTAATGTCGTTACGGGGTTGGATTTGCTGAGCTTCAGTTTCCATTTTTTACCTTCCCCAATTGACCGCAGGCACCACCAATTTTACGGCCGCGACGTGTTCTAAGCGTTACATTTAATCCGGCTTTTTCCAGAATGTCTACAAAAGCATGTACTTCGTTTGAAGATGGTTCTTCAAAATCAAGCTGCGGAACCGGATTCCATGGAATAAGGTTTATATTTACATCTAGCCCGCGGGAAAAATCAATAAGGTTTTGTGCCGACTTTGCAGATGTGTTTTTTTGATGAAGCAGGGCCGCCTCAAGCGTTACCCGTTTACCGCTTTTGGAAGCATAATATTCAATTGCCTTTCTAAGGTTGTCCAGAGAATTTTCCGCCGCCGTAGCCACAGGCATAAGCTCTTTTCTGAGTTCTTCATCTGCAGTGGTAAGAGAAACTGCCAGACGGATATTTGGTCCGTTGTCTGCAAGCTCATATATGCCTTTTACAATTCCGCAGGTAGAAAGGGTAATGCGTTTGGAAGAAAGGGCACGGCCATCCTTACTGCATAAAATTTCTATAGTCTGCCTTATTGCGTTAAGATTTTGAAGCGGCTCACCCATGCCCATAAAAACAATATTATCAAGTTTGCCGGCCTGTTGTTCCATGTACAAAAACTGTTCTACAATTTCGGCTGCGGTAAGGTTGCGTGCAAGTCCAAGCGTTCCTGTCATACAGAATGCACATTTCATTGCACAGCCGGCCTGACACGAAACACAGGCAGTCTTACGACCTTCCTTGTCGGTGAGTAAAACGGTTTCTACATTGTTACCGTCCTGGAGCTTTATTATAAGTTTGATTGTTCCGTCTGGATCTGTAAGCACCTGTTCAATCTGCGAGGTGCGAAGAGAGGCATTTTCCTTTAAGCTTTGCCTTAGTTCAAGACTAAGATTGGTCATGGAATCAAAATCTGTAACGCCTGTACTTACCCATTTAAAAATCTGTTTACCACGGAAAGCCTGATTCAAGTTCAGTTTTTCCGTGATTTGTTGAGGCGTACAGCCGGTCAGAATAATCTTTTCCATATTGGCTCTGTTATTTTCTTAGGCGTTCCAATAGATTTCTTATCTGAATGTTTTTACCGTCGTTGCGCAGATAATCTTCCAGAAGCTTAATTGCTTCATCCTTTTTGTTCATAAGGGAATAACATTCTGCAAGGTCAACATAAAGACGTGAGTTGCGCGGATCGTTACGGATAAGATTCTTAAAGCGGTCTACAGCTTCTTCAAATTTACCTTGGCATTTACAGATAAGGGCAAGACCAATTGCAGCATAAATATCAAAGTCAATTTCCAGAGCCTTGGTATAATAGTTTACTGCTTCGTCATAGTTGCCCAGTGTTCTGTAGGCATCGCCTGCACGGGTAAGAATTACCTTGTTGCGCGGATCTATTTCAAGAATTTTATTCCAGTATTCAATTGATTTAGCCTGTTTGTTCATACCGCGGTAGCAGTCTGCAAGTCCAAACAATGCATAAAAGTTTTTAGGATCGCGTTCAAGTGCCTTGTCAAAGAAGAAGGTTCCTTTTTCAAAAGTCTTGAGCTTGCGGTGGCAGTTACCGATTGCAGTAAGAACACGGATATCTACGTTATCAAGATTAAGGTCGTAAATGCGTGTCCAGTAACCGAGTGCGTCCTTGTATTCCTTAAAGTCATAGCTAAGGTGACCCAGACCTATGAGTGCATAAGGATTATCTTTTTCCATCTCCAGAACCTTAAGGTAAAGCTCCTTTGATTTTTTGAACTCGTGGATTTTGCGGTAGGCATCGGCAACACGTGTAATTACCGTAATATTCTTGTCGTCGTGAACAAGATACTGCTGCCAGATATCTATTGCTTTTGAATATTGATTTAAAGCCTTGTAACAATCTGCAAGACCAAACAATGCATAATTATTTGAAGGGTAGAAAGAAAGACATTTATTGTAGAAGGTAATTGCTTCGTTGAATTTGTTTTCTTTGCGTGATGTATCTCCAAGACCAACAAGTGCATAATTGTTATTGTCTTCAATGTCAAGAATCTGGAAAAAAGCTTCGCGTGCTTTTTCAAACTCACTTTCTTTTAAAAGCTGATAACCTTTTTTGGATAATTCTGCTATTTTTTCATTACTTTCTTTAATTGCATCACCGGACATTTCTGGCAGCATAGGCTCAAAAACGTCTTTTTCAGTAGAATCCAAATCTTCCATGATTTTTTAATACTCCTTTTGTTTTTAAATGATTTTTAAATAATTTTAATCATTTTTTAGCAGGGTAGAAATTACCTGTGCTATTGACTCGTAAATCGGCTCTGCATCCCTCTTATTATGCGCAAGATAATAGGCTTTCAGTGCTTTAAGTCCTTCGTTCTTATCCATATAGTAGTTTCCGACTCTGGTAAGACCGTCTGAATAGCCTGTAGTAATATAGATTCGCCTTGCATCTTCAATGTTTCCGGCATTGAACATGGCATTGGCCTTGCGGTTGAGTATTACTTTCTGTTCGGAAGTAAGCCCGTCTACAGGATTATCAGTTACCTTGATAAAACCGTCAGGGATTTTTTTTTCGTTGATTGCCTCTTCGAATTTTTCCTGAACTTTTTCTTTTCTACTCATTTTCTATATTTCCCCTAAATTTACCCACTATTATATTACCATATTTTTGAGAATTTGCAACATTTTTTATTATTTGCGCCCATTTGCGAGCGGAATGACAAATTATTGAACTTTGTAAAAGTCAACGATTGAACGACCGTAGATTCTCTGGTCGGTTCTGTGAAGGCTTCCGATTGTGTCTGGCATAAAATGTTCTTCGGGACGGTGAACCAAAATTGTACCGCCTGGTGCGAGCATTCCGTTTTTGTCGGCCTGTGCTATAAGCTGTTCGTGATATTTATATGGAAAAGGAGGATCAAAAAATATGTAATCAAAATGTTTTTTACAGCGCTTGATAAAATATTCTACCGGCATAAAGTGGCATTGAATTTTTACGCCGCATTCCTGTTCCGTAATTTTTACATTATTGAGAAGGGTTTGTGTTTTGATTTTGTCTTTTTCGCAAAGCTCAATGTGAGTGGCTCCGCGGCTTGCGGCTTCTATTGCGATTGTGCCCGAGCCCGAAAATAAATCGAGCCAGGACTTGCCGGTTAAATCTCCAAGAATAGAAAATACAGATTCCCTCATTCTGTCCATGGCAGGTCTTATTATTCCGTCCGGACATTCGATGATTCTGCCTTTTAAAGTTCCGCCTGTTATTCTCATTTTAGTTCTTGTTCAGTGCCCAGTAGGTATTGTCGTGCGGCAGGTAAGTATTCTGCTTGGCAAAATCAAAGGCTGTTTTTCCGTCAGTTGTACGAGAAGAAGGAGAAGCACCGTATTCCAGAAGCTTTTTAATCAAAACTGTAGAAGTACAGTACTGTGCCGCATACATAAGAGGAGTTCTTCCATTATAAAATGCATTGAGCGAAACAGAACGTTCTACAAATGCATCCAGTTTGGCAGTCTTGGTATATTCAGAGCTTGAGTTGTCCGAAATCATAATTATAAAGGCCTGCATAAGTTCCTTTTCGTTTGGTGTATAGAACGAAAGCAGCTTTTTAAGTATGTCCGGATTGCTGTTATAGGTTGCCGCAATAGAAAGGGCAGAAATGTCGTATTTGTTTTTGTATTTTACGTTTGTACCGGCTGCTATAAGCTGGTTTACAATTTCCAGGCTTTCGGTATAGCGTACGGCATACATAAGGGCAGTCCAGTCGTCCTTGTCCTTTAAGTCTGCTTTTGCACCTGAGGCAATAAGGTTTTGAATTGTAAGGTCATTGCCGTCTTTGGCGGCCTTCATAAGAAGGGTAACTCCCTTGGAATCGGCCTTATCTGGATTTGCAATTTTCTGCAGCTGGGTAGGGTCGTCATCCTTTGGAAGTGCCGGTGTCTTTTTAGGTGCGTAATCAAGAAGATTTTCACGCTGATATCTGTTTACTGTTGTGTTTGCCTGTGTGCTGATAGGAAGCTCAAAGTTTGCCTGAGGAACAGGTTCCTGTGGTTCCGGTGAGGCCTGTGCAATCTGAGTTTCTGTTGGTTCAGTTTGAGGAGTTACCTCTGCAATCTGAGTTTCCTGTGGCTGTGCAGGCTCTGAAGCAGGAACTGGCTGTGATTCTGCAGTTTGAACCGGAGCTTGCGGTTGTACAGGTGCTTGAGTCTGAACAGGAGCTTGTGGCTGGGCAACGGCTTGAGATTGTGCCGGGGCTTGAGTTGGTGCAGGTGCCGAAGCTTGAGTCTGTGCCGGGGCCGGTGTAATTGTTCCTGCCTGCAGTTCATAACGTAACTCGTTTTTAAGTTCGTTCTTAAGTTCATTTTTGAGTTCGTTCTTAAGTTCGTCTATGTCAATGTCGCCGGATACATAGCTGTCGCTCTGGTTCGGCTGATAGGTTGCTGTATAATCAAATTCTCCGTCAGAAGTAATGGAAGGTTCTGAGAATGCTGCAGATCCGCCTGATTTTCTTGTTACGGCAGTCTGTGTTGGCTGAGTTTCTGTTTTTGGTGCGGGAGCCGGTTCTGGTTTTGGCTCAACAACCGCAACTTCCGGTTCTTCAATCTGAGGCTCCGGAGCAGGCTCAGGTTCTGGTTCAGGCTCGGCAACTGCAACTTCTTTTTTTGCAGGCTCTTCTTTTGCAGGGGCGGCTTGGGCTTCAGGCTGTTTTGCTTCAGTTTTTTCTTCTGCAGCTTCCGGCTGTTCACCTTCGGCTTCCTGTTCTTCTTCACTCAAATCAAGCTTAATGCTGCGGGTAAGAAAATCAGTAAAGAAATATTTTTCGTAAAGGTCTGCCACGCCATAATCAATGATATCCTGTTTTACAGTGTCCCATTCATTCTTAAAAAACTGTTCCGGGTTTTTAGTGATGTAGGTTTTGTTCTTGGCAATACAAAAATCTTTGTTTGGAGCAATGGAGTTTGCAATCCAGACAAGGATGATAAGTTCACGGCTTTCTACAGGACCGATTATTACATTGCCTGCCTTGGTTTTATTTTTGAGTTCGCAGATATACCACGATTTAGGAGTTTCTTGTGTCTGGTTTATTTTTTCCTGAACTTTGGATGGCACGGTTACTCTGGATTTCTTTTTTGCAGAAAATACCGGCGTTGCTAATGTAAGTAAAAGCAGGAAAACTGATATATACCTTTGCTTAAAAAACATTTCTATATTATAACTCAAATTGACAATTTTTACAATCTTATATTTAGTGTTGTATTGACGCTCACGGGCCGTTTAGTTATAATTATAGAACATCCTTGGAAGCCTTTAAGGGGCTTTCCTTTGTCCATAAGGAGGAACAGGAATACTGTTTATACACGTTCCTGTTTTACATTCTTCAATCGTCGATTAGAGGATTGTAACACTGTCCTCCGAAATGTTCTGCTCTGGCAGGATGAAAATTTCAGGAGATACTTATGAAAAAGTATGAACTTATGACTATTTTCCCACTCGATGAGGAAAAGTCAAAAAAGGGTGCCGAAGACGTAAAGGCAACTCTCGCCAAATTTGGTGCGGAAATCGAAGAAGATAAGGCTTTTGGTGACCGCGATCTTACCTACGAAATCAAGAAACAGAAGAAAGGACGCTTTGTTCTTTACACAATGAAGCTCAATCCTGGCAAAATTGTTGATATCGAAAAAGAATTCAAAATCAACATGAATCTTTTGAAGTATCAGTTTGTACGCATTGACGAGAAATAATCTTGGCTGCAATCCATTAACTTGCAATAAGGAGCGTTTATGACAGATTTGAATCATGTTGTCCTGATTGGACGTCTTACAAGAGATTTGGGAACAGACGAAAGAAGCTTTGGTTATGTTTCTAACGGTCAGGCAAGAGCTAGTGTAAGCATCGCTGTCAATAGAAGCAAAAAAGAAGGCGAGCAGTGGGTTGATGAAGTAAGTTATTTCGATGTTACAATCTGGGGAAAAACAGCAGAAAACCTTAAGCCATATCTGACAAAGGGCAAGCAGATTGCTATTGACGGATACTTAAAACAGGATCGCTGGGAAAAAGACGGACAGAAGTTCAGCAAAATAGTTATTAATGCAAACAATGTTCAGCTTTTGGGCGGAAAAGGTGAAGGCGGTCAGTTCTCAACAACTGGCGGTGCACCAAAGTTCCAGCCTAATAATTCCGGCTCATCCGGCAGTTCAGGCGGTTATCAGTCTGAATCTTTTGGCGATACAGGAAGCGATTTCCCAGAGGATATACCGTTTTAATAGGATAAAACACACAGGAGATTAGAATATGTCTGAAGAAAATCAGGAAATGGAAGAAAAACAGGAAATTTTGTCACAGGAAGTTCAGATGAACGAAGTGGCACCGGAAAATGAAGGTCGTGAAGATGATCGTGATGCACGTTCAAAGGGAAAGGCTTACTTCCGCAAGAAGGTATGTCGTTTCTGCGCTAACAAGGCAAAGATCGATTATAAGGACGCAGATGTTCTTCGCCGCTATATGACAGAACGCGGTAAGATTCTTCCACGCCGCATTACAGGAACTTGTGCAAAACATCAACGCGAAGTTGCTAAGGCAATCAAGAGAGCACGCTCAATCAGCTTGCTTCCTTTTGTTGCTGACTAATATTGTAAGTCATTGCTGTGCTTAACACGGCAATCTATCATAAGAAAAGATTATCGGGTCAAGCCCGATAATGACAATGATCTATGTTTTATACTCCGAAACATAGACAAAAAATCAGGAGCTTGGAGAAAAACATGAAAGTAATTCTTAACGTAGACGTTAAATCACTTGGAGAAGAGGGAGACGTAAAGAACGTTGCTAACGGATATGCACGCAACTTCCTTCTTCCACGCAATCTTGCAGTACCTTACAATGATGCTACAGCTGCACTTTTTGAAGCACGCAGAGCAGAAATTGAAGCACGCAAGGAACAGAAGAGAAAGGATTCTGCAAGCCTTAAGGAAAAACTTGAAGCTGCAGTTGTAGAAGTAGTAATGCCGGCAGGATCAAACGGAAAGCTTTACGGAGCTGTTTCTACACACGTTGTTGCTGATGCACTTACTAAACTCGGATTCGAAATTGAACGCAAAAAGATCGAACTTCCTGGTGCCGCAATCAAATCTGTTGGTACTTACAAAGCAGTTATCAAGCTTTACGAAGCACAGACTGCAGAAGTTCACGTAGTAGTTAAAGCAGAAAATGTAGAAGCTGTACCTGAAGAAAAGCCTGCTAAGTCTGGAAAGAACAAGGCTCCAAAGGCAGAAGCTGCTGCACCTGCTGAAGAAGCTGCTCCTGCTCAGGAAGCTCCTGCAGAAGAAGCACCTGCTGCCGAAGAAAAAGCAGAATAATTTACGAAATTCGAAAAAATACATCTGTATTTTTAGAGAAAAAGCGGTATAATAAAAGATACCGCTTTTTTTTATCTAAAAGCACTTATTGGTAAAAAGGTTTTGGGAGAACACATATGGAATACACACGAAAAGAACTTGAAAGCAAAATGCCGCCACATAATATCGAAGCCGAACAGGCAATCCTTGGCGCCATTCTTTGCCAGTGGAAATCTATGGCAGAGGTTGTTTCCAAGCTTACTCCCGACCGTTTTTATTCAATTCAAAACCAGATAATTTACGATGCTTTGCTCAGACTTTATACCAAGGGTGTTCAAGGCGATACACTTTCGCTTATTGATGAGCTTACAAAAGAAGGCAAGCTTGAAAAAGCCGGCGGAAACGGATACATTGCTTCTCTTACAGAGCTGGTTCCTTCTGCTGCAAACATAACCCACTATGCAGACATTGTAATTGAATGCTCAACCAAGCGCGAGCTTATAAGGATTGCAACCGACATAAGGGCTCAGGCCTTTGAAAGTAACCAGGAGGGTGCAGCTCTTCTGGATATGGCAGAGCAGAAGATTTTTTCTCTTACCCAGAGAAACGAAACTGCAGAAATTATGGACATCAAAAAAATCATTATCAAGGATTTTGAAATTATTGATGCCCGCCACAAAAGCAAGAGTGAATTTACAGGAATTCCTTCCGGCTTCAGCAAGCTTGATATGATGACTTCCGGCTTTCAGAAATCTGAACTCATTATTATTGGTGCGCGACCTTCTATCGGTAAAACTGCGCTTGCGCTTTCGATGATGACTCATATTGCCCTGGAAAGAAATATTTCCTGCGGTTTTTTCTCTTTGGAAATGCCTTACGAATCAATCGGTATGAGACTTTTGTCCATGTCTTCTCATGTAGATATGGGATTTATGCGTTCCGGTATGCTCAGAAAAAAGGATTTTGATAAGATTACAGAGGCTGCCAGCAGATGGTACAATGCGCCTTTGTACACTGTAGATACACCTAACATGCGTCTTTTGGATTTGAGGGCAATGGCCAGACGTATGGTTGTTAATCATGATGTAAAAATTATCTTTATAGACTATATTGGACTTATTACAACAGAAAACAGTGCCGCTCCGGTTTATGAGCAGGTTTCGGAAATATCTAAAAGCTTAAAGGCTCTGGCACGTGAACTTGAAATTCCTATTGTTGCTTTGTGTCAAGTTGCGCGTGATGCCGAAGGTAAGGAACCGAACCTTGCACAGCTGCGAGGTTCGGGTTCTATTGAACAGGATGCTGATGTTGTTATGTTCATTGATCGCCAGAGGCCTAAGGAAAACTCCGATGCAATTCAGGATGCAAAAATCCTTCTTGCAAAGCAGCGTAACGGTCCTACCGGCGATATAGAAATTCTCTTTATTCCGACTTATTCTACCTTTGTAAACAAAAGTGCAGAATAGTTTAGCGGAAGAAAATAATCAAAAGCTGAGAAACAATTACTACCGCAACAAGTGCAATAGGGTAAGTAGATGCATAAGCACCTGCTACCTTTTCTGTCTTTGCTGTTCCAATCAAAGTTCCAAGTGCCGGAGTAGAAGTCATACCACCGCAGATTGAACCAAGGTTGTTGAGCAGGTTGAGCTTGAGAACATACTTTGCAAAAATAAATCCGATAATCATTGGAACCAATGTCATGATGATTCCGTAGATAAAGTATACCCATTCAAAGTACTTAACAAAGCTTGCACCACCGGCAACACCGGCACCAATCAAGAAGAGCATAAGACCAAGCTCGCGGAAAACCTGAAGTGTGCTTGCCTGTGGAAGAATGCGAATCTTACCGATTTTCTGGAAGTGTCCGAATACAAGGGCAAGAATAAGACATCCGCCTGTTGTTGTAAGCGAGAAGTTTCCGAACTTGAATGAACCAACGATAATTCCAAGAATAGCTACTACAGAGAAGGCACAGAAACCAAGAGGATCAAGTTCCATTTCTGAACCGACAAGCTTAGAAGGTGCTTCAGGTGCAGATTCAGAAAGCTTCTGACGTTCTGCGTCCATGTCTGCTTTTTCAAACTTTGGTACAAGCTGTACAAAAAGAACAACTCCAATTACACCAAACAAGTAAGCAATTCCGTGACCTACGGCTACGATGTCTTCGAGCTGGTCTGCGGTAAAGAGCTGAGAATCAATTACTGTTGCTTTGGCAGCAGAGAAGGCCGGAGTAGAAGTGAGAGAGCCTGAAAGAAGACCTACGAGCATTGCCGAAACTTCTTCAAGCGGTCTGTTATAAACCTTGTAGTCAAACCAGATACAAGCGGCACAGGCAAGACCACCAATTACGATAATCATCAAACCAAGAAGAATGTAAGATTTGAAGTTCTTCTTTAAGTCACCAAAGAAGCTTGGACCTGCAATAAATCCAACAGATGTTACAAACAAAATCAAACCAAGGGTTTCGATAATCTTAAGTGCGTTTGAAATATATGATTTTCCACCAACAACAAGCTGCTTGGCAAGTCCACCGATTATATTTCCATCCTTGTCAATTCCGTAAAAGAAAGCACCAAAAAGCAGGGCTATAATAAAAACACCTGCAGTTCCCAAAGAAACACCTTTAATTGTGATTCTACCAAGTAAGTATCCTAATCCTGCGATTAAGAAAACACAAAATACTAAAAAACTGATTGTTTTGATTGATAAGATTCCACCAAAAAGAACCATTTTATTACCTCTTGGCGCTATTATATCGTTATTATGAGGCTTATTCAAGAAGGGCGAAATTTTAAGAAATGAGTGGAAAATTTATGAAAAGTCTAACTTATTGTTGAAAATTATCTTTTGTTGTATAGTATTTATATGAAAAAAACTTACTTCGTGGACTGCTTTGATACTGTTATCTTCAGAAATAAAAAGAACAGCGATATTTTTCAAAACTGGGCAGACCGGCTGGGAAAGGAGTGCGCAATTGACGGCAGCCGGATTTATAAGCTGTATAACAGTTTGAATGTGGGTTTGTGCATTAAAAAAATCCTTACACGCGGAGTTTTAGAAGAACATTTTGAAGTTGTACTTGAACACTTATATAAAAAACTTAAGAACCGGATTAAACATGAGCAGACTGCCTTTATAAATCTTGCAAAAAGGCTTTATCTGGAAGAAGAAGCGGCAAGTCACTATGTAAAGCCCGGAATCATCAGTTATTTACACCAGCTTAAGCAGCAGGGAAATGAGCTTTATATGGTTTCGGACTTTTACTGCTCAAAGGATATGCTGGAAGCCTGGCTTACAAAGCTTGGACTTGGCGGACTTTTTTCCTATGTTTTTGTTTCGTGTGATTTTGATAAGGAAAAAGCCGGTGGAAAGCTTTACCGCCATATACTCAGGACGCTCGGTCTTTCTGCAAAAAATGTAACAATGATAGGAGATAATGCGTGGTCAGATCTGTTTGTTTCCAGATTTAACGGACTTGAAGCATTAAACGTAAAAAAGCTTATGAATAAAAAAATAATAAATGAAGAATGGGACAGCATTTTTAATAAATACGGGGACAACTATAATTTTTCAAATCATGCTTTCCCGCTGTTTTTGTTTACAAAAAGACTTTACGAGGCACTGGAAAAAAACAATAACCGCGATATTATTTTTATGTCACGCGAAGGTCAGTTCCTTAAAACCCTTTTTGAAAAATACTGCCGGATAAGAAAAGAAGCCGGCCTTGGCGTAATTGATATTAAGACTCATTATTTTTACGGGTCTAGAAATTCTGTAATGGCCGCAAGCCTTAAACCTCTGGAGAGCGAAGATTTTGACCTTTTGTTCAGATTTTTTGTGATGATGAGTGCAAATGCTTTTTTACACAGCATTGGTTTTACTAAGCAGCAGATAGAAGAGGTTGGAAAAGACTGTTCATTTAATATGAAAAAAACTCATCTTGTTTTTAATAAATCCGGTGCGTACAAAAAGCTGCGTCAGAATAAAACTTTCTGCAGGATTTATGAAGAAAACAGAAAGGAGCAGTCCCAGGCTTTTGGAAAATATATGGAAAGCTTTGGCATTGATTATAAAAAGGATGGATTTGTTTTTGTGGACATTGGCTATCACGGAACAATGCAGGATCTTATCAATAAATTTTATGATTACAAGGTCAGCATAAAAGGATATTTTGTAAAGACCCGTACAGGCAAAAAAGAAATGAATGAAAAAATCGGGCTTATAAGTGACAAGGCAAACAAGGCGCTTTACGGTAACAAAATAAACAGTTACGACGCTTATAACTACGAACAGATTTTGCGTGCAGACCACGGGCGCTGTCTTGGCTACAAAATGGAAGGTGATAAGACAGTTCCTGTTATTGATACCCACCTGGATGATAAAGAAGTTTACGAAAACTATGTAAAGCAGATGCAGGCCCAGATTCTGGACAAATTTGAAATGATTGCTCATAAGGCTATAACTGAAAATCAGATGGAAAACATAGAAAAAATCTGCGTTGTTTATTATTACTGCACAATCAAGTATAAATCTTTGCAAGATTATAAATGGATAATCGACATGCAGGATACAAGCCACGATGATTTTGGAATTGTCGGAACCTTTGGAAAGTTTTTTGCCCAGAAGCTTCGCAAGGATTTGTTTACAATTAAAGATAAGAATTTTGTTTTCAAAAATCGCGGTATATTAAGATTGACCATCTTCAAATGATAATTTATTATAGGGTAGAGAGTTAAAGTTTACGGGGAAAATTTATGGCATATGCAAGCATTCCAATTCTGGCACTTCTGATACATCTGATAATTAACTACGATGTATTAAAGAGGAAAAAAAACAGGGAAACACAATTTTACCGCACTCTATACAGATACTTCCTTTTTGGTGTAATGACCTATTATTTAACCGATGCATTGTGGGGCATTTTATACGAAACACATCTTGTAAAAGCAGCATATTTTGATACGGTCGTTTATTATATTGCAATGGCGGTTTCGGTTTTTCTGTGGACCAGATACGTTATTCATTATCTTAACGAAAAAAATATTTACATAACATTGCTTTCCTGCTTTGGATGGATTTACATTTTCTTTGATGGTGCCTGTCTTATCTTAAACTTCTTTATTCCTATTAAGTTTTATTTTGATGAACTTGGAATTTATCACGCGGCAATTACAAGACACATAATTTTAATCATGCAGATTTTTATGTTCTTTATTACTGCCATTTATGTTTTTATTTATGCCCTGCGTACAAACGGAAAAGAAAGAAGACGTCATCTTACAATCGGTGCCTTTGGAATTGCCATGGTGCTTTTTGTAATTTTCCAGGCCTTGTATCCATTGTATCCTTTGTATTCAATCGGTTATCTGCTCGGTACCTGTCTTATTCATACTTTTGTTCTGGAAGATGAAAAGGATGATTACCGCAGCGAGGTTGAGTTCCTTATTAAACGAGAACAGATTCAGAAAAAGGAGCTTGGTTCTACCCAGCGCCTTGCTTATACGGATTCGCTTACCGGTGTAAAAAACAAGCGAGCCTTTACCGAAGCTCAGAAAGAAATTGAAGAAGCCTTAACATGCAATCTTATAAATGAATTTGGAATTGTTGTTTTTGATTTGAACGGGCTCAAAACCATAAACGATACAGAAGGACATGATGCGGGAGACAGGTATATTAAAGAATCAAGTCAGATTATCTGTAATACCTTTAAACATAGTCCTATTTACAGAATCGGCGGTGATGAATTTGTAGCATTCCTTCGTGGAGAAGATTATGCCAACCGCGAAGCTTTATTAGATTCCTTTGATAAGACAATCGAAGAAAACAAGGCTTCGGGGCTCATAGTTATTGCCAGCGGCATGCAAACTTACAACCCCGAAACCAAAGATACCTTTATTCACGTTTTTGAGCAGGCAGACAAAAAGATGTACGAGCGAAAACGTTATCTTAAAGGAATTAAATAAACTTTACTGCTGTTCCGTAAGCTACAACCTCTGCGGCTCCCTGCATAACGGCAGAGCTTCCGTAACGAACTCCTACAACTGCATCGGCATTAAGTGCTGTAGCTTCGTCCACCATACGTTTTGTGGCAATCTGACGGGCTTCGTTGAGCATTTCGGTATAGCCGGCAATTTCGCCACCGACTAAGGTTTTAAGACCTGCCATAATATCGCGGCCAAAGTTTTTTGACTGAACGATTGTTCCCTTTACCATGCCAAGTGCTTCAAAGTTTTTTCCTGGGATTGAATCAATACTTACTAATAACATAGACTTCCTCCTGTGTAAGCGTATTTATTTTAATATTTCATAGCCTCTAATTCTTCGCCTTTGTCTATTTCGCGAATTCTTAGAACAAGTACAACGACTGTTCCTATTAAGATACAGGCAATTGTAATTATTGGAACCAGCATTGAAAGAAGCGGCACAGATGCGGCAAATATTCCGTAGAAAATAAGAACTAGTAATAAAAGCATAATGATTCCTATAATTACTGCTGCGGCAATTGCACCGGTTTTCTTTTTTTTGTTGATATCCATATTTTCTATATCCTTGAATTTTGTTCCTTCCTGTTCCATTTTGTCCATCTCCAAAAGATAGTCAGAAGCATTTAGAGAAGACATATCGGGTGTGTTTTCTCTAAGGCGTTCACAAAACTCTTTCATAACCTGAACATTCAGCTGTTCCTTTTCAAGGCGTTCAATCTGCTGGTTCATGCATTGTGTCATCGAAAGGCTGCCTGTTTCCAGAAGTTTGATTTCTTCAATTGGAACAGAAAGCTTACGAAGCAGTTTGATTTTTTCCAGCAGTTTTACATCTTCCAGCGAATACTCACGGTAATCGTTTTCGGGATTTCGGTCCGGATTTAAAAGGCCTTTATCCTCGTAAAATCGAATATTCTTCTTTGTAATTCCAACTAATTCTTCGACCTGATATATTTTCATAATTTAATATTATACATCAACTCTGGAATTACTGCCTGAATTTTTTCGCCAGATTTTAAGGGCGAGCAAAACTGCGGCAATGGATATTACATAAATCAAAACTTCGATCAAAACTAAATTAACCTTCATGGCTGCAAGAGTTGCTGTAACGGCGTCCAATACCATATGCATGAAGATTGCAAGCGGGTATAAGTACCATTTATCCTTATTCTTTACAGCAAACCATACAATTACAGACAGTGAAATATGGAATGCAACTGCAGGGAACCGTTCGATTATTCCTGCGCAATAGGCTAATGGTTTTGTTGTAACAAGTGTGTCTATAAGCTGCTGCATTGCTGACAGTTTGTCTCCTGTAAGACTTGCTGTAAGAAGCTGGGTGTTGCCGGAATTGATCATTGCGGCCATTACAATATTTGAAATACTTGAAGCAAAAAGAATGTAGAATGCTTCAAAACCACCGTGGCCTGCACCATACATAAGGGCTGTGTTGTCAGTATCGTGTGAGTCTTTGAGCACAGTCTTGAATGCAAGGAAACGACCTGTTTCTTCAAAAAGGCCTGCCATTAAACCGCCGTATAAACCGTATAATAAAGGCCTGGCCATAATATACTCCTGCCTGCCTCCTGCGAGAATAATTGCGTGGCAGATGCTTTCCAGTACAATTGCAAAAACTAAAAAGGTTATACAGCCTGTAATAAACGGCTTTATTTTGCAGTCATACTTTTTGCGGTAGAAAATGAACAATCCCAAAGGAATTGCTATTCCGAATAAAAGTGAGATTCCCATTGTTACAAAGCTTAACGCCGGTACTGTTTGTGTAATCATAAAACCTTCCTCCTTTGTGAAATAATTGAATCTTTATGTGGTTCCTGAGGCTCTCGAAGGGCCCCTTGAAGATCCAACAATTATAATTCTAAGGGTTCCACCAAGTGGAAGGTCAAGAGAAAAATGAAAAAAAGTGAAAAAAAAATTGTCATTGCGATTTGAAGTTGTGGTAATCTACGATTATGGGTTGCAACGTTTCGCTCGTAAAGACTGCTTTTATTTCCATTCACGACACTTTTCTTCAAGTAGCTGAAAATTATTACAACGCTGGCTTAGTTTAGATTTCCCATCATTAAGCAGTTTATGGTTGTATACTAAACTTACGTTTTGAATTAATAAATTAGATTTCTGTTTAATTATCCTGTATTCTGCTCTTATAAGATTGCGATAATGTTCATCTTTTATACTTGAAAAAATAACTGGTTTACATACTTTAAGAGGGGCAGGAAACATGTTGTTAATATTAATTACAGCTAAAGATCCTATTTTTATAAAATCTACAGTTTCCATTAATGATTTATGTTTAGGTTTGTATGAAGAAAGCGGAGCAAAATAATTAAATCCATTTACTTCAAGTAATACTCCAACATATTTACGTGAAAAGCTTTGAGATATTTTCTTATTTCTAAAAAGATGCTGCTCAAAAGTAGAAAGATATTTGATATAAGTAGCATCAATCTCATAAATTTTGATTTTATTCATAGAAAAAAAGCGCCGAAGTAATAAAAACTACTTCGGCCGTATAAGTTTCGCAATTAAAGGTGCGATATCCTTACATATAATATAGTCTACTTTAAGATTATCGTCAAGCAAAAACTAAATAAAGAAGTCTTTTAATTGTAACCCCATTGCATGAGCTATTTTTGTAAGTGTTTCCAAAGAAGGAATTGTCTTTTTTGATTCAATATAAAAAAGATGACTTCGTGAAACTCCAGATTCTAATGACAAGTTTAATATAGAAATATTTTTCTCTATTCTAATAGCGCGAATCTTATCTATCACATCTTCGACTTCTTTTTCCATTGGAGCTTGCTCTAAATATAGAGTAATGGTATAATTCAAATACATAAACTCTAAATATAGAGTTATTAAATATGAAGGAGATTTAAAATGAAAAAAATTTTATCTATTATTTTAGGATTTTTGTTAATTGGTACAGGACTTTTTGCAGATGATTATGCGTATGATTATATTCAGGACGAAATGATTATGCCTGATGGTGCAACTGCCAATGTTTATTTCTTCAAGAAATGGGGTGATGCATCAAAGCTTGCAAATGATAGATCTATTTGGGAAGGAAAACATTCTGTTCTTGTAAAAGCAAAAAATGATAATGAGTTAGGATATGCAGATATTTGGCACAAATGCGATGATAATGAAAATCTTCAGATTATTTATAATGTAATGGAAGAATATAGTGCTGCTTATGCTGTTGCTTTTGTTGATTTTGGTAATAGAATCAGAAGATATGTATTTACATATAAAAAGGGTAAAATAAGAAACAGTTTTATGGATTTTTTTGATGAATCAGATGAATTTTATAAAAAAAATAGCTCAAAATGAAAAAAATGAAAATACTTAAACGAAATATTTTACAATTCTTTTTATTGTGTTGTCTCGGATTTTCATGTTTTGCAGATTCCTTTACTAATGCAATTCAGGATCTTGCGATTCAAACTGCATGTATAGGTCAATACTCTGCTACACAAGCCGGAGGTGGATGGTATGATGATCCAATGGATTATTATGTACCTAAATTTATGGCTGAAAGATTTAGAGAAATGTCAGGTAATATGACAAGAACAACAACTTTTTATGGAGTTTGTTTTGATTATGCTCAGTTTGCCTGGAATGATATTGATAACTATAAATCATGGTATAATGAGCAGGGAATGTTCGAAGGACAATTCTGGATTGCAGGTGTCCATGAGAATTCAAATGAAATTATTCTTTCAAGTCCAACAGAAAAAGCCAAAGCTACTAGCATTCAAAATGGAGTTTATATAAGAACTTTTGGTACTAAAAGTTATAAGAATATAAAGACTCATAGATTGTATAATGAAGGTGAAAGGGCAGAACATCATGCATGGCTTTGGGTTATGCGTGCAGACGGTGTATGGTTTTGGATTGATCCTACCTGGACAGATAATCTTGGGTATGTAGTATATGGTTATGTTAATAATGGTGAAGAAATTCAATGCCGTCCGGATGAAATATATTGTATTGAATATCCGTCAAAATTAAATAATCTTCCTCTGCCACCTGTTATGGGAAATAAAAAAGCTCCAAGCAAAACTTCGAATTCTACAAACCGAGAAGAAACTATTAATGATGCTGTAGTGGAAGGTTTTGAAAAACAAATCAATAAGACTTTCATTGATGTTAATTATAATGGAATGGATTCATATATAGCACTTATTTTATCTGCAAATATTCCTTATGAATCATTACGTAATAAAAATGTAAATTTTAATAGAATTGGGATTGGATTAGATTTGCAATTTGGTTTAGATTCTATTGCTATGATTAATGGAATAGAATATTTGCGGAATAAAGAAGATGGAAATAATCTGCATGGAATAATATTCGATTTTAATTATGAAAGAAGATTGTTTAATAATCTTGCCTGGTATATTGGTGGAGGTGTCGGGCTAAGGGGAGATTTTTCTAATAAAGAAAATATTTATGTTCCAAAGATTTATGAAAAAAACAGTCTTGTTGCATTAAAAGCAGAGACAGGTTTTGTTGTTAATATTTCTGTATTATGTGCAAAAGTTGAAATATCTTTTGATAATATTATTGGACTGAATGTCGGTGCGGGCATAGGTTTTGGAATGGAAATTTAAAAGATTATAAAAATAGAAAAGCCGCAGTGATATGACTGCGGCTTTTTTTATGAGATGCCGAAACAAGTTCGGCATGACAGTTATTTAGAGTGTTGCTCCCGGAATTTCCTTTTCAAATTCCGGATTTCCGTGGGTGTAGCGTGGAAGAATCTTTGGAGAAATCTCGTCGCCCTTAATTCCTGCGGCATCGCGTTCCTTTTCAAAGGCTTTTACGTGGTCAAGGTTGAGCTTGTCAGAAAGCTTGATATCCTTGAACATTTTACCGGCTTCGATTCCGGCTTCGCGTCCGAATACTACAACATCCAGCAGAGAGTTACCCATCAATCGGTTTGTTCCGTGAACACCACCGGAAGCTTCTCCTGCAACGAGCAGGTTAGCAACGTTTGTATGACATGTCTTGTCAATTTCAACACCACCATTCTGATAGTGGAGTGTTGGGTAAACAAGAATTGGTTCCTTGCGGATATCGATTCCATACTTAATGAACATGTTGTACATAGCAGGAATTGACTTAAGGATTGTTCCTTCTCCGTGAATCATTTCGATCATTGGAGTATCAAGCCATACAGCATCCTGTACGTCGTTCTTAACACCACGGCCTTCTCGAACTTCGCGGATAATACCACTAGCGTTTACGTCGCGTGTTTCAAGAGGGTGGATGTAAACTTCACCGTCTTTGTTTATAAGCTTTGCTCCAAGTGAGCGAACCTTTTCTGTTACGAGCTTTCCAAGAATCTGTGTCGGGTAGGCAGCACCAGTCGGGTGATACTGCAAAGAATCCTGGTAAAGAAGCTTTGCACCGGCACGGTAAGCCATTACAAGACCGTCGGCTGTAGCGCCGTAGTGGTTAGATGTAGGGAAGCCCTGATAGTGCATACGTCCTGCACCACCTGTAGAAATAATTACTACCTTTGCCTTGGCAATGCGGACTTCGCCTGTTTCGATATTGAGCAATACTGCACCTGCAGCTTCGCCCTTATCATTCTTAATGATTTCGATAGCAGCTGTAAAGTCTACGACTGTTATTTTATCTGCGCGGTTAAAGGTTTCGTCGCGGAGTGTACGCATAATTTCGGCACCGGAATAGTCCTTACATGCGTGCATACGCTTGCGGCTTGTACCACCACCGTGAGTTGTTACCATTGTACCGTCTGGCATCTTGTCAAATTCAACACCAAGGTCGTTGAGCCATTTGATTACAGATGGAGCCTTGTTTACAAGTGTATATACAAGTTCTGGTTTTCCGTCAAAGTGACCGCCGCCAAAAGCATCAAGATAGTGCTGGGCAGGTGAGTCATTAGGCTTGTCTGCAGCCTGGATACCACCTTCGGCCATCATTGTATTTGCATCGCCAACACGGAGCTTTGTTACGAGCAAAACTTTTGCACCGGCTTCGCTTGCCATGATAGCGGCAGAAGTTCCAGCCCCTCCACCACCAATTACAAGTACATCTGCTTCGTAATCAATGTGGTTAAGGTCTATTTTTTCCGGTTCAAGGCGTGGTTTTGCCTGAAGCATCTGGGCAAGTTCAATAGGAGCCTTCTGTCCCTTGTTTGGTCCAATCTTAAGCTCTGTAAACTGTTCCTTAATGCGGTCCGGATGGAATTTCAAAAGAAGATCGTCTTTTTCTTCGGCAGTAAGACGAGCATGTTCAAATTTAAGGTTTTCTTCGCGTTTTTCTGCTACGATTTTTGCAGCATCGTCAAGATAATTTCCGTACATATTCGTCTGTCTCCTTACTTCTCAATGTCTCTGTTGTTATAAAGGTTCTTGATTTCGTCTTTGTTACCTGTAGACATTTCAACAAACTTCTTGATTGCTTCTTCGCAGGCTCCGGAATCAATTTCTGCAACACGGTCAAGCAGGTGCTGTGCTTCGGGCTGAATGTACTTACCGTTGATACGGCGTGCAAGCTCTGCAACCTGTGGATGAGAAATACCTGCAGGACAGCGGCTAGAACAGCATCCGCACATTACGCAGTCAAAAGAAAGGTCTGCACATTTTGCAAAATCACCTCTCTGAGCATAAGCAATGTACTGCATTGTCTGAAGGCTCTGCGGACAGGCACGTGTACAAGCGTTACAGCCTACACAAGAATAGATTTCCGGGTAAAGCTGCATCATAAGCTGCTGCTCAGGTTTGATTTTGTTGATATCATAAATCTGTTTAACAAGCGGGAAGAAAGGAAGGGTTGCGATATACATATCGTTTTCAACTTTCTTTGAACAGGCCAGACAAGTCTGAAGCTGGTTCTGTCCCTTGATACGGTAGATTGTAGCACAAGCTCCGCAGAAGCCGTTACGACATCCGCAGCCGCGCTTAAGCTGATATCCGGCATATTCCATAGCATTCATAATTGTAAGCTCTGCCGGTACATCATATTTTTTACCAAAAATATAAATTGTGGCCATTTCTTTTTCTGACATATTTGCCTCTATAAATACAATATTTATAAAATTATATAATATTTTAACAAAATTGTGAATACAAATGGAAATCAATTTTTTAATAATATACACTGATAAATATTGAATTTGTTCACTACCGCAGTTTTATCCATTTACTTGACAGCGCAATACATTTTCAATATTATATTACTAATAACACGACAAAGAGGTCGTAGATAATATTCTTTCGGGAATACTATCTACGGCCTCTTTTTTTTGGTCTGGAGGTTTGTATGTGTGGTTTTGTAGGTTGTTTTGATTTAAATAGCGGTAGTGCACCTATTGCCGAGGGATTGAAAGAAGAGCTTAGGGCACAGGTTCTTGAAATGAGCAAGAGAATCAGGCATCGCGGACCGGATTGGAGCGGTGTTTACACCGGGGAAAATGCTATTTTGAGCCATGAACGCCTTTCTATAGTAGATCCTTTGAGTGGAAAACAGCCCCTTGTAAGCGATGATGAAAAAATTATCCTTGCAGCTAACGGCGAAATCTACAATCACAAGACAATTCGTGCAGAATTTGATGGTAAATATAACTTCAGGACAGGAAGTGACTGCGAAGTAATAATTCCTCTTTATAAAAAATACCGTGATTCCGGCGATTTTACCAAAATGATTGAAGAGCTTTCGGGTATTTTTGCTTTTGCTCTTTATGACAGTGAGCGCGATGTTTATCTTATTGCCCGTGATGAAATTGGTGTTATTCCTCTTTATCAGGGGTGGGACAAAAACGGAAGATATTATGTTGCAAGTGAGCTTAAGGCTCTGGAAGGTGACTGCCAGACAATTGAAGAATTTCCTAATGGAAGTTATTTGATTTCCGGCTCTGAGGCTCCTGTACGATGGTACAAGCGTGACTGGGAAAAATACGATGCAGTTAAGAATGCACCAAAGGCCACAGATGAAAAAGGTGATGTAATCAATCCTGCAGTAATCGAAAAAGTCAGAAATGGACTTGAAACTGCCGTAAAAGCTCAGCTTATGAGTGATGTTCCTTATGGTGTTTTGCTCAGCGGAGGTTTGGACAGTTCAATTATTGCGGCAATTACTCAAAAATACAGTAAAAAACGTGTTGAAACAGACAGTAAGGAAGGTGCCTGGTGGCCTCAGCTGCACAGTTTTGCAGTTGGACTTGAAGGTTCACCGGACCTTGTGGCAGCAAAAAAAGCCGCAGATTATATAGGAACAGTTCATCACGAGGTTCATTTTACAATTCAGGAAGCGCTGGATGCCTTGCCTGATGTAATTTACCACATAGAAACCTACGATATCACAACAGTTCGTGCCTCAACTCCAATGTATCTGCTTGCCCGCGTAATTAAATCAATGGGTATCAAAATGGTTTTGAGCGGCGAAGGAAGTGATGAGCTTTTCGGAGGTTATTTGTACTTCCACAAGGCACCAAATGCTCAGGAATTCCACGAAGAACTGGTACGAAAAATGAGCAAGCTGCACCTTTATGACTGCCTGCGTGCAAACAAATCACTCATGGCCTGGGGTGTAGAAGGTCGTGTTCCGTTCCTGGATAAGGATTTTATTGATATTGCAATGGGATTGAACCCGAGTGATAAGATGAATATTCGACTCCCAGGCCCTTCGACCCCTTCGACAAGCTCAGGGACCGCAGGGACCACGAAACAACGTATGGAAAAGTGGATTTTGCGAAAGGCTTTTGAAGATATGCTGCCTGAAAGCATCTGCTGGAGACAAAAAGAGCAGTTCAGCGACGGTGTAGGTTATAACTGGATTGATACACTCAAGAAAATGACAGAAGAAAAGGTAAGCGATGCAGAATTTGCACGACGAGAAAACCGTTTCCCTGTAAATCCGCCAAAAACTAAGGAAGAGTATTACTACCGCGAGATATACAGCAAGCTTTTCCCAAGTGACAGTGCCGCACGCTGTGTACCTCACGAAGCAGGAGTTGCCTGTTCAACTGCAAAGGCTCTTGAATGGGATGAAGCCTGGAAAAATATGGATGAACCAAGCGGAAGAGCAATAGCCGGTGTTCACGAGGAAGCATATGGAAAATAACAGGGGTACAATTCTGGTACTTGGATCCGGACCCATCCGAATCGGACAGGGAATTGAGTTTGATTATGCCAGTGTTCAATGTGTACGCTCTTTAAAAAAGCTTGGTTATAAGGTTTCTATCGTAAACAATAACCCGGAAACTGTAAGTACCGACTTTGATACTGCAGACCGTCTTTATTTTGAACCCCTTACACCAAAAGATGTAATGAATGTTATTGCCGTAGAAAAGCCTCTGGGAGTTGTAGTTGCTTTTGGTGGTGGTACGGCAATTAAGCTTGCAAAATATCTGGACAGCCAGGGTGTTAAGATTCTGGGAACCAGTGCCGACGCAATTGACCTTGCCGAAGACCGCGAACGTTTTGAAGAACTTTGTGACCGCCTGAATATTAAACGTCCTAAAGGACTCACTGTATTTACCGAGGTAGAAGCCCTGGAAGCTGCCGCAAAAATTACATATCCGGTTTTGATGAGGCCAAGCTATGTTCTTGGCGGTCAGAATATGATTATTGCGCGTAATAATGCGGACGTAAAAGAATACATGAAAATCATTTTGAGCCAGGGAATTGAAAACCCGGTTCTTATTGATAAATATATGGAAGGAACTGAGCTTGAAGTTGACTGTATCTGCGACGGCCAGAATGTTCTTATTCCGGGAATTATGGAGCACATAGAACGTACCGGTATTCATTCAGGAGACTCCATAGCAGTATATCCGGGTGAGTTTGACAGTCAGATTGAAGAAAAAATCGTACGTCAGTCTACAGACCTTGCTCTTGCACTTGGTACACAGGGGCTTGTAAATATACAGTATCTTATTTATCAGGATGATTTATACATTATAGAAGCAAATCCACGTTCAAGCCGTACTGTTCCTTATCTTTCCAAGGTAAGCGGAGTGCCTATGATTGAGCTTGCAACCCGCGCCATGCTTGGAGAAAAAATCTGCGACATGGGTTATGGAACAGGCCTTTACCGTAAGCCTGACTATTGCGCCGTAAAAGTTCCTGTTTTCAGCTTTGAAAAATTGATGGATGTAGACACTCATCTTGGCCCTGAAATGAAATCCACCGGCGAAGTATTAGGCATTGCCAAAACCAGGGAAGAAGCACTTTATAAGGGTATGGTTGCAGCCGGCTGGAAAATGATAAAAAGCGGGGGAGTTTTGTTTTCCGTTCGAGACAGTGATCTGCCGGAACTCCCGTCTCTTGTAAAAAAGTTTTATGACCTGGGCTTTAAGCTTTATGCAACAACAGGAAATGCTGTAACAATTGAACGCAGCGGTATGGAAGTAACCCACGTGGCTAAGGTTCACGAAAACTACAATGATAACGTAATGACACTTTTGGAAAGCGGAAAGATTACCTATGTAATTTCAACTTCTGCCAAGGGCCGTGATCCTGTAGCAGAAAGTGTAAGGCTTAGACGTCTTGCTGTAGAGCGCGATATAGACTGCCTTACCTCGCTGGATACGGCAAATGCGCTTGCAGATTGTCTTGCAAGTTCATACACACTTGATAATGTAAGTCTTGTAAATATAAATGCATTAAGGGAGGAATTATGAGCAAATTCATTTTTGTAACAGGTGGAGTTGTAAGCGGACTTGGTAAGGGTATTACCGCTGCCAGTCTTGGAAGGCTTTTAAAATGCCGTGGACTTAAGGTTGCTTCTCAAAAGCTTGATCCTTATATGAACGTTGACCCCGGTACCATGAGTCCTTTTCAGCATGGAGAAGTTTTTGTAACAGATGATGGTGCCGAAACCGACCTTGACCTTGGTCACTACGAACGCTTTATTGATGAAAATCTTACAAAATATTCAAACCTTACCAGCGGACGTGTTTACTGGAATGTACTTAATAAGGAAAGAAACGGAGATTATCTTGGAGAAACCGTTCAGATTATTCCTCATGTAACTAACGAAATAAAGGATTTTGTAAAAAAGAATGCAGAGGTAAGCGGGGCAGATGTAAGTATTGTAGAAATTGGCGGTACAATCGGTGATATTGAAAGCCAGCCTTTTCTGGAGGCAATACGTCAGCTGGCAATTGATGTCGGCCGCCGTAACTGTCTTTTTATTCATGTTTGTCTTATTCCTTATATCAGCGGTTCAGATGAATTTAAATCCAAGCCTACACAGCATTCGGTAAAGGAGCTCATGGCTGTGGGTATTCATCCGGACATTATTGTTGCGCGCTGTGACAAGGAAATTCCTATTGAAATCCGTAAAAAAATCAGTTTGTTCTGTAATGTAAGCGAAGACTGTGTAATAAATAATACAACCTTACAAAGTCTCTACGAAGTTCCGCTTATGCTGCATGCCCAGAATATGGATGATGTAGTTTGCCGTGACCTTGGACTCGAATCTGCCAAGGATTATTCTGCTCTGGCAGCCTGGTCAAAGATGGTAGAAAATATTCACGGACGAAAAGGAGAAATTCAGGTTGCCCTTGTTGGTAAATATGTAAAGCTTCACGATTCATATTTGAGTATTGTAGAATCTTTAAATCACGCTTCGTTTGTAATCGGTAAAAAAATAAATATAAAATGGGTGGACAGCGACAGTGTTACCGACGAAACTGCGGCTCAGGTTTTTGAAGGCTGCTCTGGAATTATTCTGCCGGGAGGTTTTGGTCACCGTGGTGTAGAAGGAATGATCTGTTCTTGCCGATATGCGCGTACTCATAAGCTTCCTTATTTTGGAATCTGTCTTGGTATGCAGATTGCTGTTATTGAATTTGCCAGAAGTGTTCTTGGTTATGAGGATGCAAACAGCCGTGAATTTGATGAAACCTGCGAACATCCTGTAATTGATTTGATGAAGGACCAGCAGGGCGTAATAATGGGTGGTACCATGAGGCTTGGAAGCTATCCTTGTAAAGTTATGAAGGATACAATTCTTAAAAAGGCATATAAGGGTGACATGATTAATGAACGTCATCGTCACCGCTATGAATTTAACAATGATTTTAGAGACGAAATGCAAAAGGCAGGACTTAAGATAAGCGGTACTTCGCCTGATGAAAGTCTTGTAGAAGCAGTAGAGGTTCCGGGACAATTTTATATAGGCGTTCAGTTCCATCCGGAATTTAAGAGCCGTCCTAATAATGCGGGTCCTCTTTTTGTGGAGTTCTTGCGAGCCTGCGAAAAGTAGTATAAAGTATAAAATAGTTATAAGAGGTTTTGTATGTTTACAAAAAATGAAGTTTTGGAATTTGTTGAAGAAGAGGACGTAAAATTTATTCGTCTTGCTTTTTTTGATTTAACCGGAAAGCAGAAGAATATTTCGATTATGCCGGGAGAACTGGAACGTGCCTTTGAGCATGGAATTCCATTTGACTCTTCGGCTATTGAAGGCTTTGAAGGACCGGAAAAATCAGAGCTTTATCTTTTGCCTGATCCATCTACTCTTGCAATTATTCCATGGAGACCTGCAACCGGAAAGGTTGTCCGCATGTTCTGTAATATCTTTAATCCGGACGGAACTCCATACAGCAAGGATTGCCGTAATATTTTGCAGAATGCCTGCAACAAGCTTAAGAACGAATGCGGCATAGAAATGATGGTTGGAACCGAGGTTGAGTTTTATCTTTTTAAACTTGACGAAAAGGGTGTACCTACAAAAGAAACCTTTGATAAGGCCGGCTACATGGATATAGCTCCTGATGATCACGGAGAAAACATAAGACGCGAAATCTGTTTTACTCTTGAGCAGATGGGAATTACTCCGGAAGCAAGTCACCATGAAGAAGGTCCGGGCCAGAACGAAATTGACTTTCATTATTCGGATGCGCTCACTGCTGCAGACAATGTTGCAACCTTTAAGTGGATTGTAAATACCAAGGCCGCAAGCAACGGACTTTATGCAGACTTTTCTCCAAAGCCTATTGCCGGTGCACCCGGTAACGGAATGCATATAAACCTTTCTTATAAAGGAACACAGGATAATCTTCTGCCACATATTCTTGCGGGAATCCTCAAGCATATGACAGAAATTACATATTACTTAAATCCTGCTGAAAATTCTTACAACAGACTTGGTTCTTCAAAAGCTCCTGAATATGTTTCCTGGGGTAAGGAAAACCGTTCTACGCTTATACGTCTGCCTTCTGCAAAAAATGCACAGCGACTGGAAATACGTTCTCCGGATCCGCTTTGTAATATTTATATTGCGCTTACACTTATTATTAATGCCGCAATTGAAGGAATTAAGAATAAGCTTGAACCGCCGGCATCGATAGAAGAAAATCTTTTTGATGAAAAGATTGCAAAAGGCTTTAAGCTTGAGGCACTTCCAAAATCTTTGAACGAAGCTAAAAATCTTACACAAAACAGTGAGTTTGTAAAATCAGTTCTTGGAGCAATTATAAAATAAATGGAAGCTGATAGTCACAGCGTTCTGCTGGTTTCTAAAGACAGTAAAATAATTTCTCAAATATCGGCTTTTCTTATGCCTCCATTATTCGAGCTTACTACGACAAGCGATTTTAATGAGGCACGCAGGCTTTCTACCGAACGAAGCTTTAATATTATTATTGCAGATTCGGGCGAAGGTTATGATACTGACTTTGCAGAAAATGTTTCTGATTCTTATTCAACAGTTTTGCTGCTTGTTCCAAATGAACACTTTGACGAAATCTCATACAGGGTAGAGGGCTTTGGAATCCTTACTGTTACAAAACCTTTTGAACCTTTCTATTTTTATAACATTATGAAAATTGCAATTGCGGTTCAATATAAGATGCAGACTCTTTCAAGCCAGACAACCAAGCTTAAAAACAAGATGGAAGAAATCCGTCTGGTTAACAGAGCCAAGCTTCTTTTAATGGAGCACCTTAAAATGACAGAAGCAGAAGCTCACAGATATCTTGAAAAAGAAGCAATGGACCGCGGACTTAAACGTATAAACCTTGCTGAACAGGTTATAAAAACTTACCAGAATTAATTCAATACCAAATTTATTAAACAGGATACTCACCGGAAAAACAGCCCTTGCAAAAGCCGTGAGCACTGTCGCAGCAGGAACACAGTGCATTGAGCATTCCCTGGAGGCTGATAAAGGCAAGGCTGTCTGCTCCAATTTCGCATCTGATTTCTTCCAGCTCGTGAGTGCTTGAAATGAGCTCGTTTTTACTTGGGGTGTCTATACCAAGGTGACATGGAAATTTTACCGGAGGGGAGCTTACACGGAAATGAACTTCTTTGGCTCCTGCACGGCGTAATATTTCTACAAGGCGGCGGCTTGTTGTACCGCGCACTATGGAATCGTCAATTACTACTACACGCTTACCGGCAAGATCGCTTTTTATGGCATTGAGCTTTACGAAAACCATGGCTTCGCGCTCCTTCTGGGTTGGCGCGATAAAGGTTCGGCCTATGTATTTGTTTTTTACAATTCCAGTTACGTAGGGAATGCCGCTTTGTCTTGCATAACCCATGGCGGCACCTATACCGCTGTCGGGTACGCCGATGACTACATCTGCCTGAACAGAGCTTTCTTTGGCAAGCTCTTCTCCCATTTTGTAGCGAGCGTTTTGTACTGCAATGCCGTCTATTACGCTGTCCGGTCTTGCAAAATATACGTATTCAAAAATACAGGTCTGTTTTTCTGGCTTGGCAAAGTTGATTGAACGCAGCTGGTCTTCGATTATTACAACCATTTCGCCAGGTGCTATATCGCGGATAAATTCTCCGTTCATTGCATCTATGGCACAGGATTCTGAAGCAAGGATGTAGCCGGATCCTGTTTTGCCAAGGCATAACGGGCGGATACCGTTAGGGTCGCGCACACCAATGAGCATGGTTTCTGTCATTATGCAGAGGGAGAAAGAACCCTTTATCTGGTTTACAGCCTGGGTAACGGCGTTAATGAATGTTTCGTTTTGATGGATTTTGCCGCTCCCGAGCTTGCCGCCGTTTTCGATGAATTTGCGGACTATGAGCTTAAGGATTACCTCGCTGTCGCTTGTGCTTGAAAAAGTACTTCCGTTATCTTCAAGTTCTTCACGGATTTTTGCGTGGTTCACAAGCTGACCGTTGTGTGCCAGTGCAATTGAACCAAGCTTAAAGGTATTTAAAAATGGCTGGGCATTATCAATGCTTCGTCCGCCTGCAGTTGCATAGCGTACATGTCCCAGGGCAATGTTTCCTTTAAGGTTTTCAAAATCAGAAGTTTTAAAAACATCAGTAACAAGGCCCAGGGCTTTTTTGAGAGTTAATTTATTACCGTCGCTTACTGCAATTCCGGCACTTTCCTGACCGCGGTGCTGCAAGGATACAAGCCCAAAATAGGTGAGTGCACTTGCATTTGGCGCACCATAAACTCCTACAACACCACATTCGTCACGAAAACCCATTTTATTTTGCTCCCTGTACTAAATACCTGTCTATCTGCTGTGCACATTCACGGCCTTCGGCAATTGCCCATACAACAAGTGACTGTCCGCGGTGCATGTCGCCTGCAGAAAATATTTTCGGATTTTCTGTCTGGTATCCTGTTTCCAGTGTTGTTACGGTTCCGCGCTGTCCAAGAGCAGTTCCAAAAGCCTGTGGTGTATATTCTTCGCAGCCAAGGAAACCTGCGGCAACAAGAATTAAATCTGCAGCAAGTTCCTTTTCGCTTCCTTCAATTTCTACAAGCTTACGCTGACCGTCAACATTCTTAAATTCTACCTGTACGGTTTTTACACCTGTAACTTTTCCATCTGTAGAATAGATTTCTTTTATAGTTGTCTTAAAGACTCTTGGATCATGACCAAATTTTGCAATTGATTCTTCTGCACCATAATCGGTCTTTAAAACCTTTGGCCACTGCGGCCATGGATTATCAGGTGTTCTTTCCTTTGGAGGCTCAGGCATCATTTCAAGCTGGGTAACGCTCTTACAGCCAAGACGGATACAGGTTCCCGTACAGTCGTTTCCTGTGTCACCGCCGCCAAGTACTATAACGTCTTTACCCTTAACAAAGATTCCGTTTTTTTCAAGGGAAAGATTAATATTGTCATTAGTTATTACAAGATTGTCCTTGTAAGTTTTTTCTGCCTGGTCCAGTGAAACAACAGACTTGGTTACCTTTGTCAAAAAGTCAACGGCAAACATAAGTCCGCCATTTTCACCTGCAAGCAGCTTGTCAATTCCGGTACAGGATAATGGCCTTGCTTTTTTAGCTCCGCAGCAAAGGGCAACGGCATCGTAATTGTTCATAATGTCCTGTGCAGAATAATTTTTTCCTACATCAGCATTAAAAATAAAATTAACACCTTCGGCCTTCATAAAGTTTATGCGGCGTTCAATAATTGATTTATCAAGCTTCATGTTTGGAATACCGTACATCAATAAACCGCCGGCACGATCCTCGCGTTCATAAACTGTAACTGTGTATCCTCTTCGGTTAAGCCAGTCTGCAACTGCAAGGCCACTTGGACCGGAACCAATTACTGCTACTTTTTTACCACATCTGTTTACCGGAGGAGTAGGCTTCATGTATCCGGTTTCAAAAGCTTTTTCAATAATAAAAAGTTCATTGTCGTGAATTGTTACTGCGTCATTTTCAAGGTTGCAGGCTTTTTCGCAGAGAGCCGGACATACACGGCCGGTAAACTCCGGAAAGCTGGAAGTCTTTAAAAGTCTCCAGGCAGCCATATCAAACTGTCCGTTATAAAGCGCATCGTTCCATTCAGGAATATAATTGTGAAGCGGACAGCCTGTTACCATTCCCGCAAGCTTGATTGCACTCTGGCACATCGGTACACCGCAATTCATACATCGGGCAGCCTGCTCACGTCTTGCAGCTTCATCAAGCTTTGGATGAAACTCCTTAAAGTTTTCAATTCTCACAAGAGGCGGCACGTTGCCATTTTCAAGTCTTTTGAATTCCATAAAACCAGTTGTCTTACCCATATATGCCTCCACTTACTCTGCTGCTTTCTGCGCAGTCTTAACCTTAAGATAATCATTAGGAATTATCTTTTTGAACTGCGGAATATACTTTTCAAAATCTGCAAGAATCATTTTGCCTTTTTCGGAACCTGTTTCTTCAACGTGCTTTTGGATGAGAGAATGAAGCTTTTGAACATCAGTTTCGTCCGAAAGGGCAGTTACTTCATCATCAAGCTCGTACATTGTTACAAATTCGTGATTCAGCTTTTTGTAAATATCATGCTTTTCGTCAAGAACATAGGCCACGCCGCCGCTCATACCTGCCGCAAGATTTTTTCCTGTCTTGCCAAGTATTACTGCAAAACCGCCTGTCATATATTCAAGTGCATGATCTCCGGCACCTTCTACAACTGCAGTTGCTCCAGAGTTACGAACACAGAATCTTTCGCCCGCAACACCGTTGATGAATGCCGAACCGCTGGTAGCTCCAAAAAGAGCTACGTTACCGATGATGATATTTTCATCTGCATTGCCTGCAAAATCACGCGGTTTTTTTATAACAATTTTTCCACCGCTAAGACCTTTTCCAAGATAGTCGTTTGCGTCGCCTTCAAGATAGATGCTCAAGCCCTTTGGAATAAAGGCACCAAAGCTCTGTCCCGCACCACCATTAAAATTAATTTTATAGCTGTCTTCCTTGAGTGTAGACTTATATTTTTTTACAAGCTCGCTTCCAAAGATTGTTGCAACTGTACGGTCGGTACTTTCAATTTTGATTGTTTCGTTTTTGCCTGAGTCCGGAATAAGCTTTTTAAGGTCCAGTGTCTGTTCAAGCTTAAAATCAAATACAGAAGGATTTTTCTTCCATTCGTCAGATTCTGTATTTGCAAGCAGGCGGCTCAAATCAAGAAGCTTGGCTCTCTTAAAGCCCTGTTTTTCCTTGAGCTTGAGTAAGTCAGTTCTTCCGCAAAGCTCGTCCATTGTACGTACACCAAGGCGTGCCATGTATTCCCTGAGCTCCTGTGCAATAAACAGCATAAAGTTTTCTACGTATTCAGGCTTGCCCTTAAAGTTTGCACGAAGCTTTTCGTTCTGGGTTGCAATTCCAAATGGACAGGTATCGCTCTGACAGGCTCTCATCATGCGGCAGCCCATCGTAACAAGTGGTGCTGTGGCAAAGCCGAATTCCTGTGCTCCCAAAAGACAGGCAATTGCAACATCACGGCCGGTCATAAGCTTTCCGTCGGTTTCAATTTTTACACGTCCACGAAGCCCGTTTTGAATTAAGGTTTGATGTGCTTCGGCAAGACCAAGCTCCCAAGGAAGTCCCGCATTGTGGATAGAAGAAATTGGGGCTGCACCGGTACCGCCGTCGTGTCCGCTTATAAGAATAACCTGTGCTCCTGCCTTGGCAACACCGGCTGCAACAGTACCAACTCCGGCTTCGCTTACAAGCTTAACGCTTATTCTTGCATCTCGGTTTGCGTTTTTCAAATCATAAATAAGCTGTGCAAGGTCTTCGATAGAATAAATATCGTGATGAGGTGGAGGAGAAATAAGACTTACACCAGGGGTTGCATATCTTGTAGCCGCAATCCAAGGGTAAACTTTTTTGCCTGGCAGGTGGCCGCCTTCTCCCGGCTTTGCACCCTGTGCCATTTTAATCTGAATTTCCTGTGCACTCAAAAGATATTCTTCGGTAACACCAAATCGTCCGCTGGCAACCTGCTTGATTGCACTGTTATAAATTGTTCCAAGTCGTTCAGGCTTTTCGCCGCCTTCGCCGGAATTAGATTTTCCATGCAGGTGGTTCATTGCTTCGGCCATACATTTATGTGCTTCCTCGCTGATAGAACCATAGCTCATGGCACCGGTCTTAAACCTCTGAACAATTTCCTGTGCGCTTTCAACCTGGTCAATAGGAATGCCGCCTTTTTCATCATAATTAAAATCAAGCATTGCACGCAAAGTATGCGGTTTTTCGTCTGCATCAACCATTGCAGTGTATTCCTTAAAGCGTGTGTAATCAGAATTACGGGTTGCTTCCTGGAGCGCTACAATTGTTTCAGGATTATACATGTGGTCTTCGGCACCAGGGCCGCGGCGCATTTTATGATATCCTGTTGAATCAAGATGACTGTTTTGTGTAAGTCCGTTTGGATCCCATGCCTTGTCGTGATGGTAGATAATATCTTCTTCCATTTCCTTAAGACCAATTCCACCGACACGGCTTACTGTGTTTGTAAAATATTTTTCGATTACTTCTGAATTAATTCCGACTGCTTCAAAAATCTGAGCAGACTGATAAGACTGAATTGTACTGATTCCCATCTTTGCGGCAATCTTAACAATTCCGTTTATGATTCCAGAGTTATAATCATTAATTGCAGTGTGATAATCCTTGTCCAGAATCTTCTGGTCAATAAGCTCAGCAATTGCTTCGTGTGCCAGATATGGATTTACGGCACGGGCACCATAACCAAGACACATAGCTGCCTGATGTACGTTACGCACTTCGGCAGTTTCCAGAATGATTGAAATCTTGGTTCGCTTTTTTGTACGGATTAAATATTGTTCAACTGCAGAAACTGCAAGCAAAGAAGGAATTGCAGCATGAGTTTTATCAACACCACGGTCAGAAAGAACTATGATGTTATAGCCCTGATCGTAGGCAGCGTCAATTTTTTCAAAAAGCTCATCGAGCGCAGCCTTAAGATTTATCTTATCGTATTCCATCAAAATGGAAATTGTTGTTGTCCTAAGATTTTTTGTATCCAGCGCCTTGATTTTTATCATATCTGTACCGGTAAGGATTGGATTATGAATTTCAAGAACGTGGCAGTTTTTTCCTTTTATGTTAAGAAGGTCTCCGTCTGAACCAACATAAACTGTGGTATCGGTAACAATCTTTTCGCGCAAAGAATCAATAGGCGGGTTTGTAACCTGAGCAAACAGCTGCTTAAAATATTCAAAGAGAGAAGGGTGACTGTCGCTCATGCAGGCCAAGGCAGTATCAACTCCCATAGAGCCGATTGGTTCAACACCTGTACGTGCCATCGGCAGAATCATTTCGTTTACGTCTTCGTAATTCCAGCCGAATGCGTGATAGAGTCTGTTTCTTTCGCCCAGTGTATAAACAGGAATCTTTTTGTTAGGAATTGTAAGGGAAGAAAGTCCTATAAGGTTCTGACTTAGCCATTCACCGTAAGGATATTCATCAGCATATTTATTTTTGATTTCGTCATTGGAAATAAGCTTTTTGGTTCTTGTATCAACCAGAAGAATCTTACCTGGCATAAGACGTGATTTTTTTACAATTTCACTTTCCGGTATTTCAAGAACTCCAACTTCGCTTGAAAGAATAAGTGTATTGTCCTTTGTAATATAATAGCGGCTTGGACGTAAACCGTTGCGGTCGAGTGTTGCACCAAGTATGTCTCCGTCGCTGAAAAGAATTGCGGCAGGTCCATCCCAGCTTTCCATCATTGTAGCCCAGTAGTGATAAAAGTCCTTTATATTCTGAGGAAGGCTTTCGTCATGCTGCCAGCTTTGTGGAACTAAAACCATCATTGCCAATGGGAGCGGAAGTCCGTTCATCATATAATACTCAAGGGTATTATCAAGCATTGCAGAGTCGCTACCGTTCAGATCAATTTCTCCGTTTCTTGCAAGCATTCTGTCTGCATTTCCGCGGATTGTATTGATTTCTCCATTGTGGGCAATGAGCCTGTTTGGATGAGCTCGCTGCCAGCTCGGGTTAGTATTGGTTGAGAAACGCGAATGAACTATAGCAAGGCTGGAAATATATTCAGGGGATTCAAGGTCGGCATAAAATTTTCTAAGCTGATCTACAAGGAACATTCCCTTGTAAACAATTGTTCTTGAAGAAAGCGAACAGATATAGGTTTTGCTTTCCTTTAATTCTTTTTCAAACTTTCGTCTTACAGTATAAAGCCTGCAGTCAAAAGGGAGACCTTTTTCGCATTCTGAAGGACGTTCAATAAAACACTGCCAGATCTGAGGCATGCAGTCGCGGGCTTTTTGTCCAAGAATGTCTGTGTTTACCGGAACATGACGCCAGCCCAAAAGCTTAAGCTTTTCTTCTTCACAGTATTTTTCAAAACGATGAATCTCAGACTTTACTTCCTGGGAATCTGACGGGAAAAAGAACATTCCCACACCATAGTCGCGCTCGTCCTTAAGCTTTATGCCTTCTTTTTCTGCTTCTTTCTTAAAAAACTCGTGGCTTATCTGAAGAAGAATTCCAACTCCATCTCCTGTTTCTCCGCTTGCATCTTTACCTGCACGATGCTCCAGTTTTTCTACAATACACAATGCGTCATCGACAATCTTATGGGTTTTAGTACCATCAATATTTACAACAGCTCCAATACCACAGTTGTCATGTTCAAAAGACGGTTCGTACAAATTCTTATGTTCCTGCATTCCTTAGCCTCCAGACAAAAAAAAAGTCGCAGTGCTGTCATACAAAATAACAGTGACTGCGGCTTCTTTGCCGACTTAGAGTTTTAATAAAACAAAAAGGTCGTAGACATACTTCCGCCACAATGCGAAATTATATCTACGACCTCTTTGCCGTAATTAATTTATATTATAAAAATTACTTTTTTATGTCAATAAAAAGCAATCAAAAATTATTGAACGAGTAATTCGGCCTCGTTTATGCCGCCGGTTGTTGAATAAAAATACGGTGTTTCCGCATCAAATTCTCCGGAACAGGTATCAACCATTTTAAAGCTTGAAGGCGGATATAACTGTTCCTTGGTTTCTTTTTCCATATTGATGATTTTCTGGAGCTTCCACAAAAACCATTCATCAATTTTTGTAATGCTGTGAATTTCTTCCACATTCATTATTCCGCGTTTTAATGCCTGATAGATTGCAAAGATTCTCTGATCGGTACACTGATTAACTCTTTCAGTTATTTTTGCGTCGGTTTCTTTTTCAAAGGCCTGAAGGTTCAAGTCGTGAACTCCTATTTCAAGTCCGCGGCAGGCTTTTAAGATTGCTTCTTCAAAGCTCTGTCCAATTGCCATAACCTCCCCGGTAGCCTTCATCTGGGTTCCAAGCTTTCGTGCTGCATAAACAAATTTATCAAACGGGAATTTAGGCATTTTAACGACGACATAATCCAGAACAGGTTCAAAGCAGGCCTTTGTCTTTTTTGTAACAAAGTTTGGAATTTCATCAAGTGTAAAACCAACTGCAATAAGTGCTGCAACCTTTGCAATAGGATAACCGGTTGCCTTACTTGCAAGAGCTGAAGAACGAGATACACGAGGGTTTACTTCAATTACTGCATATTCAAAGCTGTCTGGATTAAGTGCAAACTGACAGTTACAGCCGCCTTCAATTTCAAGGGATGAAATTATATTGAGCGCTGCTGAACGAAGCATCTGGTATTCTTTATCTGCAAGGGTAAGGGTAGGTGCCACAACAATTGAGTCGCCGGTGTGTACGCCTACAGGGTCAAAGTTTTCCATGGAGCAGACAGTTATAACATTGCCTGTAGAGTCGCGCATAACTTCAAACTCAACTTCCTTCCAGCCGCTTATACATTTTTCTACAAGAATCTGATGAATAGGTGAACGGTGAAGTCCGTTGTGTGCAATTTCGTCAAGCTCGCGGTCATTGTTTGCAATACCACCGCCGGTACCTCCAAGTGTAAACGCAGGTCTGATAATTACAGGAAAACCTATTTCGTTATGAACAAAGTCTGCGGCATCTTCGTAAGTTGTAACTACCTTTGAAGGAATGCACGGTTCGCCGATTGCTTCCATCGTGTCCTTAAAAAGCTGGCGGTCTTCGGCCTTGTCAATTGTTTCCGTTCTTGCTCCCAAAAGCTGAACATTGTGACTTTTCAAAAATCCTGATTTGGCAAGCTCCATGCTGAGTGTAAGTCCTGTCTGACCACCTAAGGTTGAAAGCAGGCTGTCAGGTTTTTCTTTTTCGATGATTCGTTCCAGCGTGCGCAATGTGAGCGGTTCCATGTATATTTCGTCTGCCATGTCGTGGTCTGTCATGAGTGTGGCCGGGTTAGAATTGACAAGACAGATTTCAAGTCCAAGTGATTTGAGTGCCTTACAGGCCTGGTTTCCGGCATAGTCAAATTCTGCCGCCTGTCCTATGATGATAGGGCCTGAACCAATAATCATTACCTTGTGAATATCTTTATTCAACGGCATTTTGTGCCTCCATCATGTCTAAGAATCTGTCAAACAAAAAGTTTGTGTCATGTGGACCACTGCAGGCTTCGGGATGGAATTGTACGCTAAAAGCCGGGATATCGGTATAATCAACACCTTCGCAGGTCTGGTCATTTATGTTTACAAAACTAAGGCGTGCAAAATCAGGCAGGCTTTGAGGTTCTACTGCATAACCGTGATTCTGGCTTGTGATATAAACCCTGCCGGTGTGAGAATCTTTTACAGGATGATTTCCGCCGCGGTGACCATATTTTAATTTACTGGTTTTAGCGCCGCGTGCAAGGGCAAGCATCTGATGCCCAAGACAGATTCCAAAGATAGGAAGAGGCTTCTTGGTTTTGCTGTACTCACACAATTTGTTGATTTCTTCAATTACGCCTGTATTTTCTGCCGGGTCGCCCGGGCCGTTGCTAAGCATGATTCCGTCTGGTTTAAGATTTATAATCTGTTCTGCAGTTGTATCATATGGCACGACCGTAACTTTGCAGCCGCGCTTTTCAAGTTCACGCTGAATATTTTTCTTGGCTCCAAAATCCCAGAGGATGATGTGGTGCTCCTGAGCCGACCGTGGTCCCTGAGCCGAATGTGGTCCCTGAGCCGAATGTGGTCCCTGAGCCGAATGTGGTCCCTGAGCCTGTCGAAGGGTCTCTTTAGTACTCACTTTTTCAACCGCATGTTCAATTTTATAATCACGAATTTTCTGGATCAGAGATTCCGAATTAAGTTTGGAAATCTCCCTGCCGCTGATTATCATTCCATTCATTACACCGGCTTCGCGGAGCTTTTTGGTAAGGGCGCGGGTATCAATTCCGCAGATTCCAATAATTCCCTGTTGTTTAAGAAATGCATCCAGCGTCCCGCTGCACCTGAAATTCGAAGGCTCATCACAAAGCTCTCTGACAATGTAACCATTAACCCAGGATTTTCCGCTTTCAAAATCCTCTGGTATCACTCCGTAATTTCCAATCAAAGGAAAGGTTTGCGTTACAATCTGACCATAATAACTTGGATCTGTAAGGGTTTCGATGTAACCGGTCATGCCGGTAGTAAAAACAGTTTCGCCGATAGTTGAACCGGAAGCACCAATAGCACTTCCTTCAAAAATCGTACCGTCTGCTAGAATCAAATAAGCCCTGTTCATTTTTACCTCAAAAAAAAAGACGCCCACTTCATCTGACGAAATGCAAATAGCTATCTCATCAAATCAAATGAACGTCTTTGTTCTTTTGGATGTTATAAAACTTTGAGCAATTTATGTCAAGAACCATAAAAGTATTTATATTGACATTTTTGTTTATTATGGTTAAAACATAAATGAACTTAGACAAAGAAGTCATAAGCATTGTTCCGTGGGGGAATTATGTTTATGACTTTTTTTTTGAGCCGGAGAATAATATGAATTTTACAAAAATGCATGGATGCGGAAACGATTATATCTATGTTGACTGTACAGAAAATGATTTGCCGGATGCCGCCAAGCTTGCCGTAAAGCTTTCGGACAGACATTTTGGCATTGGCAGCGACGGTTTAATCTTAATCAAACGCGGACAAAAAGCAGATTTTGAAATGGAAATGTACAATGCAGACGGAAGCCGAAGCCAGATGTGCGGTAACGGAATCCGTTGTGTAGGAAAATATGTTTATGACGCAGGTTATGCAAAAGGCCGCGAGTTTACAGTTGAATCAATGGGTGCTGTAAAAAAGCTTACAGTCCAGAAAGGTGAGCCCGGAGACAAGGAAGCATGGCTTAGCGTTGATATGGGTGCCCCGATCTTACAGGCAGAAAAGATACCGGTAAAAACATCCGAAGGACTCACAGATCATGTCATCATGCACCCGCTGACTGTCGGTGGAAAGGAATATAAAATTACCTGTGTTTCTATGGGAAACCCTCATGCCGTAGTTTTTATAGACAAAAAGCCTTCAGAATTTGATGTATGTGGTATTGGGCCGCTTTTTGAAAACAACGAGTTTTTCCCGGAGCGCACCAACACAGAATTTGCTTACGTAGAAGACCGTCATACAATTTGGATGCGCGTATGGGAACGTGGAACAGGGGAAACCTTAGCCTGCGGAACCGGCACCTGCGCAACAGTTGTAGCCGCAATTTTGAACGGCTTAGTTGATGCAGGCAGCCCTGTTACAGTTCATCTTTTGGGTGGCGACCTTAAGATTGAATGGAGCGGACGAGAAGAAGACAGTGTATTTATGACAGGACCGGCTCAAACAGTCTTTACCGGCCAAATAGATATATAATGCAGGAAAAGTTCAGAGTAACAATGGAGGAATTAAATGAAAATAAATAAAAATTTTTTGGATCTGGAAGAATCCTATCTTTTTTCAACAGTAAATAAGAAAACCCGCGAGTTTGCGGCAAGTCATCCGGATGCAGATATAATCAAGCTTTCTATTGGTGATGTTACACGACCGTTGTGTCCTGCAGTAATCGAAGCAATGCACAAGGCTGTAGATGAAATGGCAGATGAAAAAACATTCCGTGGTTATCCTCCTGAGCAGGGTTATGATTTTGTCCGCCAAAAAATTCTTGAATGGGATTATAAAAAGCGTGGAATTAATATCCAGCTTGATGAAATCTTTCTTTCTGACGGAGCCAAGTCTGACTGCGGAAATATTGGAGACATTTTTGATGTAGACAACACTGTTGCCATCTGTGATCCTGTTTACCCGGTTTATATTGATACAAATATCATGAACGGACGCAAAAATAAAATTATGATTTTGCCTTGCAGTTCTAAAAATAATTTTTTACCGGAGCTGCCCGAACAAAGTGTCGCTGCACCTGATATAATTTATTTATGCTTTCCAAACAATCCGACAGGAACTACTGCAGACAAAGCATATCTTAAAAAATGGGTTGACTATGCAAATAAAAATCACAGCCTTATTTTATATGATTCTGCCTACGAAGCTTTTATAACTGACAGTAATATTCCAAAATCAATTTATGAAATTGAAGGGGCTTTGACTTGTGCCATAGAGCTTCGTTCATTTTCAAAAACTGCAGGTTTTACCGGTGTGCGCTGCGGATATACAGTAGTCCCTCACGCCCTGGTTTTTGAAGGAGTAGAATTAAATAAGCTCTGGTTCCGCCGTCAAAGCACAAAATTCAACGGTGTATCTTATATCACTCAAAAAGCAGCAGAAGCAGTTTATTCAGAAGAAGGCCAGAAGCAGATTCAGGAAAATCTTTCTTACTACAGAGAGAATGCAAGCCTTATTTACGATGGTGTAAAGGAAGCAGGCTTTGAAGCATTCGGCGGAAAGAATTCTCCTTATGTCTGGCTCAAAATCCCGGAAGGCTTTACAAGCTGGTCATTCTTTGATGAACTTCTGGAAAAATGTAATGTAGTCGGAACCCCGGGAAGCGGCTTTGGTAAGATGGGAGAAGGCTATTTAAGGCTTACAGGCTTTGGTTCGCACGAGCGTACTATAGAAGCTGTTGAAAGAATTAAAAAAAATTTTAAAAAATAATTTAAAAAAATATTGACAAAGAAAAAATAAAACAGTATAAACAAAATAACAAACGACAATGAGGTCGCAGAAATGTTATTTCTGCGACCTTTTTTGTTTTTAAAGTTTGTCGGGAGTACCCGGGTCTAGTACCTCAAGATTGACCCGGATGCTCTCTCTCGACAAACACTAACAATCGGCAAAGACGCTACGTAGACAATGCTCCTGGTGAGCAGCGGTAAACGTAGCGTTTTTTTATATATTGAACTTAAAAAGGAGAAAAAAAAATGGACGAAGTTAGTCAGATTTTTGGAGAAAATGTTTTCAATGAAACTGTTATGAAAGCACGACTGCCAAAAGAAACTTATAAACAGTTGATGAAAACAATTGAGGATGGTGAAAAACTTGACAGCTCTGTTGCTACAGTAGTTGCTAACGCCATGAAGGATTGGGCTGTAGAAAAAGGTGCAACCCATTATACACACTGGTTCCAGCCTTTGACAGGTATTACTGCCGAAAAGCACGACAGCTTTATCGAACCTGTTGACGGTGGCCGTGTAATCATGGAGTTCAGCGGTAAAGAGCTTGTACAGGGTGAACCTGATGCTTCAAGCTTCCCAAGCGGAGGTATCCGTGCAACATTCGAAGCTCGCGGTTACACAGCATGGGATCCAACAAGCTACGCCTTTATCAAAGACGGAACCCTTTGTATCCCGACAGCCTTCTGTTCTTATACAGGAGAAGCTCTGGATAAAAAGACACCGTTGCTGCGTTCTATGCAGGCAATCAGCAAGCAGGCTGTTCGCGTCCTCAAGTTGTTTGACGGTAACGAAGCTGTAAAAAGCGTAAAAACAACTGTTGGTCCGGAACAGGAATACTTCCTTGTAGATAAATCAGTTTACGAAAAACGAGAAGACTTGATTTATACAGGCCGTACACTTTACGGTGCAAAAGCTCCAAAAGGACAGGAGCTCGAAGATCACTACTTTGGTATGATCAAACCACGTGTTCAGGAATTCATGAAGGATTTGAACAAAGAGCTCTGGAAGCTTGGAATCCTTGCTAAAACTGAACATAACGAAGTTGCTCCGGCTCAGCACGAACTGGCACCAATCTTCAGTACAACAAACCTTGCGTGTGACCACAACCAGCTCACAATGGAAATGATGAGAAAGGTTGCTTCAAAACACGGAATGGTATGTCTTTTGCACGAAAAACCATTTGCCGGTGTAAACGGAAGTGGTAAACATAATAACTGGTCTATAAGCACAAATACCGGAAAGAACCTTCTTGATCCGGGTGCTACACCAGATCAGAATGCACAGTTCCTTTTGTTCCTGTGTGCAATCATCAAGGGTGTTGATGAATACCAGGATCTGCTCCGTATTTCTGTTGCATCTGCTGGTAACGACCACCGTCTTGGAGCAAACGAGGCTCCTCCTGCAATCATTTCTATCTTCCTGGGTGATGAGCTCAGTGAGATTCTGGAATGCATTGAACAGGGCAAGCCTTACGGTAAACACGAAAAAGAAAAAATGCAGATTGGTGTAACTGTTCTTCCGGACTTCAACAAGGATACAACAGACCGCAACCGTACATCACCATTTGCATTTACCGGAAACAAGTTCGAGTTCCGTATGCTTGGTTCTAACGAATCAATTGCATGTGCAAACGTATTCCTGAACACTGTAGTTGCACAGGAGCTCAGCGAGTTTGCAGATATTCTTGAAAAGTCAAAGGATTTCAAGGCTGACCTTCACGCCCTCATCCTTAAGACTATCAAGGATCACAAGAGAATCATCTTCAACGGAAACGGTTATGATGATTCCTGGGTTAAGGAAGCAGAGAAGCGTGGACTTTACAACCTTAAGTCTACACCAGAAGCTTTGCCACATATTCTTGACGAAAAGAACGTTAAGATGTTCGAAAAGTTTGGTGTTTACAGCAAGGTTGAGCTTACAAGCCGCTTTGAGATTCATAATGAGAATTATTCAAAGATTATCAACATCGAAGCTGAAACAATGCTTGAGATGGCTAAAAAAGACATTCTGCCTACAGCAAGCAAATATGCTTCAAAACTGGCAGAAACAATCGGGCTTAAAAAAGCAGCCTGCGGTGAATGTGATTCAACTTACGAAAGCGAAATGCTTAAAAAGGTATCATGTCTTACCGGTTGTATCTTTAAGAAAACCGATGCACTGGAAAAAGCAGTGCTTGATGCAAAAGAACTTGCGTCAAGTGGAGCTGATTCAAGCAAGATTGCATTGTTCTACCGCGAACATGTATTTGCTGCAATGAATGAGCTCAGAGCTTGTGCAGATGAGCTTGAGGTTATTACACCAAAAGAGCTCTGGCCGTTCCCAAGCTACGGAGATCTGCTTTATTCAGTTCGATAATTAGTTGTAACAAAAAATTTAGATTTTAAGCAAAGGCGCTGTAAAAAATTATCCGTATGGATGATCATTTTGCAGCGCCATTTTTTTAGGTCGGGATTTACTCAAGCCCGAAAAGGAGAAATATTATGAGTGAAGTTTGGAGCGTATGGTTCCTGATTGGTGCTGCACTTGTATTTTTTATGCAGTGCGGTTTTGCGATGGTTGAAACAGGATTTACAAGGGCTAAGAACGCCGGAAATATCATAATGAAAAACCTTATGGATTTTTGTATTGGTACGCCGATGTTCATGCTGCTTGGTTTTGGCCTGATGATGAGCGAAAACTATTTCTTTGGTCTTATTGGTAAGCCAAACTGGCAGCTCTTTACAAACTTTGCAGAGCTCGACTGGTCAAGCTTTGTATTCAACTTAGTATTCTGTGCTACAGCTGCTACAATCGTTTCTGGTTCAATGGCAGAAAGAACTAAGTTCAGCGCATACTGTATTTATTCTGCAGTAATTTCTGCAGTTGTATATCCAATCGAAGCAGGATGGGTTTGGAACAGTCAGGGTTGGCTTGTTCAGCTTGGCTTCGTTGATTTTGCCGGTGGTGCAGCAATCCACTCAGTTGGTGGTACAGCTGCCTTGATTGGTGCAATCTTCCTTGGCCCACGTATCGGAAAGTATGACCGCGACGAAAACGGAAAGGTAACAAAGGTACATGCTATTCCTGGTCACTCTTTGACACTTGGTGCACTTGGTACCTTCATCCTCTGGTTCGGATGGTACGGCTTCAACGGTGCTGCTTGTACACAGCTTCTTGGTGTAGGAGGTCTTGCTGCAGTATTTACAACTACAACAATTGCTCCTGCAGTTGCATGTTGTACAACAATGATCTTTACCTGGGTAAAGAACGGCAAGCCTGATGTTTCCATGACACTCAACGCTTCGCTTGCAGGTCTTGTTGCAATCACACCAACTTGTGCTACAGTAGACGCACTTGGCGCAAGCATAATCGGTATAGTTGCAGGTATTATAGTTGTAATCGTTGTAGAGTTCCTTGATCTTAAGCTCCACATTGATGACCCGGTTGGTGCAGTTGCAGTTCACCTTGCAAACGGTATCTGGGGTACTTTATCAGACGGTTTGTTCAACGTTGAAAATGGTGTATTCTACGGTGGCGGATTCAAGCACTTTGGAGTACAGTGTCTTGGTGAAGTTTCAATTGTTGCATGGACAACAGTTTGTATGATTATCACCTTTACTTTGATTAAGAAGCTCCACGGTTTGCGTGCCAGCCGCGAAGAAGAAATTGTCGGACTTGATAAGCTTGAACACGGTATCGATTCAAGCTATGCAGGCTTTATCATGGCTCCACAGGTGCTTGGTGGTGCTGCTGCCAGCGATTCCGATGGTACAGTTCCGGTTGAAAAGGCAGTTCCAGTTGCCAAGGCTACAAGCCGTCCGGATGCAAAGTTCCACATGGTTTCTATCATTACACGCCAGAGCAAGTTCGACGAGCTCAAGGCTGCCATGAACGACATCAACGTAACCGGTATGACAGTAACAAACGTCCTTGGTTGCGGAGTTCAGCACGGAAACACCCAGAAGTATCGTGGTGTTGAAATGGATATGACACTGCTTCCAAAGATCAAGGTAGACATCGTAGTAAGCGAAGTTCCTGTCGATCTTGTAATCACCGCCGCCAAGGAAGTTCTCTACACAGGTCACATCGGAGATGGAAAGATTTTCGTATACGATGTTCAAAATGTAGTTAAGGTAAGAACCGGTGAAGAAGGCTACGAAGCTCTTCAGGATTAATTAATACCCGGGGTCCCTGAGGCTCTCGAAGGGCCCTGCGCCAAAGTGGGGTCCCTGAGCCTGTCGAAGAGCCTTGTGCCCCCTAAAACCCCCGCAGGTAAGTAAACCAAATGACAAAAAGGCCGTAGTTTCATAACTACGGCCTCTTGTTTTTAAAAGAAATCATATGAATCGCTGAACCAGGATAAAAACTTTGAAAGCTTTTTATCCCTTAATAGCACCTTCCATAAAGCTTGACTGAATCTTTTTGCTTAAGAACACATAAACAATCAAAGTAGGGAAGGTTGCAAGTACAAGAGCTGCACCAATAGGACCCCAGTTTGTAGTATGCTGACCAGAAAGAGCCTGAATACCAACAGGAAGTGTTCTAAGTGCCTGCTTACTATTAAATGTAGTAGCAAACATAAGTTCATTCCAGCACTGAAGGAAAGTATAAATACCGATTGTTGAAACTGATGGTCTCATCAAAGGGAAAATGATTCTAAAGAATATACCCCAGACACCGCAACCGTCAATTGTAGCTGCTTCATCCAACTCCATAGGAATATCCTGCATAAAGCCCATGCTTATGAGAATAGCCATAGCAAGAGAGAAGGCAGAATAAGGAATAATAAGAGCCTGATATGAGTTAAGCATTCCAAGCTTTTTGAGAGTAATGTATACAGGAATAAGAGAAGCATGAATAGGAATAGTAAGTCCTAACATAAAGAACTTATTCATTAAATGTCGTCCCTTCCAGATAATTCTCTGCATAGCAAAAGAAGCCATAACTGCTGCAATAATAGTGATTACGATTGTTGCAATAGCAATAATGAGACTGTTTATAAAATAAATTCCCATCTTACCGGTACGCATAGCAGTTGTATAGTTACTCCACAACCACTTACGAGGAAGACCTGCTACATTTTCACCGAATATTTCTGCGTTATCTTTTAACGAGAAGGTAAACATCCAGTAAATAGGGAAAACATTTATTAAAAGCCAGAATATGAGTATTGCATAAACAAAATATTTCAAATAATTGCCAGTACCCTGTGTTTTATAAACTGTGGATTCCATTTCTAATCCTCCTTCTTGAATACTGCACTAATAATCAAAGAAAAGGCAAAACAAAGAATAATCAACATTACTGCTATTGTACTACCCATGCCGTAACGGTTACTTAAGTAAAGCATTTGGAAAAGCCAGGTATTTGGAACTTCAACAAGGTGCTGGTGGCTGTTTCCCATAAGAACATATACAAGGTCGAACGTTTTAAGGGAACCTGTAACCGCAAAAATAACACAAATCTTGATAATATTTTTGATGTATGGAATTACTATATATCTATTTACCTGGCCCGGAGTTGCACCATCAAGCATAGCGGCTTCTCTAAGCTCAAGAGGTACACCTTTAACACCTGCATACATCAAGAGCATATGATAACCTACATATTGCCACAAGGTTGGAGCAAAAACCGCACCAAGCGCAATTTTCTTATTTCCAAGCCAAAGAACATCTTTGACATCTCCGGTCCATCTCATAATCTGCTCTTCCATACCAATCTTTCTTAAAAATACATTTAAAAGACCGTAGTCCGGGTTGTAAATTTTAAGCCAGAGCTGACCAATTACAACAGTTGAAATTAAAACCGGTGCAAAATAAACAGAAAGAAAAAGTCTTTCTCCCTTAATACCTTTTCCCAATGCCAAAGCAAAACCCAGGGAAATAGGTAACTGTATAAATACTGATAAAGCTGCAAGAAGCAGCGAATTTTTCAACGCTTCAAGGAAGTTTATATCCTTGCTTTTAAAAAGTTCTATATAATTTGAAAAGCCAACAAAAGTTTTGTTTCCAAATCCCTTCCAATCAAAAAAACTGTAATATAGAGACATTATAATAGGGGCAATAAGGATTCCAATAAAAAGAATCAAAGCGGGAAGTAAAAATGCCGTAATATTTAGTGGTTTTAAAAGATTTTCAGCTTTTTTATTCATAATTATTCCTTTAAAAAAGGAACCTTTCCTATATAAAATATATGGGAAAGGTCCCCCCTTAAGTTAGAAAAATTTTAGATTTCTAAACTATTTGATTTCGCTAGCAAGACCTGCGATGAACTGAGCACCGTTTACTTCCTTACCGTAAACTTTAGCTACGTAAGAAAGGTAAATCTGAGCAATGTCAGCACTCATAGCTGTATCTCCGAAGAGTACCATCTGATCTGCACCAGCAACGATCTTCTGAACTTCGCGTGTCAAACCGTTTACAGAATCTGTGTTGTAGTATGGTGTCCAAGCTGGAAGTCCACAACCATCAAGGTAACCAATGTGACAGATTTCTTTTCCGAGTTCGAAACAGAACTTAGCTGCAACAGCTGCGTTCTTGCTGCTGTTAGCAACAGCCAATGTGTCTGAAGGACCACCAATGAGCTGTCCAAGCTTAGCCTTTGAAGAATCGATTACTGGGAATTCAGCAACCTTTACTTTTGGGAAGAATTCAGCGTTGTTAGCGAAGTCAGCACAGTTCCATGTACCGTTCATATAGAATGCATATTTACCAGCCATGAAGTTAGCCTTTACTTCGTCGTTAGAAAGAGCCATACCGTTTGGATCAAAGTATCCGTTTGTAACCATAGCCTGGAATGTATCTACAGCGTTAGCTACATCCTGGTTGTTCCAAGAAGCTCTTCCCATGAAGATATCATCAAGAGTCTTAGCACCACAGCTCTTTTCGATTACAGATTCAAGATATTCTGTAACACACCATGTTTCCTTACCAGCACATCCGAAAGGAATGATTCCCTTTGCGATGAGCTTATCACAACATGCGATGAAGTCTTCGTATGTTCCAGGAACTTCTGTATAACCAACCTGTTTAAGAAGGTCCATGTTAGCAAAAAGACCAACAATGTTCATTGTTAAAGGAACACCATAGTGCTTTCCGTTGAATGTTGTATTTCCAAGCATCTTTGAATCAAGTTCGCTTGACCAGTTCTTGTATTCATCATCGAGACAGTAAACACGACCTGCATCTACGAAGTCACCAATGAATGCACATGACCATGTGAAGAAGATATCAGGCATTTCGTCAGCAGCAACTGCAGCCTTGATCTTTGTCTTATAAGACTGGTTTTCAAAAGCTTCCCATGTGAATTCAATTTCAGGATGAGCAGCTGTAACAGTCTTGATAGCTTCTTCATACGAATGGCGGTTAGAGTCAGACTCTGTAGCGATACACCACATTTCGAGCTTTGTCTTGCTACCAGCTTTGGCTGTATCTTTCTTTGTACAACCTGTAAGTAAAGGGAGAACCATAAGTCCTAATCCCAACACTTTAAGAATTTTTTTCATTTTTTTTATCCTCCTTATTATAAATAAAAAAAACTTCTTGCGACCCTTTCGGATCAATTTTTTAGCTTTTGTTTCTCCAAAGGTTTATGCCTTCTTATGAAACTAAGCCACCTGATTTATTTTTTGACCTGGCGGCCATAAATCCTAATTAATTTTTTTTACCATTTCCCAAGGGTAGTCCAATATAAGCTTATTACCTTTAAGCTCATAAGGAACAATGGTATTTTCAAACTGATCGTTATAAACCAGAACTATGGTAGAATTATCTTCATCTACGGAATAGTAGCCTGGAAAATAGCCATCCTCTAAAAAAGTTCCTCCTGCAGTAAACTCAAAAGACCATTTTCCTGATTTCCACTTACCGATAAGTCCATCATTATTTGCACCTGTGTAGATTGTGTGCTTAAAAAGAAAGATGTGTTTTTTATCATCATTCTTAAATTTTGCAAAAGCTAAATCTCCGGCTTTGTTTGACAGCCTGAGGATACCGTTTTCTTCGGTATAGGTAAAATTTTTACCATCTAACTTTGCTTTACCGCCATTTTTAACTACCAGTGCAGGTTCTTTTGGTTCGTAACTGTAGGACCAATTTCCCTCGAAGGAAGATTCTGAGTTTTCTCCACTACAGGCTGCAAGCAATACAAAAATTGAAAGCATTGTACAGACAAGAGCCGGTAATTTTTTTAAACTCATCAACTTTCCTCGCAAAAACTTCTTATTATATTTAATCGTACCACAAGGTTTAGTAAAAGTAAAGTTAAATTTTAACCAATTAATAGTAGTATAACGATTAACCTGGGGTTGATTTAACAACCCCAAGCGGAATTTTTTATTAAAATTAGTATTCTGGTGGTAATTCACCGAGCTGATCAAAGCTGAATACCGGACCGTCTTTGCAGACAAACTTGTCACCGATATTACATCTTCCGCATTTACCAATTCCGCACTTCATTCTCATTTCCATTGTTGTGAAAACCTGCTCGTCCTTAAAGCCAAGCTTTTTGAGTGCGTCAAGAGAAAGGTGAATCAGAATCGGAGGTCCACACATGATTACTGTCATGCTTGGGTCCGGATTAAGCTCTGTTACATAAGGTGGAACAAAGCCAACGTGACCATCCCAGCCGTCTTCTGCGCGGTCGATTGTAAGATCAATTGAGCAGTTTGGCTGCTTCATCCATACGTTCTGCATTTCTTCAAGGCGAACTAAATCTGCCATTGAGCGTGAACCGTAGATTACCTGAATCTTTCCGTAATCGCTTCTGTGGTCCATCATGTAGTTTACTACAGAATGAACAGGAGCAATTCCAATACCTCCGGCAATTACAAGAATGTCCTTGCCTTTGAGCTTTGTATCAACAGGGAAACCGTTTCCGATTGGTCCGCGGAGACAAATCTGCTGACCAACCTCTGCATTGTGCAGCCAGTCTGTTACGCAGCCGCACTTTTTGATGGAAAATTCCATGTGAGTTTCCAGAGTAGGAGAAGAGGTGATGGAAATCATTGATTCACCAACGCCCGGTACAATGAGCATTGCACACTGACCAGGAATGTGTTCAAACAATTTTTTTCCGTCAAGTCCAACTACACTGAAGGTTTTTACGTCAGGAGTTTCCTGCTTGATGTCTATAATTTTTCCGATGTAAGGGATAAATGATTCTTTTTCCATAAGCATTTTTATTTAGCTGTATGTCATTATCGGGCTTGACCCGATAATCTTTTTATAGATTGCCGTGTCGAGCACGGCAATGACAAAGGACTAAATATCATCCACCTCCTGTATCAATTTAATAACCTTAACAATGTTGATGTTTACAGGGCAGCTTTCAAGACAGCGTCCGCAGCCTACACAACTGAACAAGCCTTCGTGAGCCATCGGGTAGTAAACAAGCTTGTGCATAAAGCGCTGGCGGCTTCTTTCCTTTTGTGTGTGGCGTGGGTTTTCTGCAGCCATCTGAGTAAAATCAGAGAACATACAAGAGTCCCAGCAGCGGATCTGGCGGATACCGTAACC